>DASXVX010000018.1:0-10926 GCA_036504075.1 Symbiobacteriaceae bacterium | reverse complement strand
AGCAACAACTTGTGGACGAAGAGACTGTCGAGCTAGCACTCGCTGAATGACGAAACCGGGGCCCTGTCCCCGGTTTTGCTCCAGCCCGATGGGTTCGCTCAAACTGAGTCGGCTTGGGTCAGAAAGTCCGAGCGCCAACAGGAAGTTAAAGAGCATGGTTTTCCTCCTGCAAGTGACACCCTAAGGCTCACGGAGTTCACGTCAGAGAGTACTTCGTGAAGTCTCCTACTGCTCCGGACCATTCCGACTTCTTGACCGGCTGAGCCTGCGGCCTGCGCAGTCACCTGGTGAGAGTCTTCCGAGCACAGTAAGAGCCCGACGAAGGAGCGGGGGCAGCAGCATGATCATGGCGGCGCTCCGGGGTGTTCGCAGGAATTTTGGGGTCGGGACCGACCCCACAATTCCTGCGAACAGGGGCCATCCCGTGGCTGGAGAGTCAGCCCCCCGCTGTGGCATGCCCGGACCCGAAAAAGCCATAGACTATCTGGTAAGATAAGCGTGAGAGCTGCGACCGCGGGAGGAGGAGAATGCGATGGCGGAGACACCGTACGAACGGTACATCAATACCGATCAACTGCTGGCCTGCCAGAAAAGCCCCGGTGAACTGGTCAACCACGACGAACTCTGCTTTCAATTGGTGCACCAGGTGGCCGAACTCTGGATGAAGCTGTGCTGCCACGAACTCACCGAGGTCATTCGGATCATGGATGGCGACGAGGAGCACCTGTGGCGGGCCGTGCACCTGCTCCGGCGGGTCCAGGGGATTGTGCAGCAGCTTTCCGGCGGCATTGAGGCGCTGGACACCATGCACCCGGCCGACTACATGCCGATTCGGGCCCACCTGGGCAGCGGCAGCGGCATGGAATCGCCCGGCTTCAATCGGCTCCTGGCCGTCGGGGCGCAGGCGGCCGAGTCGTGCCGGGCGCTGCTCGCCCGCCACGGTATCCCCCCGCTTGAACTGCAGCGCAACCCGGAGGCCAACTACCTGCTGTACCAGGTGATGCAGGGGTTGCTGGACTTCGATGCGGCGTTCCAGCGCTTCCGGCTGAACCACGTGGTCATGGCGATGCGACAGATCGGCAACACGGTGGGGACCGGCGGGGTGGCCATTCCCATGCTGTTCAGGCGGGCCCAGCAGAGCCTCGTGCCGGAACTGTGGGAAGCGATCGGCCACTTGAGCGAGGAGCACCGGCACGGGTACGGCGCCGGCCCGGAAGGGAAATAGACTCGCACAAAAGCGGAACCCCCGGGGGGGTTCCGCTTTTGTGCGCCCTGGTGCCTCAGTCGCTCAGTAAGTCGCCGTCTGCGGCCGATGGTGCAGCAACGGGACCGCCATCGATACCGGCCCCCCGGTGAGCGGGTCCTCAAAGGTGGAGAGTTCCTCGAACCAGCTGGGCGGCGCCGCGTAGCCCCAGAAAGTCTGGCGGCGCTTGTCGTTCACGGACCAGCGAATCGGGGGCAGGTCGGGGTCGGCGGTCAGGTAGTCGCTGGTGTACAGCTCCAGCCGGTGGCCGTCGGGGTCCCGCAAGTAGAGGAACATGGCGTTGGACAGCCCGTGCCGCCCCGGCCCCCGCTCAATGCTGCCGCCGTAGCCCGCCGCCGCCAGAATGTCGCAGGCCTTGATCAGGGAAAGCGCGTTCTCCACCCAGAATGCGAAGTGGTGCAGCCGCGGGCCCGTGCTGTTCATGAGCGCCAGGTCGTGCACGTTCGGCTTGCGGAAGAGCCAGGCCGCCCAGAGCTTGCTCTGCTCGCCCTCGTCGGTATCCGTATACTCCGAACAGCGAAAGCCCAGTTGCCGGGTGTACCAGTCGTAGGCTTTCTGCACATCCGGCACGCCGCAGTTCAGGTGGTCGAACCGCTGAATCCCCGGCCCCCGGTGCAGGTGGAACTTTTGCATGAGCGGCTCCACCCAGTCCATCTCCGCATAGTACTCCACCGGCATGCCCAGGGGGTCCCGGACCCGCAGCGCCCGGCCCTGCCCCACCTCCGTCCCCGGATCGAGCCGGCGGGCCGGCAGGTCGTGGCCCCGGTGCAGCCGTTCGATCAGGGCCAGGTCGTCCGGCCCGGCCACCCGGAAGCTTATGTGGCCGACGGCGGGCTGCGGTGCCTTGCGGAGCACCAGCGAGTGGTGGCAGCGTTCCTCGATGCCCCGGAGGTAAATCGCCTCCTGGTCCTCCTCGGTCACGTTGAAGCCCAGCAGGTCCACGTACCAGGCCCGGGAGCGGGCCAGATCGGTCACTTTCAGCTCGACGTGGGCGGAACGGATGATGTCGATGGCGGTCATCTGGCGGCCCCCCCCTCCAGATCTGCCGTCTCAAGCACCTCGACCCGGCCGCTCTGCTCCAGGAACTGCCGGACCCGGTCCAGATAGGGCTGCTTGTCGTAGCTACCGTACAGGGCGCCGGCCATGCGGACCGGATCGCCGAAAAAGAATCGCTCGTAAAGCACCTGCCGCTGGCCGAACGCGCTGGCGGCAATGTCCCAGGCCAGGCGGAAGAGCCGGACCCGGTCGTGCGCATCGGCGCCCCGGGCGCCCAGGTACCGGTCCAGCAGCGGTCGGGTCTCCGGACTCGCCAGGTCGGCCTCGCCGGGAATCGCCATGAGCCCGCTGGCCGACAATAGTTGAATCAGTTCCACCAGCCGGGGGTAGACCTTCGGGTACCAGTTGCGGGCCGCGTTCAGCGGCGCCCAGGCCGGCGTCATGACGCCATACTGGTCCAGGTCCGCATCGGCCTCCGCCGCCCGCAGGAACGCCCGAAGCTGCTCCAGCGCGACGATCGCCTCGGCCGCCTTCTCCTGCACATGCTGGAACTGCGCGATGCCGATCGTCTCGATAATGGTGAGGATGACCCCGAGCAAGAACTCCGTCTTGGCCACGTTTTTGATGACGACCTGGTGCGTCATGTGGACGACGGCGTTGGTCGCCCCATATAGCTGGTTGCACAGATCCGGGCGCCCGACCATAAAGACCCGTTCCCAGGGGACCAGCACATCGTCGAAAACAACGATGGCATCCATTTCGTCGAAGCGGGAGCCCAGCGGGTGGTCGAACGGCGAGCGGCCGTAGTCGAACGACTCCCGGCAGATGAACTTGACGCCGGGCGTGTCGCAGGGAATGGCGAACGCATAGGCGTACGGCTCGTCCTCCGGGGTCGCTTTCAGCAGCGTCGACGGGAAGACCATGATCTCGTCCGCAATCGGCCCCAGCGTCGCCAGAAGGCGGCAGCCCCGGATGACGATGCCTTCGTCGGTCCGCCGCACCACGGCTGCCGCCAGATACGGGTCGGACTGCGCTGCGGTGGAGGCGCCCCGGTTGGCCTGCGGAGTGATCAGCGTGTGGGTGAGCAGCAGGTCGTGCTCCCGGACGTATTCGTAATACCGGCGGGCGTTCTCGGCAAAGCGGGGGTCCTCCTGGCCCATGAACTCGGCGCCGGCGGCGAGGCCCATGAGGCAGGCGCTCAGGTAGTCGGCCGAGCGGCCCATCATGCCCGCCGTGTTGTCGTGCCACCGCTTGATCATGTTGCGGCGCCGGGCCAGGTCGTCGTGGGTCCGGGGCGTCAGGAACGAGATCCCCACCCGGTCCCCGCTGGTCGGCGATACATAGGTCATTTCGTCCCGCAGGGCCGGGTCGTGCTGCATGTCATACAGGGCGGCGAGGCTGCGGGTAACCCCCCGGAACACCGGGTGGACCGCCACGTCGGTGGCGATGAGGGCGCCGTTGTAGTAAACTTCGCGTCGCTGGTGGTTGATCGCATCCAGGTACTGCTGTCCGGTGCGTGCTGGCATGTCCGTCCCTCCTCCCTACGCTCCGAATTTCGGGCACGGCGCCGGTGAGAGTGCGACGTGCACCGTCTTCTGCTCGCAATAGAACTCGAAGCTGTAGTGGCCGCCCTCCCGGCCGATGCCGGACTGCTTCATGCCGCCAAACGGGGTGCGCAGGTCCCGAACGTTGTGGGAGTTGAGCCAGACCATGCCCGACTCGAGCGCGCCGGCCACCCGGTGGCCGCGCTGGAGGTCCCGGGTCCACACGTAGGCCGCCAGGCCGTACTTCACGTCGTTGGCCAGACGGATCGCCTCGGCCTCAAGCGTGAACGGAATCACCGCCATGACCGGGCCGAAAATCTCCTCCTGGGCGACCCGCATGTGGTTCCGCACGCCGGTCAGCAGCGTCGGCGCCACATAATTGCCCGCCTCCAGCCCCTTCGGACGCCGGCCCCCGGTCACCACGCCGGCCCCTTCCCGGCAGCCCAGGTCGATATAGCCCAGCACCCGCTCCCAGTGGTCCTGGTGAATCAGCGGGCCGACCTCCGTCGCCTCGTCGAAGGGATCGCCGACTTTGATCCGGGCCACCCGTTCGGCCAGGCGGGCCACGAACTCATCGTGGATGGACGCCTCGACCAGCAGGCGGGAGTTCGCCGTACAGCGCTCGCCGTTGAGCGAGTAAACGCCGAAAATGACCGCATCCAGCGCCGCATCCAGGTCGGCGTCGGCAAAGACCACCGCCGGCGACTTGCCGCCCAGTTCCATCGAATAGCGCTTCAGCGTCGCGGCGCCGTTGCGAATGATCTCCATGCCGGTGGTGGTCTCGCCGGTAAACGAGATCAGGTTCACCAGGCTGTGGGCGACCAGCGGGGCGCCCGCCGCCTCGCCGAAGCCATTCACCAGGTTGAAGACCCCGGGCGGCAGTTCGGCATCCTGGATGATGCGGGCCAGGAAGCTCGCCGAGAGCGGCGACCATTCGGCCGGCTTGAGCACGCAGGTGTTGCCGGCGGCCAGGCACGGCGCCACTTTCCAGGTCTCCAGCATGAACGGCGTGTTCCAGGGCGTAATCAGCCCCGCCACCCCGGCGGGCCGCAGCACGGTGTAATTCAGGAACTGGCCATCCACCGGGAAAGACTCGCCCTGCATCCGGGTCGCCATTTCGGCGAAGAAGTAAAAGTTGTCGGCCGCCCGAGCAGCCTGGCCCCGGGCCTGCTTGATCGGCAGGCCGGTGTCCAGCGTTTCAATATAGGCCAGTTCCGCCCCGTTCTTCACGATCAGGTCGCCGATGCGCCGGAGCGCCCTGGCCCGGTCGGCGGCGGACAGCTTGCGCCAGGGGCCTTCGTCGAAAGCGCGGCGGGCGGCCTTTACCGCCCGGTCGATATCGGCAGCCTGGCCGGCCGACACCCAGGTAATCGGCTGCCGATCGGCGGGATTCACGGTCAAAAACGTCCCGTTATCCAGGCTGGTCACGAATTCCCCATCAATAAAGTGCCGGGCCGGTTTCACGTCGGGCCGCAGATCAATCCCGGACATCGCTTACCCCTCCTCCGATTCGGCGACCACCGGGTTGACCAGGGCGCCGATGGCGTCGATCTCCAGCCGCATCACATCCCCGGGACTGACCGGGGACAGCCCTTTCGGGGTGCCCGTGAGAATGATGTCGTTCTCTTCGAGCGTCATAAACTCGCTGATGTAGGCGATCAGCTCCTGGCAGGAGCGGATCAGGTCCCGGGTGTTCCCCTGCTGGCGCAGTTCGCCGTTCACGTAGACCCGCAGGTCGACGTTGCCGGGGTCGGGCAGGTCGGCCTTATCCACCAGATACGGGCCGAGCGGCCCGAAGGAGTCCCAGCCCTTGGCCTTCACCGGCGGGCGGAAGTAGTTCGTAATGTAGTCCCGCACGGTCACGTCGTTGGCGATGGTATAGCCTTTCACGTAATCCAGGGCGTCCGCCGCCGCGACCCGCCTCGCCCGCCGGCCCATGACCACGGCCAGTTCGATCTCGTAGTGCATGTACTCGGCGCCCTGCGGGTAGACCACCGGCGCCTTGTGCCCCACCCAGGAGTTGCTGGGCTTGAAGAACAGCGCCGGCGCCGGCGGCTCGGCCAGGCCCAGTTCGGCGGCATGGTCGGCAAAGTTCAGCGCCAGGCCGATCAC
Source organism: Symbiobacteriaceae bacterium (assembly GCA_036504075.1). Taxonomy (GTDB): domain Bacteria; phylum Bacillota; class Sulfobacillia; order Symbiobacteriales; family Symbiobacteriaceae; genus DASXVX01. The sequence continues at coordinate 5,010 of DASXVX010000018.1, read as the reverse complement.
TTTGCCGGGGGCCACGGGGGGCAGAAACATGACCTTGTCCGGGTCGTGCAGCCGCCCCGCTTCGTCCACCAGGAACCCGTCGCCGTCCAGCACACCCTCGTGGAAGACGCCGGCGGCATAGAATCTGGCCCGCTTCATGCCCCGGCCTCCTCGTTCAGCTTCAGGTCGTAGCTTTTGAGCACCCGGCGGATGCGGGCCTGGTTCTCCGGCCCAGGTTCGCAGAGCGGCAGCCGCAGCATCGGGCTCATGAGTCCAAGCAGGCCCAGGGCATACTTGAGCGGGCCGGGGTTGGTCTCCACGAAGAGGACGTCGTTCAGCGGCAGCAGGTGGTAATGCAGGTCCTGCGCCTCCTGCCAGCGACCGGCCGCCGCCAGGTTGTACAGGTCGGCCACCGCTCGGGGCATGATGCCGGCCGTGGCGCTGATATGCCCCGCCCCGCCGATGGCCAGCATCGGGTAGCAGAGCAGTTCGATCCCGGAGTAAAGCAAAAAGTCCCGCCCGCACTGGTGGAGCACCCGGCTCACGTGCTCGAAATCCTTGTTGGACTCCTTCACCCCGATGATCTGTTTGCAGTCCGTCCGGAGACGGGCCATGGTGGCCGGCTCCATGTTTACGGCCGTGCGTCCGGGAATGTTATAGATGATGATCGGCATCTCTGCCACCGCCGCCGCCACGCCGCGGAAGTACCGGTAGAGCCCTTCCTGGGACGGGCGGTTATAATACGGCACGATCACCAGGGCGGCATCGGCACCCAGGCGCTTGGCCGTCCGGGTGAGGCGCACCGTCTCGTCGAAATTGTTCGTGCCGGTGCCGGGGACAAACGGTACCCGACCGGCGATGGCCTTCGCCGCGACTTCCATGACGTATTCCCGCTCATCCAACGAGAGCGCACTGGGCTCCCCGGTGGTCCCGGTGACCGAAATGCCGTGGGTCCCGTTCTCCAGATGCCATTCGATCTGCCGCTGCATGGCGGCCGCGTCGAAGGCGTAATCCGGCCGGAACGGGGTCACCATGGGTGCGATGGAGCCGCGCAGGCGCTCGATTAGCGAAGCCATCTGTCTCCCCCATCCTGTTCGCAGTTATCACCCGAATACCTATGCATCTACACCCGTCCGGACTACAGTTATGAGCATAAATGATCACGCCTGGTCTTGTGACCATTGAAAGCAATGGGAGATGGCTCACGGGAGTTGGCCCGCCGGGTCCGGGCGACGCGCCAGCCTGGCGCCGCGGTCTGCCGGCCACTCCGGCGACTGACGGAGTCAGTCGCGAAAAAGAGCCCTGAGACTTTTCAGTCTCAGGGCTCTCGGGCTGATGATGCTATGCCGCTGTGCCCCCCAGGACCACGGGGACGACCAACCGCTCCCCATTGCGGATAATCCCCAGTTGCACGTCGTCGCCGGGTGAGGCGCCGTAGCTGAAGTAGTAGAACAGGCCGGCCGGCGTAAGCGGGGTGTCATTCCAGGAAGCCAGAACATCGCCGGGCTTCAGCCCCCCGATTTCCGCCGCGCCCCCCGACCGCACACCTTTGATGGCGATGGCGTCCTCACGGTGGCTCAACTCGGCCCCGCATTGGGTCCGCTTTCACGCGAACCTCCACTGCAACCTCACGTTTCACGGCTGCCGCCTCCCCCTGGCGATCGCACGTCGGTCAGTCCTTGTCGGGAATCTCCTCACCTTCGACGTCGATCACGTCACCGGCATCGATCTGCCCGGCCGACTCCGGGGCTGGATGCTCGGGCCGGCCCGGCTGGTAGGAAGTGAACACGCTGCCCCCGAATCGGACCGTTTTCCAGTTGCCCCTGTGCTCGACGGTAAACTTGTCCCGGAACCAGGGCAGTTTCGCCAGCAGCGGTGCGGCCAGAACGGCCCCCACCGCCAGCACCAGCACGATGGCCACCACGAGGAGGATTACGCCCAGGAGGGGCAGAAGAACGACCACAGCCAGCATTGCGACCCCCAGAGCGGCCATGTACAGAAGTGCGTTTCTCACGTTAAAATCATCCCCTCGCATTCTACCGGGAGTGTTTCCGTGTCCTGGCGGCGAAATCCTTCCCACCACGGCGACTGACGGAGTCAGTAGTGGCTAGCCCTTCACTTTATAGCCCAGGGTGGGCAGCAACTGGCGCAACCGCTCCCGGCAATCGCCCTGGAGTTCGACCGTGTCGTCCTTGGCCGTCCCGCCGGTGCCGCAGAGGCGCTTCAGCTTGGTGGCCAGCTCTTTCAGGAACTCCTGGTTCCGGGGCAGGTCGTAGAGTACGGTGACGGCCTTGCCGCCCCGCCCCCCCTTCTCCAGACGCAGCTTTACGACCAGGTTGGCCGGCACGGCCTCGTCAGGTGTGCAGGCGCAGGCCGAGAGTAGCTCCCGGCAACGGGGGCACCGCTGGTTAAGCGCCGGATCGGTACTGTACACAAGGCGGCCGTTCTTGTCCACGTCGGTCGCACCTCCCGGTTCCACGGTACCTGGGTGCCGGCGGTTCGTCAAGGATGTCTGTACCCGGCATGAACAGCCCGCCCGGCAGGGATCACCTGCCGGGCTTTATCACGTGCTCTGGCGTTTCCGGGGCTTCACCGTACGGCAGTACTGCAACCGAAAATTGCGCCAGCGTGCGAAGGATAAATGCGAAAGGTATCAAATAGTATGATGTGTTCAGGGTTTTCGAGTCTGCTGATACAATTCGGGTAAAACGGAGGAAGTTAAATGCGACGGAGCAGGCGGCACACACGAGAATTCTCATTCCTGGCATGGACATCATTCGTCCTGGCAATGCTGGCGCAGTATATTGGGCTGTGGTACTTGGAGGAGCCGCTATCCGTTAAGGGTTACTACGCTGTCACTGCAGCCTTTTTGGTGATGTCTTCCTTTGTGCTCCAGAAAGTGATCCGGGACAATGCCGAAGACGAGGAATTCGAGCGGCATACTGTCCAAAAGGGGTCTGAGGCACCGTAGAAGATGACCCATTTGCGCGCATGGAGGCTCACTCGCAAGTGAGGTGCGGTGATAATTGTCACAAGTAAGGGCGAATAGCGTTGAAAGTCTTCACGCCCAATTCACCGCTGCGCGCGTGTATCTGCTTTTCGAACGAGAGGAGGAGTTTGTACACTAATCACAGAAATAGTTACACGTTGAACCCAAAAAGTGCGGCAATCGAAATGGACTGCCGACCGGGTCTGACGCGTTAGGGCCCGGCAGATGCGTGCTCAACACGGCCCATCGCCTGGTCCTGCCCCCATCAGTCGGAGATGAGAGAAGGAGGCTGTTTATGGACTGGTATCTGGGAGTACTTAAGAAGTATGCGGTATTCGAGGGTCGGGCTCGGCGAAAGGAATACTGGATGTTTGTTCTCTTCAACCTTATCGTTAGCGTCGTGCTCAGCATTCTTGGTAGATTTGCAGGGCTTATCGTGCTGTCCTGGATTTACTCTTTGGCGTTGTTCATTCCCAGCTTGGCTGTGTCTATCCGCAGGCTTCATGACACCAATCGCAGCGGATGGTGGATACTCATCACCCTGATTCCGATTATCGGCGCAATTATTCTCCTTGTCTTCTTGGTTCAGGACAGTGATCCGCAGGAAAACCAGTACGGCTCGAACCCTAAGGCTGTTCAGGCCTAGATTCAAGCGACCGAATCGCCGATAAGAGCGGGACAGCGGCGACCGGCTACTATCCCGCTCCAGTCATCATCGGGCTATCTTGTCCGCCGGTTTCCATGCCACGGTGAGACCCAACCTAAGTTACGCCAAGTAATCGTGATCAGAAAAGGGCGGCAGCCGGCGAAGGCTGCCGCCTACTGCTTCTCACCCATTCCCACTGACCGCCGCTTTCCGCCGCCGGGAACAGCAGTGCCCGAGTCTCGGCCACGGGGCGGGGAATAGCCGCGGCTGTAGCGCACCCGGGGTCCCGGCCACTCGCTCAGGTGCTGTTGCTGCGCCTTCTATGTCCACCCGGAAGGACCCGTGGGTGTGGAACTCCCACCGCCGGCTCAACCAGCGGTGCGCAAGCGCGGGGCCTTGCACCAGCAGATGCAGTTGGGGCCGGTGACCGGGCATATGCCGGCCGGTGGTCAGTTCGACGAATGCGACGGACTCGAAGGGCCCGTAGGCTTGCCGGATCTCCGCCACCAGGCGGGTCAGCGCCCGGGTGAGAAACTGGCCAGGGCGACGGCTTTGGTGCGCAGTAACGCCTGTTCTCCGGGCGGCGCCGCCCGCCAGAGCGGCAACGGCTCCCGGCAGGTGAGGGTGATCAAGTACTGGGGGGCGCGGCCTTGCTGTGCGGTCCAGTTCAGCACGGCCCGCCAGGTCGCAGCCCCGCCGGGACGGTGGTCATGATTGAAATGCCGAAGGGCCGGTGCCGGGCAAAAGGGGACCGGCGTCGACCCTTCGGCGGCCAAGTGTACCACCGGCCCGGCACCCGTCAAGACGCACCGCGCCAGGCCTGCCTCCGGGCCTCACCAAAGAAAAAGTTGGCGTGAGACCCGGAAAGAGTCTCACGCCAGGGGCAGTGCTTGATTCGGTTGGCGGTACCAAGGTCTAAACCGGGAGCGCAGGATCTGCCGAAATTGTCCGCCGAATCCCGAAGGCCATGTGCGGAGGGCTCTGGCGCTCCCGCATCACGCAGCCCGTGCGAGCGCCGCATGTAAAGCGAATGTAAGGCGCATGTAAAGCGAATGTAAGGCGGATGTAAGGCGTACCTATGGCTCACGTAAAGCGTGCATATGGCTCACGTAAAGCGGACCTATGGCTCGCGCATAGGTCCCGAAGGCCCGCCTGTGCTTAGCTGATGCCCGGGCCAAACCGGGGAGCAGACCACCGTACAGGGGGCTGGTGCCTCACCGATTCGACCACGCATGGTCGGACCGCGCGCGGTGATGGGTAAGCGTCAAATCCCGCCCACCTATAAAACGGCGGTTCCTTCTGAGACAATCCTCTTCAGATCACCTGGGGAGGATTGTCTTTATGACGCCAGAAGAGCTGACTGAACTCTGGACTTCCCGTATCCGCGATTACCGGG
>DASXVX010000017.1:0-25376 GCA_036504075.1 Symbiobacteriaceae bacterium | reverse complement strand
CTTTTCGGCTCGACGCTTGTGGTTCATGGATCTCGACCTCCTGCGTGTAATGGGTGTGTTGCAACACCATTTATACCAGGAGGTCTTGTCTTTTCTCAACCCCTACCGTCAGCATTACAGGACTGCTGCGAAATCTGCGGCTGGAAACGCTAACCCTGTCTACCTGACACCCAGTTTCATCTCCGCCAGATGCGAAACGGGATTGCGGACAAGCTGCGGCCCTCGCTCCACAGGGAGCGAGGGCCCTGGCGCGTCGAACCCAACAAGATGTGACTTAGCCGGGCGGTAGCAGTCCCACGGACTGAAGTCCGGACTTGAGGGCCGCCGCGAAGAGTTCCGTGAACTTGGACTGGTCGACGGTGCGATCCTGCAGACCCCGGAAGGCGGCCTGCAGTTCTGGGCCGGCCAAGTAGCCGGCGCCGATGGCGGTCAGCCGACCCCGGTTATCGCCTTCCAACAGCGACTGGAACCGATCACCCAGTGCAGCGCGGACGGCGGGCGTCTGGATCATTTGAAAGGAGAGTTGCAGCCAGAACGGATTGATCTGCGCGACAGAGGCGGGCTGGGACGGCCCTTCCGGCTGCGGCGAGGGGACGACTTGTGCAAGTAAGGCCTGAGGGGCGGCGAACGGGTAGGCGCCGGGCAGCACTGGAAAAGCCGCCGGCATGGGCGCGGTGGGCTGGCCCCAGGGGTTCGGACTCCCGCCGGCCATGGGCTGGAAAGCCGGCGCAGCCAACGGTCCGGGCACTCCGGGCAGAGCGCCGGTGCCGGGGCTGCCGAAGTACCCGAGTCCCGGCAGGTAGCCCTGCGGCCCGGTGGCGTACTGCGTGCCGGGGACGGGACTCGGCGTGGTCTGTGGCTGCTGTCCGGCCTGCAGTTGCTGGAGGGCGAACGGGTTCGGGAAGCCCGCCGGCAGAGGCACCGGCGGCATGGACGGCAACGGGTGCGGCCCGCCCGTGGTCATGGGCGGCGAGACCGGGACCACCGGGGCCAGGCTGACGCCCGGAACACCGCTTCGACCGCCGACCGTAACATCCGGAGCAGTCCCCAGGGCGTAAGGACCGGGCACCCGGGCCAGGGGCGGCGTCTGGGCGCCGGGGGCGCTCTGGTATGTAGGCGGGTATCCGGCAGGCTGGTACCCGGTCGGCTGGTACCCGGTGGGTGGGTAACCGGTCGGCTGGTATCCGGTCGGCTGGTATCCGGTCGGCTGGTACCCGGTTGGCTGGTATCCGGCGGACGGGTAGCCTGGCGGCGGATTGTTGGTGATCGGGGCGGCGGGGTACTGCGTCAGATTTGGCATCACGCCGGGCGGATTGACCGGCGTCCCGACATGGGAGATGCCCGGGACCGGCGCGCCGCCGGCGCTCATGGGTCCGGCAACATAAGGGAATGCTTGCACGAGGTTCAGCCTCCTCTCGCAATCGAAACGGGGCAGGGGGGCAGAGCATTGTATGAAGCGCAGCCGCGTCCGTGTCTGCCGGCGAGCGAACCGGTCGTGAGCAGAGGTATCCCTGGAGCGGTCGCAGGGAAACCAGTTTCGAAAGCGAAATATGGTAGGGATAGAGGCTGAGGGAGGAACCACCCTTGCGGAAAGTTGCGCTGGTCGTCAACACAGACAAGCCCATGGCCATCGAGGCCGGGGACGCCATTATTACCTGGCTTGAAGGCCGCTCGATTCAGCCGTTGCTGCCGCCGGAGGCCGCGGCCGTCACCGGGCGGCCGGACCTCACCGTTGAACCAGGTCCGGCCTGGGGCGAAGCGGAGCTGCTGATCGTGCTGGGCGGCGACGGTACCCTCATCCGGGCGGCCCAGATGGTCGCACCACTGCAGGTGCCGGTGCTGGGCGTCAACACCGGGCATCTGGGCTTCCTGACGGAGCTGGAGAACTCCGAGCTGTTCGACGCGCTCGATCAGATCCTGGCCGGCAACTACATGGTGGAAGAGCGGCTTATGCTGCAGGCCCAGGTCGTGCGCAGGGGCAAGCAACTGCTGGAGGTAACCGGGCTGAATGACGTGGTCGTCTCCAAAGGTCCCCGGGCCCGGCTGGTTCACCTGGGCGTCTCCGTAGGGGAGACCACCGTGGCCCGCTATCCCGCCGACGGGATCATTGTCGCCACGCCCACCGGCTCCACCGCGTATTCGCTGTCCGCCGGCGGCCCGATTGTGGGTCCCACGGTGGATGTGCTGCTGGTGACGCCGATTTGCCCGCACACCATGATCTCCCGGGCCATGGTCGTGGCCGGCTCAGAACGGGTCGCCATTAACGTGCTGGAGAACCCTGGCGAGGTGGGCCTCTCGGTGGACGGCTCCGACCCATATCCCCTGGAAAAAGGGGACCAGGTCCGTATCTCCCGTGCACCGTATGCGGCCCGGCTGGTCCGTCGCCATACTTACCAATTCTACGAAGTGCTGCGGCAGAAGCTTGCCCACCCCAGCCGTTCGTGATCATTCATGGCTGCATATGCATCTATAACGACTATTTATGCAGGAGAACGGCTCGGCCGCACCGTATATACTCTTGTATCGCTACAGGCGTATTAACTTGTTGGTAGAGGTGACCGTTCATGAAAGCTCGTCGCCAGGCAAAGATTCTTGAGCTGATCAGACATGCCGTGATTGAGACCCAGGAGGATTTGGCCGAGGCGTTGGGCCGGCATGGAATTCCCGTAACCCAGGCTACCGTCTCCCGGGACATCAAAGAACTGCAGCTCAACAAGGTCCCCACGGGCGACGGGCGGTACCGGTACGCGCTCCCCGACGAGATGCCGTCGGCCTCCTGGGACAAGCGACGCCGCATCTTCCAGGAATCAGTTCTGGGCGTGGACTTTTCCGAAAACCTCATCATTGTCAAGTCCCTGCCGGGCACAGCGCCAGGGGTGGCTTCGGCCATCGACCACCTGGGCTGGCAGGAGATGATCGGTTCCGTCGCTGGCGACGATACGGTCCTGGTAGTCATCAAGCCCATGGAAGCGACGGCTGAGATAGCCGAGCGGATTCGCGGGCTCATGCGGTAGGAGGGTCACTGTGTGCTCCTCGAAATCAGTATTGAGCAGTTTGCATTAATCGAGTACGTCCGCCTCCCGTTCGCCGGGGGGCTTAACGTACTGACGGGTGAGACCGGCGCCGGCAAATCGATCATTCTGGACGCCGTGCAGGCGGTCCTGGGCGGTCGCATTTCCAGCGACGTGGTCCGGACCGGCTCCGACCGGGCCGTCGTGGAGGCGGTTTTCGACGTTTCTGGCTCCCCGGAACGGGTACTGAGGCTGAAGGAGATGGGCATCCCGGTCGAGGAGGACCTGCTGTTGCTGGTCCGCCGGGAAATCGCCCGCAACGGCCGGGGCAGCATCCGCCTAAATGGCCGGACCGTGACCGCGGGCATGCTGAAGGAGGCGGCCGAAGGGCTGGCCGACCTGCATGGGCAGCACGAGCACCAGTCGCTGCTGCAGGTGGACAAGCACATGGAACTCCTGGACCAGTATGGTGGCTCGCTGCTCCAGCAGGAGGGCAAGCCGCTGGACCTGCTCGACCGGTATGGGGGCGGGCGGCTGCTGGGCATTCGCGAACAGCTGGAAGCCGTCGTCCAGGCGCTGCACAAGAACCATCAGGAGCAAAAAGCGCTCCTGGGCGATGACCGTGACCGGGCTCGCCGGGAAGACCTGCTCCGGTTCCAGGTGCAGGAACTGACCCAGGCGAAGCTCAAGCCGGGCGAGGAGGAGGAGCTGGAGTCCGAGCGGCAGGTGCTGGCGCACGCCGGCAAGCTGAAGACCACAGCGGCCTCCGCTTACGCAAGTCTGTATGACGGCAACGGCCGGCAGCTCTCGGCCGTCGACCTCCTGGGCCGGGTCAAGTCCGACCTGAGCGACGTGCTCCGCCACGATGCGTCCCTGGGCGAAGCCCTGGAACTGGTGACCGGGGCGCTGGTCCAGGCCCAGGAGGCCAGCCACGTGCTGGCGACCTATCGGGACCGCATCGACGACAACCCCGACTGGCTGGCCAAGGTCGAGGCCCGGCTCGACCAGATCGGCGGGCTGAAGCGCAAATACGGCGAGTCGGTCGAGGAAATGCTCACCTACCTGGATGAAGTCAAGCAGGAACTGGATAAGCTCGAGCACAGCGGCGAACTGATTGAAAAGCTGAAAGCGGCGGAGAGCCGTCTCGGGCTTGAGGCCGAAGAGTTGGCGGCGGTCCTGAGCAAATCTCGCCGGGAGGCCGCGGGCCACCTGGGTGCCCGGGTGGTGCAGGAACTGCAGGACCTGGGCATGGCCGGCGTCCGGTTCGAAGTCGCAGTGGAGCCGCCGGCGGCGGCGACGTTCCACCACGTAACGTCCCGGGGCTGGGATCGGGTGGAGTTTCAGTTCTCCCCGAACCTGGGCGAGCCCATGAAGCCCCTGGCCAAAATCGTCTCCGGCGGCGAAATGAGCCGCATCATGCTAGCCCTCAAAGTGATCCTGGCCAAAGTGGACGGCGTACCCACCCTGATTTTCGACGAGATCGACACCGGCATTTCCGGCCGGGCCGCCCAGGCGGTGGCCGAAAAGCTGGCCCGAATCGGCGGCGACCGGCAGGTGCTCTGCGTCTCCCATTTGCCGCAGGTGGCCGCCATGGCCGACGCTCATTTCTTCATCCGCAAACAGGCAGAGGAAGGCCGGACGTTCACCAACGTCGAGACCCTGGACGAAGACGGCCGCACCGAGGCCATCGCCCGCATGATCGGCGGGGCCGAAGTCTCCACGCTGACCACCGACGCCGCCCGGGACATGCTCCGCCGGGCGGATGGGCTCAAGCGAGACCTGCGCAGCGCATAAAGCGAACGCCCCGACCTCCGGCAGGTCGGGGCGTTCGCGACTGACGGAGTCAGTCGCCGTGGCAGACTTTTGCGGAGCAAAAGGCGGGAGGAACTAATTCCTATCACCCGATCCGCGCACCGGTGGCGATGTCGTAAATTGCCCCCAGCTCCGGCAGCGTCCGGTTGATTCCCGCCACCTCCATGAGCTCCGGCGTCCGGCTGTGAATCGGCATCAGAATCTGCGGCCGGATCCCGGCCACGACCTCGTGCAAGTCCGCCGGCGCAGCATGGCCGGTGCAGGCCGCCCAGCAGAGTTCCAGCTTGAAATGGTCCAGCCACCGGACGAAGACCTCCCAGGCCGGGTCAAACCGGCCCAGCGGCTCGCCGTTGCTGTGAATGAAGATCGAGCCGGACTGCGGCTGCAGGTCCACCAGCTCGTTAAGCTCCCAGAAATTCAACTGCAGCAGGTACGCCGGCTGATTCGCCCGGATCGCCGCGGCGTCCAGCACTTCGACGCCGGTGGACACGAGCGCCGAAAACCAGGCCGGCCGCGTCCCACCGCCGTCGGTGGACCGGCGATAGACGGCGATCTCCCCCAGGTCCCCGCCCATGGCCCGGTGAATGTACGCCGACTCGGGCGAAAGCACCAGCGTCCGGCCGGCCTGTTTCACCGCCGCAGCGATGTTGGCAATCCGGACCGTGTTGCGGGGGTACAGCGTGATTAGCGCCAGCCCCGCCGTCCGAGCCAGATGCTCCACCACCTTGCCCGGCACCTCCGGCTCCGTGAGCCGGGCCGGGCTGTTCGGCAGGGGCTCCGGCTCACCCAGCCGGGTGCCTTCAACTAAAAGCATGCGGGGTTCCGCCGCCCGCGCCGCCGCCATGAAGGCCACCGTGCGCTCCGGCGCCGACCCGTGCAGCCGCAGGTCGCCGGTATAGGCCACCGTGCCCGCCGATGTTTTGATCAACAGGCCCGCTGCGCCCGGAATGTCGTGGTCCACCGCCAGCGGCAACACCGTGATCGGCCCCACCTGAATCTCCTGCCCCCAGGCAAAGTCCCGGGCCCCGGCCGGCACCGCCGGCGACGCCCCGGTTTCCGCCACCGCCCGGTAGAGCCGGAGGGAATCCGCGTGCATCCAGACCGGGACATCGTCCGCCAGCAGGTCCAGCACGGCCATGTGGTCCAGGTGGAGGTGGCTGATGAAAACCTGCGTCCGCTCGCCGCGTCCGGGCTCCAGCCCGACGGCGGCACACGCGTCCGGCCGGTAGAGCCCGTCCAGCCGGGGCACGTAGCCCAGCGTCAGAAAGTCCTTCAGCCGGGCTGCGCCCGTCCGGGGCTGAATCCGGCCGCCCCAGAACTCGCCTCCCGGCGCGTAACTGAGGCCAAAGTCAAAAATCACGCGAAAATCGCCATCCTGCACGATGATCTTCGTGCCTCCGATGGTGCCGATGCCGCCGTGAAAATGAATGCTCGGGGAACTGGTCATGGCTTACCCCCCAATGAAAAGGAAAGGGAAGGAAAGGAAAGGGGTCGCACACCCGGGGGTGTGCGACCCCTGCTCATACGGGAACCTACTTCTTGCCCAGGATGTCGTTCGCCTTCGCAGCCGCTTCATCCAGGGCCTGCTTCGCCGTGGTCTTTCCGAGCAGTGCGCTTTCAACCGCGGTGGTGATCTCCTTCTGGACCTTGCCCCAGTTGGGATCGTTCACCTGAATCTTGCCGTTGACGAGGGCGTCGGCCAGGACCTGGTACTCGGGGTTGGCCTTCGTGAACTCGGTCCAACGCGGATCCTTGGTGGCGGAGATCCGGACGGGACCGTAACCGGTCTTGCCCATGGCCCACTTCAGGGTGGCTTCCTTGCCGGTCAGCCAGAGGATGAACTTCGCCGCGGCCTGGGTCTCTTCGGGCTTGATGCCGTTCATGATCGAGACGTTGGCGCCGGAGAGCGGCACGCCTGCACCCTTCGGGCCGGCGTAAAGCGGAGCGACGCCCCACGGATGCTTGTTCGCCGGAATAATGTAGGCGAAGGAGGCGGAGGTGGTGGCGATCATCGCCGCACGGCCCTCGTTAAAGTAGCTGGACTGGTACTCCTTCGGCTTCAGCTGAATGGCGGAGCCGTCCTTCGCCATGTCGACGATGAACTGCAGCGCCGCAACGCCTTCGGGGCTGTTGAAGGCGGCCTTGCCGTCGGCGGTCAACCAGCCGTTGCCGTTGCCGGCGAGGTGCTGGCCAAAGTAGTAGATGTCAGCGGGGAACGCGGTGCCATAAATCTGACCGGGCACGGTGACCTGCTTGGCGACCTTATGGAACTCGTCCCAGTCCTTCGGCGGGTTGGGGACGAGGGTCTTGTCGTAAATCAGCACGACCGCCGACTTGTTGAACGGCAGGGCGTAGAGCTTGCCGTCAAACGTGGTGGCGGCCAGCAGGGCGGGCGGATAGTCGGCCTTCTCAGCAGCGGGGACGAGCGAGTCCAGCGGCTGCACGGCCTTTGCCTTCACGAGGTTTGTCAGCATGGTGTCGTTGTTCTGAGCGATCGTGGGCGGAGTCTGCGCCGCGATGGCGGCGGTCAGCTTGGTCTCCAGGTCGCTGTAGCTGCCCTGGTAGACCTCTTCGACGATAACTTCCTTCTGGGAGTCGTTGAACTCCTTGATTAACTGCGTTGCAACCTTGCCGTGGGCCGAATCAGCACCCATGCCATGCCAGATGGTAATCTTGACGGCCGGCTTCGGGGCTTCGGGTGTAACTACTTTCTTCTCATCGGTCTTGGTGCCGCTGCAGCCGACGAGAACCAGCAGCGTGGCAGCCAGTACGAGAGCGAGGCCCTTACGGATGCTGAGCATCTCTACGTCTCCTCCTGTGTGATTCACCGAATGGAAACATAACCCGGAATCTATATTGCCATTTGGGTACGGGCTATGCAAGTCCCTGAAGGCGGACATTTCGACTAAGGTTTCATTAAACCGCCAAAACAGGCCGAATACGCGGACATGATTAACCTTTCAGACCGCTTTTGGCCACACTTTCCACAAGCTGCTCCTGCGCCGCCAGGAAGAGGAGCAGTACCGGCAGGAGCGCCAGCGTGGCCGCGGCCATCCAGATATGGTACTGCGGGCCTTCGTCCTGCATGAGCGACATGAGGCCGATGGAGACCGTGCGCATTTTCGGCGTGTTGGTGACCAGCAGGGGCCAGAGGAAGGCGTTCCAGGAGCCGATGAATTTGAGCAGCGCGACCGTGGCAATGGGGGGACGGGAGAGCGGGATCATGATCTGGAACAGGAATCGGGTATGTCCCGCCCCGTCCAGGTATGCCGCCTCTTGCAGTTCCCAGGGAATCTGCAGGAAGTGCTGCCTTAGCAGGAAGATGGCGAAGACCGAAATCGTCCAGGGGATGATCAACGCCTTGTAGGAGTCCATCCAGTGCAACTTCGCGATGGTGATGAAGTTCGGCACCAGGAGCACTTCGCCGGGGATCATCATCGTGCTGAGGAAGAGCACGAAGAGAATGTTCTTGCCGATGAAGGTCATCCGAGCGAACGCGTACGCTGCCAGGACGGAGAATATGACTTCGATGATGACGGTGATGATGGACGTGTAAAAACTGTTGTAGAAATAGCGGCCCATGTAGGGCTGCGCGTGCCAGGCGTCAAGGTAGTTGTGCCATTGGAGCACCTTTGGGATCCACGTCGGCGGATTGATAATGGTCTCGTGGTAGGTCTTGAGCGAGGTGACGAGCATCCAGTACAGCGGCAGGAGCATGATCACGCTCCCCCCCAGCAGGAGCAGGTGCGTGAGTCCGCCCCGGGTCCGCTTCCAGAGCGTGAATCCTGCGATCGGCTTCATGGCGGGCCCTCCTTACGCGTCGTAATGGACGTGTTTTTTTGCGTACCACAGTTGGAAGAATGTCACGAATAGCACCATGAAGAACAGAATGTAGGCTGCCGCCGACGCGTAGCCCATGCGATGGTCCTGGAAGGCCGCTTCATACACGTAGAAGACCATGGTGGTGCCCGCCCGCAGGGGACCCGGCTTGCCGCCGTACAGCACGAAAATCTCGGTGAAGACTTTGAACGCGCCGATCATCGACGTGATGGAGACGAAGAAGGTGGTGGGGGAGAGCAGCGGCCAGGTCACATGCCAGAAGCCCTGCCAGTCATTGGCGCCGTCCACGCGGGCGGCGTTGTACAACTCCCGGTCCACGTTCTGCAACCCCGCCAGGAAGATGACAACGGTATAGCCGATGATTTTCCAAATGCCGATGACAATAATGGTCATCATCGTATAACGGGGGTCCAGCAGCCACTTCTTGGGGTCGGCGCCGAACCAGCCGAGAATGTAGTTGAGCAGGCCCCACTGGTCGTGGTAAATCCAGAGCCAGACCATGGAGATCGCCGTGGCCGTGGTGATGTACGGTACGAAGAAGGCCAGGCGGTAGAACGGGCGGAACCGGATCTTCTGGTTCAGGAGGAGGGCGACGCCCAGCGCGAGGATGATCTGGACGGGCACGGTACCGATGATGTACACCGCGGTGTTCCTGACCGCCAGCCAGAAGACCTTATCGTGGAAGACCTCAACGTAGTTCTGGAACCCGATGAACTCCTTATCCGGACTCAGTCCCCAGTCGTAAAGACTCAGGGTAAATGCCCGGACAACCGGGTAGAAGCTGAACGTGGCGAGGACTGCAAGCGTCGGGAGCAGGAACAGGTAGGCCAGAGCACTGTCAGCCCAGAATTTCCGCCAGGCGAATTTGGTGCTGCCGACTGGCATGTTCAGCCCCCTGCCCAGCGTTGCCCCAAGTTTCATGTGGCGTTTGCCTCCCCCAGAAGTGATTGGCTTGTCTAGGATCAGGCCGGACGAGCGCCCAGCCGGCGCAGCAGCGGGAGCACTTCTTGCCACCCGCTCACGCGAAAAACCTGGTCATGCACGATCTCCTGACCCCGGTTCTTTAAGTTTTCAATCAAAATGACGGGAATCACGTCGGCCAGCGCCACCGCGTTCAACGGGTCGTCTTCAAAGCCCACGGTCAGCCCCAGGCCTCTCGCCACCGCCACCTTGTCGTCGGCACTGAAGACCATTTCGTCGTATGGAATGCCAAACCGGTTCAGCCAGGCGGCAGTCACCAGCCGGCTGGATTCCCGTCGTGCCGTAACCACGGCGATGTGCGCTCCGGACGCCTTGAGCGCACGGACCGTGCCGGCGGCGCCGGGCAGTGGTTCGGCCTGGTCGTAAATCTGCTCCTGGTTTTCGTGCCACCAGGCCCAGAACTGGTCGTCTGTCAGCCCGAGCAGTTCCGGGAGCCTTTGTCCGGATTGCTCTTCGGTCATGACGATGCCGAACTGTTCTGCAGCGATGCGGCGACCGGCATTTTGGGCGACGGTGCCGTCAAGGTCCAGCAATACACGCCAATGCTGCACGAATCGTCCTCCTTGTGGCGTACGTCACAGGGTCCGTTTTCCATTTGTAGGGCTGTTTGACGCCCAACATAACATATTTCCGTACTCGCGGGGAAATCCCTGCCAGCGCATAAAGTGCGCGAAGGTTTTGCTGATCCCAGAACATGGGCGTGGTTCGGGGGGTAGCGTTATGTGTCGCATAAAGGCCGGAGCTTGCGGAGAACCTGTATGTAACGTTGGCAGACCTACCTGCGTAGATCACCTGTCAGTTACTCGGCGGCGACAGAACGCCGTCTTGACGCTACAGAAGCCTTTGAACAGGAGAGGCCGGAGGGCGGGCCGTCCCGGGAGGAGAAGGCTTAGGGAGGGACGCCCCGATGTCGACCCGGGAGAAGCGTCGCAGGGTGACCGGGCTCCTACTGGTTGCCCTCATACTTGCCTTTTGCAGTTCCCCGCAGTTTCGGGCCTTTGTCACATTCCCGGATTACGTGCGGCTTCCCCAGGGTCAGGTACAGGACTTCGCGTTTGGCTTACCGTTCGGAGCCACGGTGCGCTCGGGGCAGAAGGGCGCCCTGCTGACCGGCCGGCCGCCCGGCACGGCCCCCTGGACCGGGCCGTTCAGCATCGCTGCCCTGCAGACCGGCCACTACACGGTGGACGTCCGGCTTTTCGGGCTGATTCCCTTCCGACGCATGACGGTGGACGTGGTGCCGCCCATGCGGGTCATTCCCGGCGGCCACTCGATCGGCGTGCTGCTCCGGAGCCGGGGCGTCATTGTCGTCGGTCACGCCGAAATCCGGGACGGGGGCGGCCAGGCTCGCCATCCGGCCCGCGAGAGCGGGATTGAGGTTGGCGATTCGATTCTGGACATCGGCGGCCGGGAGGTGACGAGCGAAGAGCAGGCCGCCCAGCTTTTCGAAACGGCCGGTCGGCGCGGCGGCGGCGTAGGCGTTACCGTAAAGCGGCGGGGGCGCCTCATCGAAAAGCGGGTTACCCCGGTCAAGGACAAAGAGACCGGCCGCTGGCGGGTTGGCCTTTACATCCGGGATGGGGCCGCCGGCGTGGGCACGCTCACCTTCTACGACCCGGCGAGCCACCGATACGGGGCTCTGGGCCACGTCATTGCCGACGGGGAGACGGCGCTGCCGATCGATATCCGCGACGGGCACATCGTTGATGCCCTGGTGACTGCCGTCCAGAGAGGCAAGAAGGGCGCACCGGGCGAGAAAATCGGCACCATGCAGAGCGACGGTGGCCCTCTGGGCAGTATTGACCGGAACACCCGGTTCGGCATTTTTGGCCGCATGCACCTGCCGCTGAAGAACCCGTTCTTCGCGGAGCCGGTGGAGGTGGCTATGGGCGATCAGGTTAAGGAGGGACCCGCGGAGATCTATACTGTGATCGAAG
Source organism: Symbiobacteriaceae bacterium (assembly GCA_036504075.1). Taxonomy (GTDB): domain Bacteria; phylum Bacillota; class Sulfobacillia; order Symbiobacteriales; family Symbiobacteriaceae; genus DASXVX01. The sequence continues at coordinate 13,795 of DASXVX010000017.1, read as the reverse complement.
GTCAGAAGCTGGAACGCTTTTCAGTGGAGATTCTCCGGGTGATGCGCCAGCCCACCGCCGAAGGGAAGAACATGATCGTCAAAATCACCGATCAGCGGCTTTTGGCCAAGACCGGCGGCATCGTCCAGGGCATGTCCGGCAGCCCGATTCTCCAGGACGGCCGGATTGTGGGGGCAGTGACTCACGTTTTCGTGAACGACCCCACCCGCGGCTACGGCGCCCTCATTGAGTGGATGCTGCAGGAGGGGGGGATTCTGGCGCCTGGCAATGGAACAAGCCTTCGCGAGGCAGTGCCTCCGGGGGCTTTTCTCCGTTTGGGCGCAGCAGCTTTTTCGCCGCTCGTAACGAAACAGTAACGTGATGTGTGATATGTTACCGGCGTGGAGAAGATTCGGACGTTTTTACAATTATTGACAATCAGCACGGCCGCCCTTACAATAAAATCAGTCTTTAGGCTCATCCCGGATCATCACCCAATACCTTCGGTCTCAAAAATATCGCTTTTGCGCCAGGGGGAAATTGGGCGTTTCATGACGAATGGTCACAGGTGCAGATAACTCGGAATAGAGGCACCGCCTTTGGCTCGCGGGCAGTTCGCCGGCTGCGAAACCGGCGGGAAGCAGGCCGAGACTCGGGCAGACGCACTTATGGCAGGTCCGTGGAGGGAGTGGAATCGTTGGGTACGATCAAGGTACTCATCGGGGACGACAACCGCGATTTTTGCGAACTTCTCCGCTCATACGTACAAAGTCAACCGGACATGGAACTGGCCGGCATTGCTCACAACGGCGCTGAGGTCCTGGATGTCGTTACCAAGAGCATTCCCGACGTAATCATTCTGGATATCATCATGCCGCACCTGGACGGAATCGGTGTACTGGAGAAACTGAAGCTGCTGGACTTGCCGGCCCGGCCCAAAATCATCATGCTGACCGCCTTCGGTCAGGAGAACATCACCCAGAAGGTGCTGGAGATGGGGGCCGACTACTACGTGCTCAAGCCCTTCAGTCTCGACGTCCTGGGCACCCGCATCCGGCAGTTGGCGGGCGGGGCGGGTGTGGGCGCGGGCAACACTGTGTCGGTGCAGCCGGCGCCGAGCTCCGCCACGAAGGTGTACATGCCGCAGCGCACCCGGTCGCTGGACAACGATGTGACCACCATCATCCACGAAATCGGCATTCCGGCGCATATCAAAGGCTACCGGTACCTCCGGGAAGCGATCATGATGGTCGTCAACCGGGTGGACCTCCTGGGCTGCGTTACCAAGGAGCTCTACCCATCCATCGCCCTGAACCACGCCACCACGCCCAGCCGGGTCGAGCGGGCCATCCGGCACGCCATCGAAGTGGCCTGGAGCCGGGGCAACATGGACGTCATTAACGGCCTCTTCGGCCACACGGTGAACCGGGAGCGGGGCAAGCCCACGAACTCCGAGTTCATCGCCATGGTGGCGGACAAGCTGCGCATGGAGACGAAAGCGAGTTAGCTTAAGCGCCCTGGAGCATGCTCCGGGGCGCTTTCATTGTGCTTAGATCGCCCGAACGGTTTTCCTCGTCATAAGAAACCGGTCCGAAGCGCAACCGCTCGGTGCCACTAGGTCTGGCGCTACGGCTGGCCCCGCTTATGCTGACCGAACCGCATTCTGCCAGTGCAGGCCTGAGAAACCGCCGGCAACCGGTGACGCTGGTCTATTCGGGCGGACGCCCCTGGTTCTCGCGCTCAGCTTCAGTCCGATGGGTGACAGTTTCAACCACGAGACAACGGCCTTCGTCAAACGCTCGGCAGGTGATGCATGCAGGCAGGTGCCCCGCTCGGCTGTATCCGTTCTTGAGTCACGGTTGCCCATGTTCAGCATTTGTGCGTTGCGTCATGAAATATCGTAAAGCCGTACTATTCGGATGGTGTGGGTTGGAGCCAGTGGCCGCCAAGCTGCCACACACCTCTCGCCCACCCACTCGCTGAAGCCGACCCCGCAAGCCGGCTGCGGAGCGGCGAAGGTTGAACTTACCGGCACTGATCGTGCGCTTGCAGCCGAGACGGGCCTTCCGGAGGCCTTTCTGCTGCAAATGAAGGGCTCAGGCCAAAGCCTACGCCAACTGGAAGGCATGGATGCGCAAGGTGAGCCCACAAAGGCGAAGGGCGTAACGATCGACGTGCCGCAGGACAAAGCCACTGCGACTGTTCGCAAACTCCAACAGTCAGCCCCGTCCGGTTGGCTGGCCTTCGTTTCAGCCAGGAACTTCGGAATTGGTGGAAACCCAGACCATGAAAGCCTCGAGCCCCTACGACGTCCTCAAGGTGATGGGGACAAACGGCTGGAACTACGACATTAGCCCGGAAATGGTCGTTGCGCGCATGCAGGAGTGGGACAACCGCTTCGGGTTGGTTCTGCATGGCGCAGGTTTCGACTGGTTTGAAGCATCTTTCAGGCGACAACCGGCGAATATGCTAGAGTTTGCGAAAGAGGTATACGAGTTCTGTCCCGACGTTGTGGACCAGGGGACGGGGACAGTTGAAGCATTGGCGGCTGAAATGAAACGTACCAATATCGTGTTCCTTTGGTGGGATTGAACTGGCGAACAACCAGTTCCAGCGGACGGCGTTCCACCGTCGCTGAACTGACCCGTTCGGCTTGAGCGTATTGCTGCCGCTCCTCTTGCAGGGCTATTGGACGAATGGTGCTTCACGGACTCGGCGGACGGTCGCTGGTTGCGATGAGGTGGTAACAGTGCGCGCAACCTTAGCGGTGGTTGCGCTTCTTCCGCGTGTCATCAACGCGAGGCCCGCCCGAGAGCGGCATGCATCCTGACCGTTGCATCAAGTTGTCGAAAGGCGCAGTCCTCCGCTGTGGAAGATGTCATTGCCAATTCGTGGGAACTCATCGGGGTTCCTTGCGGCTCTGTCCAGCTTTGCATGAACGAGCCGTCCGAACGGTTGCAAGAACGGACGGGAGGGGGATGGACCCCTCGATCTTGGTGCGTTTCCGGCCCAAAACCCAGGTGTACCTGACCAGTCTGTTCGTTCTTGCATGCCAAAGAAGGCTGCAGCCTGCAAACGTGGACAGAACCAGGGGCGTCCGCCCGAATAGACCAAAGGGGCGTCACCGGTTACAGAAGGCGCCGTCCGTCTCCAGCCGGCCTCACCACGCTTCCGATCGCTGCACAAGACGATCCGTGCAGACGAATCGCCGCAAAGTCGCTGTTGTTCCGCCGCGTCAGCACTTTCCACTCGCGAATCCCGCGAATGCGCAGCAGATTTCCCGCGAACCTCCGCGCAGCTCCGAAAAGCTCCGATGTTTTACGATCTTGTTAGAAATTCCGCCGGTAGTCACAAATCCGTTGCCGAAGCCCCGCGAAGCCCCGATTCCCCAGAATGATTGCCGCTCTAGCATCGTAGCCGACGTTTGAGCTTCTTCTTCGCGCACACGTCCACTCCCGCCCGGAAACCGCCGATCAGAAACAACTGCCGCCAGAAGCCGTGTGATCGCATTTGGTAATGGCAAATCATCGCGAATGATGCCGCGAAATGATAAATAATGCCATATCGCCTTACTCCATGCCATATCGCCTTACTCCATGCCATATCGCTCTATTCCATGCCGTAACGCTTTGTGTAGCCCTCAGACGCGAAATGGACCAGCGTAACGGTGCGCAACGGCGCCAATCTGCCTGAACATCCGCGATTCGCCTGAAATCACCGCCATCTGCGGCCAAAAAACCCGCTTCCCACGTCCCACCCCAAGCGGCAGGACAAACCCCACCCCAAATCGAACTAAGTCTGCAAATCTTTGCAGACCGGAGGATCCCATGCTCAACGTTGTGATCATCGGGGCGGGCAAGGGCGGCAGTTCCCTGCTCAAAGCTTTCGGAAACATGCCCGGCCGCATCCGGGTCGTGGGCGTGGCCGACCATAACCCGGGCGCGCTGGGCATGGCCCTCGCCCGGTCCCTTGGCGTGCCGACTACCACCGATTTCACCGGGCTGGTCTGCCTGCCGGAAGTGGACGTGATCGTCCAGGCCACCGGCGACTCCGCCATCGACCGCGACATCCGGCGGCTCAAGTGGCCCCGGGCGGTGATCATCGAAGGCCTGGCCATGAACCTGATTCTCTCCTTTGTCGAGGAAGGCGAGCAACTGTTCCAGGAGCTGGAGGTAAAGGAACGGGAGCGCGACGTCATGCTCGACTCCACCCATGACGGCATGCTCGCCGTAAACGGCCGGGGCATTGTCACGCTCTGCAACCGGGCGGCCGAACGGCTCATGGGCATGACCCGGGCCAAAGTCCTGGGCATGCCGTCGGTCGAGGTCATTCCGAACACCCGGCTCCACCTCGTGCTTCAGACCGGGCAGGCCGAACTGAACCAGCAGCAGCGGGTCGGCGAGAACACGCTCATCACCAACCGGGTGCCCGTCCGGGACCGGGACGGCAACATCGTCGGCGCCGTGGCCGTCTTCCGGGACATCACCGATATCCGGGACCTGGCCGAGGAACTGAGCGGTCTTCGCGAGATGAAGGTGCTGCTGGAGGCCATCTTCAACGCCACGCAGGACGCGATCTCGGTCGTCGATCAGAATGGGATGGGGCTGATGGTCAACCCGGCCTACTGCGTACTGACCGGCATGACGCCGGAGCAGGTGGTCGGTAAGCCGGCCACCGTCGACATCGACCCGACCCAGGAGTCCATGCATCTGCAAGTGCTCAAGACGCTCCGGCCCGTCCGGGCCGTGCCCATGGTCGTCGGCCCCCGCAAGCGCGACGTGCTGGTCGACGTGGCGCCGATTATCACAGACGGTGTGCTCAAAGGCGCCGTGGGCGTGGTGCACGACATTTCCGAGCTGACCCGGCTTTCGGACGAACTGGAGCAGCACAAGAAACTGGTCCGGCGCCTCACGTCCAAGTACACCTTCGCCGAAATCGTCGCCGAGAGCGCCGTCATGCAGCAGGCCATCGACCAGGCCCGCCGGGCGGCGGAGACGCCGGCCACCGTGCTGCTGCGGGGCGAGTCGGGCACCGGCAAGGAGCTGTTCGCCCACGCCATCCACAATGCATCCAGCCGCCGGAACGGTCAGTTCGTGCGCGTGAACTGCGCGGCCATCGCCGAGTCCCTGCTGGAGTCCGAGCTGTTCGGCTACGCCGAAGGCGCGTTCACCGGCGCCCGCAAGGGCGGCCGGCGCGGACTTTTCGAAGAGGCCATCGGCGGCACGATTTTTCTCGACGAAATTGGCGAGGTCTCCCTGAACTTGCAGGCCAAGCTCCTGCGCGTGTTGCAGGAGAAAGAGATCGTCCGGGTGGGCGAGGCCAAGCCGGTCTCCGTGAACGCCCGGGTAATCGCCGCGACCAACGCGCACCTGGAGGAGATGATCCCCCGCGGCACGTTCCGGGAGGACCTGTACTACCGGCTCAACGTGGTGCCGCTGGTCATCCCGCCGCTCCGGCACCGGCGGGAGGATATCCCCCGCATGGTGGAGCACCTGATCGCCAAGTTTAATGAAGAGTATGGCCGGCATGTGGGCGGCATCGCACCGGCGGCGATGGCCCGGCTCATGGAGTACGACTGGCCGGGCAACGTGCGGGAACTGGAGAACATCGTCGGCCGGGCGATTATCGCCATGAGCTACACCGACACCAGCATTGAGGCGTACCACCTGCCGCCGCTGGGCCGGTCCAGGCCGCCCGCGCCGGCTGCGCCAAGCCTGCCGGAGGCCGGCGCCCAGGCCCCGCCGAGTGCGACGCTGGAGCAGGTGGTGGAGGCGGCCGAGCGCGCGTTCATCACCCGGGTCCTCGCGGAGGCGGGCGGCAACAAGACCGAGACGGCCCGGCGTCTGTCCATCGCCCCGCGGACGCTCTACTACAAGCTGGAGCGCTACGGAATGCTATAGATCTTGTCGCCTCCCGCCCTTTCCTCCGGAAACGGCTGCCGGCCACTTCGGCGGCTAACCTCCGGTTACCGCGTGCAAAGGTTTGCAGGCATTGTTCTGCAGACCTTTGCAGTTTTTTGCGCACATCCGGCGGGCGCAGGACCGCCAAGGTCCGCCAAAAGGTGGATTGCCCTTGGCATGAAAGTTGCAGACTACGAGAGGTGGCCTACTTAATGACCCCTGCTAATCGCTGAGTCGTATCCCCGGCTGCGAAGGAGGGAGAGTCCGGTTATTCCGGACGCAAAACACATGGGCGTATTTGAACGGATGCAAAAGGACGGTCACGAGCAGATTATTTTCTTCCATGACAAGTCCACTGGCCTCAAGGCGATTGTCGCCATCCACGACACCACACTGGGTCCCGCTCTCGGTGGGTGCCGCATGTGGCCGTACGCGACGGAAGAAGACGCACTGGAAGATGCGCTGCGCCTCTCCAAGGGCATGACCTACAAGTCGGCGGCGTCGGGCAACAACCACGGCGGCGGCAAGTCCGTCATCTGGGGGAACCCGAAGACCGACAAGTCCGAGAAGCTATTCCGGGCCTTCGGCCGCTACGTCCAGACCATGCGCGGCCGGTTCTTCACCGGCACCGACGTGGGCACCGAGAAGACCGACTTCGTCTGGTCCCAGATGGAGAGCGACTACCTGGTGGCCCTGCCGGAAGAGCACGGCGGCAGCGGCGACTCGTCCATCATCACCGCGTTTGGCGTCTGGAAGGGCATCAAGGCCGCCGCCCGCCATGTCTGGGGCGATGACTCCCTGAAGGGCAAGCAAATCGCCGTGCAGGGCCTGGGCAAGGTCGGTTTCCACCTTTGCGAGCACCTCTCGGACGAGGGCGCCAGCCTGACCGTCACCGACGTGGTGCCCGAGAATGTCAAGCGGGTCCAGGAGACGTTCAAGAACGTGAAGGCCGTGGCGCCGGACGAGATTTTCGACGTCGCCTGCGACATTTTCTCGCCGAACGCGCTGGGCGGCGTGATCAACGACGATACGGTGAAGCGGCTCACGTGCAAGGTCGTGGCCGGCGCGGCCAACAACCAGCTGAAGGAGCCCCGGCACGGCGACATGCTGCAGAACAGGGGAATCCTCTACGCGCCGGACTACGTCATTAACGGCGGCGGCCTGATTCAAGTCGCCGACGAACTGATGGGCTACAACCGGGACCGGGCCTTCAAGAAAACGGCCGGCATTTACGACATGCTCTCGCAAATCTTCGCCATCGCGGCGCGGGACGCCATTCCGACATACCGGGCGGCCGACCGGCTGGCCGAGGAACGCATTGCCGCCGTTGCAGAGCTGAAGCGGATCTACGTGCCGGAATAAAAGTGGGTGGCTGCTGTGCCTGAGACCCCTGATGCAGTTGGGGCCCCGGTTCCTTACCGGATTCTGGTCATCAACCCGGCTGCCACCGCGACCCATGTCGCCGTCTTCGACGACAGCACGGCGCTGGCGGACGAGCTGATTGAGCACGCACCCGAGGAACTGGCGGCTTATGAGCGAATCTGGGACCAGTACCTGATGCGCAAGGACAAGGTGGCGGCCTTTCTCCAGCGGCACGGCATCGAGCAAAACTCGCTCCGGGCTGTCGTTGGGCGGGGCGGTCTGCTCAAGCCCATCCCCGGCGGCACTTACCGGGTGAACGCCGCGATGCTGGAGGATCTCCGGCGGGGCGTGCAGGGCGAGCACGCCAGCAACCTGGGCGGCATTCTGGCATACGGGATCGCCCATACCCTGGGCATCGAGGCTTTCATCGTCGACCCGGTCTCCACCGATGAGCTGGACGGCGTCGCCCGGATTTCCGGGCTGCCGGACCTGGCCCGGACCAGCCTCACCCACGCGCTGAACATGCGCTGCATGGGGCGGCGGGTGGCGGCTGAACTCGGGAAGAAGTACGAGGATTGCCGGCTGGTCGTTGCCCACCTGGGCATGGGGATTTCGGTCTCCGCGCACAGGGGCGGTCGGATTGTGGACACGAACAACGCGAACGAGAGCGGTCCGTTCTCGCCGGAACGGGCCGGCACGCTGCCGGTGGGCGACCTGGTAAAGCTCTGCTTTAGCGGGAAGCATACCGAGCGGGAGTTAATCCGGAAGCTGACCAGCCAGAGTGGTTTGGTCGCTTTCCTGGGCACTCGTGATACGACGGAAGTCGAGCGGCGAATCGAGTTGGGTGACCCGGTGGCCCGCCTGGTCTACGAGGCGATGGCCTACCAGATTGCCAAGGAGATCGGCGCCATGGCCGTCACCCTGGCGGGCAACCTGGACGCCGTTGTGCTAACCGGTCCGCTGGCCGGCTCCGACCTGTTGACCGGTTGGGTCCGGGAGCGAATCGCCTGGATCGGACCGCTGCGGATTTACCCCGGTGGCGATGAGATGTCAGCCCTGGCCGCCGGCGCTCTCCGGGTGCTTCGGGGTGAAGAGGAGGCGCGTTTGTACCAATGAATTCGATTGCAATGAATTCGATTTCAATGAAATCCTTTACCGAACTGCTCACAAGAGCCCAGGAAAAAGCCGCCCGGAAAATGCCGGTGCTCGCCATCGCACAGGCGAATGACCACCACGTGGAAGAGGCGGTGCGGGAAGCCGAGGCGCTGGGCCTCGTGCGGGGCCTGCGCATCGTCCGCGAGAACCCCGAAGCGGCCGCGGCCGACGCGGTCGCCGCAATTCGCAGCGGCGAGGCGCAATTGCTCATGAAGGGCCTCCTGCAGACCGCGACGATCATGAAAGCGGTGCTGAACCGGGAGACCGGTCTGCGGACGGGGCGGGCGCTTTCCCACGCCTGCGCGTTTGAAATTCCGGACTGGGAGAAGCTGGTCTTTGTCACCGACGTGGCGCTGAACGTCGCGCCGGACGCGGCCCGCAAGGCGGATATCATCCGCAACCAGGTGATCATGGCCCAGGCGCTGGGTGTTGCCCGGCCGAAGGTCGCCGCCCTGGCGGCCGTGGAGACCGTCAACCCGGACATGCCCGCGACGCTGGATGCCCGCCTGCTCCAGGAGATGGCAGAGCGGGGCGAGCTGGGCGACTGCGACGTGCAGGGTCCGCTGGCCCTCGACCTGGCCGTTTCGGCGGAGTCCGGCCGGACCAAGGGCGTGACCGGCCCGGTGGTCGGCGACGCCGACATTCTGCTGGTGCCGGATATCGAAGCCGGCAACATGCTCTACAAAGGACTCGTCTACTTTGCGAAGGCCCGTCCGGCCGGGATCATCATGGGCGCCCGGTGCCCCATTGTGCTGCTTTCCCGGGCGGACTCCGCCGATGCCAAGCTCATGTCCATCGCCCTCGCGGTACTCTCAGCCGAGTAGGCCGCCGACTTGCACGCCCGATTCAATAAGGAGGGTCTCTCACATGGGTATTTTTGAACAGATGGAAAAGTATGGTCACGAGCAACTCGTATTCTGTTATGACAAGTCCTCCGGCCTGAAGGCGATCATCGGTATTCACAATACGACGCTGGGTCCCGCCCTGGGCGGCACCCGCATGTGGAACTACGAGAAAGAAGAGGACGCCGTCACGGACGTTCTGCGCCTCTCCCGCGGCATGGCGTACAAGAACTCCGCCATGGGACTCAACCTGGGCGGCGGCAAGGCCGTCATCTGGGGCAACGCCAAGACCGACAAGAGCGAGGAGCTGTTCCGGGCCTTTGGCAAGTTCGTGCAGTCCCTGGGCGGCCGGTATATCACTGCGGAAGATGTCAATACGACCGTTGAAGACATGAATTACGTGTTAATGGAGACCGATTTCGTCACCGGTCGGGCCGATGGGTCCGGCGATCCGTCCCCGGTGACGGCTTTCGGCGTTTACAAGGGCATCAAGGCCGCGGCCAAGTGGAAGTTCGGCACCGAGTCCCTGAAGGGCAAGGTTTGCGCCGTCCAGGGCCTGGGCAAGGTCGGCTACCACCTCTGCGAGCACCTGCACGACGAAGGCGCGAAGCTGATCGTCACCGATATCAACCCGGATAACGTCGCTCGGGTCGTCAAGGAGTTCGGCGCCGTCGCCGTCGCGCCCGACGAGATCTACGGCGTGGAGTGCGACATTTACGCCCCGTGCGCCCTGGGCGCCACCGTGAACGATGACACCATCAACCAGCTGAAGTGCAAGGTGGTCGCCGGCGCCGCCAACAACCAGCTGAAGGAGCCGCGCCACGGCGATGTTCTGAAGGCCAAGGGTATCCTGTATGCCCCGGACTTCGTGATCAACGGCGGCGGCGTCGTCAACGTGGCCGAGGAGTTCAACCCGGCCGGCTACAACCGGGACCGGGCCTACACCCGGGTCGCGGCCATTTACGACAAGTTGATGAAGGTTTTCACCATCGCCGAAGAGCGGAACATCTCCACGGCGCAGGCCGCCGATGTCCTGGCGGAAGAGCGGATCAACAAGCATTTGCAGTTGAAGCGGATGTACGTGGCGGAGTAACCGCTTCTGGTCTTACGGGACAAGGGGCCACCTCTGGCGGGGTGGCCTCTTCGTCGATGAAATGCCGCAAACCATTTTCTAGCCGCAGATATCGCAGATGACGCAGATAATACATTGATAATATTAATGATATTGATCACATTAATTAAATTATGATGCGCCCCACATCAATGGCCAAGTGGTTTAATATCTGCGAAATCTGCGTCATCTGCGGCCGAAAATTGCCGAAAAAGGCCCGACCAACGCACGACCCGGGGTCACCCCACAAGGGTGGCCTTTTCGGTGCGTGTCGCTTGTGCTACGCTACAGACGGTAACATCGCGGCAGACCACCTGGCGTTCGCGTCGTTTGAAAGGAAGAGGTCCTGTGGCCTTGAGCCATCGCCTGCTGATCATGAATCCCGGCTCCACGTCGACCAAAATTGCCGTGTTCGAAGACGAGCAGCCGCTCTATACGGAAACGCTGCGTCATAGCGCCGAGGAGGTCGGCCGGTTCGCCCGGGTGTACGACCAGTATGCGTTTCGGCGCGATATGATTCTGAAGTGGCTGGAAGCGGTGGGGGTCAAGCCGGACTCCCTTTCGGCCGTGGTGGGCCGGGGGGGCATTCTGCGGCCGATTCCCGGCGGGACCTACCGGGTGAACCAGCGGATGCTCGGGGACCTCCGGGAAGGTTCGTACGGTGAACACGCTTCCAACCTGGGCGCAGCGCTGGCCCACGAGATCGCCGCGGTGGCGGGGAACGTGCCGGCATTCGTGGTGGACCCGGTGGTGGTCGATGAACTGGAGCCGGTGGCCCGGATGGCCGGCCTGCCCGGCATGCCCCGCCGGTCGATGTTCCACGCCCTGAACCAGAAGGCGGTGGCACGTCGGGCGGCGCGCGACCTGGGAAGGCCGTACCAGGAGGTCAACTTCGTGGTGGTCCACCTGGGCGGGGGCGTCACCGTCGGCGCACACCAGAAAGGCCGGGTCATCGACGTGAACAACGGCCTGGACGGCGAGGGGCCGATGTCGCCGGAGCGGTCGGGTTCCTTGCAGACGCTGGGGCTGGTCGGCCTCTGCTTCTCCTGGCGCTATACCCTGCCGGAGATCTCGAAAAAGCTGGTGGGCAAAGGCGGACTGGTGGCGCACCTGGGCACGAACGACGCCCGCAAGGTCGAGGAGTTGATCGGCGGGGGCGACGCGCAGGCCGAGCGCATTTACCAGGCCATGGCCTACCAGATTTCCAAGGAGATCGGCCGGGCGGCGGTGGCGCTGAAGGGGCAGGTGGATCGCATCATTCTGACCGGCGGCCTGGCGCACTCCCGGCAGTTGACCGGCTGGATCGCCGAGGCGGTCAAGTGGATCGCCCCCGTGGCGGTTTACCCCGGCGAGGACGAAATGCAGGCCCTGGCGGAAGGCGCCCTGCGGATCCTGAGACGGGAAGAGGAACCGCGGGAATACTAGGAGGAACACCACGTGGAGGTTATTCGGTCGGAGGAGATCTACCAGGGGCGGGTCATCAAACTGCGCAAGGATACGATTCGGACGGCGGACGGCAAGGAAGTGCAGCGGGACGTCATCGTCCACGACGGAGCCGTCGTGATCGTCGCGGTCGAAGGCGACGACCTGCTGTTCGTCCGCCAGTACCGGCACGCGGCCGGCGAGGAGTTGCTGGAGCTGGTGGCGGGCGGCATGGAGCCGGGGGAGGACCCGGCTGAGACGGCCGGCCGGGAATTGCAGGAGGAAGCGGGCTTCAAGGCCGGGAAGCTGACCAAGCTGGGCGAAATCTTCAGCGCTCCCGGTTTCTGCTCCGAGCTGCTGCACCTGTACCTGGCGGAGGAGCTGACGCCGTCCAAGCTGCCCGGCGACGACGACGAGGAGATCGAAGTGGAGCGGATGAGCCTGGACGCGGCAATCCAGATGGCCCTCGCGGGCCAGTTCCGGGACGCCAAGACCCTGGCGGGGGTGCTGCTCTATGCCCAGCGTCGCCAGACCCGCTGAGGGGCTGGGCGAGGTCTACCTTGACTTACATATCCATATCGGCTGGGCCGGGAATCCGGGCGGGGGCGTCAAAATCTCCGCCGCCCGGGACCTGACGCTGGCCAACATTCTGACGGAGTGCCGGGACCGAAAAGGCATTCACATGGTCGGCGTCATCGACGCGGCCACCAGCGGCGCCCTCGCTGACCTTCAAGGGCTCCTGGCTACGGGGCTGGTGGTGGAACTGCCCGGCGGCGGGCTTTCGCATGTCGGGGAAGTCACCCTGATTCCCGGTGCGGAGGTGGAGGTACTCCACACTGCAAATGGGAAAGCGATCCACCTGTGCTGCTATCTCCGGGGCGTGCGGGAGTTGCGGGAGTTCGCGGCCTGGCAGTCTGCTCGGGTGCGTAACTGCCACCTCTCTTCGCAACGCCACCACGGGACGACCGCCGCCGAAGTGACCGCATTCGTGGGGTCGCTGGGCGGCTTTGTCATCCCGGCGCACATTTTCACGCCGTTCAAGGGCACGCTCGGGGCGGCTGCGGCGGTGGCTGAAGCGATTCCGCCGGAACTCTGGGACCACGTCCCGGCGGTGGAACTCGGACTCTCCGCCGACACGGATCTGGCGGACGAGTTGCCGGAGCTTTCCCGGTTTGCGTTCGTCACCGACTCGGACGCCCACTCGCTGGGAAAGATCGGGCGGGAGTATAATCTTCTTCACCTGGCAGCGCCGACGTTCGACGAACTGGTCCGGGCGCTCCGGGGGCAAGACGGGCGGGGGATCGCCGCCAACTTCGGCCTGGAACCCCGGCTGGGCAAATACCACCGGAGTTACTGCCTCACCTGCGATCGGCGCCTGGAAGGGGAGCCGCCGGTGCTGGCGTGTCCCGTGAGTCCAGACCATAAAGTCGTCCTCGGCGTGCTGGACCGCATCCGGCACTACCAGGAGCGGCAGGCGGAGGCGGGAATTCAACGCATCCCCCGGGGGCGCCCGCCGTACGTGCACCAGGTGCCGCTGCAGTTCGTCCCCGGCCTCGGCAAGAGGTCCATGGAGCGGCTGCTGGCCGCCTTTGGCACGGAGATGGGCGTCTTGCACCGGGCTTCGGCGGCAGACCTGGCCGCAGTGGTGGGCGAAAAGCTGGCAGCCCTGGTGGTCCGGGCCCGGGAAGGGACGCTGGCCATTGAGGCCGGCGGCGGGGGCATTTACGGAAAGGTGCTGGCGGACAAATAGTTGCCTCTCGCCCGTTTCTGCCGAAACGGCTGCCGGCGACCACGTGCGTTACTACGCTGGCGCTTCGTAACGCAGGATACGTACAAGGGGAACCCGTGGCAGCCGTGGACGCAGAACCTGTATACTTATGTCGGGTGCTGCCCGGACTGCGCCCGGATGCTCGCTGCAACCTGGCGGGCCGTGCTGAACTGGACCGCACAGCAGGGCCGCGCCCCCCAGTACCTCATCACCCTCACCTGTCGGGAGCCGTTGCCGCTCTGGCGGGCGGCTCCGC
>DASXVX010000016.1:0-132502 GCA_036504075.1 Symbiobacteriaceae bacterium | reverse complement strand
CACCAGAACCGCCGCATCCCCTCAAAATGGCTGGAAGCACAAGGTCACGTGACCTTGTGCTCCCTGCTCGCTTGAACAGGCACTCCCTGAAATGGGGCAACAGTAGAGAAAGCCGGATGCGTTAATAGCGCACGTCCGGTTTGGGCGGGGGCCAGTTTCCGTGAGGAAGCTGGCCTACCCAATTGCCTGTTCCCGCCGAAATGGCCCGTTCGGGTCAGGGGGACGACCCAGCGACGGAGGATTGTCCCCGGCCGGTCGGTTCCAAGCCCGAGGCAAGATGCTGGAAAAGTCGCCCCGTTTGTGCCATGCAGGGCTTCGGCCTGACGTGCTACAGTACTTGAGAGCCTGGCGACGTCTTTATACGAAGGAGCGAGTACTTATGCACTGCTACCAGTGCGAGCAGACGGTCGGTGGCATTGGTTGCACCCAGGCCGGAGCGTGCGGCAAGGATGAGAACGTTCAGAGCCTCCAGGACAACCTGCTGTTCGCGTTGAAGGGCATCGCGGCGTACGCATACCATGCACGGGAGCTCGGCTGTTTTAACTCGGAGGTCGACGCGTTCTTCGCCGAGGCACTCTATGCCACGCTCACCAACGTCAACTTCGACCTCGGCAACCTGGTGACCCTGAACCTGAAGGCCGGCGAAATGACGCTCACGGCCATGGAGATGCTGAAGCAGGCCCACATCGCCAATTATGGCGAAATGGTGCCGGTGCAGGTCCCGACGGGCACCGTGGCCGGCCCTGGCATTCTGGTGACCGGGCACAGCCTGAAAGTGCTCTACGAGCTGCTGAAGCAGACCGAAGGCACGGGCATTAACGTTTACACACACGGTGAGCTGCTGCCGGCCCACGCCTACCCCAAGCTGAAGGCGTTCTCGCATCTGAAGGGCAACGTGGGTGGATCCTGGGTCGACCAGCAGGAAGAGTTCTCGCAGTTCCCGGGCGTCATCGTCGGCACCACCAACTGCGTGCTGCTGCCCCGAGCGGATTACCAGGACCGGATGTTCACCGTCGGGCCCGACCACCTGCCGGGCGTGAAGCATATCGACGGCTACGACTACAGCGAGATCATCGCCAAGGCACTCTCGCTGCCCAAAGTTTCGGAGCAGGCCGGCAACATCGTGCTGACCACCGGTTTCTCTGATGCCAACGTGCTGCCGCTGGCGGGCAAGATTCTGGAGGCGGTGGCGGCGGGCAAAATCAAGCACTTCTTCCTGGTGGGCGGCTGCGATTCGCCCGGCAACGGCGGCGAGTACTATCGGGAGTTCGTGAAGCAGACCCCGAAGGATACCATCGTGCTGACGCTGGCCTGCGGCAAGTTCCGCTTTAACGACCTCGACCTGGGTAGCATCGACGGCATTCCCCGCCTGCTGGACCTCGGCCAGTGCAACGATGCCGGCTCGGCTGTCAAGATCGCCGTCGCCCTGGCGGGCGCCCTGAACTGCGGCGTCAACGACCTGCCGCTGACCCTGGTGCTCTCCTGGATGGAGCAAAAGGCTGTGGCGATTCTGATGGGTCTCTTCGCCCTTGGCATCAAGGGAATCTACCTGGGGCCGAAGCCCCCGGCCTGGATCACCCCCGCGGTGTTTGGCGTGCTGCAGTCCAGCTTCGACCTTCGCCTGACCAAGACGCCGGAGGCGGATCTCAAGGAGATCCTGGGCTAATTCCTTCCATTGAAGTACAGGGCTGCCTTCCGGGGCAGCCCTGTGTGTTTTTCGTGGAGTGGACCGTGTGGTAAATCGTTTAAATTTCCTGCCCTTCGCGCCTTGCGTTTCGCGCGAATTCTTTGTACCATTGCCACGCACGACCTTAGCCCCCGGCATGGGC
The DNA here is from genome assembly GCA_036504075.1 of Symbiobacteriaceae bacterium. Classification (GTDB taxonomy): domain Bacteria; phylum Bacillota; class Sulfobacillia; order Symbiobacteriales; family Symbiobacteriaceae; genus DASXVX01. Next base: position 130,673 of record DASXVX010000016.1, on the reverse strand, counting down.
TGGTGCTTTGAGACGCATTTTCCAACGGAGGGTTCGCTGTGACCGAACATTACTACACGGCCCGCCCCGAAGCGCAGCACGACCTGGCCACGTTTACGGCCACGCTGCGGGGGCAGGAGTTCCGCTTCGTCACGGACGCAGCGGTCTTCTCCCGGGACCGGATCGACTTCGGCAGCGCGCTATTAATAGAAGCAATGCAGGTTGAGCCGGAAGATACCGTGCTGGACCTCGGCTGTGGCTACGGACCCATCGGCGTATCGGCGGCTTACCTGGCACCCGGAGGCCGGGTCTACATGGTAGACGTGAACGAGCGGGCCGCGGGGCTGGCCCGCCGGAATCTGGCGGAGAACGGCCTGCAGAATGCTGAAGTCCGAGTGGGCGATGGCGTGGAACCCGTGCGGGACCTCATGTTCGACAAGGTGGTCACCAATCCGCCCTTTCGGGCCGGCAAGGCGGTCGTCTACGGGCTGATCGACGGGGCGCATGCGGTGCTCAAGCCCGGCGGAGCCCTTTTCGTGGTGATTCAGACCAAGCAGGGTGCCCCTTCCATGAAGAAGCAGCTGGCTCAGGTCTTCGGCAACGTTGAGGATATAGCGCGCGAGGCGGGGTATCACGTCTTCAAATCGGTGCGGGAGTAAAGTGCACGAAATCCCCGCTAACCTAGAACCAATTGGGTTTTTTGCTTGACGCGCGTAAACCCCGAGGGTACAATAAGAAAGTGCGTCTGGCCAGGAGGTTTTGTAGGCGATGTCTTTGGAGCGGCTAAAGACTGCGAGGAAAAAGAGCATCGGTACCAAGCAGACGTCTAAGGCCATTGAGAAGGGGACCACCCGGTTGGTCTTCGTGGCCCGGGATGCCGAGGAGCACGTCGTTCGCGAAGTACTTCGGCTGGCCGGCGAGAAGGCCGTGGACGTATTCATGGTGGATTCAATGGTGCTGCTGGGCAAGGCCTGTGGGATTGAAGTCGGCGCTGCTGCCGCTGCAATCCTGGACGCCTGACCGGCACCTCACCGTTTTATCTTTAACTCTTACGGAAGGAGGTGCATCTGTCCGTGCCAACGATTAATCAGTTGGTTCGCCAAGGTCGTGAGGTTCTTGCCGTCAAGTCAGCCGCTCCCGCACTGAAGGAGAGTCCCTTCAAGCGTGGTGTCTGCACCGTTGTGAAGACGACGACCCCGAAGAAGCCGAACTCGGCGCTCCGCAAGATCGCCCGCGTCCGTCTGACGAACGGTATCGAAGTTACTGCCTACATTCCCGGCATCGGTCACAACCTGCAGGAGCACTCCGTCGTGCTTGTGCGCGGCGGCCGTGTAAAGGACTTGCCCGGTGTCCGCTACCATATCGTGCGTGGCGCTCTTGACGCCGCCGGTGTTGCGGGTCGTAAGCAGTCCCGCTCCAAGTATGGCGCCAAGAAGAAGCAGGCTGCTCCGGCCAAGGGAGCCAAGAAGTAGCCGAACCAGGGGCGGGCAGAGTAGCCGAACCCTTTCGGCGAAGCGGCTCCCAATTCGGAGCGACTGGCCGCTCGGGGTCAATAGTGAAAGGGGTTATTTGAATGCCGCGTAAGGGCCATGTGCCGAAGCGGGAAGTGATTCCGGATCCGATTTATAACTCGGAACTGGTCACCCGCGTGATCAACAAGCTGATGCTCGAGGGCAAGAAGGGCCTCGCCCAGCGGATTTTCTACAACGCTATCCAGGCGGCTGCTACCAAGACGGGCAAGGAGCCCATGGAAGTCCTGGATACGACGCTGAAGAACATTATGCCGCTGCTCGAAGTCCGGCCTCGTCGTGTGGGCGGCGCTACCTACCAGGTGCCGATGGAGGTCCGGCCGGAGCGTCGGCAGGCTCTCGGCATTCGTTGGCTGGTGAACTACGCCCGTTCTCGTGGCGAACGCACCATGGAAGAACGCCTCGCTGGTGAACTGACCGACGCCTTCAACAACGCCGGTAACGCCGTGAAGAAGCGCGAAGAAGTTCACAAGATGGCTGAGGCGAACAAGCCGTTCGCTCACTATCGCTGGTAAACAGCTCACGCCGGGCCACTTGCTCAGGCTGCGGCCTTTACCGAGAGCCGCAGCCTGCGCCAGGGTGACCCTCCTGGCGCACTAGGCATGGTTGTGGCTCGATAAACAATCAACAAAAGGGGGGTGCAAGATGCCTAGACAGGTAACGCTGGATAAGCTACGCAACATCGGAATCATGGCCCACATCGATGCAGGCAAGACCACAACAACCGAGCGTATTCTTTTCTACACCGGTCGGACTCACAAATTGGGTGAAGTCCACGAGGGTGCTGCGACCATGGACTGGATGGTGCAGGAGCAGGAGCGGGGCATCACCATCACCTCCGCCGCTACCACCTGTGCGTGGAAAGGCCATAAAGTCAATATCATCGACACGCCCGGACACGTGGACTTCACCGTTGAGGTGGAGCGCTCACTCCGGGTGCTCGACGGAGCTGTTACCGTGTTCTGCGCCAAGGGCGGCGTGGAGCCCCAGTCCGAAACCGTCTGGCGCCAGGCTGACCGGTACGGAGTTCCCCGCATGGCGTACGTCAACAAGATGGATACCGTTGGCGCCGACTTCTTCCGGGTCATCCGGATGATGAAGGAACGTCTGGCTGCCCGGCCGATCCCGGTTCAGCTGCCCATCGGGGCGGAGGAGACCTTCAAGGGAATCGTCGACCTGGTTCGCCAGGTGGCCATCGTCTACGGCGACGACTTGGGCAAAGATGTCCGGGAAGTCCCGGTGCCGGACGATATGGCGGAACTGGTTGCCCAGTATCGCCTCGAAATGATCGAGGCGGCTACTGAGTCAGACGACGTCCTGATGGAAAAGTACCTCGGCGGCGAGGAGCTCACCGAAGACGAGATCAAGGCGGGTCTGCGCAAGCTGACCATCGCCAGCAAGATCACTCCGGTCGTTTGTGGCTCTTCCTACAAGAACAAGGGCGTCCAGCCCATGCTCGACGCCGTGGTCGATTACATGCCCAGCCCGCTGGATATTCCGCCGATCGAAGGCATTAATGTGTCGACCGGCGAGCCGACGGTCCGCAAGGCCGACGACAGCGAGCCGTTCGCGGCTCTGGCCTTCAAGATCGCGACCGACCCGTTTGTCGGCAAGCTCTGCTTCTTCCGGGTTTACTCCGGACGGCTCGACGCCGGCAGCTATGTCATGAATGCCACCAAGGGCAAGCGTGAACGCATCGGTCGGTTGCTCCAGATGCATGCCAACCACCGCGAAGAGATCCCGAATGTCGAGACCGGCGACATCGCTGCCGCCGTCGGCTTGAAGGATACTACCACCGGTGATTCTCTCTGCGCCGAGAACGCCCAGGTCATCCTCGAGTCCATGGAATTCCCTGAGCCGGTTATTGAACTGGCCGTGGAGCCCAAGACCAAGGCCGACCAGGATCGGCTCTCTGCCAGCCTTCTGAAGCTGGCGGAAGAAGATCCTACGTTCCGGATGCATACGGATACCGAAACCGGCCAGACGATTATCGCCGGCATGGGCGAACTGCATCTGGAAATCATCGTTGACCGCCTGCAGCGTGAGTTCAAAGTCGGCGTTAACGTCGGCAAGCCGCAGGTGGCCTACCGTGAGACCATCAAGAACAAGGTGGAGAACGTCGAAGGCAAGTTCGTCCGCCAGTCCGGCGGTCGCGGCCAGTACGGTCACTGCGTTATCACGCTGCAGCCGTCCGAGCCCGGGGCCGGGTACGTGTTCGAGAACAAGACTGTCGGCGGCGTGGTTCCGAAGGAATACATCGGGCCGATCGAAAACGGCGCCCGCGAAGCCTGCCAGGGTGGCATTATCGCCGGGTTCCCGCTGATCGACGTGAAGGTGTCGCTCACGTTCGGCTCCTACCACGAAGTGGACTCCAACGAAATGGCCTTCAAAATCGCTGGTTCCATGGCCCTCAAGTCGGCCGCCCAGAAGGCGAATCCGGTGCTCCTCGAGCCCTACATGGGGGTTGAGGTTGTGGTGGCGGATGAGTACATGGGCGACGTCATCGGCGACCTGAACAGCCGCCGTGGCCGGATCGAAGGCATGGAAGCCCGGGCCGGCGCCCAGGTAATCCGGGCCAAGGTTCCGCTTTCCGAGATGTTCGGTTACGCTACCGACCTCCGTTCTCGCACCCAGGGTCGTGGAGTCTACACGATGCAGTTCGACCACTACGAGGAAGTGCCTCAGAACGTGGCCAAGCCGATCATCGAAAAGGCCCAGGGCAAGAGCTAAAGTCGGATTGCATAACACCAGTCGCTTTCACCCTCAATAGGGGAAGGTAAACCCTAAGCTTCCGTAAGGAGGAGAATTTCCAACATGGGTAAGCAGAAGTTCGAGCGCAACAAGCCGCATGTCAACATTGGCACCATCGGTCACGTCGACCACGGCAAGACCACCCTGACCGCTGCCATTACGAAGGTTCTGGCTGAGCGGGGCGGCGCCACTTTCATGGCGTACGACCAGATCGACAAGGCTCCTGAGGAGAAGGCTCGCGGCATCACGATCAACACGGCTCACGTTGAGTATCAGACCCCCAAGCGGCACTACGCTCACGTGGACTGCCCGGGACACGCCGACTATGTGAAGAACATGATCACCGGCGCCGCGCAGATGGACGGTGCGATCCTCGTCGTCTCCGCCGCCGACGGCCCGATGCCCCAGACCCGTGAGCACATCGTGCTTGCCCGTCAGGTCGGCGTGCCTGCCATGGTCGTCTTCCTGAACAAGTGCGACATGGTCGACGATCCCGAGCTGCTCGAGCTGGTTGAGCTCGAAGTCCGGGAGCTGCTCTCCATGTACGAGTTCCCCGGCGACGAGATTCCCTTCGTCCAGGGTTCTGCCACTTACGCCCTCGCCGGCGATCCCAAGTGGGTCGGCTGCATCGACGAGCTGATGAACGCCGTCGACAGCTACATCCCGACTCCGGAGCGCGACGATGCGAAGCCCTTCCTGATGCCGGTCGAAGACGTCTTCACGATCACCGGCCGCGGCACCGTCGTGACCGGCCGTGTCGAGCGTGGCAAGCTGAAGGTCGGCGAGACGGTTTCGATCGTCGGTCTGACCGAAGCCCCCCGCAACACCGTCGCCACCGGCCTCGAAATGTTCCGCAAGCTGCTGGACGAAGTGACCGCCGGTGACAACGTGGGCGTCCTGCTCCGTGGCATCGACCGCAAGGATGTCGAGCGGGGCCAGGTTCTGGCCAAGCCGAACTCCATCAAGCCGCACACCAAGTTCATGGGCCAGGTCTATATCCTGTCCAAGGAAGAGGGCGGCCGTCACAGCCCGTTCTTCAACGGCTATCGTCCGCAGTTCTACTTCCGGACGACCGACGTGACTGGTATCATCAAGCTTCCCGAAGGCGTCGAGATGGTTATGCCTGGCGACCACGTCAAGATCGATGTCGAGCTCATCTCCCCGATCGCCATTGAAGAAGGCCTGCGGTTCGCTATCCGTGAAGGCGGCCGCACCGTCGGTTCCGGCGTCGTGAGCGGCATCAACAACTAAGGCGCTAAGGGGCACTGCGGAGAGCCCGCCCCCGGGTAGGCTCTCCGATCGCCCCTCGTCCCGAGCAGCCTCCACGCCCTGGATAAGAGGAGGGAAGAAACCATGGCCAATCAGAAGATCCGCATCAAGCTGCGGGCCTTCGATCACAAGCTTCTCGACGCCTCGGCGGCCAAGATCGTCGAGACGGCCCAGCGGACCGGCGCCAGCGTCAGCGGCCCGATTCCTCTGCCCACCGAGAAGAACATCTACACCATCCTGACCGCCCCGAACGGCGAAAAGGATTGCCGCGAGCAGTTCGAAATGCGCACCCATAAGCGCCTCATCGACATCCTGGAGCCCGGCTCCAAGACCGTCGAAGCGCTCATGCGCCTGGACCTGCCCGCCGGTGTCGATATCGAGATCAAGCTGTAAGCCCGGAGAATCGCTACTCCGGCCAAACCGCAGGCGGTTTGAGAGGAAAATCAATCATGTCGCCAGGAACGGGAGAGCCTGCTAGTGCCGGCAACGGCCACTAATAAACCCCGGAGCTTCGCGACCACTGATTTGGAGGTGGCTTCTGTGCAGAAAGGCATTCTTGGCAAGAAGCTGGGCATGACCCAGGTCTTCGCCGCTGACGGCAAGATCATTCCCGTCACGGTTATTGAAGCCGGGCCGTGCGTAGTCGTACAGAAAAAGACGACTGCCACCGACGGTTACAACGCCGTCCAGGTGGGCTTCGACATCATCAGAGAAAAGCTCGTCAACAAGCCCATGAAGGGCCACTTCGCGAAGGCGAACATCAAGCTTCACCGCTATCTCCGTGAACTGCGTCTGGACACTATCGACGCTTTGAACGTGGGCGACGCCATTAAAGCCGACATTTTTGCCGAGGGCGATCTGGTCGATGTCAGCGGCATCTCTCGTGGTAAGGGTTTTGCCGGCGGCATCAAGCGCTGGAATTTCCATCGTGGACCGATGGGCCACGGCTCGAAATTTCATCGGGCGCCCGGTTCTCTGGGCAAGCGTTCCTGGGCCCGCGTTCCGAAGGGCCGCAAGCTGCCTGGTCACCTGGGCACCGAAAGGGTCACCGTTCAGGGCCTGCGGGTCGTGAAGGTGGACACCGACAAGAACCTGATGCTTATCAGGGGCGCTGTTCCCGGCGCCAAGGGCTCCCTGGTTACCATTCGCGACTCTGTCAAGGCCAAGAAGGCCCGTTAATCGTGCCGAAAGGAGGAGCAAGAGATGCCGAAAGTGGCCGTTTACAATAAGGAAGGCGCCACCGTCGGGGAAATCACCCTTTCGGACGCCATTTTTGGGGCCGAGGTGAATCCCGGTCTGATGCACGAAGTCGTGCAGATGTACCTCGCCAACCAGCGTCAGGGTACTTCCGACACAAAGACCCGGGCCCAGGTTTCCGGCGGCGGTAGAAAGCCGTGGAAGCAGAAGGGTACCGGCCGGGCCCGTCAGGGTTCGACCCGTTCACCGCAGTGGCGGCATGGCGGCGTCGTGTTCGGTCCGCATCCCCGTCCGTTTGGCTGGTCCATGCCGAAGAAGGCCCGCCGCCTGGCTCTCCGTGGGGCTCTGAGCTCCAAGTTGGCTGCCGGCGACCTGATCGTGCTGGACACCTTCGAACTGGAAGCCCCGAAGACGAAGGAAGTCGCCGGTCTGCTTCAGAAGCTGAACGTTTCCGGCAAGGCGTACCTCGTCCTCGCCGGCGAGAACGTCAACGTTTACAAGTCTGCCCGCAACATTCCCGGTGTGAACTGCAACGTTGCCCGGAACCTCAACGTGTATGAGGTCCTGAACGCCGGCAAGCTCGTTCTCACCCGTGATGCTGTGGCCAAGGTTGAGGAGGTGCTGGGCTAATGGACGCTCGCGACATCATCCTCAAGCCGGTCATCACCGAAAAGGCGATGGCGAAGCAGGCGGAAAACAAGTACGCCTTTAAGGTCCGCCTGGATGTGAACAAGACGCAGATCAAGGATGCCATCGAAGAGATCTTCAAGGTGACCGTCCTGGGTGTTTACACCATGCGCATGCACGGCAAGACCCGCCGGATGGGCAAGTACCAGGGCCGCCGGTCCGACTGGAAGAAGGCCGTCGTCCAGCTCAAGGAAGGCGACTCCATTAAGGTCTTCGAAGGCTTGTAAGGAGGGTACACGATGGGAATCAAGAGCTTTAGGCCCACTTCCCCGGGTATCCGCCAGATGACGATGCCGACCTTCGAGGAAATTACAAAGACGGCGCCGGAGAAGTCTCTCCTGGAGCGTCTGAGCAAGAACTCTGGTCGGAACGTCTACGGTCGCATCACCACCCGGCACCAGGGCGGCGGCGCCAAGCGGATGTACCGGATCATCGATTTCAAGCGTAACGAGTTCGATGGCATGCCGGCGAAGGTCATCGCCATTGAGTATGACCCGAATCGCACCTGCCGCATCGCCCTGGTTCAGTATGCCAACGGCGTCAAGCGGTACAACATCTGCCCGAACGGCCTGAACGTGGGCGACACCATTTTCAGCGGCCCGACTTCCGACATCAAGACCGGCAACACCCTGCCGCTCGTGAACATCCCGGTCGGTACGCTGGTCCACAACATCGAGCTGAAGCCCGGTCACGGCGGCCAGATGGTCCGCTCCGCCGGCGCCTCCGCCCAGATCATGGCCAAGGAAGGCGGTTTTGCCCTCCTGCGTCTGCCCTCCGGCGAACAGCGCAAGGTCCACGTCGTCTGCCGGGCCACCGTTGGCCAGGTCGGCAACCTGGATCACGAGAACGTGGTTCTCGGCAAGGCCGGCCGCACTCGTCACCTGGGCATTCGCCCGACGGTCCGCGGCGTCGTCATGAACCCGGTCGACCATCCGCATGGCGGTGGCGAAGGCAAGTCCCCGATCGGCCGTCCCGGCCCGGTCACCCCTTGGGGCAAGCCGACTCTGGGTTACAAGACTCGCAAGAAGAACCTCAAGTCTTCGCAGTATATCGTGAGCCGCCGGAAGAAGTAAGGAAGGGGTGTAGAAACAATGGGTCGCTCCCTCAAGAAGGGGCCGTATATCGACGCCTCTGTTGAGAAGAAGATCCTCGCTATGAATGCCAAAAGCGAGAAGAAGGTCTTCAAGACGTGGGCCCGTGCCTCCACCATCTTCCCGGAGATGGTTGGTCACACGATTGCGGTTCACAACGGTCACAAGCACATTCCGGTGTATTGCACCGAGGAAATGGTTGGCCACAAGTTGGGCGAGTTCGCTCCGACCCGGACGTTCAAGGGTCACGGCGGCGACGAAAAGGCCAGTCGCGTGAAGTAGGCCGGACCTTTGAACTCTAGGAGAAGGAGGTAAAGCACGTGGAAGTGAAGGCATGCTCCCGCCACGAACGCATCTCGCCTCGCAAGGTCCGGATCGTCATTGATCTGGTCCGGGGCAAGAGCGTTGAAGAGGCGCTTGCTATTCTCAAGTTCATCCCCAAGCGTGCCAGCGAGCCGATCAGCAAGGTAATCAAGAGTGCTGCGGCCAACGCTGAACACAATTTCAACCTGAATAAGGACGCCCTGGTGATCTCCCAGGCTTTCGTCGACGTGGGTCCCACCCTCAAGCGGTTCCATCCGCACCAGCGGGGTCAGGCATTCCCGATCCTGAAGCGGACCTCCCACATCACCGTCATGGTGAAGGAAAAGGGGGCTAAGTAACAGTGGGTCAGAAGGTACACCCGAAGGGCCTCCGGATTGGCATCGTTAAGGACTGGGATACCCGCTGGTATGCTAACAAGCAGAACTTCAGCGCCCTCCTCGTCGAAGATGTCAAGATCCGTAAGTACGTAAAGAAGGCGCTGTACAACAGCGGCGTCTCCCGCATCGAACTCGAGCGGGCTGCTAACCGGATCAAGGTTACCGTCCATACCGCCAAGCCCGGTATGGTCATCGGCAAGCAGGGTCAGGGCATCGCCGACCTCCAGAAGGCGCTCGAGGCCATGACTGGCAAGTCGGTGAACGTGAACGTGGTTGAAGTCCGGATCGCTGAACTGGATGCGCAGCTGGTCGCTGAGAACATCGCTCAGCAGCTGGAGAAGCGGATCGCGTTCCGCCGGGCCATGAAGCAGTCCATTCAGAAGGCGATGCGCATCGGCGCCAAGGGCGTCCGCATCGTGATCTCCGGCCGTATCGGCGGCGCTGAAATCGCCCGTCGGGAACGGTCCTGGGAAGGCACCGTACCCCTGCACACCCTGCGGGCCGACATCGACTACGGCTTCGCAGAGGCTTCCACCACCTACGGTAAGATCGGCGTCAAGTGCTGGCTCTTCGCCGGCGACAAGTCGCTGATCCCGGCCCAGGCTGGCGGGCGCGACCGCGGCGAACGCCGTGAGCGCGGCGGCGAACGTGGCGGCGGCCGTCCTGGCGGCGGCGGCGCTCGTGGCGGCGGTGGCGGTGGGCGTGGTCCTGGCGGCGGCGGTGGGCGTGGTCCCGGCGGCGGTGGCGGCTTCGGCGGCCCCGGCGGCGGTGGCGGTGGTCCCCGGCCGAATCCGGTTGCTGATCGTGCCGCGATTGCGGCCGGCCCGAAGCCCGTTAATCGGGAAGGAGGTCGTAGCTAATGCTCGCTCCGAAGCGTGTTAAATGGCGCCGGCCTCACAAGGCTGCCGTCAGACTGAACCGGGGCGAGACCAAAGGTGGCAAGACCGTCACTTCTGGTGACTACGGCCTGATGTCCACCGAGGCCTCGTTCGTCACCGATCGTCAGATCGAAGCCGCCCGTATTGCCATGACCCGCTTCATCAAGCGCGGTGGCCAGGTCTGGATCAAGATTTTCCCGCACAAGGCTGTTACCCGGAAGCCGGCTGAAACCCGTATGGGTTCCGGCAAGGGTGCTCCCGAGTACTGGGTGGCCGTCGTGAAGCCGGGCCGGGTCATGTTTGAACTGGCCGGCGTCGATGAGGCGACCGCCAAGGAAGCCCTTCGGCTGGCGTCTCATAAGCTGCCTGTCAAGTGCAAGATTGTGACGCGGGAGGGCATGGTGGCCCCGACGGTCGCTGAGACTGGTGGTGAAACGAATGAAGGTTAAGGATCTCATCGATCTCTCCAACGAAGAGATTTTGGCCAAGGTGGTCACGCTGAAGGAGGAGCTCTTTAACCTCCGTTTCCAGCTGGCAGTTAACAATCTGGATAACACTGCTCGCATTCGTGAGGTGCGCCGGTCGATCGCTCAGTGCAAGACCGTCCTCCACCACCGCGAGATCAACGCCTAATCGGGAGGAGGAGGTTTGAGCATGACTGAGGAGCGCAATCTCCGGAAGACCCGCATCGGCGTGGTCACCAGCGACAAGATGGAAAAGACCGTGGTCGTCAGCGTCGAGACGCTGGTTGAGCATCCGCTGTACCGTAAGCGGATCAAGATGACCAAGAAGTTCAAGGCGCACGACGAGCAGAACCAGTGTAAGATCGGGGACAAGGTGCGGATCATGGAGACCCGCCCGATTTCCAAGGACAAGCGCTGGCGCGTCGTCGAGATTATCGACACGGCCAAGGTCTAAGACTTCAAGCTAAGGCTCCTCCGGGGGAAAGACCCCGGGCCTGTCGTAAGGCAGGTTAGCCAGGTCCTCGAAGAGCCCGCGAAGCCCCATTCGCAGCGTCGCAGCTCACGGACGGGGAAACCGGCTAGCTATCGAGAGGAGGTTCGTGCGCATGATCCAGGTTCAAACCCGAATGTCGGTTGCCGACAACACCGGTGCCAAGGAACTGATGTGCATCAAGGTGCTGGGCGGCTCCAAGCGGCGTTACGCTTACATCGGCGATGTGATCGTTTGCTCCGTGAAGGAGGCCACCCCTGGCGGCGTCGTGAAGAAGGGCGACGTGGTCAAGGCGGTTGTGGTGCGTACCCGTAAGAGCCTGCGTCGTCCGGACGGGTCCTACATCCGCTTCGACGAGAACGCTGCCGTTATCCTGAAGGACGAGAAGGAGCCCAAAGGGACGCGTATCTTCGGTCCAGTCGCTCGCGAACTTCGTGAGAGAGACTTTATGAAGATCATCTCCCTGGCTCCCGAAGTCCTGTAGCCGGGAGGAGGTAGCAACATGGCGGATAAGAAGGAACCCCAGAAAGTCCATGTCCGCAAAGACGACGACGTCGTCATTATCACGGGCAAGGATAAGGGCAAGAAGGGCAAGGTCAAGAAGGTTTTGACCAAGACTTGCCGTGTGGTCGTCGAAGGCGTCAACATGGTCAAGAAGCACACCAAGCCCAGCGCGAAGAACATGCAGGGCGGTATCATGGAGATGGAGGCACCCATTCACGCTTCCAACGTGATGTCGCTTGCAAAAATCGAAGCGAAAAAGGCTAACAAGAACGGCTAGCCGTTGGGCTGCCGTAGAAAGGAGGCTTGTGTCACTTGGCCAACCTGAAGACGAAGTATCAGCAGGACGTGGCGCCTGCGCTTCAGAAGCAGTTTAATTATCCCAACGTGATGATGACCCCTCGGCTGGAGAAGGTTGTTGTGAACGTTGGTCTGGGCGAAGCGGTTCAGAATGCCAAGGCTCTGGACGCCGCTGTTGGCGACATTGGCACTATCACGGCGCAGAAGCCGGTCGTCACTCGGGCGAAGAAGTCCATCGCAAACTTCAAGTTGCGCGCCGGCATGCCGATTGGCTGCAAGGTAACGCTCCGTGGTGAGCGGATGTGGGACTTCCTGGAAAAGCTCATGTACGTCGCTCTGCCCCGTGTGCGTGACTTCCGTGGCGTCTCGCCTAAGGCTTTTGACGGCCGGGGCAACTACGCTCTCGGTCTCAAAGAACAGCTTATCTTCCCGGAGATCGACTACGATAAGGTAGATAAGATCCGGGGTATGGATATCATCGTCGTGACGACCGCCAAGACCGACGAAGAGGCGAAGGCGCTTCTCAAGGGTCTGGGTATGCCGTTCAGCGACAAGAATCAGCAGTAAGGGGGGGACAGAGCATGGCGAAGACTTCGCTTAAGATCAAGGCCGTAGGCCCGCAGAAATTTGCGGTCCGTAGCTACAATCGGTGCAAGCTTTGCGGCCGTCCCCACGCCTACATGCGGAAGTTCGGCATTTGCCGGCATTGCTTCCGCAAGATGGCCCACGAGGGCCAGATCCCGGGCGTTCGGAAGGCTAGCTGGTAGTGTGAGACTCGGGCAGGGGAGTCGGGCGGCGGCCGGCCATATAGCCGATCCGCTGCAGGTCGTCGGCGCTAAGGACCCTCCACGCCGGGGCAGAGGTTACGCCTCTTCACCGACTCCAACCGCCCGATCCTGAAAGGAGGAAAACCGGACCATGGTGATTTCTGACCCGATCGCGGATCTGCTTACTCGCATCCGCAACGCGACCACGGTGAATCATGACCGGATCGAGCTTCCGGGTTCCAAGATCAAGAAGGCCATCGTTCAGATTCTTAAGGATGAGGGCTTTGTCCGGGACTTTGAGTGGATCGACAACGGTCACCAGGGCACGATCCGGGTGTACCTGAAGTACGGCCCCAACAAGTCCAAGGTAATCGCCGGCCTGCGCCGCATTTCCCGGCCCGGCCTGCGCGTTTACGCCAAGAAGGATCAGGTGCCCAAGGTGCTCGGCGGCCTGGGCGTTGCCATCCTGAGCACTTCCCGGGGCATCATGACCGACAAGAAAGCTCGCCAGGACGGCCTCGGCGGCGAAGTGCTCTGCTATATCTGGTAGGAAGGAGGTGCAGCCGTGTCTCGTATCGGTAAGGCTCCTGTTCAGATCCCGGCCGGGGTCGACGTCACGCTCGACGGTAACGTCGTGAAAGTGAAGGGTCCCAAGGGCGAATTGAGCCGGGAGATCAGCAAGGATATGCTCGTCACCATCGAGAACGGCGCCCTCCGGGTCGCTCGTCCTTCGGATGAGCGGGTCCACAAGGCGCTGCATGGTCTGACGCGCTCTCTCATCAACAACATGGTGGTAGGCGTCACCAAGGGGTATCAGAAGCAGCTCGAACTGGTGGGCACAGGTTATCGTGCCACCAAGTCCGGCGCCAAGCTGACCCTCACGGTGGGCTACTCCCACCCGGTGGAAATCGATCCCCCCAAGGGCATCGACTTCACTGTTCCGGCCGTTAACCAGGTGCTGGTGAGCGGTATCGATAAGGAAGTTGTCGGCCAGATTGCCGCCAACGTCCGGTCGGTGCGCCCGCCTGAACCCTACCTGGGTAAGGGCATCAAATACGCCGGGGAAGTTATCCAGCGTAAAGAAGGCAAAACGGGTAAGAAGTAAGGGAGTGACCGAGGATGATTACGAAGTTGGACCGCAACGCGGCTCGCCGTACGCGGCAGCTGCGTGTCCGGAAGACCGTCCACGGCACTTCCGAACGGCCGCGGCTTAACATTTACCGCTCCAACCAGAACATCTACGCCCAGGTGATTGACGATTCCATCGGCAAGACCCTGGTCTCCGCCTCCACCCTCGATCCTGAGGTGAAGGGTCGGCTCGAAGGCAACGCCGGTGGCAACGCCGACGCTGCCAAGATCGTCGGCGAAGTCGTTGCGAAGCGCGCACTGGCCGCTGGTGTGACTCTTGTGGTCTTCGACCGTGGAGGTTTTCTCTATCACGGTCGGGTGGCCGCTCTCGCCGACGCCGCCCGCGAAGCCGGTCTTCAGTTCTAAGACGAGGGAGGGAACATCGAAGTGGCTCGTGTTGATACCAGCCAGATGGATCTGAAGGAGAAGATGGTGGACCTGCGGCGTGTCGCCAAGACCGTCAAGGGTGGCCGCCGGATGAGCTTCTCCGCCGTCATGGTCGTCGGTGATGGCGAGGGCCACGTGGGCGCCGGCCTGGGTAAGGCCGCCGAAATCCCCGAGGCCGTCCGCAAGGGCACCGAGGACGCCAAGAAGACGTTGATTAAGGTCTCGCTGAATGGCTCGACCATTCCTCACGAGATTATTGGTGAGTTCGGCGCAGGCCGTGTTCTTTTGAAGCCCGCCTCCGAAGGCACCGGCGTGATTGCCGGCGGCGCCGTCCGTGCCGTGCTCGAAGCGGCCGGCATCCGCAACATCCTTACCAAAAGCTTGGGTTCGAACAACTCGGCCAACCAGGTACTTGCTACACTGGATGGGTTGAGCCGGCTCAAGAGCGCGGATGAGGTAGCCAAGTTGCGGGGCAAGTCCGTCGAGCAGATCCTCGGTTAGGGGGGAAATTGACGTGGCTGAAAAGCTGATTATTACGCTGAAGCGTGGTCTGGCGGGCAAGGATAAGCGCCAGATCGCGACTTGCCGGGCGCTCGGGCTGGGCAAGACCAATTCCTCCGCCGAGCAGCCTGACAATCCTGCCATTCGTGGCATGATCGTCAAGGTAGCTCACCTTGTCGAGGTCAAAGAGGGTTAAGTTCTCAAAAACGAACGAAGGTGCGGGGAGTGCCGGTGCGACGTTCAGCGGCTGGTAGCTGCTGCGGAGCGAGGCATTCCTCCAACCTGAGTGGAGGTGACAGACAGATGAATTTGCACGAGCTGAGCCCGAATCCGGGCGCCAAGCATGCGCGCAAGCGTCTGGGTCGCGGCCTTGGCTCCGGCCTTGGCAAGACCTCTGGCAAGGGCCATAAGGGTCAGAACGCCCGTGCCGGCGGCGGTGTCCGTCCCGGCTTCGAAGGCGGCCAGACTTCGCTTTTGCGTCGCCTGCCGAAACGGCCGTTCTCTAACGAGCCGTTCCGGGTTCGCTACACCGTTGTTAACGTGGAAGCGCTGGAGCAGTTTGAGGCCGGCACTGTGGTGACGCCTGAGCTGCTGGAAGTGAGCCGCGTGTGCAAGGGCGCTTCTCAGGGTCTGAAGGTGCTTGCCACCGGTGAGCTGACCAAGGCGCTCACGGTGAAGGCCCATAAGATCAGCGCAGCCGCCCGGCAGAAGATCGAAGCCGCCGGCGGGACGGTTGAAGTCCTCGGAGAAGCCGCCGCTGAAGAGGTGAAGTAACAGCCATGGCCATGCTGGAGTCGCTGAAGAATTCCATGCGCCTCCCGAATTTGCGCAACCGATTGCTGTTTACGGTCCTGATGATGGCGGTCCTCCGTCTGGGCGCCCACATTCCTGTACCGGGCGTCGATCCGGAAAAGGTCGCCAAGCTTCTTAGTGACCAGGGAGGCCTGCTGGGCCTGGTCGACCTGTTCTCCGGCGGTGCCTTCAAGCAGATGGCGATCTTCGCCATGAGCGTCACCCCGTACATCAACTCGTCGATCATCATGCAGCTTCTGACGGTGGTCATCCCCAAGTTAGAAGAGATGCAAAAAGAGGGCGAGGAAGGGCGGAAGAAGATCCAGCAGTATACCCGTTATGGAACGGTCGTGCTGGGTATTATCCAGGCGTTCGGCTTCGCTGTCACGCTGCGGAACCAGGGCGTGTACCTGAATCCGGGCTGGGCTTCTACCACTGTCGTCATGATCAGCCTCACGGCCGGCACCGCCTTCCTGATGTGGCTGGGCGAAATGATCACGGAGAAGGGCATCGGCAACGGCATCTCGCTGATCATTTTTGCCGGCATCGTCTCCCGGGTCCCGGCCGGCATCAAGATCTTCTGGGATTTGTACCGGGCACAGGCCATTGGCATCCTGACGGTGCTGCTGGTCGTGGCCGCGGCGGCTGTCATGATCGGTCTGGTTGTGCTTATCACCGAAGGCGTCCGCAAGGTGCCGGTGGAGTACGCCAAGCGGGTCGTGGGCAAGCGGGTTTACGGCGGTCAGCGGACTCACCTGCCCATCCGGGTGAACCAGGCGGGCATGATTCCGATCATCTTCGCCAACTCGCTGCTGTACCTGCCGATGACGATTGCCACCTACGTTCCGACTTCCGGTTTTGCCGGGTTCGTCAACAGGTGGTTGAGCGGTTCCGGTGCTTACGGCTGGGTGTTCTATCTGCTGAACGCCCTCCTGATCATCTTCTTTACGTACTTCTACACCGCGGTCACGTTTAACCCGACCGAGGTGGCGGATAATCTGAAGAAGAACGGTGGTTTCATTCCGGGCTACCGGCCCGGGAAGCCCACCGCCGACTATCTGGCACGTGTCTCTGACCGGCTGACGCTGGTCGGGTCCCTCTACCTGGCGGGCCTGACCACACTCCCCATCATCGTCACCAAGGCGGCGGGCTTGGGGCAGCAAGCGTTCATGACCGGCTCCGCACTGCTGATCGTGGTCGGTACGGCTCTGGATACCATGAAGCAGATTGAAGCCCAGCTGGTCATGCGCCACTACCAGGGCTTCATGCGTTCGTAGATCTGATTTCTAGGTGCTGCAGGGAGGACCGGAGCGCCCCGTAAGGGCCCTCCGGTCCTCGCGAGCACCCTGAGACCACATCTCAGTGGAGGTGGAGCGGTTGCATATCATCCTCATGGGGCCGCCAGGGGCAGGCAAGGGTACGCAGGCGGCACTTTTGGCCGTGCAGGAATCGATTCCCCACATCTCGACAGGTGACATCTTTCGGGCCAACATGAGCAACGGCACCCCGCTTGGCAAGCTGGCCAAGGAATACGTGGATGCCGGCAAGTATGTCCCTGATGACGTGACTAACGCGATGGTGAAGGACCGGCTCGCGCAGGATGATTGCAAGAACGGCTTCATCCTGGACGGATACCCGAGGACCACGGACCAGGCTATGGCTCTGGAAACGATGCTCGCGGATTTGGGCCTCAAACTCGACGCGGTGGTCTATATCGATGTGCCGGACCGCCTGCTGGCCGAACGGGCCGAAGGGCGCCGGATTTGCCGGGCCTGCGGTGCCACTTTCCATCTGAAGTTCAACCCGCCGAAGGCCGCCGACATCTGCGACAAATGCAGCGGCGAGCTGTATCAGCGGCAAGACGATACTGCTGGAATGGTGCTAATCCGGTTGCAGGAGTACCACGGCAAGACTGCCCAGGTACTGGACTACTACCGAAACGAAGGTCTGGTCAAGACGGTCAACGGTGACCAGCCGATGAAGGCTGTCACCGCAGCTATCAAAGAAGCGGTGAAAGGCGTCTAAATGATCATCCTCAAGTCCCCGCGTGAGATCGAGCTCATGCACGAGGCCGGCCGCCTGGTTTACGAGGTGCACCAGGAACTGGCCAAGGCGGTCGTTCCCGGGGTTACCACGCGTGAACTGGACACACTGGCGGAGTCTCTCATCCGCAAGGCCGGCGGTATTCCCACATTCAAGGGTTACCACGGTTTCCCGGGCTCGATTTGTGCGTCCGTCAACGAGGAAGTTGTCCACGGGATCCCGGGGAAGCGTAAGCTGAAGGAAGGCGACGTCCTCGCCATCGACCTGGGAATTACCTACAAGGGGTATGTCGGCGACTCGGCCTACACGCACCCCGTCGGTAAGATCGACCCGGAGGCACAGCGCCTGCTGGATGTGACCCGCATCAGCCTGGAAAAAGGCATTGAACAGTGCTGGCCGGGCAAACGGCTGGGCGATATCGGCAACGCGGTGCAGTCGTACGCGGAGGCGGCCGGGTTCGGGGTCGTTCGCGACTACGTCGGCCACGGCGTCGGGACCGCCATGCACGAGGACCCGCAGATTCCGAACTTCGGACCGCCGGGCGTGGGGCCGGTGCTCAAGGCCGGCATGGTGCTGGCGATTGAGCCCATGATCAACGCCGGAACCTGGGAGGTTCGGTCACTGTCGGACAAGTGGACCGTTGTCACGCTGGACGGCAGAAACTCGGCTCACTTTGAACATACCGTCGCAATCACCGAAAACGGACCGGTTATTCTCACCAAACCCTGAGGAATAACCGCCCGCGTTTGTGGTATAATAACGGTATTGGGCTTTTCGCGGGTACGGTCGCGAGAGTCTCGGAGGTGCGCTCGGGTGGACCAACCTGGTATACGGCCTGGCGCGCTGGTCCGGTCGCTGGCCGGGCGCGATCAGGGTACAGTTTACGTCGTCCTGAGACAGTTGGATGGGCGGCGAATTGCAGTTTGCGATGGTCGCCGGCGTCCTGTGGCCCGGCCGAAGGTGAAAAATCGCCTGCACCTCACGGTGCTCGGCTGGGTCGATGCCAATCTGGCGCTCCGGCTTGAGCGAGGCGACAGGGTTTCGGATCTCGAAATCACGAAGGCGCTGGAGGCCTTGCCATTCCCAATCATAGAGGAGGTCTAGGTTGGCATTATGTCTAAAGACGACGTCATTGAACTTGAGGGCACAGTGATCGAGCCACTCCCGAACGCCATGTTCCGGGTGGAACTGGCTAATGGTCACAAAGTGCTCGCCCACGTGTCCGGTAAGATTCGCATGAACTTCATCCGAATCTTGCCCGGTGACCGAGTCACAGTAGAACTCTCGCCATACGACCTGACTCGTGGTAGAATTGTATATCGGTTCAAGTAGGGATCATTCAGGGGAACGGACCACTTCACATGAAGGCGGCCGGTAAACCGGGCGCCCTATTGGTCTGTTTGTTCAGTCTGTTCATTCCTGGTGGACCTTTGATCATACAAGTCGCCGTCAACCCCGGCCGAAGCGACAGCTCCGGCCAGGCGAAAGCCGGTTGACCGGCCGCAATGGCCGGCAGGTGTTTAGCAGGCGAGGGCCGCAAACACCGGGGGGCAGCAATTTTGCATTCTACCCTGCCCGCTTGCCCAACCGGGCTGCGTGCGTGAAGAGAGGAGGGGCTGCTCGTGAAAGTTCGTCCGTCTGTGAAGCCCATTTGCGAGAAGTGCAAGGTGATCAAGCGCCACGGCGCTGTTATGGTCATCTGCGAGAACCCCAAGCATAAGCAGAAGCAGGGCTAACCAGCCCGCAAATTTTGTTCGCTTTATGCCGCCGCCGCCGGAATCGGCGGGGAGCGGCATTCACGCATGGACTCGAGGCACCGGACACTGCCGGGAGGCGTGTAAAAGCCGGGCTCGAACTCTGACACGTTCTCCCGGAGGGCGGCTGGTAGGTGAGGACCTCTTCCCTCGCTCTACTTCCTTCGGTGGACAGATGTCCGGGACGGGTCGTGCGCCTGTGACTTATCATCGACTCGATGGCTTTTGAGGAGGGTATTACTCAAGCATGGCGCGTATAGCAGGTGTAGACCTGCCCCGTGACAAGCGCGTGGAAGCTGCCCTGCCGTATATCTACGGCATCGGCTGGTCCATCTCGCGCGAGATCCTGAAGAAGACCGGCATCAATCCCGACACCCGGGTGCGCGACCTGAGCGAGGACGAGGTTGCTCGTCTCCGTGAAGTGATCGACCGGGACTACAAGGTCGAAGGCGACCTGCAGCGTGAAATCCAGCTCAACATCAAGCGCCTGATTGAAATTGGCTGCTATCGCGGTCTGCGGCATCGCCGTGGTCTGCCGGTGCGCGGCCAGCGGACCAAGACCAACGCCCGCACTCGTAAGGGCCCGAAGCGTACGGTTGCCGGTAAGAAGAAGGCTACCAAGTAAGGAGGGACACGTCTAAATGGCGAAGCGCGCTGTTCGTACGAAGAAGAAGGAACGGAAGCACATCGATAAAGGCGTGGCCCATATCCGTTCTACTTTCAACAACACCATCGTGACCATTACCGACGTAGCGGGGAACGCCGTTTCCTGGGCGACTTCCGGCGGTATGGGTTTCAAGGGTTCCCGTAAGTCCACTCCGTTCGCCTCGCAGATGGCGGCCGAAGCGGCAGCCAAGAACGCCATGGAACATGGCATGCGTGAGGTCGAAGTCTACGTGAAGGGCCCGGGGTCGGGCCGTGAAGCAGCTATCCGTCAGCTGCAGGCTGCCGGATTGGAAGTCACGACGATTAAAGACGTGACGCCGATCCCCCACAACGGTTGCCGCCCGCCGAAGCGGCGCCGGGTGTAGGAAGAGGAGGGGACTGAACACACATGGCGCGTTATACCGACGCTGTCTGCCGGCTTTGCCGCCGGGAAGGCGTTAAGTTATATCTCAAGGGCGACAAGTGCTATAGCGACAAGTGCCCGGTCGTGAAGCGGAACACTCCGCCGGGGCAGCATGGCCTTTCCCGTCGCAAGGTGTCTGAGTACGGGGTCCAGCTCCGTGAGAAGCAGAAGGCCCGCCGGTTCTACGGCGTGCTTGAGACCCAGTTCGAGCGGTACTTTGACCTGGCCGCCCGCAAGAAGGGCGTCACCGGCGAGATTCTGCTCCAGATCCTGGAGCGCCGCCTGGACAACGTGATTTATCGGATGGGTTTTGCCGCGAGCCGTTCGGAAGCCCGTCAGATCGTGAAGCACTCCCATATCGAGGTCAACGGTCGGAAGGTTAACATTCCGTCGTACCTGTGCCGCGAGGGTGAAGTCATTGCGTTGCGGCACGACCACAAGCGGGCGAAGGAACTGATTGCCAACACGGCCGTCACCATTCCGGCCTGGCTGACGGTCGAGGCTGAGGCCATGCGTGGGACCGTGGTCCGGCTGCCGAACCGGGATGAAATCGACGCCCCCGTCCAGGAGCACCTCATCGTCGAACTGTACTCCCGTTAATCATTGGATTTCGGAGACAGTCGCAGCGGCGTAGGGAGCTCGTGGGTTGAGCGAACAGGGAATGGGGGTATCTGCAAATGATCGGAATGGAAAAGCCCAAGATTGAGTGCGTGGAGCTAGCCGAGGACAACAGCTACGGCAAATTCGTGGTTGAGCCGCTCGAGCGTGGCTACGGCATCACCCTTGGCAATTCACTGCGGCGTATCCTGCTTTCGTCCCTGCCAGGGGCCGCAGTCACCTCTGTGAAGATCGACGGCGTGCTGCATGAATTCTCCACGATCCCCGGGGTCGTAGAGGACGTTACGGATATAATCCTCAACCTCAAGCAGCTCTCGCTGAAGGTGCACAGCGACGAATCCAAGCTTCTCCGCATCGAGGCGGACGGCGAAGGTGAAGTCAAGGCTGGGGACATTCATACGGACGCCGATGTGGAGATCCTCAACCCGGACCTGCACATCGCTACCCTGGACAAGGGCGGACGGCTCGTGGCTGAGATTGCTGTCGGCAAGGGGCGCGGGTATGTCCCGGCGGACCAGAACAAGTCGCCGGATATGCCGATCGGTGTGATTCCGGTGGACTCGATTTTCAGTCCAATCCGCCGGGTTAACTACACCATTGAGCACACCCGTGTCGGCAACCGTACCAACTACGACAAGCTGACCCTCGAGGTCTGGACCAACGGGACGATCAAGCCGGACGAGGCTTGCTCCTGGGGCGCCAAGATCCTCAAGGAACACCTGGAACTCTTCCTCTCCCTGACCGACGATGCGGATACCATCGAGGTTATGCAGGAGAAGGATGAGAACGACCGGAACAAGCTCATGGAAATGACCATCGAGGAACTGGACCTCTCCGTGCGGTCTTACAACTGCCTCAAGCGGGCAGGCATTAACACCGTCGCAGAGCTGTGCGCCAAATCGGACGAAGAGATGATCAAAGTCCGCAACCTGGGCAAGAAGTCCCTCGAAGAGGTCAAGCAGAAGTTGGCCGCCATCGGCCTCTCGCTCCGTGAGTCTGACGACTAACACCCACGCTTCCCACCTTTTGACTGACGATAGGGGTGACATGCGAAATGGCTCAGTATCAAAAGCTCGGTCGTGACAGCTCCGCGCGTAAGGCGCTGTTCCGGACCGTCGTGACCGCTCTGTTCGACAAGGAGCGGATTGAGACGACGGAGGGCAAGGCCCAGGAGATCAAGGGCATCGCCGAGGAGTTCATTACCCTCGCCAAGCGTGGTGATCTTCACGCCCGCCGTCAGGCCATGGCTTTCATTTATGATGAATCCGTGGTCAAGAAGCTGTTCGAGAACATCGCCCCCCGGTACAAGGAGCGCAATGGCGGCTACACGCGGGTCATCAAGACCGGTGTCCGCAAGGGCGACGCCGCACCGATGGCGATTCTGGAGCTGGTTTAGTAAGCGGACGCTCCCCTGTGAGCAGTCCTCACTGGTAGCGCGCGAACGGGCGAGCTTCGCTTCTGCGGAGCTCGCCTTTCCTTTGGGCCGTGGTCCCGGGTGGCATCCTTGCCACTGTCGCTGCGGTCTGTTACCGTAAGATGAGATTAGCAGGAGAAGGTGCCGAGACTTTGGGCGATGCCTTTATTGCCGTGGATTCCATTTCGTTTGCCTACGCTCCGACCGATCCGGCTACCCAGCAGATTCACCTGGCCCTGGACCAGGTCAGCCTCGCCGTTGGGCGGGGGGAGTTCGTGGCGGTCCTGGGCATGAACGGTTCGGGCAAGTCAACGCTGGCCCGCCATTTTAACGCGCTCTTGCTGCCGCGCGAGGGCCACGTCCTGGTGGACGGCATGGACACCGCCGACGAGAAGCATTTGTGGGACATCCGGGACCGGGTGGGCATGGTCTTTCAGAACCCGGACAACCAGATTGTCGCGGCGATCGTCGAGGAGGATGTGGCGTTCGGCCCCGAGAACCAGGGTTGTCCGCCGCCGGAAATCCGGCAGCGGGTGGCGGAGGCTCTGGCGACGGTCGGCATGACTGCGATGCGGGACCGGGCGCCGCACCTGCTCTCGGGTGGGCAGAAGCAGCGGGTGGCGATTGCCGGGGTGTTGGCGCTCCGGCCGGCCTGCCTGGTGCTGGACGAGCCTACCGCCATGCTCGACCCTTCGGGGCGGGCGGAGGTGGTGGAGGTGGTTCACCGGCTGAACCGGGAGTTTGGCATCGCCGTGGTCTGGATCACCCACTTCATGGAGGAGGCGGCCCTGGCTGACCGGGTCGTCGTCATGGCGGAGGGCCGGATCCAGCTTGCGGGGACGCCTCGGGAGATCTTTGTGCAGTCGCAGCGGCTCCGGGAACTCCGGTTGGACGTGCCGCCGGCGGTGGCGGTGGCGGATCGGCTCCGGGCGTCGGGCATTCTCCTTCCGGACTCCATTCTCACTCTCGATGAACTGGTGGAAGCGCTATGCCGATTACGCTAGAACACGTCAGTTATACGTACCAGCCGGGCACTCCGTTCCAATGGCAGGCGCTGGACGATATCACCCTGACCATTCCCGATGGGGAGTTCTGGGGCATTATCGGGCCGACGGGCTCGGGCAAGTCGACGCTGATTCAGCACATGAACGGGCTTCTGAAGCCGACCCAGGGGCAGGTGCAGGTTGACGGCGTGGACCTCGCGGTGCGGGGGGTCGACCTGAAAGCGGTGCGGCAAAAGGTGGGGCTGGTCTTCCAGTACCCTGAGCACCAGCTGTTCGGGGAGACGGTCTACGAGGACATCGCCTTCGGGCCGCGGAACATGAAGCTTCTCACCGACGAGGTGGAGCGGCGGGTGGCCCGGGCCATGCAGCGGGTAGGGCTGGACGAGTCGTTCCGCAGCCGCTCGCCGTTCTCGCTTTCGGGCGGGCAGGCCCGCCGGGTCGCCCTGGCGGGCGTGTTAGCCATGGAGCCGCGGGTGTTGATTCTGGACGAGCCAACGGCGGGTCTGGACCCGCGGGGTCGGGAGGAGATTCTGTCACTGGTTCGCACGTTCCCGAGCCTGGGAATGACGGTCTGCCTGGTCTCCCACTCGATGGATGATGTTGCGGAGATGGCCGACAAGGTGCTGGTCATGCACCGGGGGCGGGTCCACTTGGTGGGCTCGCCGTCGGAACTGTTCTCCCGGCGGGCTGATCTGGAGTCCATCGGGCTGGGGGTGCCGGCGGCGGTGGTGCTGCTGGACCAGCTTCGTGACCAGGGCTGGAACCTGCCGGCGGGCGCCGTGACCCTCGAACAGACGACCGCGGCCATTCTGGCGGCGCTCGGGAAGGGAGGAAAGCGCCGGTGAACATGTCGGCTGTAACCATTGGCCAGTACTTCCCCGGCGATTCGCTCCTGCACCGGTTGGACCCCCGAACGAAGATTCTCGGTGTGATCTTTATGAGCGTGGTCATTTTCCTGCCCAAGGCCTGGCCGGGGTATCTCATTGTGGTGCTCTTCAGCCTGATGGCAGTGCTGCTCAGTCAGGTGCCGATCAAGTTCATTCTCCGGGGTCTCAGGCCGATTTTGATTTTCCTGGCGATTACGGTGGTCTTCAACGCCTTCCTGACACCAGGGGAAGCACTCTGGCACATCGGGCGGTTTACGATCACCCGCGAGGGGATCGTTCTGTCGGCGATCGCCGCCATCCGGCTGGTGCTTCTGGTGGTGACGGCGTCGCTGCTGACGCTCACGACGTCGCCGATTCACCTGACGGACGGCATGGAGCGGCTCCTACGGCCGTTATCGCCGCTGGGCGTGCCGGCGCACGAACTGGCGCTGATGATGACCATTGCGCTGCGGTTCATTCCAACGCTGGCAGAGGAAGCGGACCGGATCATGCGGGCTCAGGCGGCCCGTGGGGCAGACTTTCAATCGGGGAACCTGATGAACCGGGCCCGGGGACTGATTCCGGTGATGGTGCCGCTGTTTGTGGCGGCGTTCCGACGGGCGGACGAGCTGGCGACGGCCATGGAGGCGCGGGGCTACCGGGGCGGCCAGGGGCGGACCAAGATGAAACAACTGGTATTTACCGCGCGTGACTTTGCGGCGCTGACGGTGCTGGTGGCGTTGACCGCGACGGTCACGTACCTGCGGGTGAGGCACCTGGGGTGAAGGCGGGGGCGGTGGCATGCCGACGATCAAGCTGACGCTGCAGTACGATGGAACCGGGTATGCCGGGTTTCAGCGGCAACCGAACGGGGTGACCATCCAGGAGAAGCTGGAGGATGCCCTGCGGATTCTCACCGGCGATCCGGCGTTCAAGATTGGCGCCGCGGCGGGGCGGACGGATGCAGGGGTGCATGCGCGGGGCCAGATTGTCCACTTCCGGACGGCGAGTCGGATTCCGCTGGACCGGTGGCCGTACGCGTTGAACCAGCGCTTGCCGTCGGATATCGTCGCAGTGGCGGCTGAAGCGGTGCCGGATGAGTTTCACGCCCGGTACTGGGCGGTTTCGAAGCGGTACCGCTACACCATCGAGCAGGCGGTCTTTCAGTCGCCGCTCACCCGGCTGTATGCCTTTCACTGGGGGCGGGACCTGGACCTGGCCCGGATGCGTGAGGCCGGGGGGCTGCTGATCGGGAAGCATGACTTTGCCGCGTTCCGGTCGACCGGCGGTGCGGCGAAGACTTCGGTCCGGACGGTAAGCCGGGTGGATCTGACGGCACAGGCGCCTTTCGTCTACATCGACGTGGAGGCGGATGGCTTTCTGTACAACATGGTGCGGATTATCGCCGGCACCTTGCTGGAAGCAGGGGCCGGGCGGCGCACCGTGGACGACGTGCAGGCGGCCCTGGCGACCGGGGACCGGACCCGGGCGGGCAAGACGCTCCTGGCCCATGGACTATGCCTTGAAGAGGTGCACTACGGCCCCGGCCCGGCACCGCACGACGAGGCCCCGCAAGATTGACGGCCCCGCCGCTGTGCGCGCAAGCGAAGGGGTATCCTGCGTCCCGAGCGGAGCGCAGGGGCATCCTGCGCAGCGACATTCGGGCGCTGGCGAACCCCCTCAAGGCCGTACAGAAGGGCCGGCGACCGGCGAGCAAGTAGGATGCCCTGGAGCGACAGCGGCCGGGGAGCAAGCAGGGTACCCCGGAGCGAGGGTTGACAGGGCGAGTTTGGCAATGTACACTATTACACGTTGACTCGGGATCTGTATCTTACGCCAAACCAGGCGCGACCCGGACCTCACGCTAGCCCCGTGTACGCCGGGCGTGGCCGATAAGCATAGATGCGCCCCTGGTTCCTGCTCTCATTCTCCGTAGGAGGGAATCCAGTTGAGCACTACATTCATGGCCAATCCGCAGAATGTCGAGCGGAAGTGGTACGTGGTTGACGCCGAAGGCCAGACCCTCGGCCGCCTGGCTTCGAAGCTCGCCGCCATGTTGCGCGGCAAGCACAAGCCCACGTTCACGCCCCATACCGATTGCGGCGACTTTATCATCATCGTCAACGCCGAAAAGATCCACCTGACCGGCAACAAGCTGATGGATAAGGTCTACCTTCGGCACACCGGCTATCCGGGCGGCCAGAAGTCCGTCACCGCCGGGGCTCTGCTCCAGAAGCACCCGATTCGGGTGCTCGAACACGCCATCAAAGGGATGCTTCCTCACAATAAGCTCGGCGCGGACATGTACCGCAAGCTGAAGGTGTATGCTGGTCCGGAGCACCCGCATGCGGCGCAGATGCCGGAGAAGCTGGAAGTCTAACGAAAGGAGGCGTGTGATACATGAGCACTCTCGTGCAGTATTTGGGCACCGGCCGTCGTAAGAATGCCGTCGCTCGGGTCCGGCTTGTTCCGGGCACCGGCGCTATTACCGTTAACTCCCGTACCGTGGAGGATTACTTCGGCCTGAAGACCCTGCAGATGTTGGTCGCCAGCCCCCTGGAGCTTACCGGGACTACCGGCAAGTTCGACATGATCGTCAATGTTATTGGCGGTGGTGTTTCCGGCCAGGCCGGCGCGATCCGTCATGGTGCTTCTCGGGCCCTGTTGAAGGTGGACGGCACCTTCCGGGCCGGCCTGAAGCAGGCCGGCTTCCTGACCCGTGACCCGCGCATGAAGGAGCGCCGCAAGTACGGCCTGAAGAAGGCCCGCAAGCGTCCGCAGTTCTCCAAGCGTTAAGATTTACCGAGCCCGCAGCCGAAATGCTGCGGGCTCTGCTTATGACCTGAACCGGTCACCTGAACCGGTCACCTGAACCGGTCACCTGAACCGTTTGGCCCGGCTTGGATGGAAGCCTTTCTAGCTGGGCAGTCTAGCTGCATAGCTTTCCCGCAAGAGGGGTGAGCCTGGTGCAGCGAGATTTTTCGCGCCGGGTCGCGGTGGTCGGCCTGGCGTTGCTGTTGGTGTGGGCGGTGTCCGGGAGCGCCGCCCTGGCGCAGCGCACAGACCTGGCGGTGCAGGCGGAGCTGACGGATGCCCGCCGCTGGCTGAGTGGGACCGTGGTCATTCTCGACCCGGGCCACGGCGGTGAGGACCCCGGGGCCGTGGTGGGTGAGACGCTGGAGAAAACGGTGGTCCTGGAAATCAGTATGGCGCTGAAACAGATGCTGGAGCAGCAAGGCGTTACCGTGGTGCTGACCCGGACGGAGGACACGAACCTGGGCGGGACGATCCGGGAGGAACTGGGCAAACGAGTGGCGCTGGCGGGCCGGCACAAGGCGCACGTTTACGTGAGCATTCACGCCAACAAGGACGCCTGCAACTGCTGGGGGGCTCAGACCTTCTACCAGAAGGACGGCCTGCCGGCGGGCAAGGAACTGGCCCTGGCGATCCAGAACCAGTTCCGGCTTCTGACGCCTACCACCCGGACGGTACTCCCGGCCGACTACTTTGTGCTTCGCAACTCACCGGTGGCGGCGGCGATGGTGGAGGTAGGCTTCCTCACGCACGACCGGGAGCACCGGCAACTGAAAGACCCGACTTACCAGCGAACGGTGGCGACGGCCATCGCACTGGGGCTGGCGGACTACTTCAAGGCGCAGGTGCCGAACGCCAATGCCGGCGGCTCGCTCGGGCGTTAGTCGGCTGGGAACCGCCCCCGGCAACCCAAAACCTTCGAATCGCGGAGGATTGCGGGGACGACATCACGAACCCTCTCTGAGCGAGTTCGGCCAGAGGGGGTTCCCGTTTTGCATCGCAATTTGAACTACGGCTGGATCGATGTGATTACTTCAGGCAGTATGTACGCCGGCAAAACGACGGAGTTGATTCGCCGGGTACGGACTTTCATGTTGGCCAAACGCACCGCCGCCGTCTTCCAGCCGAAACTTGCGGCCCGTTTCGGGGAAGATGAAGTGATCATGTCCCACGATGGCGTGCGATTTGAGGCGGTCCATACCGATAACCCCCTGGAGATCCTGTGGTACGCCGAAATGCACAAGCCGTCGGTCATCGCCATCGACGAGGCGCAGTTCTACGACCGATCACTGGTGGAAGCCGTGCAGGAACTGGCCAACCGGGGGCATTACGTCATTCTGGCGGGGCTTTCGCAGACGTCCGAAGGCAAGTCCTTCGGGATCATGCCGGAGCTATTGGCCGTTGCCGACAACATCACCTCGGTGTACGGCGTCTGCGTGGTCTGCGGGGAGCCTTCCACCAAGCCGTTCGCCTTGCGGGCCAAAAAGGAAGACGTCTCCGTCGGGGCGGGCGACAAGTACGAAGCGCGCTGCCGCAAGTGCTGGGTCGAGGGGCGCCGGGCCCGCGGGGAGATTTGACCGGGTCGACACACCGGGCGGCTGCCATTTTGGGCGGCCGCCTTTGAATTGCCCGAATCTGGTATAGCAGGGCGGGTCGGAGGCACGCTATGGCATGAGGTGAGATCCTGCAGTGCAAACCGTTGTGATGTTAACCTGGGAATACCCGCCGCACCTGGTCGGGGGTCTTTCCCGGCATGTCCACGCCCTCTCGAAAGAACTGGCGCGGCAGGGCCACGAGGTCCACGTGCTGACCCGCTCCGCACCCGGGCAGTTGCCGGACACGTACGAAGACGGGGTTCATATCATCCGCGTTCCGCCCTATTTCCAGGACCCGCAGGACTTCCGGCTCTGGGTCTGCCATTTGAACTTCGCCTTGCTGGAGGCTGGGGTGACGCTGCTCCGGGAAGTGGAAGGGCCGGCGATTCTCCACGCCCACGACTGGCTTGTGGCCCACGCCGCCCGGGGGCTGAAGAGCCTCTTCCACGTCCCCCTGGTGACGACCATTCATGCCACGGAGCACGGGCGCCATCGGGGCATACACGACGCCGGGCAGCAATACATTAACGACGTCGAATGGTGGCTGACCTATGAGGCCTGGCGGGTCATCGTTTGCAGCGGGGCCATGCGGTCGGAAGTGCAGGGCCTGTTCGGTTTGAGCGATGACAAGGTGGCGGAAATCCCCAACGGGGTGGAACTGAAGGAGGCGCCGGCCGGGTGGGAGGCCATCCGCCGGGATACCTACGCCTCGCCTTCGGAGCGGCTGATTTACCACCTGGGGCGGCTGGTGCCCGAAAAGGGGGCCGGCGTGCTTCTGGAGGCCATGCCGCACCTGCTCCGGCGGCATCCGGCGAAGCTGGTGATTGGCGGCGTGGGCCCGTACGGCGACGAACTGAAGCGCCGGGCTCACGAACTGGGCATCGGGCAGCATGTCTATTTCGCCGGGTGGTTGCCTGAAGCCACGGCCTATGCCCTCTACCGGTTTGCCGATGTCACCGTGGTGCCCTCCACCTACGAACCGTTCGGCATCGTGGCCCTGGAGGCTCTGGCGGCGGGAACGCCGCTGGTGGTCTCCGACGTGGGCGGGCTGGGCGAGATTGTCCAGCACGAGGTGAACGGTCTCAAGGCTTATCCGGGCCATGTCCATTCGCTGGCGGAGCAGGTTGACCGGCTGCTGACAAACCGCAGTCTGGCCCGGCGGCTGGCTGCCGAGGGGCAGCGGCAGGCGCGGGAGAAGTACTCCTGGACACAGGTGGCGCTGGCCACGGACCGGGTGTACGACGACGTGGCCGAAGCCTGGAGCCAGACCGAGTGGGGTGCGTTCGGGTCGCCGCTGCGTGTTCCTCAGACCCCGCCAGGCACTCTTCCGGATCGGTACACCATCTGAAGACCCTTTCAGCTGGAGGTCTTGTGGCGAGTGAAAGCGGTAATCATGGCCGGTGGCGAGGGCTCCCGGCTTCGGCCCCTGACCTGTGACCGTCCCAAGCCCCTGGTTCCGATCTGTAACCGGCCCGTCATGGCCTATATCCTTGACCTCCTGGCGCAGCATGGCTTCCAGGAGGTTTTTGTTACCCTTGGGTACAGGCCGGGCAACATTCGCAGCTATTTCGGCGAGCAGTACAAGGGGATGCGGCTTCACCATGTGGTGGAGGAGAGTCCCCTGGGCACCGCCGGCAGTGTGGCGGCTCTGCGGGAACGCCTGAATTCCACGTTTCTGGTCATTTCCGGCGATGCCTTGACCGACATTGACCTGACAGGGCTGCTGTCGTTCCACCGGGAGGCCGGAGCGGTGGCGACGCTCGCCATGACCCGGGTGGAAAATCCGCTGGAGTATGGGGTGATTATTACCGACCGGGGCGGCCGCATCCGGCGCTTCCTGGAGAAGCCGACCTGGAGCGAGGTGTTCAGCGACACGGTCAACACCGGCATCTACGTGCTGGAACCGTCGGTGCTCAACGGAGTACCGCAGCAGCGGATGTACGACTTCAGCCAGCACCTGTTTCCGGCATTGTTGCAGATGGATGCGCCGCTCTACGGCGCCGTTGCCGACGGCTATTGGTGCGATATCGGCGACCCGGCGGCTTATTTGCAGGCCAACCTGGACCTGTTGCACGGACGGCTCCGGTTTCTGCCGCCGGGCCGGGAGGCGGCGCCGGGCGTTTGGGTGGCGGGCGCCGTGCCGGAGGGGGTGCTGATCGACGGCCCGGCGCTGGTAGGCGAAGGCTGCCGGCTGGCGCCGGGGACCCGCCTGGAGGCGGGTGCAGTGCTGGGCCCGGCCACGGTAATCGGACCCGGCGCCGTGCTGCGCCGCTCGGTCACCTGGTCGGGGGTGCACATCGGGCCGGAAGCGACGCTGGTTGGCGCCGTCATCTGCCAGGGCGCGGTGCTGGACGCCGGGGCCGGGGTGTTCGAGGGCGCGGTAGTGGGGCCGAACTGTGCAGTGGGGGCCCGGGCGACTCTCTCGCCGGGGGCGAAGCTCTGGCCACGGACGGAAGTGGCGGCGGGTGCCCGGGTGGACTGCACGCTGGTGCAGTCGCCGGTCTGGTCGGGGCGGGTGCTGCGGCGGGGGAGTCTTTCCGGACGGCTGGGTTCGGAACTCTTTCCGGAGAATGCCTTGCGGGTGGGAACGGCGTTTGCCTCCATTCTTGGCGGGACCGGGCCGCTGGTGGCAGGTGGCGACCCGGGCGGTCCGGCAGCGATCTTGAAGCAGGCGCTCATTTGCGGAGCGCTGGCCGCCGGGCGCTCGGTGCTGGACGCCGGGGTGACAGCCTCGCCGGTCACGGAGTTTTCGATCCGGCGGGAACGGGCGGCGGGGGGCTTTCACGTCCGGTGGGGGCGGGACCAGGCCCGGGTGGTCTTCTACGACCCGCAGGGCCAACCGGCGCCACGCGACCTGGCCCGGAAGCTGGAGCAGGCCTGCGCCCGGCAGGATTACGCTCGGGCCACTCACGAGACGGCTGGCAGCATTGAGCCGTTGGGGCAGGCCGAGTGGCTCTACCTGGAGCATCTGGGCGAGCAAGTGAACGGCGATGCGGTACGGGCGGCCCGCCTGGCGGTCGAGCTGCCGGGCGACGCCTGGTCGGTGCTCCACCGCTGGTTGGAGCGGCTGCGGTGCCGGATGGTGGATGCGGACGGCCACCTGGGGGTCGAGACCGACCTGCTGGAGGGCACCTGGCGGCTGGCGGGGGCCGGCCCCGAGACGATGCTGGCGCTGGACCTGTGGCTGTCGCTGCGGGCCAGTGACGGGGCCAGGGAAGGAGACGGGGCCGGAGAGCCGGTGACGATTCCGGTGACAGCCCCCCGGGCGGTGGAGGAGTTGTTGCGCCGCCGGGGCCGGACGCCGGTGCGGGTGCGGCAGGCCGATTGGCGGCCGCAGGACCCGCTCCTGGCCATCGGGCGGCTGCTGGAGTGGATGGCGGAGGAGCACCTGAACGCTCGGGATGTGCTGGAGTATCTGCCTCGGGTTTCTACGGCGACCCGGATGGTGGCCTGCCCATGGGAGGCCAAGGGGCGGGTGATGCGGCAACTGCTGGAGGAGCAGGCGGACGGCGCGGTGGAACTGATCGACGGGCTGCGGATTGATGGGCCGGACGGCTGGGCGCTGCTCCTGCCGGACCCGGATGAACCGCTCTACCGGGTTTACGCCGAGGCGGACGATGCCAACCGGGCGGAGGCGTTGGTGGAGCAGTACGGGCGGCGGGTGCAGGAGTTGCTGTAGGCGCACAAAACGGGAGTGAGGAATGCCTCACTCCCGTTTTGGTTCCAGCGCAAGTAGGGTAACCCGAAGCGCTTAGGGGACCACGTTGTTCATGTTCTCGTGGGGCTCGTCAGCGCCTCTGACCCTGTAAAACTTGAGTCCATAGTGATACGGCCCCACGTCGCAGGTGCCGGCGAGAATGAACCCGGCGGTGTAGAACTCTTCGGTTACGTCCTGCTGGTCGACCCGTTCGGACAGGGGCGGCCCGACAGGCGTCTCTTCCTGTTTCCATTCCACCACCAGGCAGGTGGAGCCTGGCCGCAGCACCCGCTTCAACTCGGTCAGGAACATGCCGGAGGGGTCTACCTCATGGTAGACGTTGGCGATCAGCGCCACATCCACCGAGTCGTTGGGAATGGGCCACTCCGCTTCCGACTCCGCCAGAACGCCTAGCACGTTCAGGATGCCGGCCTTTTCGGCCTGCTCTTTCAGCTTCGCCAGCATCTCGGGGCTCACATCGATCCCGTAGACGAGACCCTTGGGCGCCATTTTCTTGGCCGCCTCCAGGGTGAACCAGCCGGGGCCGCAGCCGATGTCGGCCAGAACGGTGCACTGCCCGAGGTTCAGGTACTGGAGGATCTTGTCGGGATCGTTCCAGGCTCGCCGTCCCTCATCCAGCAATCGACCCGCGTGGGCCGGATTGAACTTGTGTGCCATCCCCGCATGTGCCTCCTTCTTCCTGATCATTATGCCCGCTGAGGTGGGCCGTATATCGCTTAGGACGACTGAGCGTGCCTGTGCGAGACGGGGTCGGTCAATTTACCTGGGGGATGCTGGCGGGATTGCCGAACCGACCGTTAGAATGGAGCTATCCAGGTTGACGGGAGGCTTGACTGAATATGAGCTTGCCGCAGATTAGCCAGGTTAGCCGCGACCAGGCCCTGGCCGATATGATCGAAGCGCTGGCGCTGCAAGAGGCGGCCTGGGCCAGCCTGATCGACGCCGAGGCGACCAAGGTGGACGCCCTGGTCAAGGCCGGGATTCCGGCCGCGGGAAATGTGAACGAAGTCAACGCGTATCAGGGCGCCGTCGGCAGCGTGCTCCAGCTGGCGGCCACCAAAGGGCAGAGCGCCGGCGCCACGTTGGAGCTGCTCAAGCTGATTCTGGCCGACAAAGCGCAGCCTGCGAAGCCGTAACGCTCCGAGAGACAGAACGCAGCCGGGGGCACCGCTCTTGGCTGCGTTTTGCGCGTCGCGGGGGCGCGCCCCCGGCGCGACCCCGGAAATGGGCATCCTACCAGGCAGAGACGGTAGAGAGGGGCGGCAGCGGTTGACCATCGACCTCAGGCAGCACAGCACCGACGTGATTCGCCGGGGGCAGACGCCTACCGGGGCATACCTGGCATCACCAACGTTTCAGGTCTACCGGTACGCCTGGCTGCGTGACGGGGCGTTCATCGCCTACGGCATGGACCGGGCCGGCCAGCACGACAGCGCCCGGGCCTTTCACCGCTGGGTGGATCGGACGCTCCGGAATGTGGCGTACAAGGTAGACCGCCTGGAGGCCAAGGCGGAGCGGGGCGAGGAAATCGGGCCGTCGGAGTGGCTTCACTGCCGCTACACCCCCGAAGGCCTGGAGGGCGAGGAGGGCTGGGGGAACTTTCAACTGGATGGCTACGGCGCCTGGCTCTGGTCGCTGTGCGAGCACGTCCGGATGACCGGGAGCGCCGAACTGCTGGATGAGGTCCGGGATTCGGTCGCCCTGGTGACCCGGTACCTGACCCGGTTCTGGGACCGGCCCAACTTCGATTGCTGGGAGGAGCATGGGGAATACGTCCATCCGGCGACGCTGGCTTGCATGTTCGGCGGGCTCCAGGCGGTAAACAGCCACCACCGCAGCGGGGCGGCAGTGGAAGTCTGCGGACTGATCAAGAAGTACCTCCTGAAGCATTTTGTCCACGACGGCCACCTGACCAAGTTTGCCGACGGGCGCTCCATTGATGCCAACCTGCTCTGGGTTGCGGTCCCATTTGGCCTGTTGCATCCGCAGGACCCGCTGATGGTGGCCACGGTGGCCGAAGTGGACCGGCGGCTCGTCACCGGCGGCCTCCACCGCTACCCGGAGGATACGTACTACGGGGGCGGCGAGTGGGTGCTGTTGACCGCCTGGCTGGGCTGGTACTACGAGCGGGTGGGCATTCGGAGCCGGGCCCGGGCGATGTTGGACTGGGTGGAGCGCCAGGTCGACCCGGGCGGGGACCTGCCGGAGCAGGTGACCGACCGGGCTAACCAGCCAGACATGGTCCGGCCCTGGGTGGAGCGCTGGGGGCCGGTGGCGAAGCCGTTGCTCTGGTCGCACGCCATGTACCTGGTGCTCGTGGCCGAACTGGGGGGTTAACCTGAAACCCCCTTGACAATGCTACGAGCTAGTAGTAATCTGAAAGCGTCCCAATACTACGGGCCCGTAGTAAAAAGGTGTGGCGGATGGAGCAACTGCTCGAACTGTTCCTGAGCGGGGGACTGCGCCTGCCCCTGTTCGATCCGGAGTTCCTGGCGCTGGAGTGGGAGCTGCCCAAGTCCGAAGTGCTGGCCCTGATGCTCCTTCAGCGCCGGGGCGAGTGTCCCATGTCGCAGTTGGCGGCTGACCTGGGCGCACCGCTCAGCACCGCCACCGGCATCGGCGCGCGGCTGGCGAAGCGGGGGCTGGCCGAGCGCAACCGTGACCCCGCCGACCGGCGGGTGATTCTGGTCCGGCTTACGCCGGCCGGGCAGCACCTGGCAGAGCGGGTCCGGTCGCAGATTACCGGGCTCTTCAGCCGGATTCAGGCGGTGCTGACGGAGGCGGAGCTCTCGCAACTGATCTCCCTGGCGCTCAAAGTGGTGCAGGCGTTCCAGACTCCTCTGGACCGGGTTGCCCCGGCCGAGCCGAAGGCGGGCGGCCGGCAGATTATCATCGAAGACGGCGAGGACTGAGGAGCGAGCGGGTGCGCCCGCTTTTCCGTGGCGAATACTTCGAGATCGTAGTAAATCGAGGTGCTTGATGATGCGGGTCATCGTGTATACCGGTAAGGGCGGGGTTGGCAAGACCAGCGTGGCGGCGGCGACCGCTGCCCGGATGGCGGCCCGGGGGTGCCGGACCCTGGTGCTCAGCACGGATGCGGCGCACAGCCTGGCGGACTCCCTGGACCGGCCCCTGGGGCCGGACCCGGTGGAAGTGGCAGAAAACCTCTGGGGCCAGGAGGTCGACAGCCTCCGGGAGGCCGAGCGCAGCTGGGGCGACATGCAGGCCTGGCTCAACAACATGCTGCAGTGGGCGAAAATTAGCGATATCAGCTCGGAGGAGTTGCTGGTCTTTCCGGGGCTGGAGGAGCTGTTCAGCCTGCTGCAAATCCGTGATCAGGTGCGCAGCGGCCGGTTTGATGCCATCGTCGTCGACTGTGCGCCCACGGGGGAGACCCTGCGACTGCTCAGCTATCCCAACAGCCTCCGTTGGTGGCTGGACAAGATGTTCGGCTACAAGAAGACGCTGCTGAAGGTCGCCCGGCCCGTGGTGAAAATGACGATGGGTGGGCTGGAACTGCCCAGTGACCAGGCGATCAACAGCGTGGAGCGGCTCTTCCGGGAACTCGGGGAGATGAACGAACTGCTGCTGGACCCGGCGATTACTTCCGTACGCCTGGTGCTCAACCCCGAGAAGATGGTGATCGCAGAGTCCCGGCGGTCGTTCACCTATCTGAACCTCTTCGGCTTCAATACCGACGCGGTGATCGTGAACCGGGTGTTGCCGGCGACGGTGGACGCGGGGTATCTCGCTCAGTGGCGGGAGATTCAGGGCCGGTACGAGGAAGAGATCGGGCACGCGTTCAGCCCTCTGCCCATTCGGCGGGTCCCGCTGATGGAGCAGGAGGTGGTGGGTCTCCCGATGCTGGCCCGGGTAGCGGATGCCGCGTTCGGCGACGGCGACCCGGCGGAAATCCTGTACGCCGGTCGGGTGGAAGAGGTCCGGAAGGAGCCGGAGGGCTACGTACTGGACCTGGCCGTGCCGTTCGTCTCCCGGGAGGAGATTCGCCTGACCCAGCGGGGCGACGACCTGACGGTGCAAGTGGGAACCTACAAGCGCAACGTGACCCTGCCCCGGACGTTGCTGGGGCGGCCCGTGCTGGGGGCCAAGTTTCATGA
Source organism: Symbiobacteriaceae bacterium (assembly GCA_036504075.1). Lineage (GTDB taxonomy): Bacteria > Bacillota > Sulfobacillia > Symbiobacteriales > Symbiobacteriaceae > DASXVX01. Next base: position 94,248 of record DASXVX010000016.1, on the reverse strand, counting down.
CCAGCGGCTGCGGGTGCGGTTCGGCGAGCGCCTGGCCGCGGGAGAGGAGTGATTCGTGATGCAGGAGCAGATTTTCCGGCTGATTCAGGACTTCGGCGCCTTGCGGCGGATGTTGGTGGGCGATCGGATTCCGCCGGAGGCGCAGGCGCACTTCCGGGCGGCTCGCAATGAGGCCCTGCTGGGCGTCCGGGCGGTGACCGACCAGGCGCTGGCCAAGCTCGAAGCAGAAGAGCGGCAGGCCGCCGGCCCACAGTCGATCCCGGTGGAGCCGTAGCCGGGTGGAGGCCGTAACCGCCGGAACCGGGTGGGGGCAGTAACCGCCGGAACCGGGCCAAAATTCATGAAGGGCAGCGCCACATGTGCGCTGCCCTCCTTTCATGAGGGCGGCCGGGGGGCATGCCTGAACCCCGGTCCCCTCAAACTTGACTACATCCTCCAATACGGAAACCGGGGCCGAAGGTTCGACGGGCAAAAGGAGTTCAATCTCCTGGCGAAAGGACTCAGGAATAGACCTGGTAGCTCAGGTGCGGGAAGAGGTTGTCGGCAATCTCTACCTGCGCCAGCCACCGCGGGTCCGGGACCCCGCCGGAGTCCAGAGACTCCCGGATGCGGGTGAACCGGCCGATGTGGCTCTGAAACCGGCGGCGGACGTAATCGGAGGACGTGCCGGCCCGCAGGATGAACGGCCAGTCGCTGGACTGGGCCAGCAGGACCTCGCGGGCCGCCTGGTTGAGGGCTCGCCGGGTCTCGGGGGCCGGGTCCGGATGGCGTCGGGCCAGGCTGACCATCTGGCGGCCGGTGCCGTGCATGTGCCGGTACATCCAGTGATTGGCGCCGTCGCACCAGAACTCGGCGTAGCCCTGGTAGCCCCAGGACGAGTACGCGGGCTCCAGTACGCCCTGGCCGGCCGGGAACCAGTCGAGATAATCTCCCGGCGTGATGAACTGCACGGTGTTCTGCCTGGCGGCGTGCCGGGCTACCTGCTCAATCCAGTAGGGGCCTTCGAACCACCAGTGGCCGAACAACTCGGCGTCGTACGGGGCTACCAGCAGGGGCGGCGGGCCGTTCGGCACGAGTCCGCGCGCTTCGGCCACCTGCCGGCCTCGCTCGTGAACAAAGTGGGCAGCGTGGCGTTGGGCCGTCTGTTCGGCGGCCCAGCGGTCGTAGACTTCCTTGTAGTCTGTGGGGCCGGTCACCTTGTGGTATTTAAAGCCGGAGAAGGTGCGGATGCCGTCCGGCCCGGCCAGTTTGCCGAGGTGCTTGGGGTCCCGGTCCCAGCCAATGTCCCGGTAGAACTCGCGATAGGCGGCATCGCCGGGGTAGCCCTCGTTGGCGGACCAGACCTGCCTGGAGGAGGGCAAGTCACGCCCGAAGACGGCCACTCCGCTGGGGGTCCAGCCGTGGCAGAGCGTTCCGCAGGGCGCCGCCGGTCGGGCGTGGTGCAGGCCGTGGGTCTCCACGAAGCAGTACTGGACCCCGGCTTCCCGGAGATACCGGTCGACGCCGGGGAAGAACCCGCATTCCGGTAGCCAGAAGCCGCGGGGCGAGTGGCCGAATCGCCGGCGAAACTCATCGGTGGCGACCTGAATCTGCGCCCGGACCAGCTCCGGTTCGTGCTGGAGCAGCGGGAGGAAACCGTGGGTAGCTGCGCAGGTAATCAGGTCCACGTAGCCCCGTTGGGCGAACCCGTGGAACGCTGTGAGCAGGTCGCGATCGTATACGTTCAGGTAGAGATGGTGCAGTGAACGCATCAGATGCCGGTAATACCGGGCGACGTTTTGCTCCACCCAGCCTTCCGTCAGGCGGACTTCCCGTTCGGACACCTCCACCGCGGCCTCCAGGTGGGCCTGGTAGCGGTCGCGGAGCAACGGGTCGTCGAGCATGGCCATCAGCGTGGGGCTGAACGAGAGTGTGAGGCGGAACGGTATCCGGTCCGCCTCGAGCTTCTCGAGAGTTTCCAGCAGGGGCAGGTAGCACTCGGTGATCGCCTCAAACAGCCAGCGCTCCTCCAGGTAGTCGTCCCGGTCGGGGTGATGGACGTAAGGCAGGTGTGCATGCAGAACCAGAGCCGCATATCCCAGGGTCATTCGTGTAATTACCTCCGAAGGCTGCCGGCCACTTCTCCGGGCTGTCCGCCAAAGTACGAGACCAGAATGGCGGGCGTGCGGGTCGCCGGCCAGTCGTGCGGCAAGTTGATGGGTCCGGACTGGCTGAGCCGGTAGTAGAGTCCGCCCGGCGTCCGGCGCTCGTAGCTGAAAACGTAGTGACGCCCGGCTTCCAGCCCGTCGTTCACAAACCAGTGATCATCTCGCTCGTGGACCTGGATGTTCCGGACGTTCCGGCCGTCATCCCAGAGTCGGAGCACGGGGACGGTTGCGTCATACTCCTGTTCTCCCATCCGGGCCTTCAGGTCGGTCTCGCCCCCGCCGCCCCGGTCCCAGTAAACGTAGACAGACCGCGGCGTTCGGATGAGGGCCACGGTCACGTCGGCGTCGTAGGTGTCGGGGAGCGGAATCTCCTCCGTCAGGGCGGACCAATCCTTGGTGGCCCCGGCTTTCCGGGTTTCGGCCCCGTCGCCTTCCAGCGTAAGTTCGCCAGCCATTTCGTAGTTCCAGCCGCTGGGGGGAATCGCCCCGGTGCCCTGCGGCCGGTGGCCGTGCAACGCGGTCCGGGCCGTCGCCCTGGTGGTTTCGCTCAACTCGGGTCCCGGGTGGGTCAGGTCGATATCTTCGCCCGGCTCGTTATCCGGGTCGTCCGGGTCTTCCGGCGGCTCGGGGGCGGCTCCGCCCCGGCCGGGCGCCCGGCTGGCCGGGGGCGTGGGTGCGGCCTGCCGACCAGGCTCGCCGGGTCGGCTCCGAAACGCCACGACCCGCCCTCTGGTGCGGGGAAGCGCGTTGGCGTCTTCCGCCGTGCCCTGCCCGCCTTCGCCGTCCGTCTCGCCGGGGGCGGTCCGGCCGAGTCCGTAACCCGGCTCCTGACCATCGGTGGGAGCACTGGCGGCCAAATCCTGCTCCACATTACGGTTCGTGCCCGGGTAGGGGTTCGCAAGCAACTCCTGCGCAGCTTCGACATCCCGGTGATTGTCCGTGACCCGGCGCCCCTTGGCGTAGGGCGAACCCGGCTCTTCCGGCGTTCCGGGGCGGCTGCCTTTGGGTCCTTCCATCAATACCTTCTCCTTACTCTCTCCGCCGGACCCGCCGGGAATCGGGCCGGAGGCCACTTTCTCCGGCTGTCCCGGCACGGCTCCGGGGGCTACTTTCTCGCTCCCGTACTGCGAAATATCGCTGGGCGGGGCGCCCATCCGGACGAGGTCGCGGCCCGGAATCGGCGCCTTGACCTTGTCCGCCCCGCCGGGCAGCTCCCGGCTCAGGTGTTCCGTCCGCTCCTTGAGGGCCGTGTTGGCGATGTCCAACCCCTGACCCTTGCCCTCGTGGTGAACGACAAAGGTTTCCGGCTCTCTCACGTTGGTGCCGTCGGGTCCTAGTTTGGCCCGCGGGTGGGCGTTCCGGGCCAGGGCGATCCAGACTACGACGAAGACCAGGCCGATTACCACCAGGAATGCCAGTGCCGTCATGTCGTGCGACCTCCGATGCGGGAATCTGTCACAACGGCAAGTTTCCGTTGCGGCGGCGCTTTTTATTCCGGGGGTTTCAAGACGTGGTGGGGTATCCGCTGGCCCGGCTTTGTTTACGCTATGACCGACCGGGCGCCCGCCGAAGAAGGAGTGCTCATTTTGGCGAGACCGCTGGTAATCGGTAACGGACGGTTGCTGATCGGCTTTGACGACCGGCTGGTGATGCGTGATCTTTACTATCCCCATGTGGGTCAGGTAAACCATATCGTGGGCCGACGCAATCAGGTAGGCATCTGGGTGGACGGGACGCTGGACTGGATCGCGGACGATGCCTGGGAGAAACGGCTTGGGTACAAGAGCGGTTCGCTGGTGACCGATTCGCATGCCGTAAACGCCCGCCTGGGCCTGGAACTCTGGATTCGGGACGCAGTCCACCCGCAGGAGGACATCTATGTCCGGCACCTCCGGCTGCGCAACAACCGAAACGAAGAGCGGCTGGCTCGCATCTTCATCACGACAGACTTTGATTTGAAAGGCAACGACGTTGGCGACACGGCGGTCTGGGATCCGAACCCGGGCGTCATGATCCACTACAAGCGGAACCGCTGGTTCCTCATCGGCGCACAGGGTACCGCCGGCGGCATTGAGCAGTATGCCACCGGTCGGAAGCGGTTTCAGGGGGCCGAGGGCACCTGGCGCGATGCGGAGGACGGCCTGCTGGAGGGCCACGGGATCTGCCAGGGGGCGGTGGATTCGACCATCGGGCTGGCGGCGCCGCTGGCGCCCAACGGGACGACGGATGCCTTCGTCTGGATTGTCAGCGGCTGGGACGGCAAATCGGTCCACCTGGGGCATTCTTTTGTGCTGGACATGGGGCCGGAGGAGCTTTTGACGCAGACGGAGCGGTACTGGTGGTCCTGGGCCCGCAGCGGGCGGGGCGACCTCAACCTGCTGCCTTCTGATCTGCGGGACGCCTACCACCGGAGCCTGTTGACCATCCGGACACAGGCCGATGAGGACGGGGCGTTGATCGCGGCCAACGACAGCGACATCATGGAGGTCAACCGGGACCACTACAGCTACATGTGGCCCCGGGACGGTGCCTTTATCGCAGCGGCGCTGGACCGGGCCGGCCACCGGGGCTTTGCCCGGCGGTTCTACCGGTTTTGCCGGGGGGCTTTGTCGGAAGATGGGTACTTCTGGCACAAGTACAACCCGGATGGCACGGTGGGTTCCTCGTGGCACCCGTGGGTAGGGCCCAAAGGCATCCAGCTGCCCATCCAGGAAGACGAGACGGCGCTGATGCTATGGGCGCTGGGCAATCACTGTATCCTCAACCGCGACCAGGAGTTCGCCGGTTCGGTCTTCCTGGACCTGACCCGCCCAGCGGCGGATTTCCTGGTCCGGTACCGGGACCCCATCACGCATCTGCCGGAGGAGAGCTACGACCTCTGGGAGGAGCGGCGGGGCGTCTTCACGTTCTCAACGGCGTCAGTGATTGCCGGACTGAAGGCGGCGGCAGGCATGGCCCGGATGCTGGGCGACTATCGTCGGGCGGAAGAGTACGCGGACGCCGCTGCCCAGACGCAGGGTGCGATGCTCAAGTACCTCTGGTCGGAGGAGCGCCAGTGCTTTCTCCGGGGGGTCTACGTGAAGAAAGACGGGGAGTTGGTGCCGGACGAGACGCTGGAGTCCAGCGTGCTGGGCGTCTTCCTGCTGGGGGTGCTGCCGGCCTGGGACCCGCGGGTGACCGCGACGGCCCAGAAGCTGGAGGCCGGCCTGTGGGCACGGACGCGGGTGGGCGGCGTAGCCCGCTACTACAACGACTACTACTTTCGGGTCACCGACGACCCGCAGGTCGCTCCGGGCAACCCGTGGATTATCTGCACGCTCTGGCTGGCAAAGTGGCACATCGCCCGGGCCCGCAGCCAGCGGGACCTGCAGCCTGGACTGGAACTGATCCGTTGGGTGCTCCGGCATGCCCTGCCGACCGGCATCCTGCCCGAGCAGGTCCATCCGTTTACCGGCGCACCACTCTCAGTGGCGCCTCTCACCTGGAGCCACGCCACGCTCATCGACGCCATGCTGGACCTCGCGGAGAAGCTGCGGACCCTACCTGAATAGGAGGTATCCCCGAAGCGAGCCAAGAACATCTCCCGCAAGTGGCATGCGTGCAGGAGGGCGGCAGATGGGCACCCGGCGGGAGACGGAACTCTACGAGCCGATGAAGCGGTTTCTGGAAGCGCAGGGGTACGAGGTGCGGGGAGAGGTGCAGCGCTGCGACCTGGCGGCCGTCCGGGGCGACGAACTGCTGGTCGTGGAGTTGAAGGCCGCCTTCAACCTGGCCCTGGTGCTGCAGGGCATCAAGCGGCAGCAGATGACCGACCTGGTCTACCTCGCCGTCGAGGCGCCGAAGAGCACCCGGAGCGCCCCCCGCCTGGCCGAATCGCAGCAGCTCTGCCGGCGGCTCGGACTGGGGTTGGCCATCATCCATTTCCGAGAGCGGCGGGAGCCCTGGGTGGAAGTAGTTTGCGACCCCGGCCCATTTGTGCCGCATCGCATGACGAAGAAGCGGTCGGCCCTGCTCAAGGAGTTCGCCCACCGCTCGGCCGACCACAACACCGGTGGCAGCGTCAGGCGGCCCCTGGTCACCGCCTATCGGGAAGAGGCCCTTCGGATTGCTGCCTATCTCCGGGGCTGCGACTCCGGCAAGCTGCCCGACGTGAAGGCCGCCACCGGCTCCCGCAGGGCGGCTACCATCCTCCGGGACGACGTGTACGGCTGGTTCGAGCGGGTGGACCGGGGGGTCTACCGGCTTTCGCCCAAGGGGGCTGAAGCGCTGGCCGTGTATGCCGACGTGGTGGCGGCGGCCGCCGTGCCGGAACGCTGATTCGGGAGGGTTCCGGCGGTTCCTCAGCGAAGTCCCCATAACGCCCTACGCTGATTTGGAATCGGATCCGCCGGTGGGAGGCAGTACAGATGCCGCAGAATCGACTTTTGGCTTCCTTGGGGACCGTGGCTGCCTATCTGTTGGGAATTGGTTTACTCCAATACATTATCAGTAGCATCGCGAGTCTCTTCGGCCTGCTGCCGGCCGCCCTCGCCCCCTGGGTCGGCGCAATGGTTATGGCCGTGGTGCCGATCGTGGGCACCATCGTCTATTTGGATTGGCGCTGGGCCTGGCGCCTGGAGCACATTGGCATGGAGTGGAACGGGCAGGCGGCCGTCCGGCTCGTGCTCGGGGCCGTCCTGGGCCTGCTCGCGGCCCTGGCCGCCCATTCCGTGACGTGGCTCATGAGCGGGCCGGCCTGGCCGCTCCTGCCGCAGAGCTGGAATCTCCGGCCGTTCACCGGGTCGGAACTGATCACGGTGCTGGGCGGGGCCTTCGCCACCGAAATGGTCTTCCGGGGCGCGGTAGTCTCCCGCTACGAGGCCGACCTCCACGACTGGGAAATTGTCGGGGCGGCGGTGCTGACGCCGTTTCTCTGGGACATGGTGCAGCGTTTTATGAGACTGGGGATGCTGGACACCGCCGTCGGCAGCCTCTGGCTGGGCGCCATGTCGGTCAGCCTGACGCTGCTCTTCCTGCGCTTTGAATCCGCCTGGCTCACCGCCGGCCTCCGCTTCGGCATGGCGACCGGCATGATGCTGCTGCCGCTGGTGGTTTCCGACAACAGCGCGCTGATCATCTGGGGCGCGGTGGCGGTCGTGCTGGCGGTCCTGGAATGGTTCCGGCGGCAAGGCATGCCGCGCAAGCTGCCGCCCCGTCGTGGACCGCAGCGCGTCGTGCGCGGCAAGACCGTGCGCGGTCCCTGGGGTCCGCACTGATCGCTAACGCCCGGGTGCATTACGCGCCCGGGTGGCTTTTTCGCGACTGACGGAGTCAGTCGCCGGAGTGGCCGGCAGACTTTTGCGGAGCAAAAGGCGGGAGGCAACTAACTTCGCGACTGACTCCGTCAGTCGCCGGAGTGGAACTAACTTTGGGCAGACTAAAGCCCAAAGGAGGCGATCCCCCATGTATGATCAGGAAGACCTTGAGTACGAGCCCGGCCCAGTCGGGGAAAGCTACAGCCGCCTTGGCCCGCCAACCAGGGAGCCGGCGGCCATGCCCTCCCTCTGGGCGGCGGCCGCCCCGCCCGACGGCGGTCACCAGCCCGTCTGGACGGCCCGCAGAGCCGGGCAAAACGAAGCAGCACCGGCCGGTTACGAGGAAGATGAGGTAGTCGGAGAACCATAACCAGCAGCGCGGCGGGAAGGGCAAGCCAGGTGGCTGGACCGACCCTTCCCGCGCTGCTGGCATAACACCGCCGGGAGTGGTACAACGGAAGTGGGGTATTTGAGAGAGCGAGGTGCGATCAGGTGCAAGAGTTAGTTTACACGGCTCTGGTTCCACACCCGCCGATCATCGTTCCCGCCGTTGGGCGGCAGGAGTGCCAGAAAGTGCGGGCCACCCAGGCGGCCATGGCGCAAATGGCTTCCGGACTGGTCCAGGCAGCCCCGAATACCGTCGTGATCATATCCCCGCACGGCCCGGTCTTCCAGGACGCCATCGCAGTCCACGTGCTGAAGGAGATTGAAGGCGACTTCGGGGCGTTTGGCGCACCCGAAGTGGCCTTTCACTGTCCCGTGGACCGGGAGCTGGGCGTGCTGGTCATGGAACAGGCCGAATTGGCGGGCATTGCCATCGCAGCGGTCACGCCGGACCGGGCCGCGAAATGGGGGGCCGAGGCGTTGGACCACGGCACCATGGTGCCGCTGTATTACCTGAAGCAGGCCGGTTGGAACGGGCCGATCTTACCCATTGCCATGGGCCTCTTGCCGCCCCTGGAATTGTACCAGTTCGGCGAAGCCTTGCAGCGGGCCATCGACAAGTCGGGCCGCCGCATCGCCGTCCTGGCCAGCGGCGACCTCTCCCACCGGCTGACGCCCGCGGCGCCCGCCGGGTATCATCCGGAGGCCCACAAGTTCGACGAGCAGGTCGTCGAACTTCTTCAGCGCGGTGACCTGGCCCGGCTGTTCGCACTGGACCACGAGCTTTGCGAAACGGCGGGCGAATGCGGTTTGCGCCCGCTCATGATGCTGGCCGGCACCCTGGACGGGCTAAAAATCGAGCCGCAGGTTCTCTCATACGAAGGCCCATTCGGCGTGGGCTACGCGGTGGCCTCCATCCGCCCGGCCGGTCCGGAGCCGGGGCGGCGGCTACGGAAAAGCCTGGAGCAGACTAAGCGGGAGCAAATCGCAACCCGCAGGGCCGAGGCGCATCCGATCGTGGCGCTGGCCCGGACCGCCCTGGAACACTATGTTAAGACCGGCATGCGTATGGACTTCTCCACCACGGCGCCCGAAGGGGGAACGGCCTCCTGGCAGTTGCCGCCGGGCATTCCGGAGCAGGCGGGCGTATTCGTGAGCCTGAAGCTGGAGGGCAGTCTCCGTGGTTGCATGGGCACCACGGCGCCCACCGAGCCCACTTTGGCCATGGAGGTCGTCAGCAATGCCATCATGGCCGGAACCGACGACCCGCGGTTCCCGGCGGTGACGGAGAGCGAACTGCCCTACATTGACTACTCGGTGGATGTGCTCCAGCCGGCGGAACCCTGCACGCGCGAACAGTTGGACCCGGCGCGGTACGGCGTGATCGTGGAGAAAGGTCACCGGCGGGGCCTGCTGCTGCCTGACCTCCCGGGCGTAGACACGGCGAGCGAGCAGGTCCGCATCGCCTGCGACAAGGCCGGCCTCCGGGCCTCGGAGCCGGACCTCAAACTGTATCGGTTCCGGGTAGACCGGTACCGGTAGCCTTCGTTACGCCGAAACCGGCCGCGATGTGCCCCTGCAACAGCGGGCCATCCGGCCGGTTTCTTGTGCAGGCGCGATGGCCCGGTAATCTCGGGGCGGTCGGGAAAGACTGAACCATGTACACCCCGCAGGCTACGACTGGTCAGCCAGAGGCATCCAGGGAAGTTGCATATTTATTCTTGCATTGTGTATAAATATGCGATACACTGTTGGACATCAAGAGACCGGAGGCGCAAACTTCATGGCCGTGACGCTCAAGGGAAGGGACTTCATCTCCATCGCCGATTGGGGCCGGGAGGAGCTGGAGCAAGTCCTGGATACCGCCCGCATGCTGAAACTGAAACAAAAGATCGGTTCGCCGGATCAGCCCCTGAAGGGCAAGACCCTCGGGATGTATTTCTCCAAGGCGTCCACCCGGACCCGGCTCTCTTTCGAGGTGGGCATCCAGCAGTTGGGCGGCTACGGGATTTTTCTGTCCGCCCAGGACCTGCAGCTTCGCCGGGGCGAGACCATCGCCGACTCCGCCCGGATATTCTCCCGGTACTTGGACGGCATCATGATCCGCACATTCGCTCACGCCGACGTGGTCGACCTGGCGAAATACGCCGACATTCCCGTCATCAACGGCCTCACCGACCAGGAGCACCCCTGCCAGGTAATGGCCGACCTCTTTACCGTTCTGGAGAAAAAAGGCCGCCTGGGCGGCCTCAAGCTGACCTACGTGGGCGACGGCAACAACATGGCCCACAGCCTGCTGGACGGCGGCGCCAAGTTCGGCATGCACGTGGTCATCGCCTGCCCGGAAGGCTACACGCCCGACCCGGCGATCGTAGGCCGGGCGGCGGCGGTGGCAAAAGTCTACGGCGGCTCCGTGACCGTGACCCACGACCCCGCCGAAGGCGCCCGGGGAGCCGACGTGGTCTACACCGACGTCTGGGCCAGCATGGGCCAGGAGGCGGAGGCCCAGGAACGGCTGAAGCGGTTCCAGGGGTTCCAGGTGGACCAAAAGCTCATGAACCTGACCAACGACGGATCGCTCTTCCTGCACTGCTTGCCGGCCCACCGGGGGGAGGAAGTCTCCGCCGAAGTAATCGACGGGCCGCACTCCGTCATCTTCGATGAGGCCGAGAACCGGCTGCACGTCCAGAAAGCGATCCTGGCCCTGGTGATGTGATTCTCGCGACTGACGGAGTCAGTCGCGAAGAAACGCCCTGACCGGTTGGTCAGGGCGTTTTTGTGGGTGTTGGAAGTTACGCGGCGCTCTTGACAGTCTTTTCGCCGCCGAAGAGCCCGGCCACGAAGTTGCGGTACATGGGCCGGAACCAGTAGTCCACGCCGATGTAGCCGGCGTAGGCGCCACCCAGGACGAGGACGAACTGCAGAATCATATAGACCGGGCTGGTGGAGATGGAGCCGCTCATGACGAAGGCGAAGTTCATGAGGAAGCCCATGGAGGCGGCGAAGATGGTGGCGAAGCCGACCAGGAGGGCCAGACCGACGAGAATTTCGCCGTACATGACGAGGAAGTTAAACAGGCCGGTATTCGGCAGGGCGAAGTTCTTCAGGAAGTTGCCCCACCAAGGCTGGATAGTGGGCTTCGCACCGGGCTTGGCCGGGACGGAGCCAGCGATGCCGCCCTTGATGAAGCCAGAGGCGTCGAACGGAGTGGCGCCGGAGAGCTTGTGCCAGCCAGCCTGGACCCAGTTATAGCCGAGCCACAGACGAATGATCACCCACATCCAGCTGCCCTTCGCACCCTTGAAATACTCTAACACAATAATTCCTCCTCGCAGGATTGTAATAAATCCGGGAGCTGGAAGCGATTCACCATCAGCGAGGTTACGAAATTCTTACCTCGTCTGACATCAGAATAGCAGGCGGCAACCGGGCGACTCTATCCCCGGTTGTGCTTAACTTCACGTGTGCCCTTTGGTCTATGAAAGGGCCGTCCCGCCCGGCGGTGAGTAAGGAGCGTGACGCAGGTCACGGTGGCGGTGTGAGTAGCAAAAATGCCGACAAAACCGTGAGGGACAAGGCGAGCACGATGGGGATCAGGGACTGCCGGCGGGCGTAATCCTCGTTCTGGAGCTTCAACCGGAACAGGGGTCCCCACCCTACAGAGACCACCATTGCTCCCAAGAGGACTAGTGCGACTATAGTCTCAATAGCCAGAATCTTGGTCATGCGTGACCCGGACGGGCCATCGTTGCCTGCCAATTCCAACACCCAGGCGAGCAGCACGGCCACGAGCCCGGCGCCAAATCCCGTGGCCAGCTTCCGCATGAGGACCCAAAAACCTTGCAACCAACAGCCTCTCCTTTCAATCCTGCGTTTCAGCCACATTTCAATGCCACATATCAATGCCACATTTCAATGCCACATTTCAATGCCACATTTCAATGCCGCAACCGCGGGTTAAGCTTCTAACGAAATCCACGTGATTTTGACGAGTTGCCCAACAGGTAAAATCACGCCGAACACCGAATACGCATTGCACGTCTACCAAATTTCCGGGAGTGTGGGCGGAACGCCGCCGGCCTCCTTCCGGGGTTCTATACTGAAACAACACCGGCGTGGGCTCGGGTAAATATAGATGGAGGTAATGACTGGTGGCAACCTGTGCACTTTTCATTGATTATGAAAACGTCTTCAAGTCACTGCGTGGCCAGAATATCAACACAACCCATAAACAGCTAGCTGAGACCTTCAAGGCCGAAGCCATGAAGTTCGGGGAAGTGGTCTACGCTCGTGCATACGCTCCGTGGGATATCTTTCCCGAAGCGATGTCGGTCTTTGACCGCCATGATATTAAACCCGAATATGTAGAAGGCGGCCGCAAGGATAACGCCGACTTGGTCATGAGCCTGCAGATCCAGGAGTTTCTGCGGATCCCCGGGCGTGACGCCGATACGTTCATATTAGTCACCGGCGACGGTGACTTCGTCCACGTGATTCGCATACTCCAGCAGGAGTCGAAGCGGGTCGTCGTCTGGGGCGTGGAAGGGTCCATCAGCAACCGGCTCTCCGCCCGAGTAGCCGAGTTGGTAAACGTTCAGACGCTGCTGGCGTGCCACGGGATCGTGCCCAGTTCGGGCGCACACGCCGACAACGGCATTCCCAGGCCGCCGGTCCGACCAGAAGGCCCCCCTTCCAAGGACGCAGCCACCCGCGCACTGATCGTCCGGGGCGAGCATGTCATGCTGTCACGGGGGTGGGTCCAGGTGCCATTCCTCACCCTCATGCACGAAATGTCCACGTCGAACCTGTTTGGCGAAGACAGCGAGCAGCGACGCCTGCTCATCGTAAAATGCCTGGAAGAAGGCATTCTCGAAACCAAGAAACAGCCTAACCCAAAGCGGCCCGGCACCGAAACTACCTTCATTCTCCTGAAGAAAGAGAACGCCACCGTCAAGCATACTCTGAGGTCGATCGCCCGGGTCATCTATCAAATGCGCCAGATCCTCGGCTCCATGCCGGGGGCTAACTGGGTGGCGTACGGCCTCCTGGACAAGGCTCTGGCAGGCGACCCGTGCATGCCCCAGGGGCCGGCGGGCGAGGGTGAGCGCCGGGCCTGGATCGACTTGTGCATTGCCGAGGGCATCCTCCGTCTGGAGCGCAAGGAGAACCCCAAGAACCCGGAGTTCCCCACATCGGCCCTCTTCCTGTCCGAAGAGCACTCGCTCGTCCAACAGGTCGTGCCCGGGGAAGACTTCACGCCCATGGTCCGGCGGCTGATTATCCATATGGATCATTACCTGACCCGGACCGGGTATCTGTGGATGTCCATGGGCCTGTTACGGCAGCAACTGGCCATTTACGGCCAGCGGGAGATGGAGCGGGCCATCCGCATCGCCAACGAGTCCGGCCAAGTCGTAATCCGTCAGCAGCCGAACCAGTTTGGCAGCCGGCCGACCACGGGGGCCTATCTCCAGGTTGACAATCCGCTGGTTCAGGAGACGCTCTCCCTGCGGGATTCGGTGCTGGATCTGCTGATGCGAATCTACAGTGAGCGGGATGTCGTCACTCGGGAGGTCCTGGACACGGCCCTTATTGAGCACCTGGCGGGGGAACTGCCCGACCACGACGATTGGCTGGCGTTGCTGGTTACCCATCAGATTCTGGCGCACAGCACCACGGCCGATGGCGAGCCGGGGTATTCGCTCAACCGGCAGCATCCGGTGGTAACCCGGCGTACAGTCGTTGCGCTTTAGACTCTGCGCCCTAGCACCTTTCACGGGCTTTCCGGCGATTAACAGCGGGTACCGCCCGTGGTATGCTTGAAGCAGACCACCGCCCGCTGGAGGTGTCAGTATTGTGAGCGTCACACGGATGTCGACACCCTCCGGCGCTGTGGAGGAGGAAGCGGAAGTCAAGCCGTGCAGCCTCTGTTTACAGTGCGTGCGAGCATGTCCGACAGGAGCCTTGCAGTATCGAGACCGCTTCTGGTCGCTCGACCTGGGGCGTTGCCACTACTGCAAGTCTTGCGGGGATGTTTGCCCGAACTCCCTGATCACAGGCCGTTAGTCCGCTCTGGCGCATCTCTCGACAAAAACCCAAAGCACTCCGCCCCAAAACAGGGCGGGGTCTTTTTTTGTCCTCCCGGCCGATCTTCCGCCGGTCGGACATGTGATTATAATAACTTAGTCTACACATGCGAAAAAGGAGGACTCCCTTCGGAGTGCTGCGAATACGATAGAGCAACTGAATGGCGGTTCATTCATCAGGCAAAACCGTGATCGGTCAGCCGGAGGAGGTGGTCGGGTTGACTGTCCGCAGCGGGGATAAGTACGTGGCCATCCTGGATGCGGCGCAGACCGTCTTCGCCCGACAGGGCTACCATGGCGCCCAAATCTCCCGCATCGCAGCCGAAGCCGGGGTAGCGGCCGGCACGGTCTACCTCTACTTCAAGAACAAGCCCGACCTCCTGGTCTGCCTCTTTCGGGACCGGCTGGGCATGTTGATCGAGCAGGCCCGCAGTTCCCTGCCGCAAGCGACAGACCCGCGGGAGAAGCTGCGCCGGTTCATTGGGCATCACCTCGGGGAGTTGGGCAGCCGGCGGGATCTGGCGGTGGTGACGCAGATTGAAATGCGGCAGGCGGACACCTCGGTGCAACAACAGATCAGCCAGATCATGAAAGGTTACTTCCAGGTGATCGACGAGATTGTCGAAGAGGGACAGCGGGCGGGGGTTTTTCACCCGTCCGTCGATCCCCGGCAGATCCGCAACCTGGTTTTCGGTACGCTGGACCAATCGGTTACAGCCTGGGTGGTGTCCGGGTTCGGCTTCGATCTGGTGGCGCTGGCCGATGTAACGTTTCAGCTGATTGCGGGCGGGGTCTGTGAATCTGGACCGGAAACGTAAGGAGGAGGGCCGCAGCGTATGGAGATTTTGATTCTACTCAAACAAACGTTTGATACGGAGGCCAAGGTTACCGTCAAAGACGGGCGCATCATGGATGACGACGTGACCATGGTGATCAACCCTTACGACGAGTATGCCGTGGAGGAAGGGCTAAAGCTCCGGGAGGCGCATGGCGGCACGGTGACGGTGCTCTCCGTCGGACCTGATAAGACGGAAGAGGCGCTGCGCCGGGCGTTGGCCATGGGCGCCGACGAGGCGGTCCTGATCGGGGCGCCGGCCGGCGGCGACGAGTTCGTAACGGCCGAGCTGCTGGGAGCCTGGGCGAAGACGAAGGCATTCGACATCGTTCTGGCGGGCAATGTCTCGGTCGATACCGGCGCCGGCCAGACGGCCGTCCGGCTGGCCGAAGTGCTGAACATTCCCCACGTGGCGGCGGCCCTGAAGTTGGAAGTGAGCGGCGGCAAGGCCACGGTTCACCGTGACGCGGAGGGCGACACCGAAGTGCTGGAGGTGCCCTTGCCCGCACTGGTAACGGCCCAGCAGGGCCTCAACGAACCCCGCTATCCGTCGGTGCCCGGCATCATGAAGGCCAAGCGGAAGACCATCGCCCGCGTGACGCCGGCCGAACTGGGCGTCGCGGCTACCGCCCGCACGGAAGTCACCTCGGTTTTCCAGGCCCGGCAGAACCGCCGGAACACCACGCTCAAGGGTACGCCGGCCGAACAGGCCAAGCAGTTGGTCGAGCTGCTCCGCGGCGAAGCCAAGGTCCTATAAGGGAGGGCGAAAGCGATGGCAAAGAATGTGCTCGTACTGGCGGAAGTCCGGGGTGGCGCCCTGCGCCCCGTCTCCTTTGAATGCATCGCCGCCGGCCGGACCGTGGCGGAAGGCGGCTCGGTGACCGCTGCCCTGATCGGGGCGGACGCGGCCTTCGCGAATGAGTTGATTCAACGGGGCGCCGACAAGGTCGTCGTCGTAACGGGCGATCACCTTCAGAACTACACCCCCGAGGGCTGGACCGGCGCTCTGCAGGCGGTCTGTCTGGCCGAAAAGCCGGAAGCGGTCTTCATGGGTCACACCGGCATCGGCCGGGATCTTGCCCCCCGGTTCGCCATGCGCAACGCGGCCGGCATGATCACGGACGTCACCGACCTGAAGGTCGAGGGCGGGGTGGCGGTCTTCACCCGGCCGGTCTACGCCGGCAAGGCGTTTGAGACCCGTATCATCAAGGAAGGTATTGCGGTCGCCACCATTCGGCCGAACAACATCAGCGCCCTGGCCGCCGACCCGGGCCGGACCGGCTCCGTCACCGAGTTGGCGGCCCCGGCGGCTGATCTGCGGACGGTGGTCAAGGAGGTCATGCGCAAGGCGTTGACCGGCGTCGACCTGACGGCCGCAAAGGTCGTCGTCTCGGGCGGACGCGGCGTGAAGAGCGCCGACGGCTTCAAGCCGCTCTACGAACTGGCGGGAGTCCTGGGCGCCGCCGTGGGCGCCTCCCGGGCGGCGGCTGACGCCGGCTACTGTGATTACGCCATGCAGGTCGGCCAGACCGGCAAAACGGTTACGCCGGACCTCTATATTGCCTGCGGCATCTCGGGCGCCATTCAGCACCTGGCCGGCATGTCCGCCGCCAAGGTGATCGTGGCGATCAACAAGGACCCGGAGGCGCCGATTTTTAAGGTAGCCGATTACGGCATCATTGGGGACCTGTTCGAGGTCGTGCCGCTGCTGACACAGGAGTTCAAGAATCTACTAGGGTAGGGCCCAGGCAGGGCTGTGTTGAGCGGGCGTAGCGAATACCTCCGAGGCGACGTTCGGGTCGATCAGTCTCTCGAGTAAGCGAGGGAGACCCGGGGAGCAAGGAGGTATTCGTAGAGCCAAAGGCTACCGAACGTTTGGGCGGCGTGGGATTCAGGACACCAAGAATCGGATAGGGGGAGGGGGACACGTCTATGCCCAGGGCAATCCGGAAGGTGGCAGTGCTGGGGGCGGGGCTGATGGGCTCGCAGATTGCGGCGCATCTGGCCAACGTCGGGATTCCCAGTCTGCTGCTGGACATCGTGCCAAAGGAACTGGCTCCCGACGAGGCCAAGAAGGGCCTGACGCTGGAATCCAAAGCGGTGCGCAATCGGTTTGCGGTCGGCGCGCTTCAGAAGCTGGCCGCCATGAAGCCCTCGCCGGTCTTCGTCAAGGAGGCGCTGGAGCAGATTACGCCCGGCAACTTCGAAGACGACCTGGCGAAAGTGGCCGAAGTGGACTGGATCGTAGAAGCGATCGTTGAAAATCTAAGCATTAAGCAGGAACTGTTCCAGAAGGTGGCCGGGTTCGTCCGGCCGGGGACCATCGTTTCGTCCAACACGTCCGGGATTCCCATCGCGGCCATCACCCAGCACCTGCCGGCCGAGTTCCGGCGGAACTTCCTGGGGACGCATTTCTTCAACCCGCCCCGTTATATGAAGCTCCTTGAGCTGATTCCGACCCCCGACACCGACCCGTTGGTGGTCACCTTCCTCAGGGAGTTCGGCGAGCGGACCCTGGGCAAGGGCGTCGTGCTGGCCAAGGATACGCCAAACTTTATTGCCAACCGCATCGGCACCTACGGCATGATGGTCACCCTGGAGGTCATGCAGAAGCAGGGTGTCGGGGTCGACGAAGTGGACGCCGTCAGCGGGCCGGTCATCGGGCGTCCCCGGTCGGCCACCTTCCGGACGCTGGACATGGTGGGCCTGGATACGTTCGTACACGTGGCAAACAACTGCAAGTCCACGATCGCGGACCCGGTGGAGGCGCAAGTCTTTACCGTGCCGGACTTCCTGCAGGAGATGGTCAAGCGGGGCTGGCTGGGCAACAAGAGCGGGCAGGGGTTCTACAAGAAGGAGGGCGACCAGGTCCTCACCCTGGACCTCGCCACGCTGGAGTACCGGCCGCGCAAGAAGTCGTCCTTCGCTTCGGTCGAGGCCGCCAAGCCCATGGAGGACCTGAAAGAGCGGCTGAAGACGATCGTGTACGCCGACGACAAGGCCGGCAAGTTCGTCTGGGAGGTCCTGAAGCAGACGCTGCTCTACAGCGCCGGAAAGCTGGGCGAAATCGCCGACGACGTGGTTTCGGTCGACAACGCCATGAAGTGGGGCTTTAACTGGGACCTGGGGCCTTTTGAGACCTGGGATGCCATCGGGCTGGCAAAGTCTGTCGCCCGGATGGAGGCCGAAGGCGCCGAGATTCCGGCGTTCGTCAAGCAGGCGGTGGCAGCGGGGGGCTTCTATCCGCCGGGATTCACGCAGAACTACGACGACCGGGTGATCGACATCGGGGCGCTGCGCTCCGCCGGTAAGATCGTAAAGGCGAAAAAAGGTGCCACACTCATGGAGATGGGCGACGGCGTGCTCTTGCTGGAGACGCATTCGCCAAAGTCCGCCATCGGGTCGGACGTGGTCTACATGATGCGGGCTGCGGCAGAGGAACTCGACAAGGGGAACTGGACCGGCCTCGTGATCTCCGCCCGGACCGAGAATTTCTGCGTCGGCGCCAACCTCGCCATGATCCTCCTGGAGGCCCAGGACGAGGAGTGGGATGAAATCGAGCAGATCGTCCGGCAGTTCCAGGGTGCGGCCACGGCGCTCAAGTATGCGCCCAAGCCGGTGGTGGCGGCGCCGTATGGCATGACCCTGGGCGGCGGTTTCGAAATCTGCGCCGCCGCCGACATGATCGTGACTGCGGGCGAGACCTATATGGGCCTGGTGGAAGTGGGCGCCGGGCTGATTCCGGGTGGCGGCGGCAACAAGGAGATGCTGATTCGGGCGCTGGAGGGGCTCCCCGCCTCGGGCGGCGGCCTCGGCGGTGCGGCCAACATGGCCGCCGTCACCGGGCTGGACCTGCAGCCGATTGTCAACAAGGTCTTCGAGACCGTGGGCCTCGCCAAGGTTGCCACCAGCGGGCCGGAAGCCCGGGCCCTGGGCTACTTGAAGAAGACCGACCGGGTCGTCGTCAACCGGGACCACCTGCTTTACGAAGCGAAGCAGTCCGTGCTGTCCATGAGCCGGGCGGGCTACAAGGCGCCGGTGCCGGTCCGGATTCCCGTGGCCGGGCCGGAAGGCCGGGCAGTGCTGGAGCTGGGGCTGTACAACATGGTGCTCTCCGGTTACGCCAGCCAGTATGACGCCCACATCGGCAAAAAGCTGGCCTACGTGCTGACCGGCGGCAAGGTGCCCACCGGCACCTACGTGACCGAGCAGTACCTGCTTGACCTGGAACGGGAAGCGTTCCTGTCGCTCTGCGGCGAGAAGAAGTCCCAGGACCGCATGCAGTATATCTTGAAAACCGGCAAACCCCTGCGCAATTAGGAGGTGGGCGAACATGCGTGAAGCTGTCATCGTGAGTGGCGCCCGCCTGGCTCAGGGCAAGGCGCCAAAGGGAACGCTCCGGAATCTGCGCCCCGAAGACATGGCTGCCGCTGTGATCCGGGCGGCCCTTGAGCGGGCCCCAGGCGTGAGCCCCGAGGCCGTGAACGACGTGATCCTGGGCTGCGCCTTCCCGGAAGGCGAGCAGGGGCTCAACATCGGGCGCAATGCCGCCATTCGGGCGGGGCTGCCCCCTTCCGTTCCCGGGTTTACCATCAACCGGTTCTGTTCCAGCGGCCTGAACGCCATTGCCATCGGGGCGGGCGAGATTATGTCCGGCACGTCCGACATCGTTGTGGCGGGCGGCGTGGAGTCCATGAGCCGGGTGCCCATGGGCGGCCATACGCCCCGGCCGCATCCGGACATCGTGGCGACCTACCCGCAACTCTATATCTCCATGGGCCACACGGCGGAGAACGTGTGCGCCCGGTTCAACGTCAACCGGGAGGACTGCGACGCCTTTGCCGTCCGGTCCCACCAGCGGGCGGCGGCGGCGATCGATGCCGGACGCTTCAAGGATGAGATCGTGCCGGTCAAGGTCAAGTCGGTCACCTTCGACGGCAAGAAAGCTGTGGAGACGGAGACGCTCTTCGACACCGACGAAGGCGTCCGCCGGGACACCTCCCTGGAGGCGCTGGCGAAGCTGAAGCCCGCCTTCGCCACCAAGGGGAACGTGACCGCCGGCAACTCCAGCCAGACCACCGACGGGGCGGCGGCCGTGGTGATGATGTCGATCGACAAGGCCGAGGAGCTGGGGCTGCGGCCGATGGCCATCTTCCGCTCGTTCGCCGTGGGCGGCGTCGACCCGGATGTCATGGGCATCGGGCCGGTTGCGGCGGTGCCCAAGGCGCTGAAGCTGGCGGGGCTGACGCTGGACCAGATCGACCTGATTGAACTGAACGAGGCGTTCGCCTCCCAGTCCCTGGCCGTCTGCCGGGAGTTGGGCTTCGACATGGAGAAAGTCAACGTCAACGGCGGCGCTATTGCTCTGGGGCATCCGCTGGGCTGTTCCGGCGCCCGGCTGACCGTCTCCATTCTCTACGAGGCGATGCGGCGCAAGGCGAAGTACGGGCTCGTGACCATGTGCATCGGCGGCGGCATGGGCGCGGCCGGCGTCCTGGAGTTCATCAACTAAGGAGGGGAAAGCGCAATGGCTGAGACCATGGCAAAGCTGAAGGGTGGAGCGTTCCTGCTCCAGACGCAGGACGTGGCGTCTGTGTTCACGCCCGAAGATTTCAGCGGCGAGCACAAGCTGATCGCCGAGACGGCCCGGGACTTTGGCGAAAAAGTCCGGCTCATGAGCCACCAGATCGAGGAGGATAAGCCCCGCTACTCCCGTCCGCTGATGAAGGAACTGGGCGACCTTGGCCTGCTGGGCCTGGAAATCCCGGAAGAGTACGGCGGTATGGGCCTCGACAAGATCACGGCCACCCTTGCGGCGGAAGAACTGTCCCGGGCCGGTTCTTTTGCCGTCACCATCGTGGCGCATACCGGCATCGGCACGCTCCCGCTGGTCTACTACGGCACGCCGGAGCAGAAGAAAAAGTACCTGCCCAAGCTGGCCACCGGCGAGTGGATTGCGGCTTACGCCCTCACCGAGCCGGGTTCCGGCTCCGACGCCCTGGGCGCCAAGGCGACGGCCAAGTTGTCTGAGGACGGCAAGTACTGGATTCTGAACGGCACCAAGCAGTGGATCACCAACTCGGCCTTCGCCGACCTGTTTACCGTGTACGCCAAGGTGGACGGCGAGAAGTTCTCCACCTTCCTGGTGGAGCGGACCTACCCCGGCGTCTCGGTCGGGCCGGAAGAGAAGAAGCTGGGCCTGCACGCTTCCTCCACCTGCTCGCTGATTCTGGAAGACTGCAAGGTGCCCGTGGAGAACTTGCTGGGTGAAATCGGCAAGGGCCATGTGATCGCTTTCAACGTGCTGAACATCGGGCGGTGGAAGCTGGGCGCGGCGGCCAGCGGCTCTTCCAAGTACGTCCTCGGCGTGGCGGCGCAGTATGCCACGACCCGCAACCAGTTCGGCCATCCCATCGCCGACTTCCGGGCCATCCAGGAGAAGCTGGCGAACATGAATATCAAGACCTTTGTCAACGAGGCGATGGTCTACCGGTCGGCCGGCATGATCGACGCCAACATGCAGGACTTGGACCCCGCCGCTGCCGACGGGGGCCGCGAGGCGTCCCGGCGGGTGGAGGAGTACGCGGTCGAGTGCTCCATCAACAAGGTTTTCGGCTCGGAAGTGCTGGACTACGTGGTGGATGAGGCGCTTCAGATTCACGGCGGCTACGGCTTCATGGACGAGTATGAAGTCTCCGAGGCCTACCGGGACAGCCGCATCAACCGCATTTTCGAAGGCACCAACGAGATCAACCGGCTGCTGATTCCGGGCACGCTGGTCAAGCGGACCATGAAGGGTCAACTGCCGCTCATGCAGGCGATGATGTCGCTGCAGGATGACCTCATGAATCTGACGCCGTTCGAGGAGTCCGACGAGCCGCTGGCCCAGGAGCAGTTCATGATCGACCGGGCGAAGAAAATCTTCCTGATGGTGGCCGGCCTGGGCGTTCAGAAGTACCAGATGGCCCTGGACCAGGAGCAGGAACTGCTGATGGGCGTGGCCGACATGGCCATTGAGATCTACGGCATGGAAAGCGCCGTGCTGCGGGCCCTGAAGGCCGTCGGGCGCGGCAAGCCCGGCCTCAAGGTTGAGATGGCCCGGGTCTACTGCCAGGAGGCGTTTGAGAAGATCGCGACGATTGGCCGGAACATGCTGCCGACGCTGGAGGAAGAAGGGGATACCCTCCGGACGCAACTGTCCATTCTCAAGCGGCTGGTGCGCTACACCCCGGTCAATATCGTCGGGCTGAAGCGTAAGGTTGCGGCTGCGGTACTGGAGAAGGGTGGATACGTGAGCTAAGCTTCCGTGGGGCAAACAACCCGAGGGTAATCCCTCGGGTTATTCGCGCCTGACCGAAGGTCAGACGCGACAAAAACAGAACCCTCATCCACCGGGGATGAGGGTTGGAACAAGCGTTCCGAGTGGTTAGGAGGGGGAGTGAGGGAGGGGGGGTACGTGTTTATTCTACCGGGATGGCACCGTTTCCGGCACAGGCTTTCCGCCCGATTTTCCCCGCCGCGTAGGGCGTAGGGTGAACGACCGGTTGGCGCCCGCAACGGTTAGCCCCGCATGATCACTTGGCGGATGTACGGCTCGTTAAGCCGATACTGGCCGTTCTTGCAGCTGGCGTAGCCTACCGTCGTCAGGGCGTCCAGCACCGCGGTAATGCGGTTGATGGTCACCTTGCCCCAGTAACCGTAGCGGCCGGCGAATTCGGTGGACGTGAGGGCCTGGCCTTCGGCCAGGGATTGGACGATCGCGGTTACCCACTGGGATGACCGGGGCGCCCGCCGCCGGGCCCGGTCGCGGGCAGACCGGATCATGGTTTTGATGGACTCGACGCCCAGGATCGCGTCCGGGGTAAGCCGGACCTCCTTCACCAGGGCCGGCGTCTGGGCCTCGGCCCGAACGACGGCAACGGCAGGGGTGGCCTGCTCCGGGGTCGGGGCGGGGGCACTTGCTGCTGCCGCCGTTCCGGTACCGCCTGGCGCACCTGCTACCGCCGCCATGACGGCACCGCCTGCCACTTGCGCAGCGGCTGGGACGGCCAGGGCGGGGGCCCGGGCGATAATTTCCTGGGTGATCATGACTTTGATGGCCCCGGTGATTTGCAGGGCGATCTGCAGCCGGTTCACTTCCGCCTGAGCCTGCAGCAATTCGTCCCGGACCGAAGCCAGTTCCTGCTCCAGTGCCTTGGTGCGGGCCCGCTCGGCGGCCACGGCATCGGGCACGGGGGCGCTGGCCGGTTCGTCGGCCGCGAAGGCTTCCTGCAACTGGGCGACCAACTCGCTCAGAGCCGAATCCCGGACGGCGGCGGACTGTACCTCTGCCGGGTCCCAGACCGGTGAATCGCCGCCGTGAGACGTTTGCCGGGGGCGCCAGCGGTAGAAGTCGCCGGCCGCAGTCAGGAAGAAACGGCCGGGCTCCAGCGTGCGGAATTCATCGAACCCGTGCCCGTCCACCACGGCCTTGACCGCCTCGTAGTCCCGCTCGGTTTCGAAGCCGCCGATGGCCGGGAAGTTCAGCTGGCTCATGAACTCCTTGGAGACGGCCTGCGTCCGCTGGCTGGCGGCGACCAGAATGGCGCCCCGCTTCCGCCCCTGCTTCGCAAACCGCTGCATGATGTCGGCGGTGCAGGCGGAGCCCGACTGCGGGGCAAAGATGTGCACCTCTTCGACCACCAGGGCGGCCGGCATGTGCCGCTGAGACAGCAGGATCCAAAGCTGCTCCAGCCAGGGCCGGGCCGCTTCCTGCTGCGACCGGGCGGTGGGCTTTTCGGAAAGGTCGATCACCAGCCCGAGTCCTTCCTCCAGCGCGCGCCCCAGCGCCATCCGGATGCTGGCCGGCCCGGGCGGCAGCGGCAGGTCGCCCTGTTCGCCGCCCAGCACCAGGACCCGGTACTGCTCCCGCAAGGTGTGAAGCTCACCTTCCGGATCGATGGCGATGACGGGAATGCCCGCGGCCAGGAGTTCCTCGCACAGGACGCCTACGCCGAAGGACTTGCCCCGGCCTGACGAAGCCCAGATGCCCACCCGCAGGCCCGTGCGGGCGTAATCCGTTAAGTCGAGGCGGTAACCGTCGCAGATGGCGAGCGAAGGGTTCACGGCAGCCTCCCGCTTTCATACCGACTATACTACTATTATATGGAAAAATCACCAGGAAACACAAGGGGAGATTCGGGGTTCAGGCGCGCTTTCTCACAGGGATTTTTCCGGCCACAGGCGTAGTAGACAAGGAGAGCGAGCCGGGAGGTGTGCCATGGGCCTGCAGTTGATTCTGGGCGCGACCGGCGCCGGTAAGACCACGGCTCTGGTGCAGCGTTACCTGGAATTCGTCCACAGCGGCGCCCGCACCGATCAGATTCTGGTGTTGGCCGCCGGGGGGAGCGAGGCGGAGCGTTTTCGGGCGCAATTGAACCTGCCGACCACCGGGCCGGTGGAAGTCCATACGTTTTTCGGCTTCGTCCAGGGGGAACTGAACCTGTTTTGGGCGGCGGTCCAGGCGACGGAGCCGGACCTGAAGACCTGGGTTGGACCCGAGTTTTTGAGCGTGGACCTGGCCGCCCGCATCATGCAGGGGCTGGTGGAGCCGCCCGCATTCAGCGCTGACCTGCTGGCCCCGCCGGAGCGGATCGCCGGGCAACTGGTCGGCCACCTGGGCACCGCTGCTGCGGCGGCCGGCCTGTCGCCTGAGGCGGCGGTCCACCGCCTGGCGGAGGCGGACCGGGCGGAGAAGGCGCCGCTCTACCAACGGGCGCAGGCCTTATTGGCGGCGTTCCGGAGCCGGTGCCTGAAGGCCGGCATGCTGGACTACGGCCTGGCCCTGCACCTGTTCACCCATGTGCTGATGCGCCATTCCCCGTACGTCGAGTACTTGCAGCGGCGGGTCCGGTACCTGCTGGTAGACGACCTGGATGAAACGTCGCCCGCCGAGCAGGGTTTTATCGCGGCCCTGGCGGGTGCGGTGGACCAGGCGGTTTGCGCCTTCGGCGCGGACGGCGGCCACGCCGGCTTCCGGGGCGCCGACCCACAGGGCGCACTCGCCCGGTTTCGGCCGGGGGCCGAACTCGTGACGCTCCCGGGCTCGCACACCACTACGGCCGAACTCTTTGTGTTCGGCGAGGCGCTTTACCAACGGATTCAGGGGGAGGCCATTCCCCGCCGGTTCGGTGGGGTCGTGACGGAACACATTGCCACGGACTTGCGCGGCGACATGGTGGAGCAGGTGGTGGCGGCGGTGGAGTCCCTGCTGGCGCAGGGTGTGCCGCCGGAGGCCGTGGCCGTGCTGACGCCCAGGCCGGACCAGGCCCTTGAGGTCTCGCTCTGGCGGGCCCTGGGCAGTCTGGCTGCGCTCCGGCCCGGCCGCCGCCTGGTCGACGATCCATACGTCCGGGCGGTCGTGACCCTGGCCGACCTGGTCCAGCCGTACGGACAGCTTTTGCCCCGCAGTTCGGCCGGTGCGTTTGCCGAAGCCATGCGGGTGCTGCTGCGGCTGGACCCCATCCGTGCAGCCGCTCTGGGCGAGGCGATTCAGCGAAAGGGCGGCCTGCCGGAAGATCCGCGCCCGTTCGGGCTGCAGCGGCTGGAGTCGTACCGGTTCCTGCGGACGTGGGTGGAGGAGGCTCGGGCCCGGCAGTTGCCGCCGGATGCCTTCGCCCGGGATGCGGTGGCCGAAGCGCTGGTGCCGCTGGCCGGCGACCTGCCGGTGTCCACGCTGGACCACTGCCGCCAGTTAGTCCTGACGGCCCACCGCTACTGCCGGGCGCGGGAGCGGTTCGGCGAAGGCGCTTTCGGGCCGGAGTACGTGCCGCTGCTCACGGAGGCGGCGCTGGGTGAGGCAAAACCCGCCGCAGCAGCGTCCGGAAATGCGGTCGTACTGGCGACGCCGTACGCCTACCTCGCCGCCCGGCTGACCTCCCAGGTGCAGGTCTGGGTCGACATTTCCGGCGACGGCTGGTTCCTGAGCGACGTCAAGGAGTTGGCCAACCCGCACGTGCTGGCCCCCGGCTGGCCCGCCGGGGAGCGCTGGACCGACCGCCACAACCGCGCCGCCCGGCTGGCCGGCGCCGCCCGGACGGCCCGGGCGCTGGTGCGCCGCTGCACGGGCACGCTGGTGCTGGCCGAATGCAGCCTGTCGGCCTGGGGCCAGGAGCAGGACGGTGGCCTGGCCGAGGCCTTCGGCGACCTGATCCGCGAGGAGGTACAGCGGTGACCATGCAGTTGCGCCCCGACCAGGAGCGGGTGACGGCCCACCGCAAGGGCTACATGGCCGTGCCCGCCGTGCCCGGCGCCGGCAAGACCACCGTGCTGGCCTGGCTGGCCGCTGATCTCATCGCATCCGGCGCCCACGAGCCCGGGCGGGTGCTCGTCGTCACCTACACCAATTCGGCCGTCGCCAACTTCCGGAGCCGCATCGGCGACTTCCTGGAACTGCGGGGCTGCCCCCGGAGCGGCGGCTACGAGGTCCGGACCATTCACTCCCTGGCGCTTTACCTCGTGCGGGAGCGGCCGGACGCCCTGGGCTGGTCCGACGGCTTCACCATCATCGATGAGGTGCGCGGGGCCGAAATCATGGAGCGGCTGACCGCCGGCTGGGTGGGCCGGAACCAGGCGCTCTGGGAATCGCTGATCAAGCCCGACCTGAAAGGCGCCATGCGGGACCGGGCGCTCGACCAGTGGCAGGCCAGGACGCAGGACCTGTTCCGGACGCTGATTCAGACGTACAAGAGCCGCAAGCTCTCGCCGGACACGGCGGCCGGCCTGACCCGGCACCTGGCAGACGAATCGGTGCTGCGGTGGGCCGCGGAGGTCTACGGGGAGTACCAGCGGGAGCTGGCGATTCTCGGCGCCGTGGACTTCGGCGACCTGATGCTGGGCGCCCACCGGCTGCTCAGCCAGGACGGCGAGCTGCTCGCCCGCCTGCAAAAGCGCTGGAGCTACCTCTTTGAAGATGAAGCCCAGGACTCGTACCGCCTGCAGGAGGATGTGCTCCGGCTGCTGGCCGGGCCGGAAGGGAACCTGGTCCGGGTGGGCGACGCGAATCAGGCCATAATGGGCACGTTTACATCCGCCGAGCCGGACCTGTTCCGCCGCTTTTGCCACCAGAGCCACGTCGCGCTCCGCCCGCTGACCATGGCCGGGCGCTCCGCCCAAACGGTGATTGACCTGGCCAACGAACTGGTGCGCTGGGTCGGGGCAGAATACCCCGAAGAGCGACTGCGGGCGGCCCTGGAGCCCCAGTTCATCGAGCCGGTGCCGCCGGCGTTCGGGTCCGCGAACCCGCGGCCGGAGGGCTACACCATTCGGGCCCGGATTTACCCGACGCTCGATGACGAACTGGCCGAAGTGTCCCGGCTGGCGGCCCGCTCGGCCGCCCGGTCGCCGGACAAGACGCTGGCCGTCTTGCTGCCGACCAACGGCATGGTCGTCTCCCTGCTGGAACTGCTGGCGAAAGCGGGCGTGGAGGCCCGTCAGCTGGGCGGTGGGTCCGTTCCGGAGCGGCAGGCCACAGTGTTGGACCTGCTGGCGATGCTGGCCTTTCTGGGCGAGCCACACCGGCCTGAGCGGCTGCTGGATGCGGTCTCCCGCCTTGCCCAGGCGGCCGAAACCCCGCCGTATGCTGCCTTTCTCCGGACGTGCAACCCGGCCGAACTGTTCTACCCGGCGGACGGGGCGGCCCCGTTTGCCGAACTCTACGCGGCCTGCCCGGAGGCCCGAGCGGATGCGGCCCTGGAAGACGCCCTCGCCTTGCTGGCCCGGTGGCTGAAAGAGTCGCTCCGGCCGGCGGACGAACTTGCGGTGCTGGTCGCCGGGGACCTGGGGCTGACCGGCGAGCCGCTGTCGCTGGCCCACCACCTGGCGTTGCGGACGAGGCTGTTCCTGCAGGCCAACCCGGCGGCCGTACTGGCCGACGTCGTGGAGCACCTGCGGGCGGAGGAGCTTACAGCCCTGGGCCGGTTCGCCGACCTCGCCTACGACCGCAAAGGCTTCAAGCCCTTGCCGGGCGTCGTCTACGTGACGACTTGCCATTCGGCCAAGGGCCTGGAGTGGGATACCGTATTCGTGGCGGCGTTAACCCGCGGCGAGTTCCCGGGGTTGTTGCAGGACAAAGTCCGGAGCGAACTCTGGTTTCTGCCCGAGGAGTTCATGAACCCCGAGGCACTGGCGGTGGCCGAACTGTCGGCCGTCCAGGGTGAGGACCCCGGCCGCGACCCGGCGACGCGGGCCAAGCTGGAGATTATCGGGGAGCGGCTGAGGCTGCTTTACGTGGCGATTACCCGCGCCCGGGAGAATCTGCTGCTCTCCTGCCACCAGGAGGACCGCTGGAACCGGCGCACGGGGCCGAGCCCGGCCTTTGTCCACCTCGCACGCTTTATCGACCAGGCTCAACGCCTGGGCACCGCGAAAATGTAATCCGGGGTGGCGGCCAGCGGCGGGATTGAAATGCGGTCGGACTTGGTGACGCTCACTTTCAACCAGACCGTAAGCTCCGCCAGCACGCCGCCCCGCAGGTTCAGGCTGGTCGACAGCAGTTCGGGGTCGCCTACCGCTTCGATGC
Organism: Symbiobacteriaceae bacterium; assembly: GCA_036504075.1. Classification (GTDB taxonomy): domain Bacteria; phylum Bacillota; class Sulfobacillia; order Symbiobacteriales; family Symbiobacteriaceae; genus DASXVX01. The sequence goes on along the minus strand of DASXVX010000016.1, from coordinate 65,944 downwards.
GGACGGGACCGTCGGACGGCTTGCCGTTAATGATGAGCCGGCCCCGGTTGCGGCCTTCCTGGGCCAGCGACAGCCGGGACGTGACCCGGACCCCGTTGAGGGCGATGGCATCGGCGCCTCCCGCCTTCAGCTCGTTCAGCACCAGCAGCACGTCCCGGGGAGTGACCTGCAAGGTGGCGCCGGAATTCGCGACCTGGTCGGCCAGGGTAACGGCGACGCCGGGTCCGTCCACTCCCACCAGGCCTGCGGACGCCTGTTCCAGCAGCAGTTCCGCGCGAACCTGGGCCACGGTCGCCTGCTGGGAGGCAGCGTCCTTCAGCCGGGCCAACTCTTCCCGCAGCCGGTCCCGCTCCTGGGTGGCTGCGAGGAACTGAGCCACCTCTTCGTCGGTAACCCGGCCCGCCTGGCTTTTCTCCTGGACCACGTATTGCGTCTTTACGGCAAAGGTCAGGCTGAAGCCCAGGACCAGACAGACCAGGCCCAGTCCCAGGAAGCTCCGCGGTTTTGCCTTGGGCATGGAAACGGTCACCTCGCTTGGTCGCTACAGCTTCAAGTATATCCCAGGGTATGGGAAACGAGAGTCGAACGGTGTTGTCGATTTGGGAAATTCTCCGCTACGTTGGGAGGGATCGCTCTGCAAAACCGGCCCATGAGCGCCAACGCGCTGCGCACTTACCAGAGCTGCCCCCTGCGGTTTCGGTACCGTTACCTGGACCAGTTGTACTGGTCCCGCCTCTGGGGCGCCACCGCCGGCGAGCGGCTGGCCGTGGAGCGGGGAGAGGCGTTTCACCTGCTCGCCCGCCGGTACTACGCCGGCGTCGACCCCGGCGGCGTGGCCGACCCGGTGGAACAGCGGGACCTGGACGGCTGGCTCCACCGGCTGCAGGGCTTTCTGCCGTACACCTTCGACCGGACCTTCTACCCCGAGCTGGAATTGCGGCTAAACCGGCCGGATCTGAAACTGATGGCCAAGTTCGACCTGCTGGTGGTTGAGCCGGACGGCCGGGCCCTGATTTTCGACTGGAAAACCGAGCAGCGGCTGCCGAAGCGGGAGCGGCTGGAGCAGAACCCGCAGACCCTGGTCTACCGGTACATGCTCTGCGCGGCGGGCGGGTCCTGGTCGCCACGGGGCCGCTTTGCGCCCGGCGAGGTGACTATGACGTACTGGAACCCGTTGCATCCCGGTAGTTGGGAGCCACTGCCCTACTCGGAGGAGCAGTACCGGGCGGACGAAGCGCGGCTGCTGCAGATCGTCCGCGAAATTGAAACCACGCCCAGAGATGAGTTCCGGCCCACTGCCGACGCCCGCACCTGCCGCTCCTGTGAGTACCGGATGCTCTGTCACCGGCGCCACCCGGAGCAGGTAAACGGGGAAGACGGGGCGGACGAGTTGGAGCCGGCGGCCTGGGATACGGTGCCGGACCTCTAGCTATCTATGTATAACGACGTGACCTCGGTACAGTCTATGTGGTAAATTGCTTCTGAGGGGGGAGGGGAAGCATGCATCCATACGTCTTTCAGACGAACTTCTACTCGCTCAGGTGGGAGAACGTAGCCGTGATCACCGGCATCGCGGCGGGACTCTGGCTGGCCTATCGGCGGGCGGCCCCCAAGGGGCGCGCGTACCAGGACATGCTGCTGGACCTGGCGCTCTGGCTGGTTTTGGCCGGGGTAGCCGGGGCCCGTGTCTGGGACGTGGCGTTTACCTGGGAAACCTATGCCGCTAATCCCTGGGAAGCCCTGGCCCTGTGGCACGGCGGCATGTCCATCCAGGGTTCGGTGCTGGGCGGACTCCTCGCGGCGCTGCTCTTCGCCCGGCGACGGCAACTTCGGGTCTGGGAGCTGCTGGACATTCTGGCGCCGGGGGTCATCCTCGGGCAGGCCATCGGCCGCATCGGCTGCCTGCTCAACGGCGACGCCTTCAGCCGGCCCATCGCCGAGTTCCCCTGGCTGCCGACAGGGCTGGGCGTGGTCTACGCACCGTCCACGCCGGCCTGGCATGCGTTCGGTGCGACGCCCCTGGTGCCGGCGGAGGGCTTCGAGATGGTCGCGGATTTTCTGATTCTGGCTGTGCTGCTGCTCTGGCGGCCCCGACGTGAAGCAACCGGCCGGCTGGTGCTGACTTACGGTCTACTCTACTCCGCCGCCCGTTTCGGGCTGGAGTTCTTCCGGGCTGATTCGCTCCGGCTGGGTGGGCTGAAAGTGGCGCAACTGCTGTCGCTGTCCACAATCGCCCTCTGTACGGTGTTCCTGGTTATCCGGTATCGCGGCGCCTCATCGGAACAGACGAACGCGGCGGGGTAGCCCCCGCCGCTTCACTTTCCGCCGCTTGATTTGCATAGCGCATATAGTTGCGCCATTTAACACTTATCAGTCTAGTGCTATGCTGGTAATCAGGAGGCGGTCATTCGTGGAACTGGCAACACTTATCGGTCTGGCCCTGTTTATCCCGTTCTGGTTCTTCCTGTCTTTAGAGCACATTCGTCTGCCGTGGCTCCTTAGCGTTTCGGCTTTCGGGTTGGTCGCTAGCGGCACGCTCATCAGCGTGTTCTTTGCCCATCCCATGGCGGCCATCCGGCGTTTGCCCGGGGCGCTCCGGGCAGCCATCCGGGGTGAGCCGCCGGAAGCAAAAGCGGTCATTGCCGAGGTGGTACGGCTGAACGAGCGAGTCCGCAAGGACGGCCTGTCTGCCCTGGCCGCCGGCGGAGAGAAGAGCGGGAACGCGTTGTTGCAGCACGGCGCCCGCCTGGCTGCTTCGGGGGCGGCCCCGGAAGCGTTGGGCAGCGCCATGAAGGCCCGGGCGGAGTCTGAAGAACAGGGCGTGCAAAGGAGCGCTGCGGTGCTCGAAACGGCGGGGCGTTACGCCCCCATGGCCGGTTTGATCAGCACCATAATTGCCCTGATCGTCATACTGACGGATTTCAGTCGTCCGGATAGTTTGGGGCCCAAGGTGGCGGTTGGATTGCTCACATCACTGTACGGGCTGGCGGCGGCGTACCTGTTCTGCCTGCCTCTGGCCGCCAAAATCCGCCATACCGCTTCGGGCCGGGCCTTGTGCGCCCGGCTGGCCACCGATGGTCTGCTGGCAATCTGCCGGGGCGAAGCGACCGATCACCTTGAGATGCGGCTCCGTGAGCAGCTGGACGAATACCTGCTCGAACAGGGCTGACAGGAAAGCGGCGGGGTAGTCCCCGCCGCTGGTTAATCTTCAGTTAAGAGTCCTTCGCCCGCGAGGTACTCCTCGCATTCGGCGCATTCCAGCATATCTTCCATGGCTCCCGATGTCACGCAGAGAATTCTCGTTGGACTCTGGCCGCAGTTCTCGATCCGGTGCGGGATGAAGCCGTTCCAGTGCAGAGCGTCCCCGCCTTTCAGCAGAAAAGACTCGTCGCCCTGGGTGTAGCGTGCCGTCCCTTCCAGCACCAGGTGGCACTCCTCGCCGTCGTGGGCGTGGTGGTCGCCGCCGGTGCCGCCGCCGGGCCGAATCTCCATGATCATCATTTTCAGGCTGCGGCCTTTGACCGAGAGCATTTGAATCAGGGGGCCATCGTTGCCCATGCGGTACTCCTGCCGTTCGGCTTCCCGGACCACATGGATTTTTTCTTCCGGCGTCAAAAAGAGGTAGGCGATGGAGACGCCCAGCGCCTGAGCCAGTTTCTCCAGTGCCTGGAGCGATGGCGAGGCTTTATCGTTCTCCAGTTGACAGATGAACCCTTTAGAAAGTCCGCTTCGCTCGGACAGTTCCTGGAGGGTGATAGCTTTTTGCGTGCGAGTCTGACGTATGCGGGGGCCCAGCGCCATACAGCTACCCCATTTCTCCTCGCTGCAACTTGAGTTACAGCGCGATGTCTGCCGAAGTGGCGATGGCGTAGCCGGGGACGGCGACGCCGATGTCGAGTTGCCGTCTGAGCGCCTGCCGCGCCCTGTGCAACCGGGCCTTCAGGGCGCCGATTTCGATGCCGAGGATATCGGCGACCTGGCTGTTGGACAGGTCTTCCAGATCCCGCAGGGTCAGAAGTTGCCGCTGGGTCTCCGGCAATTGGGAGAGCGCGGCCCGCACCAGGTTTTCCCGGTACTGCTGCTCGACGAACAGGTCCGGATTATCCATGGGCCGGTCGTCGAGGACGGCCAGGCTCGTGGCCGGGGAGTGCTCCAGGGTGGCTTCCAGCGATTCCGCCGACGTGCGGCCCCGCTTGCGGCGGATGTCCAGGCACGTGTTCGCGGCCAGCCGGTAGAGCCAGGTTCCGAAGCGGGAGCGACCCTGGAACTTGGGCAGCGCCGCCAGTAGCTTCAGGAGAATCTCCTGCACGGCGTCCAGTGCATCGTGATGGTTGCCCAGCATTCTGAAAGAGAGCCGGTACAACCGGTCCTCGTATCGGCGAACGATTTCCTCAAAGGCAATCTTGTTGCCCTTCAGATAAGCAGCCACCAGTTCCTCGTCCGTAGGGACGGCCATCGGATGCGGCCGGGCCGGCGGGATTCGGGCTACCGGGACTTCGGAGTAAGCAGTGCTGTCAGCCTTCATAAACAGGTCTCCTTCCACCGGGAAGGTTATGTAGCAGGCAACTTCGTTTTCTTGAACTAAACTTACCACTGAGTTTGCCCCGAGTCAATAAGGTTTGCTATCGGAAAACAAGATTTTTGTTATGTGTTTGTATAAGATGTGTTGATTTGCCCTGCGCCGGGAGAGACTATGCACGGGAGGTGAGGGTTGTGTCTGAACAACCGTGCGGATGCACCGGTGAACAATGTAAGGACCGGGGCACTTATGTTTCGGAGGCTGGCGCCAGGCAATACTTCGACGAAGCGGAATGCTTCATTACGTGTCCCAAAACCGGCAAAGAAACCAAGTGGACCAAGGTAACCTAAAATTCAATACGAGAAACATGCGCTGATTGTTCGATTCAATCGGCAATGAATTTTGCCGACCAGGGTTCCTACAGCGGGAGCCCTAGTCGGTCCCCCATCCGCGCCCAATACCGGGACTACCCCGCCGCAGGTTAGAATGATAACACTGAAAACGCTAGCGGGGGGTGGCGGTCCCGTGCCGGGCTTCGAGTGGCTGTGGGGAAGCGGTGCAGCGGTGCTGGCGGGGATCGTGAGCCGGCGCCTGGCGGCCGGGCGGACCCGGGAGGGACTCCAGACGGACGGGCCGGAACAGGCCGGAGGGACGGAATCGGTGCCGGTCACGGAATCGGTGCCGAACCCAGCGAGGCCAGACTCGGCGCCAGGCGAGCGGGGAGCGATCGACCCGAGCTGGGTGGCCCGGCACCTGGCCTGGCTGGAGGAGCGGGAAGCGGAGCGCGGCCACCGGCGGGACGTGCTGCTGGAGGCCATGCAAGGGGCGGCTTCGGACCTGGCTCTTTGCGCCGAAATCGCCGGAGCACAACCGGCGCTGCAGGTGCTGCTGGACAGGGCGCTGGATAAGCTCAACCTGGCCCTGCGAGAGGCGCGGGGCGAACGCTCGCCGCTGGGGTCGGGGCCGCTCGACGGCAACGACCTGAAGCAGGGGCTTGAGCGATTGGCGACGGCCGTCCGGGACTCGTCGCGGCTCACCGTGGAATCTCGGGTTGACGAGTCGATTCGGGGGCAACTCACCCCTGCTGCCGCGGCCCATGTGCTGTACGTAGTGCGGGAAGCCCTCACCAACGCTGTCCGCCACGCCGGTGCTTCCCGGCTCGCCCTGCGGGCGGCGGCGGCGAACGGGCGGCTGGTGGTAAGCATCGCCGACGATGGCAAGGGTTTCGAACCGGCCGGGTCCTGTCCGGTGGCGCGACAGGGATTCTGGCAGATGCGGGTCCGGGCCGAGGCTGCCCGGGGCCTACTGCAGGTGGAGAGCGCACCCGGGGCGGGCACCATTGTTACGCTGACCGTGTTGCTGCCCGAACAGTTAAGAACGCTGCTCTGACCCGGCGGACGCCACCGCCGGGTATTCCTTTTTCGCGACTGACTCCGTCAGTCGCGAGAAGGAATCTGCCTGGTTGACGTGAATTGTATCGTGAATTGTTTTGTGATTCAAACCGGAAGTCGGAATCGTATGCTTGGAAGGGGGAGTAGCGTGGAAGATCGACTGGCCAAAGTGGAGCAGGCACTGAAGGAGCTGCAGTTGGAAAACCGGCAACTGCGGTCCGACGTAAAAGCCCTCCGGATGGCAGTGCGGGCGCGCGAATCTGCTGCCCCCCACGCCGGCGACCACGCGATTGCTCCCGCCGAAGTGGTGCGCCAAACCCGCCTGCGGAGCCGCTACTCCGTCGCCTTTTTGGTTCTCGGCCTGATTCTGGTGCCCTTGTTGGCGATTACCGTCGGCCATCTCAACGCGTTCTGGTCGTCGGTCATCGGTGCAATCAACGGGATCATCTTGTATTTTGTGGGACCCGGCGCCTATCACTTGCTGATCGAAGGGTTGATACGGGCGATTCCCGGCATCCTGCTGGGGCAGACCGCCCGCGTCACGTTGGATAAAATGCGCAACCGCCGGTCCCGCCAGCCTTAGTTCGCTCAAACTGTGCTCATAGAGCCGCCCACTGCGGGGAGACTATTGACATAACGCAGCGGGAGGTGAACGGAGCATGATCGGCGAGACGGGCGGCACCACCGCGGCGCGGTCCACGAAAGCGGGAGAGAGCGCCGGCAGTTTCGGCTTCAAGGGCCTCGATCCGAAGCGGTTCGCTGTGGAAGTTGCGGGCGAGATCGGCCTGGACCCGAACAACCTCGGCGCCCACGGCTTGACCCCGGAGCGGGTCCGGCAGTATGAGTCGGGCCTGCACGGTGCCACGCAGAAGAGCGGGGGACGGTAACGCTTTTCTGGTTTTCGCCCATATGATTTAGCAGCCCTGGTCAAGGTGGCGGCGGCGACTCGAAGCGGATGCCGCGGTTTTTGGGACGGGCGCCAGACTTCGCCTCGCGACAGTCGGTGCCGCCGGGTTGCAGCAAGACGGCCGCCTGAAGGCGGCCGTTCGTGTTTTGTCCGGGGGTACGCTCCGATTGCTCAGAGCGCAAAAGTCCCACCGTCGGATTGAATTTGCTGGAGCACCTGCTCTTCCGCGCCGGTATTGGCGTTGATGTAGACCAGATAGGTCTCGTTGCCGAAAGTGGTGAGGAACTCCCAGGCGAGGATTTCGCCGGTGCCGGCCTGGTTCGGAATCAGGGCCAGTTGGCGCCGCTGGACCTGGAGTGCCGGGTAGAGCTTCTCCTGGGCCTCGTCGGCGGTAATGACCGGCTGCAAAGTGGCGCGAGTATGGTGGGACATGAGGAACTGCCGTGCGTCTACCCCCAGGATTTCGCCGTTATCGAGGGCGACTTTCACTTTGATTTGGTCCGGGTAGACCACGACACCATTGTCATTGTAGGCGTATGCGATCGTTGCCTCCCCATCGTCCGCCTGGCCGTAGGTCGGGACCATGGACCCGTACCCAATGGACGTCAGGTAGGCCTGGCCCACCTGACGGGCCCGGTTCAGGTCAACGGCCGGCCGGCCGGTAACCCGGCTGTTCATGAACTGCACCAGGTAACCGCCATTCTTGGCAATGTCGGCCACGGCCGTGTAGGTGTTGCCACCGGCCGGGGCCGTGGCGGGCGCCAACTGGAAGGAGTAAGCGGGCAGGTTGCCGGCCACCTCCACGATGCCCACGGTGCGGTACCCGGCGGCCCCGGGCACGAAGGCCTGAAGCCGGGGGGCGGCCTCTGACTGCGCCACCGGCGGGCCGGTCATGGCGGGTGCCCGTTTGGCAGTGCCGTCCGAGAACGGCCCGTCATACAGCATCACCGGCAGTTTCTCCATGGAGGCGCCGACCTGGTCCCAGCCGCCGGCGACCATGCTCTTCGGCGACTGGGCGCCGGTGGCGGGCTTCCCCGGGACTGGCGGGCGACGCCAGAGGGAGGCCCAGCTCAATCGGAGCGGCGGGTTCCAGCGGAAGCCGCCGCGGCTGTACTGTCCGCTAATGGTCTGCAACTGGACGGCGAGGTCCGCCGACTCTTTCCGCAGCCGGGTCAGTTCGGTGCGGGCCCGCCCGTCCATCTCCCGGCCGGCCGCCTCGTTCCGCAGCAGCGACACGGCGAAGTCGCCGGTTTGCTGGAGGAATTTGCCGGTGGACGCCTGAAGCGCAGCCGGCAGGGGCAGGGTGTTAAAGTTGGTGGCCGCCGCGGAGGCGTGCAGGTGGACGTCGCTCATGTAGCGCATGTTCTGCGGGGCGGTAGCGGTGACCAGCCCTTTCCCCAGCAGACTCTGGATCTGCTCCACGTGGTAGGCCATGTCGGAAAAGTTGCGCTGCCGCTCTGCCTCCAGGGCCAGCGCCAGGTCGCGGTTGGCGATGCCCAGCCGCCAGGTCCATACGCCCCACAGGGCCAGAACCAGGGCAGCCAGGGTTCCGATGGGCGCCCAATACCCGATTCTGCGCACGGTTCTCCCCCTATCTTGCGAAGACGTGATTGCCGATCCGGCGAATGATCTGGCGGGACCAGATCCAGGGGCTGACCGGCTTGCTCGGGTTCCAGAAGAAGACGGCCCCACCGGAGGGGTCCCAGCCGTTCAGAGCGTCCCGGGCGGCCCGGGTGGCATTGCGGGTCGGGTTCTGGTAGATGGCGCCGTTGGCGACGGATTCGAAGGCCGCCTCCTGGTAGACGACCCCTGCCAGCGTCCCCGGGAAGCGGGGGTCCCGCATCCGGTTCAGCAGGACGGCGGCAACGGCCACCTGTCCTTCGTAGGGCTCGCCCCGCGCTTCTGCGGAGACGACCTGGGCCAGCAGCTGGACGTCGTCGTGGCGGGTTACGCCCCGTCCGCCGGGCCCTGCCCCGCCGCCCGACCACTCGCCCAGGGCGGTCCAGGTGGCTGGGCCGACCACGCCGTCGGCGGTGAGGCCGTTGGCGCGCTGGAACCAGGTGACGGCGGCGTACATGTTCGCCCCGTAGACACCGTCGACCCGCCCGCGGTAGTAGCCCCAGGCCTGAAGCCGCTGCTGCGCCAGCCGGACGTTCGGCCCGGACCGTCCCCAGTAGAGGGTGGGGCGTGGGGCCGCCATGGCTGCCCAGGGAAAGGCCACTGCCACCAGGATGACCACAAGCAGAAACCCAGAGGCGATGCGTCTGCCCATCGGATTGCTCCTTTCTGCGTCTCTCTGCGAATGTGCTCCTCGCCATTTACCATGCCACCGGCCGCGGCACCGTATGCTCCCAGTTGCATAAACTCCGAAAGCCAAACGTATAATGCGGACAACGTATTCAAATTGTTTGGGCACTACCGCTAGGGGAGCCGTGGCCAACGGCTGAGAACCGGGAGCGAAATCCCGGGACCCTATAAACCTGATCCGGGTAATACCGGCGGAGGGAAGCGCGGCTCGCGGAAGACCTCTCAGGCACCGCAGCCCCTCCGGGCCTGTGGTGCTTTTCGTTTGGGTGCGAATCCACTGGAGGAGGCTTCCGCATGAATCAGAACCGTTCCGTGTTGCCGACCCTGGTTGAGACTGCGATTATGGTCGCACTGGCTGCTGTGCTGTCGTTTATCATCATCCTCAAAATGCCCCAGGGCGGCGAAATTTCGGCCGGCAGCATGATCCCCATTATTCTGCTCGCTCTGCGTCGGGGTCCCGTCTGGGGCATCATCGGCGGCGTGCTGCTCTCGTTCGTCCGGATTGCCATCGTGCCGTCGGGCTTTTACACGCCCGTGCAGTTCCTGATCGATTATCCGATTGCTTTCGGCCTCCTGGGCCTGGCGGGCCTGGTGAAGGCCAAGTTGGACCAGACGGCGGCCCTGCTGGGCTCCCTGGCCCTGGTCGGCCGTTTCCTGGCCCATCTGGTCTCCGGCGTCGTCTTTTTCGGGACGTATGCCCCGGCCGGGCAGAACGTCTGGGTTTACTCGGCGATCTATAACGGCAGCTACATGCTGCCCGAACTGGTCGTGACGGCGGTGCTCATGGTGATTCTGCTGCCCGTGCTCAAGAAGGCGATTCCGACGACGTTGGGGACGCAAAGGCACAGCGCATAGGCAACTAAGAAGCGGGCGACCTTCCAAGGGGGTCGCCCGCTTTGCGCTAATGCTCGTGTTTTCCCGGCGTGCCCGGCAGCCGGTTCGGCGTGGGCGTCCCGTGCATGTGCAGTTTGGCCGGGTCCGGCTCAAAGCCCTTGTACTCCAGCAGGTTCGTCAGGCCGAACATGCCGTCCGGCCCCTCGGCGTGCGGCAGAATGTGGCAGTGGAAGAGCCAGGAACCCGGGTTGCTGGCCGTGAAGGCCATGTCGTATGTCTCGCCTGGCGCGATGTCCACCGTGTTCCAGACCATTGGCTGGGCGATGGCATTGCCGTCCTTCGCCACGACTCTGAAGTCGTGGCCATGCAGGTGCATCGGGTGGTTGCCGACGCCGGCGTTGATCAGCCGAATCAGCACTCGCTGCCCTTTTTCGATTTTCATGGGCAGGGTGTACGGGAAGGACTTGCCGGAGAGCGTCAATCCCAGTCCGGTGTCGGTGACCATGACCACATGGTCCACGTCGTACTGGTTCGGATGGGTCGGATGGGTGCCGTCTTTCGGCACCACGATCAGCGGGCCGAAGAGGCCCATGGTCACCTGCTTGGCTCCGTTGAAGTGGCTGTGGTACCAGTGGGTGCCGGGCGGGCCGGGGGTGTAGTCGTACGTGAAGGTCTCCCCGGGTTCGATCGGGTCCTGGGTCAGCATCGCCACGCCATCCTGCTCCGGTGGCAGGATGATGCCGTGCCAGTGCAGGCTCGAGGGCTCGTCCAACTGGTTTTTGACCCGGAAGCGGGTTCGCTGGCCCTCCACCACCCGCAGCAGCGGACCCGGTACCATGCCGTTTACCGTGTAGGCCTCTTTCCAGGAACCGCCGCCGGTGTCCCACTGGACTTTCTGCAGGACCAAGTCGTAAGTCGGAACGCCGTCGACCATTTGCGGTTCCAGGGGCTGCTGGCCGAACTCAACCGTGGCTTTGGGGGACGGCGGGGGCGCCGCCGGCTCGGCGGTACCCGAGGGCGACGGTGAGGCTTGCGGTGCGCCGGGACGGAAGCGCGGCGTGATGGTCATCAACCCGGCGGCAATGGCCACTGTCAGCGCCAGGTAGCTCAGAATGTATGCCGTCCGCCGGCTCATGGCCTCACCTCGGCATTCTGCCGCCGCAGGCTCGCCAGCACCGGCACCCACCGCTCCACCAGCGTCCGGGAGCGCTTCCCGAGCACCACGGCATCCGGGCCTTTCCGGTCGATCACGTCCTCCGGATGCGGGTTGAACGCAAAGACCGTCCGTCCGGGCTGCTCCGGGTCCGGGTAGGTCCAGTACGGATAGTAACCGTTCGCGTCGAAGTACGGACCCCAGCCCTGAGTATCTGGCGTGTCGGGCTGGTGCGCCAGCGGGAATCCTTCCCGGAGCAGTTGCGCCGACAGGGCATGCGGGTCCACTGCGAACGGCAGGTGCACCCGCACCTGACCGTTTGCCAGCGTCACTTCCAACGGAATGGGAACGGCCGTGCCTGCGAATTCATGCTGTGTGATGGCAACCACCCTCTTGTGCGCGTTGCGCGTTATGTTCCTAGCATGTCCCGCCGGAGGCCATCATCGTCCTTGAAAAACGTTCATATGTTACCAATAGACGAAGATACTTTGCGCCCTGTATTATCGATGTACAAGATATGCTGACTAGGGGTTGAGTACGCGTGCGACGCTGCTGGTCCATGTTCATCGCGCTCGCTCTGATACTCGTCTCGGCTGGGATCGGATCGGCACAAGTAGGTCCCGAGCTTCCGGCGAGAGCCTATCTGCTGATGGATGCGACCACCGGGCAGGTGTTGTACGCGCGCCATGACCACGACCGGCTGCCCATCGCCAGCACCACCAAGATCATGACTGCAATCTTGGCCCTGGAGCGGGGCAACTTAGCGGATGTGGTCACGACAAGCCAGAAGGCTTTCGACACCGGCGGCTCCACGATTTACCTGGAGCTGGGTGAACAGCAGACGCTCTCCAACCTGCTTTACGCGCTGCTGCTGGAGAGCGCCAACGATGCGGCTGTGGCCATCGCCGAGCACATCGGCGGAACGGAAGGGCACTTCGTCGAACTTATGAATCAGAAGGCGCAGGAAATCGGCGCCACGGATACGCATTTCGTGAACAGCCACGGGCTGCACGAGCCGGACCACTACAGTTCGGCTCACGACCTGGCGTTGATTGCCCGCTACGCAATGCAGAACGCCAAATTTCGGGAGTACGTCCACACCGAAGAACAGGAGATTCCCGGATACGACCAGAATCCCCCCCGTAAGTTGCATAGCCACAATCAGCTGCTGGGCTATTATGACGGCGCCAACGGCGTGAAGAACGGGTGGACCGATGAAGCGCTGCAGACCAACGTCGCCTCGGCGAAACGGGGCGACACGGAGCTGATTGCCGTGGTGCTGGGCGCCAAGGACCGGGTCTGGTCGTCCAGCATGGCGCTGCTGGATTACGGCTTCAGTGGCTACAAGACCTTGCCGGTCGTGAAGAAAGGCGAACCGGTGGGGACGACCGCGGTGCCGGGTGCACCCGACCAGGTACCCGCAGTGGCCGCCGGCGACCTGTTGGTGACGGTGGCGCTGGATGGCACCACGCCCCAGCAGAAGGTGGTCTGGGATGACGGCCTGAAACTGCCGCTGGCGCAAGGGGCGCACTTGGGTCGGCTGCAGGAGGTGGACAAAGGCCAGGCGGTCGGTCAGGTGGACCTCGTGTCCGCGCTGGCCATCGCGGCACCTGCGACTTTGTCAGGGCATTCCCCGCTGCGGGTGCCGCCGCTGCGGACGATGGTGCTGGGTGGGGTGGTGGCACTGGTTGTCGGGGTGCTGGCGCGCTCGTGGCTGCAGACGGGGAGCCTGGTAGTGCGCCGGGACCGTCCGTAGTGCGGCAAAAGGGGGATTTCAATGTGACCGATCATGTGCCCGATCATGTGACCGATCAGAATCAGGCGGACGCAAACCCGCTCCCGCAGATTTTTATGCCGGCGGAAGCAGCCACGGCGGTAGCGCCGGACGGGGCGCACCTCGTCTTCTTCACGGTGCCGCAGCTGGACCTCATGATCAAACGGGTCATCGCCGCCCGGCCACCGGAGTTCACGTACCGGTGGGCCTATCACCCCGGCCACAAGGTGCACGTACTGCTTTTCGGCTGGCCCAACGGGGAAGGGGCGGGCGTCGCCATCCCCGAAGGTGAAGGGGACCAGGTGCTCCAGTTCATGCAGGGAACGTCCGACGTTCACATCACTTCGGAGCCGGTGCAGCAGAAGTTGCAGGGCGACGTCTCGTCGGAGACGATCATGAGCATTGCAACCGGCAATACCGTGGCCCTGCCCGGCGTCAAGTTCCAGCCTGAGCCTTAGGAGGTGGCCGGCATGGCCACCCGGTGGACCGAAAATGTGCTGGGGTCTTGTCTGGGACTTCGGCCCGTGGAGACCGTCTTTGTGCTGGTCGACGAGCCTCTCAGGGAAGCCGGAGAGGCTCTGTGCGCGTCCGCCCGGGACCTGGGCGCCGGGGCGGCCCGCTGCTGGCCGTTGACCCTGCCGGACCCGCCGCTGGCGCTGGTGCCCGAGAGTTTGCTCACACATGTCCGGAACGCGGATGTGATCGTCTCGCTGTTCGGACGGCTCGACCCCTGGGCCGGCAGTGCCCCCCTGCGGGCGTCCATCGCGGCATTCCGGGCAGCCCGTCGGGGGCGGTGGGCCTTTGGCGCCCACATCGATGGAGAGGCGCTGGAGCGGGAACTGACGGCTGATTGCGCCCGCGTGGCCCGCACCGTCCAGCGCATCGCTCACGAAATCGGGGGCGCCGACGAAGTGCACATCGCCACGGAAGCCGGGACCGACCTGCAATTTCGGCTCGGCGGCCGGCCGGTCCATCGGGAAACGTCGTTCCTGACCGAGCAGGGGGCCTTCGGCAACCTGCCCGGCGGCGAGGTCTACGCCGCACCGCTGGAGTGGAGCGCCGAGGGGAAGCTGGTGGTCGACCTGAGCCTGGGCGGCATCGCCCTGACCGGGCCGCTCACGCTGCATTTCCGGGAAGGCCGGGTCGTCGAAATGTCCGGTGCCGCGGCCGCCGAACTGCAGCGGCGGCTGGGCGATGACCCCTGGGCCCGGACCGTGGGCGAGTTCGGCATTGGCGGCAACCCGTTCGTGCGAACCCGAGGCATCGCCGCCCTGGACGAGAAGGCGCTGGGGACAGTTCATCTGGCCCTGGGCGCCAATCGGGGGTTCGGCGGTGAAAACACTGCGGCGACGCACTGCGATTGTGTCATCGGGGCGCCCCGCATTGTACTGGACGGGCGGCCGCTGCTGTTGTGACCGGGTGGCTGTTGTTGTGACCCGGCGGCCCCTTCCGGTCGAAACGGGGCGCGCAAAAGGAGAGGCAGGTGCCTCTCCTTTTTTGTGCCCTAGTCCACTGGGTCGTCGGCCAGCAATTCCTGAATGCCCGAGACGCCGGGAACACCCCAGCCCTGGACTCCCTTGCCCGAGACACCAGGAACACCCCAGCCCTGAGTGCCCGGGATACCCTGGACGGCCTGGCCCGGCCAGTTAATCATGGCTCCGGCGCCGCCGCCTCCGAGGCCCAGCCCGGCCCCCGGCCACTGGGCGGCAGTCTGCAGTCCCGGCAGCGTGAACACCCCGGCGATGCCCGGCCAGCTCAGGCTGCCCTGGAGCAACGGGGTGTCGAGAGCCACAGCGAATCCGGGGACGCGCCACGCACCCTGGGTGTCGGCCCAGTTGAGAGCGCTGCCGAGCACGTTGAGCAAGCCCCGGACCCCGCCCAGCACACCTGCGAGGCCACGGGTCGGCATCGCCGCCTGAACGGGCACGCCGGCCTGCACCTGAGCGGCCTTCTGGAATGGCATCGCCGTCTGGATCGGCACGCCGGCCTGCACCTGAGCGGCCTTCTGGAACGGCATCGCCGTCTGCACGGGGACCGCGGTGGTCCACGGGGCGACGGTCTGGAACGGCTGCACGGTCTGGTAGCCATAGGGTACCGCCGTCTGCATCGGCGCAACCGTCTGGTATCCGTAGGGGACGGCCGTCTGATAAGGCATGACGGTCTGGAAAGGCACGGACGCCCCCATGGGGATTCCCTGAACGCCCAGGCCGGCGGCGCCGGTCCAGGGAGTCAGGGCCGCCAGCACGGCCGGGCTGTAGCCCTTGGCATAACCGCCAGTCTGAAGTGCGCGGGTAGTGGACTCCATCGCGATGAAACACCTTCCTGTAAACAAAATGGGTAGCACGGAGGGCACCGGAGGCCGCCCTCGACAGCACGTGCGGTCCATCCTCATGTTATGTGGCGGGCCTGCCGGGGTGCGTGGCTCGTTTGCTTCCCACTTATGCAACATTGTCGTAAAAAATATCGCAATAACTGGCCGGGTTATGGTATACTTCCCCATAGCGAATCGCGGGAATTCCGGAAGGGGAGGAGACCATGTGCGAGGCAATGGCGGCAGGTCAGCCGGAGGAAAAGCCCGAGCAGGCACAGACAGAGACGCCGGTTCAAACCCCGTCTGGCAGCAAGGTATTGGAACTGCCCGTCGCCCGGAATGGGAAACGCAAAGAGGATGAACTGGCGGCTGCCCTGTCACTCTTTCTCTTTTAGGACTGGACCGCGCCGCCGGGCGATTACCTGGGGCGTGGTCTTTTTATGTCTACATATGGCAGAGGTTTTGGCAGGAGGCGGGAATCAGGGGGCGAATGTTCAGGTGCCCCCAATCTATAGACTGTTTGCATAGGAGAAGGGTGGAGCACTATGCATATTCGGCGGCGAATCTTAAGCATGTTCATGGGTGTCGTGCTGGTCTTGACCATGGTAGCACCGGCCCACGCTGATACGATCGAACAGCGACTGGCCGGCCTGGAGGCCAGGATCGCCGCACTGGAGAAGGCCCTGACGCTTAGTGTTCTGGATGTGCCAAAGTTGGCGGCAAAAGCCGTGCCGGCGATCGTCAGCATCTACAACGTCACCGAGGATGACGAAGTGGACAGCGAGGGCACCGGGTGGATCATTTCGCCGGATGGCGTGATCGTGACCAACGCCCATGTGGCCGACCTGACCCTCCAGCAAAAGGTCAAGTTCGCCGACGGCTCGGTCAAAGTCGCCGACGTCATCATGTGGGACGAGTTCGCCGATCTGGCCGAGCTGAGAGTGTCCGGGACAGGCTACCCCACGTTGCCGCTGGCCAGGAGCCAGCCAAAGGTAGGGGACCCGCTCGTGGTGATCGGCAACGCCCTGGGGTACAGCAACAGTGTCACGGTCGGCGTAGTCAGCGGCGTCAACCGGCCCGATCCGAATCATAACTACCACTACCCGTCCCTCCAGACCGACGCAGCCGTCAACCACGGCAACTCCGGCGGCCCGATGCTCAACGCCAACGGCGAGGTCGTGGCGATTGCCGCCTGGGGCGAGATGGACTCCGCCCAGAACATCAGCTTCGGTGTTCCGATCGGCCTGCTGTCCGCCTCCCTGAGCCGGGTTGTGGCCGGCCGGGGCATCGTCCGGTCGTGGCTGGGCGTATCCGCGGCGGAACCATACTGGTCCCGGGGCATGCTGCCGAACGACCTGGGACTCGTCATTACCGACGCGCACCCCCTCGGGGCAGCCGCCACCGCCGGCGTCAAGGCGGGCAACTTCCTGCGGGCGGTAAACGGGGTGCCTGTAAACTACCTGGGGGACCTGCGGACTGAGCTGGACAAGCATAAGCCCGGCGACACTGTCACCCTGTCGATTTCCGTCTACCACGGCAGCCGCACCAAGCTAGAAACCACACAAGTCACCGTGGTCCTGGGCGAGTACTCCGACAAAGTGCCGATTCTGATCCCGCGGCGTTACGACCCACAGACCGACGACCTTTTCTAGACAGAAAAACACCCCCTGCCGGCAGGGGGTGTTCGTGTCAGCGGACTCAGCGGACGGGGTTGGACAGGGTGCCGATGCCGGGGATCGTGATTTCGACGATGTCGCCGGCTTTCATGGGACCGACGCCCTTGGGCGTGCCGGTCAGGAGCACATCGCCGGGCACCAGTGTCATGATCTCCGAAATGTACGCGATCAGCTTCGGCACCCGGTGCAGCATAAGTGACGTGGAGTCGGACTGCCGCACGTCGCCGTTGCAGGTCAGCGTGAGGTGGACGTCCAGGGGGTTGATCCCTTCAGTCACCAGCACCGGCCCGCAGGGGCAATATGTATCGAAGCACTTGCCCCGCCCGAAGCCGAACGGCTGGTCGGCCTTCTGGTAATCCCGGTCGGACACGTCGTTGGCGATGGTGTAGCCAAAGACGTAGCTCAGGGCGTCTGCCTCGGAGACCGCCTTGGCCTGCTTGCCGATGACGACGGCCAGTTCGGCCTCCCAGTGGATGGCGTGCTCCGGCCGGGCGATGACAATGGCCGCCCCCGGGGCGGTGAGGGCGGAGGGCGGCTTCAGGAAAAACATCGGCTCGGTCGGCGCCTGGTTGCCCAGTTCCGCCGCATGGTCGGCGTAATTGCGCCCGATGCAGACCAGCTTGGACGGCTCCACGGGGGGCAGCAGCTTGACGGATTCCAGCGGGAGGGTACGGCCGGTGGCCTTGCCGCCGAGATACGGCGCTCCGTCCAGTTCGTGGGCAGTGGCGCCTTCCAGGCCGGCCCAGCGGGGGCCGTCTGATCCGAAGAAGCGAATGTACTGCATGCGGGAGTAGCTCCTTTCAGCGATTCGAATCAGGTCATCTCTTTTTTAAGCTGTTCGGCAAGGGCTTTGGGCGCCGTCATGAACTTGCCGGTGGCCTCTGCCAGCACGGTGCCGTCCGGTCCGGAAATCGCCGCCGCACAGGTAAACAGCACGCGGCGCTGTTCCACGACCCGGGCCGTTACGGTCAGGTCGGTCTCTACCGGCACCGGCGCCTTGTAGCGCACGGTAAGTTCCACCGTCATCGTCATGGTGTCCGCAGTGCCGTAGATGGCGTACCACATGGCATCGTCCATCAGCCCGGCAGCCACGCCCCCCTGCAGAACTCCGCCGAACCCCTGGAAGTGCTGCGAAGGCCGCACACCGGCCCGGACGCCATCATCGGTCCGGTCGAAGTGGACGCGCAGCCCGACGGGATTCTCCTTGCCGCATACGAAACAGCCGCGGGAGGAGGGGAGCCGTTCCAGAAAAATCGCCTCCTTGAAAACTCCGTCGTCGAAAACTGCCCGGTCGGCGTTGTTATGCTGTTTCCATTTCGTCAGCCGAAATATCAATTCCTGTCTAAAGATCGCAACAACTGCACCGGACGCAGAGGAAACCCGGCCGCAACCGTCGAAATGGCGAGGCGCATATCGGGTCCGCGGGTTCCGGGAACCTATTGCTGACGGACTCTGAGAACCCACTGGGAGGTCCTGTGCTGTGAAGCTGACTTGCCTCGGGCGGTATTCGCCCTACCCTCCGGCCGGAGGGGCGATGAACGGGTACCTGGTTCAGCACGGCGAAACGGCCCTGCTGCTGGATGCCGGCAACGGCGTGGCGTCCCGTCTGCAGGAGATTCTGCCGGTGGAGCGCCTTTCCGCCGTGGTCGTCTCGCACCTGCACGAAGACCATATCGCCGACGTGCATTGCCTCCGGTTCGCCCAGTTGGCGGCCCAGACCCTGGGCCGGACGACCGGCAAGCTACAGATCTACGCGCCCCCCGCCCCGCCCGAACAGCATCACTGGCTGGAGGGCGGCGAGGACTGGCAGGACGTGCACGAGTATGACCCGGACCAGCCGCTGGTTATCGGGGACCTGCAGGTCAGCTTTACCCGCACCAACCACCCCTATCCCTGCTGGGCCATGCGGGTCACGCCGGCCGGGCAGGCGGGGCCGGCGCTGTTCTATACGGCGGACACCGGGGTGTCGCCGGAGGTGACGGCGGCCGCCCGGGGCGCCGATTTGCTGGTCGTGGAAGCCTCACTCACGGAGGAGTATGCCGCCAAGCGCATTTTCGGCCACCTGACCGCCGCAGAGGCCGCCGCCATGGCCCGGGACGCGGGCGTCCGGCGGTGCCTCTTCACGCACATCTGGCCCGGGCTGCCGGACCCGGGGGTGCTGCTGGCGGAAGGCCGCCCAGTTCACCATCACATTGAGTTGATTGAAGAAGGCCGAACCTACTCATGTACGAATGCCCCCTGGCACAGATAGCCTGGGGGGAGGCTCCGGGAGCGCATTCCCGGCCTTCTCGAACAGGTGGCGGCCGGCGTCTGCGCCGGCTTCGGAGCGTGGCCCGCTTTGCGGGCCTGCATGGATGCCAAGGAACGCAGCGATACCCGGGATTCCGGCAGTAGTGGAGTAGGCGGAAGGTACGGTAGCGACCGTGGCCCCCTGGAACCCGGTCATCTGCGGCCTGGACGACGGCAGGCGCCTTCGTATGCGCCAAAGTGAATCGACATGGCATATAGGAATGCTACAGCAGGCGTGATATAGTTTCCGTGTAGTAATTTCCTTCGAGTCGAGTAGGGCTGGAAGGCTGGAGGCCGGTCACTATGCCACACCTGCGGATTCAAATGTTTGATAACTTTGAAGCTTCAGTAGAAGGTGTTCCCGTGCCAGAGCCGGCCTGGCGCGGCGAGCGCAGCCGCAGGCTTTTGCAGTTCCTGGCCACCCGCCCCCAGTGCCGAGCCACCAGCGACGAGCTAATGGAAGCCTTGTGGAGCCACCTGCCGCTCGAGCAGGCCCGGGGCAGTCTCCATGTCACTGTCAACCGGCTGCGCCGGGCTCTGGGCAGCGTCACGCCGGACGGTTCCGGCGAGCAGCTACTCATAGCCACCGCCACCGGATATCAGTTAACAGCCGGCACCTGGGTCGACGTGCAGGCGCTCCACCAGTTGGTCCCGGAGGTCCGGAGTCTTGAAGCCCAGAACAGCGCTGACGCCCTCAAGCGCCTCGACGAAGTACCATGGGTCCGCACCCCGGAATTGAATGTAGACCAACCATACTCGGACTGGGCAACCGCAGTCCGGGAGCGGGTGCGGCGCGACTTCGTGTCCCTGCAGTTGCTCCGTGCCGACCTGCTCCAAAACTGCGGCCGGTCGGGGCAGGCCCTGGAGGCGCTGTTGCGGGTGTTGGAGAGCGAGCCGGTGCTGGAGTCGGTCGCCCGGCAGGCCATGCTGGTTGCGTATGGCCTGGGCAACCAGGTGCTTGCGCTCAGCATCTTCGACCGGTGCCGCCACGCCTTGCTGGACGAGCTCGGCGTCACCCCGTTGCCCGAAACTCTCGCCGTACACGCCCGCATCCTGGCGCAGCAGGCTGCCGCGGCTGGTGAGGCCCCTGCCGGTCCCCGGCACGAACGGAATCCCGGACCGGCTCCGCTCACGGGTCCGGCCCTGCCCCTCGGCAGGGTGACCTATCTGTGCAGCCAGATCCAGGGGCTTGATCGGCTGCAGGGGCAGCCCGCCGATCTGGTGGAGCAGGTGCTGAAGCGCTACATGATGCAGGTCGTTGACGTCGTGACCGTGAGTGGTGGCACGCTTTGCCAGGACATCAGCGCCGGCTGGACCCTCACCGCTGTCTTTTCCCAACCCGCCGCGGCGGTGGCTGCGGCCGTTTCACTGGGACAACAGATGAACGCCGAAGACTGGTCGGGCAACCTGGCGCTCCTGGCCCGCCTGAGTGTGCACTCCGGCGAGGCGGACTCGGACGGCGCCGCGGACCACGATCAGCTACTTGACCGGTGTGTGCATCTGGGCGCCATTGCCCACGGGGGTCAGATTCTCCTCTCCTCAGGTGCCGCCAGCCTGCTGTGGGACAGGCTTCCTGCCGAGTTGAGCCTGCGCGACCTGGGTCCGCACCGTCTGCGCGACCTGGCCGCCGTCGAGCATGTTTTCCAGCTAGTGCACCCGGCCTTGCCCATTGACTTCCCACCGCTGGTATCGCTGGACGCCCGTCCGGGCAACCTGCCCGTCCAGCTTACCAGCTTCGTCGGCCGACGGCGGGAACTGGAGAAGGTCAAGCGCCTCCTGCGCTCCTCCCGCCTGGTCACGCTGACAGGGGCCGGCGGGTCCGGCAAGACCAGGCTGTCGCTGCAGGCGGCTGCTGCCGTCGCACCGGAGTCGTTTGCAGACGGGGTATGGTTTGTGGACCTGGCGCCCCTGACCGACCCAACGCTGGTGGCCGTAGCCGTGATGGAGGCGCTCGGGCTTCAAGATCAGGCCCAGCGTCCGCCGATGTCGACGCTCTCCGCACACCTCAAGACCAGGCAGGCGCTCCTGGTTCTGGACAACTGTGAACACCTGGTGGCGGCCTGCGCCACCCTGGCGCAGACGCTATTGCAGGCCTGTCCGCGCCTCTCGATTTTGGCCACCAGCCGCGAGCCCCTGGGTGTGCAGGGTGAGGTTGTCCTGGCCCTGCCCGGGTTGCCGGTGCCGGACGCGGATGCGCCTTCCGACCTGGAGAGCCTGCAACACTTTGATGCCGTCCGCCTGTTCTTGCACCGGGTCCGGGCGGCCAACCCCACGCTGACGCTTCGTGATCTGAGTCCTGTCCATGTGGTTCGCATCTGCCGCCGGCTGGACGGCATGCCGCTCGCTATCGAACTGGCGGCGGCTCGGGCGCGGGCACTGACGGTGGAGCAGATCGCCGTGCGGCTGGACGATCGGTTCCGCCTGCTTACCGCGGGCAGCCGGACGGCCCTGCCCCGGCAGCAGACGCTGTGGGCAACCATCGACTGGAGCCATGAGTTGCTCACGGAGCCGGAGCGGGTGCTCTTGCGGCGGCTCTCGGTCTTCGCCGGCGGCTGCACCCTGGAGATGGGAGAGGCGGTTTGCACCGGGGACGGGCTGGCGGCCGGGGAGATCCTCGACCTGCTGTCGCGCCTGGTGGATCGGTCCCTGGTGCTGGCGGACCACCAGGGCGCAGCGGTGCGCTACAGCCTGCTGGAGACGATCCGCCATTACGCCGCACAGAAGCTGCAGCAATCCGGCGAGCAGGCGGTACTGGCCGGCCGCCACCTGGCGTCCTACGCCAGGCTGGTCGGAGAAGGGGAGATGAATGCCCTCCTGCCGGACCAGAAGGCGTGGTTCGACAGCCTGCAGGCGGAACTCGACAACATCCGCGCTGCCCTGGCGTGGAGCAGGGCGGGGGGGTCGGCCAGCGACGGGCTCACGCTGGCGAGTTCCCTCTATTGGTTCTGGGATGTGCGCGGCCACATGCGGGAGGGGCGAAAGGTACTGGCGGCGATCCTTTCCCAGCGGGATGCGCCGTCCACCGGGACTGTACGGGCTCATGCCCTCGTCGGCTACGCTTCGCTCGCCTTTTTTCAGGCGGATTACGCCGAGGCCATTCGGGTGGGGACCCAGGGGCTGGCCCTGGCAAAGGAGCTGGACGATCCTCTGCACGTGACGGCCGGCCTGACCTTCCTTGGCTGGGCCACCTTGCGTTCCGGCGACACGAACCGGGCTCGGCCGTTTTTTGAGGAAGCACTGGAGACCGCGGTGATGCCGGCCCTGGCCTATTCGGCGCGGCAAGGCCTCGGCCACGTGTACTCCGAGCTGGGGGACTACGAGCGGGCCGAGGCCCTGATGGAGGAGGCGCTGGCGAGTGCCCGCCTGATCGGGAACCCCCGGTGGGTCGCCGTGGGACTGGCCCATGCTGGCGCCGTGGCGCTGCTCCGGGGCCGGCACGGGCGGGCGCATTCGCTGCTGGTGGACGCCCTGGCTCAATTCGACCAGCTCGACGACCTGGGTGGCTTGATCCTTCCCCTGGCAGCGCTGGCGCGAGTGCAGCAGGCGCTTGGGCACCTGGAACCGGCGGCACAGATCTTCGGAGCTGCAGGGGCACTAAGGGAGCGGACCGGGACCTATCAGGTGCTCGGTAACGTGTCGGCGCACGAGGCGATTCAGGCGGCTACTCGCGCCGCCCTTGGGGAGGCTGCCTTCGCAGCGGCCTATGCCGCCGGGGCAGCCATGAACCGATCCCAAGTTCTGACGTATGTCGGGGCGCTGGTAAGCCCCGGGTAAGCGCAGAGTAAGCGCGCTCTGATAGGCTGGTATCGTAAGGTACCAGCTTTGTGATTTTCGTGGGGAGGAAAGGCGGTGGGCGACGCTGTGGGAGAGCCGGAAAGCCAGGTATTCGTGGTGCGCTGCTGGCGGGAGGCAGATGCAGCCGGAGGCCATTGGCGTAGCCAGGTGGAGCACGTTCCAAGCGGCACGCGGATTCCGCTGACGGACCTGGGGCAGCTGCAGGCGATCCTGGAGCAGTATCTGCGAGGCTCCGGGGCGCCCGGGGGCGGAGCCGAAGGGGCAGATCCGTAGCACCGGGCGCAGAAACCGGACGCTAGCCATAATTTGGCGGCGGCGAAAATTCCTGGTGTAAATTGTTTCACAGTAGTCCATTGTGTGGTGTGTTAAGATGACAAGAAAGTACTGTCTCCGGGTCTGGCTCCCAAGGGAGTGAAGTATGAGCCGTGATGTCGTGCACCAGAGAATGTGCCAATGTCCCACCAGCCATACAGGGTTGGGCTGTATCACGACTGCAATAGTCGATGGCGCAGGCATTACAATGTTGCGCAATCAACGTTTCTAGACATAGCCACCTATGCATCTGACTTGTCATGCAAATTGCGGGGGGGTCGCTCATGATGCCATTGCTCCACCGAGGTTTCCGGAGGAAAGCCATCG
The DNA here is from genome assembly GCA_036504075.1 of Symbiobacteriaceae bacterium. GTDB lineage: Bacteria > Bacillota > Sulfobacillia > Symbiobacteriales > Symbiobacteriaceae > DASXVX01. The sequence goes on along the minus strand of DASXVX010000016.1, from coordinate 42,349 downwards.
CTTTGCTCTTGGCATTCCTGATCGCTCTGGGTTATCCGCGGGACGTCCGAGCTGCACTCACGACTATTTCCACGACGGACGGCACCATCGATGATTGGGCAGGCGTAACGTCCTACATTACTGACCCGAACAACGATACCACCGGGGCCGGTGACTACGAACTCACCAAGCTCTGGTTGGCCAACGACGGTACGTATATGTACGTCCGGTGGGACCAGATCCTTCCGGCGAACGACTCCACCATAGGCAATGCGGCCTACGGCATTTACTTCGACTCCGACCGCAACGGCCAGGTGGACCACATCGGCTGGGTCAGTTTCGATAGCCAGGGAACGCATGTCCAGGTGGAAAATGTTACCGCTGGCGATACGTTTACCACCGAACCGACTTCCTACGGGCAGTTCGTCAGTTCCAGCCCCGGACAGAAGGGTGTAGCGGCATATGTGGAAGGCAAGTTTCCGGTGGCCGATCTGGGGACCACGGCCGGTCAGTCGATTTACTGGTTGTGGGCTGAGGCGCACCCCAGCCCCAGCTACTCTTCCAACGTAAAAGACCGCATTCCCGACACCGGCGCGATGATGGTCAACCTGGCCGACGGGACCTGGTCAACCATCAGCACCTCACCTACGGCGAGAAACGACAGCTACACTACGAACGAGGACACCGTCCTCTCCAAAACGGCGCAGTATGGTGTGCTGGTCAATGACTCGGATTTTGACAATCCGGTTATGACGGCAACGCTGTCGAGCGGACCTTCCAACGGTCAGCTAACTTTCAACTCGGATGGCTCTTTTACGTATACGCCCAATGCGAACTGGAATGGCACGGACTCTTTTACTTATACGGCGACCGGGGGCAGCCAAACGACCGCACCGGCGACGGTCACGATTACGGTTAATGCGGTCAACGACGCGCCGACGATTTCTGATATCGTAAATCAGACCATCGGCCAGGATAGCTCGACTGGTGCTCTCGGTTTTACGGCCGGCGATGTTGAGACCGCGGCCGCCAGCCTGACTGTAACAGCTGTTTCGAGCAACCACACGCTGGTGCCGGACGATCACGTCGTCCTGGGTGGCAGCGGGGCGAGCCGGACGGTTACGGTGACGCCGCTCGCCGGTCAGACCGGCACGACGACGATCACGGTGACGGTCAGCGATGGCGCATTGACAGCGTCAGATACCTTCACCGTGAATGTGCAGACGAACAGCGCCCCGACCATCACGTCGCCGGGCAATGTGACGACCAACGAGGATACCGCGACGGCGCCCCTGTCTTTCACGGTGGGTGACGCTGAGACCCCGGCGGCGAGCCTGACGGTATCGGCAAGTTCCGGCAACACGACGATCATCCCCGACGGGAACATCGTGCTGGGCGGCAGCGGGGCGAACCGGACGGTGACGGTGACTCCGGCGGCGAACCAGAACGGCGGGCCGGTGACGATCACGCTGACGGTGAACGACGGGACGACGACCACCTCGACCACGTTCCAGGTGACTGTGACGGCCGTGAACGACGTTCCGACGATTACGTCGCCGGGCAATGTGACGACCAACGAGGACACCGCGACGGCGGACCTGCCCTTCACGGTGGGTGACGTTGAGACCCCGGCGGCGAGCCTGACGGTATTGGCAAGTTCCGGGAATACGACGATCATCCCGGACGGGAACATCGTGCTGGGCGGCAGCGGGGCGAACCGGACGGTGACGGTGACACCGGCGGCGACCCAGAACGGCGGGCCGGTGACGATCACGCTGACGGTGAGCGACGGCACGACGACCACCTCGACCACGTTCCAGGTGACCGTGACTGCGGTCAACGACGCCCCGACGATTTCCGATGTCGTGAATCAGACCATTGGCCAGGATAGTTCGACCGGTCCTCTGAACTTCACGGTCGGCGATGTTGAGACCGCGGCCGCCAGCCTGACTGTAACGGCTGTTTCGAGCAACCACGCGCTGGTGCCGGACGATCACGTCGTCCTGGGTGGCAGCGGGGCGAGCCGGACGGTTTCGGTGACGCCGCTCGCCGGTCAGACTGGCGTGACGACGATCACGGTGACGGTCAGCGACGGCGTTTTGACAGCGTCGGATACTTTCAACGTGAATGTGCAGGCGAATAGCGCCCCGACGATTACGTCGCCGGGCGATGTGACGACCAACGAGGATACCCCGACGGCGGCCCTGCCCTTCACGGTGGGCGACGTTGAGACCCCGGCGGCGAACCTGACGGTATGGGCAAGTTCCGGCAACACGACGATCATCCCCGACGGGAACATCGTGGTGGGCGGCAGCGGGGCGAACCGGACGGTGACGGTGACGCCGGCGGCGAACAAGAACGGCGGGCCGGTGACGATCACGCTGACGGTAAACGACGGCACGACGACCACCTCGACCACGTTCCAGGTGACCGTGAATGCGGTCAATGACGCACCCGCACTGGCAGCGATCAGCGACCAGAGCAACGCCGAAGGGGCGACGGTAAGCCTGCAGGCGAATGCGACGGACGCCGACGGGGACACGCTGACGTACAGCATCAGCGGGCAGCCGAACGGGGTGAGCATCGACCAGAACACCGGCCAGATCAGCGGAACGATCGCGTACGATGCGGCGGGGAGCCACAGCGTGACGGTGACGGTGACGGATAACACGGCCGGTGGACCGAGTGGCGACAGCGCCTCGGTGACGTTCACCTGGACAGTGAGCAACACGGACACGAAGCCGTCGCTGGCGGGAATCGGAAACCAGTCCAGCGCCGAAGGTGCGGTAATCACCGGGCCGACGGCGGTGGGCAGCGATGCAGACGGCGACACGCTGACTTACAGTGCCACGGGGCTCCCGAATGGGCTGTCGATCAATCCGAGCACGGGCCAGATCAGCGGAACGATCGCGTACGACGCCGCGGGGAGCCACAGCGTGACGGTGACAGTGACGGATAACACGGCCGGTGGACCGAGTGGCGACAGCGCCTCGGTGACGTTCACCTGGACGGTGACGGACACCAGCCCGGTGCCGGCCACGATCACGGCCGACCCGACCTCACGCCCCGCCGACGGCACCAGCCACAGCACGATCACGGTGCGGCTGAAGGATGCCAACGGCAACAACCTGACCGCCAGCGGCGGCACGGTGACGCTGACCACCAACCGGGGCACGCTGGGCAACGTGACCGACAACCACGACGGCACCTACACGGCCACATTGACGGCACCTAACACGCTGGGTAACATCACCGTCAACGGGAAACTGAACGGCGTTGATCTGACCAACTCGGCCACCATCACCCTGACACCCGTGCCCGGCTCCATTCACGGCACCGTTACCGACGCCGCCAGCCACCAGGCGTTGGCCGGAGCTACCGTCCTGCTGAAGGACGGCAACGGGGCGCAGGTCGCCCAGACCACCAGCGACGCTTCAGGCAACTACGCGCTGAATTCGGTTGACAACACCTCGTACACCCTGGTCTTCAGCGCCACCGGCTACCTGCCCTATACCAAGGCAGTAACGGTGCCGGCCGCCCAGACGGTGGGCGCCAATGCTGCTCTGACGCCCCAGGGCGGCTCCGTGACTGGTGAGGTCACCAATAAGCGGACGGGTTTGCCCGTGGCCGGGGCCACGGTGACCCTGACGCAGGACGGTGATTCCCGCACCGCCACCACCGATGCGGTGGGCAGCTACTCCTTTGCGAAGGTCTCCAGCATCCACGTCTTCTCGGTTTCGGCCTCCAGCACCCAGTATGTCACGGCGACCGTGACCAACCAGTCCCTGTCGCCCGGTGGCACCAGCACCGTGAATCTGCAGATGCAGCCGGTATCCAGCCTCGGGATTACTGCACCGGCCGACGGTGCGAACGTCAGCACACCGCCGGTGGTGACCGGGACTTCGGATGTGATTGGCGCCACCGTCCACGTATGGATCAACGGCAAGGACGTTGGGACCGCCGTTGTCGCAGGGAATGGGACCTGGTCCTTTGACCTGTCGACGCTCACGCCGTCCCCGCTGCTCGTCGGGCCTGACACCATCGGTGCCACGGCCGTGGACGGTCAGAACACCCTGACCGCTCAGCCGGTTTCGATCAAATACAACCCGACCAGTTCGGTGTCCGGTGTCGTATACAGCGACGCGGGCGCTCCGGTGGCGGGCCAGACGGTCAAGCTGCTGGATCCTGCCGGAAATCCGGTCGCCGGAAAGAGCACCACCAGCGCCGGAAACGGAAGCTACCAGTTTACAAATGTCCCGGCCGGCATCTATACCGTGGTGGCTCCTGATCCCCTGAATGCCAATCAACCCCTGGCCCGCGCCCAGGTCTACCTTGCCCCCGGACAGGCCGTTACGTTCGACCTGCACCTGGCCGGCAAGGGGATCCTCACGCTGACCGCGACCCCGGCCTCCATCGTCGGTGACGGGCATTCCATCGCTCAACTCAAGGCGACCCTGACCTTACGGAACGGCACGCCGGTCGCGGGCACAACGGTGTCCTACACCGCTACCGGCGGCACGCTCAACGCCCCCTCGGCGCAGACCGGCGCCAACGGCACGGCCTCCGTCGACCTGACGGCGCCAACCATCCAGGGTATCCTGCCCGTTACCAAGTCGGTCACGGTGGCCGTGAATGATCCCGGCCAGGGCATCTACGCCCAGCAGACGATCATCATCACCTTCCTGCCGGCCTCCATCACCGGTGTGGTCATCGACTCCGGCACCGGGCTGCCCGCCGCAGGGGCGGAGGTTTCGGTGGCCGAGGATTTCAACGGTGACGGGATCATCGACTTTGCGGCCCAGACGACCACCGGGGCGGACGGCACGTACAAGATCACTGTGCCCCGCGGCGACTGGACCTATAAAACCACCATCAAGACACATCTGCAGGTGGGCGGCAAGCCCGTCGAAATCACCTCGACTCATGAAAGCCAGGTGGGCGCACTCACCGGTCTGGGCGAGACCATTTCGGCCAGCAAGACCATCAGCGGTCAGGTGCTGGTGATGGACCAGACTAACACGCCGACGACCCCCAACACGCAGGGGGCCTCGGTCACCGGCGCTATCATTGCCCAGGACGGCACCCAGGTTAACCAGAGTGTGACGGTAAAGCCCGATGGCACGTACGAGATCGGCAATCTCAAAGCCGGCACCTACACCCTGGAGTTCAAGGTCACGGCAGGCGGAACGACCCTGGCCGGCACGAAGGCCCAGGTCACGGTCAGCCAGGACGGCGAACTGGCCATCCATACCGCTTTGCTTGACCCCTACGGCACCGTGACCGATGCTTCGTCCGGACAGCCGATCAGTGGCGCCAAGCTTACGCTCTGGTGGGCGGGCACGCCGCTGAACCAGGCCAACGGGCGCACCCCCAACACCAAGGTATCCCTCCCGGCCCTGAATTTCCCGCCCAATGACAACGCCAACTCCCAGAACACCACCGGCAAGGGCGCGTTCGCCTGGATGGTCTTCCCGAACTCCGACTACTACATCACCGCCGAGAAGGCGGGCTACGTCACCTACGACAGCCGGACCGAAGCCCGGACTGTGGCGCCGCTTCCCGGTGAAGACAGCGATGTGCTGAACGGCATCATCCGCGTGCGTACCAACATCGTGGCGTATAGCTTCACGATGCAGCGAGTCCAGGTGGCGCCGCCGGCTGCTCCCGCCGCTCCGACCGGCCTGACGGCCACCCCCGGCAACGGACGTGTGGACCTCAGCTGGAATCCCGTCGCAGGGGCTCAGTCCTATCTCTTGCAGCGGGCGACCTCTGCCGACGGGCCATACACGTCGGTGGGCACCGGTATCAGCGGCACCGCCTTCAGCGACACCGGCGTGACCAACGGTGTCACCTACTACTACAAGGTCGCGGCCAGTGGCGCCGGCGGCACGAGTGCCTGGTCCGGTGTGGCTTCGGCCACACCGCAGGCTCCCGCTCCCACGCCCGCCCCGAATCCGGCACCGAAGCCGACCCTGCCGGCCGCTCCCACCGGCCTCACGGCCACTCCGGGCGATGCCCAGGTAGCGTTGGCGTGGAACCCCGTCCCGGGTGCCCAGACCTACACCGTGCGGCGAGCCACCGGTCCGGGCGGCCCCTATACAGTGATCGCTTCCGGACTGACGGGCCTCAGCTACATCGATCAGGGTGTAGCCAACGGCACGACCTACTACTACGTGGTGACGGCCACCGGCAGCGCCGGCGACAGCACGCCTTCGGCGGAAGTAAGCGCCAAGCCTACGGCTCCGCCGCGGCCGAGCGGACATCACAAGCGCTACATCCTGGGCTACCCGGATGGCACCTTCCGGCCCGAACGCTCCATCAGCCGGGCGGAGGTGGCGACCATTCTCGCCCGCATTCTGGATGCTGAACAGTTGGTGGCCGCTGCGCCGGGGTATCCGGACGTGAGCCGCAACCACTGGAGCTACCAGAACATCGCCGTCGTCACCCAACTGGGACTCATGCAGGGCGACCCGACCGGCCTCTTCCGCCCGAATGATCCCATCACCCGTGCCGAGATTGCGACCATCGCGGTGCGCTTCAAGAAAGTGCAGTTCCTGAGTGGCAGCGCAGCTTTCCCGGACACGGCAGGTCACTGGGCGAACACCGTGATCGCCACCGCCAACCGGATGGGCATTGTGCAGGGCTACCCGGATGGAACCTTCCAGCCACAGCGCGCCACGTCTCGTGCGGAGTTTGTGACCATCGTCAACCGCCTCCTGGCCCGCGGCCCCTTGCTGGGCCGTCCGGGGCAGCTCTGGCCGGATGTGCCCGCCACCCACTGGGCCTTCGGTCAGGTATCAGAGGCGTCGGTCAACCACACGTACGAACCAGCGGCTCCACCCACGCAAGGCGAGACCTGGCAGGCTGATGGTCCTTAGCCACAACGTTCTGAGCCCGGCCCGCACGCAAGTGCGGGCCGGGCTGTTTCTTACCGATGTAGACTTCGATATACCGGCGGGGGTATACTGAGCGCATCGGATTGTACATACAAGGAGGTCAGGCCCCATGCGTATCGCCATTCCCGTGCGTAACGGCGCCATTTTCGGCCACTTCGGGCAAGTCTCTGTGTTCCTCCTGGCCGATGTCGAGAACGGGCAGATCCTCCGCCAGACCGAAGTGGCGGTGCCGGAACAGTCAGGGCACCACGGACTCCCGGCGTTCCTGCTGGAGCACGGCGTCACGCACGTGATCGCCGGGGGTATGGGCCGGCCCATGGCGGACCACCTCACCCGCTCCGGGATCCCGGCGGTGGTGGGCGTTACCGGTTCGCCGGGCGAGGCGCTGGCCGCTTTTGTGGCCGGCTCGCTACAGTCCGACCCCACCGCCGTGCACGAGCATCACCATGGGCACGAAGGCCACGGAGGACACGAGTCCGAAGGCCACGGGCACTAGCGGCTCAGGACATCGGCCGGCGCACCGGCAGCGACACGACTGAGCCGCGCCGCCGCGGGCCGGCCGTTTCCGGCGGCAAATCCGCGGGCAGTGCCGTCCGGCGGAGCGACTCCAGCAGCGCCACCACCCGCACCGGGTCGTCCGGCGTGACAGCGATGCGTCGCCCGCTCGCCATGGTGATCAGCACGGCCTGGCCGAGGCCGGTGCTCCCTTCGAGCCAGAAGCGCCCGAGCCGGGGCGACCACGCCCGCCCGGACCAGCAGCCCGGCAGGGCCAGTCCGCCGTAAAGCACGGTTCCGCCCAGCTTCACGAGCCGGACGCCGGTCATCTCGGCATAAGGCAAAGTCAGCCGGCCGGCTGCCAGCCGGTCCACCTCCATGCGGTACGTCAGCCGCTCCCCGGGCCATAGCGACGCCGCCAGCGCCGCGACCGTCCCGGCGGCCGTTGCCGCCGCCGCCAGCGGGGCCCCGGACCCGGTCAGGTGCGAAGCGATTACGCCTACCCCCAGAGCGGCCAGGGCGAACCCGGCGAAGATGGCAGTGCGCTCTATCCAGTGCATTTTCGCTTTCGGAATGGTCTGGATCACGTTGATCCCTCCCGAAAGATAGAGGCCGGTCAAACCCGATTTGGTTCGCACCGTTAACGAAAGTGCCCGGTTCCCCCTAGCGGGAGCCGGGCACTTCTTGACCTGGCGATTCGTTAGAATCGCGGGGGCCAGTTTACGCGTCTATACGTTGAAACGGAAGTGGACCACATCGCCGTCCTGCATGATGTACTCCTTGCCTTCGAGCCGGACCTTGCCGGCCTCCCTGGCCCCCGCCATGGAGCCGTAGTGCACCAGGTCGTTGTAGGAGACGATTTCCGCCCGGATGAAGCCCCGCTCGATGTCCGAGTGGATTTCGCCCGCTGCCGCCGGCGCCTTCGTACCCCGGCGAATGGTCCAGGCCCGGGACTCCATTTCCCCGGCCGTCAGGAACGACATGAGGTTCAGCAGGTGGTAGCCCGACTTGATCACCCGGGCCAGGCCCGACTCGGTCAGGCCCAGGTCGGACAGAAAGACCTGCTTCTCTTCGTCGTCCATTTCGGCCAGGTCCGATTCGATTTTGGCCGAGACCGGCACGACCTCGTTGTTCTCCAACTTCGCCACTTCGGCGACCTGCTGCACTGCGGCGACCGAGTACGGGTCGGCGACGTCGGTCTCGCTGATGTTGGCCACGTACAGGACCGGCTTGGCCGTAATCAGGTGCAGTTCCTTCATGGCCTTCGCTTCATCCTCGTTCTGCGGTACCACGGTGCGGGCCGGCTTGCCGGCCTCCAGCACCGGCCTGATGCGGGTCAGGAGGCCGTGCTCCACTTGCGCCTGCTTGTCCCCGGCCCTGGCCGCCTTCGCGGTCCGGTCGTAGCGGCGCTCCAGCGACTCCATGTCCGCCAGAATCAGTTCGATGTTGATCACATCGATGTCCCGGAGGGGATCGACGCCCCCGTGAACATGGGTGACGTTTTCGTCCTCGAAGCAGCGCACCACATGGGCGATGGCGTCGACCTCGCGGATGTGGGCCAGGAACTTGTTGCCCAGCCCCTCGCCTTTGGAGGCACCCTTGACGATGCCCGCGATATCGATAAACTTGACGTTGGCGGGGACGATTCGCCCCGACTTGAACATTTTCCCCAGCACCGGCAGGCGGGCGTCGGGGACATCCACGACACCCACATTGGGTTCGATGGTGCAGAACGGGTAGTTTGCAGCCTCCGCTCCGGCCCTGGTGATGGCATTAAACAGGGTCGACTTGCCCACGTTTGGCAGGCCGACAATCCCGACTGAAAGTCCCACGGCGAAACCTCCCTCAAAGCCACTCCTGGCAGAGTGACGTATTTACAGTTCGGGGCGTTTTGTCATAGTAACACCTTCAAGATTATAACGAATGCGCCTGGAGGGTGCAATCGGCCCACCCGGCTTGTGTATGATAAAGGTAATGTCTTCCCGGTCGTCGTAATGTCTTTGATGCAACCCGAAAGGGATTCCGGAGGTGGAGATCCTGTCTGACCTCGATCTGCTCAGTAGTTTTCCGCTGTTCGAAGGCCTCTCCGGCGAGGAGCTGGCCCGGGCTGCCGCCCTGGTGCGGGAGCGGCGGTACCGCAAGGGGACCATCATCTTTAACGAAGGGGACCCCGGCGAAACGATTTATTTTGTCAAAGAAGGCAAGGTGCGGGTCACCCGGCTGGCGGCCGGCGGCCAGGAGCAGGTGCTCCGCCTCTGGGGTCCCGGCTCGGCCCTGGGCATGGTGGTGCTGGCCGACAAGGAGGCATACCCCGCTACCGCGCAGGTGATGGAGGACGCCGTCCTGATGGCGATTCGCGTGGACGACCTGGTGGCGCTGCTGCCCGAATCCCGGACGCTCGCGGCCAACGCCTTCAAGCTTGTGGGGCAGCGGCTTCGGCTGGCCCGGGACGTGGCTCACGACCTGGCGGTCCACTCGACCCACGGCCGGCTAGCCAGCCTGCTCCTGAAGGTGGCGGAAGAGCGCGGTGCACACCGCTTTAACCTCGGCCTTACGCACCAGGACATCGCCGGCATGATCGGGACCTCCCGGGAGACGGTGACCCGGGTGTTGGCCGATTTTCGGCGGACCGGCTGCATTACGGTGGAAGGCGAGGATATCGTGATCGCCAACGAGCGCAAGTTGCACGAGTGGATGGGCGAAACGTAAAGGCGGCCCCGCAGGGAACCGCCGAAACGCTGCATGAAACAAAACCCCCGCCAGGCGAAGCCTGACCGGGGGTTTTCTGTTGCTGCCGGGGACAATGGTGACCTGAGTCACGGAATATTCCCCCCGGAATCTGGCATGCTGCGCACAGGTGATATTTATCACAGCCCCCCGGCGCGGACCCGCACCGAGCAGGTGTCGGCTTCCAGGGTATCATCGGGATGTAAGGACCGCCGACAGTCTGATCAGAGGAGGTGCCGGTCACATGGAAGTGCAAATCCCGCAGCACATGCGGTTCTCGGACGAACATCTGGTCAGGGAGATCCTTCACAGCTGTCAGGATATCCGGGTCATCCTCATCAACCTGAAGCCTGGACAGGAACTCCCGCCACAGACCAGTTCCTCCAGTGTCTGCCTGCAAGTGGTGTCGGGCCTGGGCGAATTGCTGGCCGGCTGCGATTGGACGCCCGCCGGGGCGGGGACGCTTCGTTTCTACCCGCCGGGCGAGCCCCACGGGATCCGGGCTGCGGCAGAGCCGGTCTCCGTGCTGGCGACGCTGGCCCCGCGACCCTAAAATTGAAGGGAGCACATGCGCGATGGATAAAGTAGAGCTGGCCCGCACGTTGCTGAAGAATGTGGTAGACCCGGAGTTGGGACTGGATATTGTCAACCTTGGGTTGATTTATGAGCTAGTCGTAGAGGACAACAAGGCGTATATTGAGATCACGTTCACAACCATGGGCTGCCCCGTTGCCGGGCACATTACCAACCAGATTTACGAGGTATTGGAGCCGCTGGCTTTCGCGGATATTAAAGTCGATATCACCTTCGATCCGCCCTGGTCTCCGATGATGATGTCGCCTGAAGCGAAGCAGCGGATGGGCTGGCGAGGCTAATATGCCACGGGGCCGAATGACAGGCGGACGCCATGTCCGCCTGATTTCGCCATGAGCGTCCACAATTGCCTGATCGGGACGGCAGGAGAACCAATAATCAACTCCGAATCGAGTATGGTCGATATCTAAAGAGGAGGATCGCCAAATTGTCCAATAGCAACAAGGGTACCGCTACGGTTACCATTCTGGCTGTCCTGGTTACGCTGGCGGTTGCCGGCGGCGGCGGTTACATGCTCGGTGGCCGGCTCAGCCAGCCGGAAGTCCAGGCTGTGGCTACGGTCAACGGCGACAAGATTACGAAGACCGCGTTGTATGACCGCATGATCAAGGAGAACGGCGCCACGACCGTTGACCAGATGATCACCGAGCTGCTGGTGGAACAGGAAGCCAAGAAGACCAACAACACCGTCACGCCCGCCGAGGTCGACGCCGAAATCGCCAAGGTCAAGGCCAGTGTCGGTGGGGAAGACGCCTTTGCGCAGGCGCTTGCCTCCAACAACATGACCCTGGACCAGTTGAAGGACCGGGTTAAGTTCCAGGTGAAGGTCCAGAAGATCCTCAGCAAGGACATCAAGACCGATGACGCGACCCTGCAGGAGTACTTCAAGGCGCACGCTTCCGACTTCGACAAGCAGGAAATCCACGCCCGCCATATCCTCGTGGCCACCGAGGATGAGGCCAAGGCCATCAAGGCCCAGCTCGACAAGGGCGCCGACTTTGCTGCCCTCGCCAAGGAGAAGTCCACGGAGCCGGCTGCCAAGACCAGCGGCGGCGACCTCGGCTTCTTCGGCCACGGCAAAATGGATCCCGACTTTGAGAAGGCTGCCTTCGCCCTGAAAGTGAAAGAAATCTCCCAGCCGGTCAAATCCCAGTTCGGCTGGCACGTCATTCAACTGCTGGAGACGAAGGGCCAGGCGCCGACCTTCGAGAACAGCAAGGCCGCCGTCAAGGACGCCGTCACTTCGCAAGGCCTCAACGACAAGTACCAGGAGTGGATGACCGGCCTTAAGGACAAGGCCAAGATCGACAACACCCTGGCGCCCAAGAAGTAAAAGCGAAAGGCCAGGGGCAAGCCCCTGGCTTTTTCGCGACTGACTCCGTCAGTCGCGAATTCCTCAGACCATGTGCGGAGCGGTGACGCCACCCGTCGGAACGTTGGCGCCGGTCGTGAAGCCAGCCGTGGCGGCGGTCTGGGCGAACGTTCCGCCCAGACCCTGGGTGGCTGCCTGCAACTGGGGCATCAACGTGCTGATGGTGGACTGCTCGGCCCGGGGCGGCACGTACCAGCCTTTGGTTTGCATCAGATGACTCAACCGCTCCTGCGTGCGGACGGCGTCCTGGGAAACCTGCACGAACGCCTGGCGGAGTTCCGGCGAGCTGCACTCGCAGGCCGAGAGGGCCGAGGCGGAGGCGCAGGACTTCAGGTCCTTGTCGATCAGCGTCGCGATGGCAATATCCAGCGGGTTGGCGTTGGTTTGCGGCACAGACAGGTCCCTCCTTTCAGCGGCTGCTAGTGGGTGATGCCCTGGCGCACGTGGGTCATCAGCCGGTTCACGTTGGCTTCGGCCGTGCGGGCGGTCTCCTCGCAGAAAGCCTTGAGGTCGGGGTCGGAGGCGACCCGCGCGAACTGGCGGCAGGTCTGCACGGTGGCAGCTTCACCGCGAATGTGCTCCTGCAGGTCCAGAAACTCACGCTGGCTAAAAGGAGTCATGACGCTCACCTCCGGGGGGAGTCTTTGGCTCGGGCGTAGTGTGCCCAGCGGCGCGGCGGGTGTACTCGGCGAAACATTCGGAAGGAGCGGGTACCATGCTGGTGATGCCGTATAGCTGGCTGGATGTTTTTGCGCCGGAACCTTTTTGCGGCAATCAGCTCTGCGTCTTCGGCGGGGCAGATGACCTGCCCCTGCCGCTTATGAAAAAAGTCGCCCGGGAGTTGAATCACTCCGAGACGACGTTTCTGCAGCGGTCCGAAGTCCCCGGGGCCGACTTCCGCATCCGGATTCTCCTGCCCACGCCGGGTCCGGCGGCGGAGATTCCGTTTGCCGGGCATCCCATTTTGGGCAGTGCCTGCGTGGTGGCCGGCGCCGGAAAGCACCCGTCCACGGTTTCATTCGAGACCGGTATCGGGGTCATCCCCGTGACGGTGACGCCGTTGGCCGAGGAGGGCGTCTGGGACGCCCGGATGGTTCAGCCGGTACCGCAGGTAGTCCGAACGGCCGGCCGCAGCCCGGAACTGGCCGGAGCGCTTGGCCTTGCCCTGGCGGATATTCGCGACGACCTGCCGCTGGAGGCGGTGGATAACGGCATGCAAACGGTCTTGATTCCCCTGACCAGCCTGGAAGCGGTGCGGCGGGCCCGGCCCGACATGGCTCGGCTCCGGGCGGTATTGGGGCCGGACGGCCGCTGCACCCTGATTTTCGCCCCGGGCGGGGTCGAGCCGGGCAGCCATGTTCACTGCCGGGTTTTCAGCCCGTTTGACCTGGTGCCGGAGGATCCGGCCACCGGTTCAGCCAACGGCCCTCTGGGGGAGTACCTGGTCCGCCACGGCGTGGTCCCGGGGCCGTTCGTACGGAGCGAGCAGGGCTACAGCGTGGGCCGCCCCAGCCGGATTCTGATCGAAGTGGAGCGGGCCGGCGGGGAGACCACGGCTGTCTTCGTGAGCGGACGGGTGTATATGCTCGGAAAGGGCGAATTCCGCCTCACGAACCTTACTTGATGGCGCCGAACCGGCTGACCGGCCAGATCCGGTAAACCGCCCGGGAAATGATCGCGTCCCGGGAGAGGAAGCCCCAGAGATGGCCGTCGTTGCTGTTGTTGCGGTTGTCCCCGAGCACCAGGTAGTCGCCCGCCGGGATGGTGACCGGGCCGTAAACATAGTCGGGTTTCTCGTTAACATACGGCTCAGTAAGCGGCTGGCTGTTGACGAAGACGGTGCCGGCCTTCACCTGGACGATGTCCCCGGGGAGGCCGATCACGCGCTTGATATACGGGTCAGCGGACTTGACCTGAGGCGGCGGCGTGAAGACGACGATGTCGCCCCGGGCGATGGGCCGGAAGTGGAGCATCAGCTTGTCCGTCCAGAGCCGGTCGCCCATCATGATCGTCGGGACCATGGAAGGCGTGGGCACGATGCGGGCTTCGCCGACCGTCCTCGTCAGAAGGAACCAGAGTAACACGCCGATCGCAATGTCGCGTAGGAAGGAGAGGTAGGGGGCGAACTTCCGCATTACGTTTCCTCCTAAATGAGCGGGACCTGGTCGCATTATGATTTCGCCTCCCCGGTTGCCCTTCCTGCGGAAACCGGCCATATTCTGGCCATGACCGCAGGAGCAGGCGAACGGAATCCAGAATCCCACCCTGGAGACTTCCGCACAGGAGGAGTAGGCCGTGAAAGTGACATTCCTGGGGGCGGCCGGTATGGTGACCGGCTCGTGTTACCTGCTGGAAGCCGGCGGGCTGCGGCTGCTGGTGGACTGCGGAATGTTCCAGGGCAAGGAGGAAGAGCTGAACGACAAGCCGTTCGGCATGAACCCCGCCACGCTCAACGGGGTCATTTTGACCCATGCCCACATCGACCATTCCGGACGGTTGCCGCTCCTGCGCAAACAAGGCTTCCGGGGGCCGATTTACACGCACCCCGCCACGGCCGACCTGACCGCGGTGATGCTGCTGGATTCGGCCCATATTCAGGAATCGGACGCGGAGCGAGAGAACCGGAAAGGGAAGCGGGCCGGACACCCGCCGGTAGCACCGCTCTATACCATCGCCGATGCCACAGCGGTGGCCGAGCAACTGCGCAACGTTCCCTACGACGAACTCGTCGCCCTGAGCGATACCGTGCAGATTCGACTGCAGGACGCCGGCCACATTCTGGGTTCCGCCTTCGTCGAGGTCTTCGAGACCGACGGCGAGGACCGGCAGACCAAGCTGGTCTTCTCCGGTGACCTGGGCCAGCCCGACCGGCCGATTCTCCGGGACCCGACGGTGGTTGACGATGCCGACTATCTGATCCTGGAGTCCACGTACGGCGACCGGCTCCACCAGCCCCGCAGCGCAACTCGGGAGGCCCTGGCGGAGATCATTCGCTCGACCGTCAGTGAGGGGGGCAACGTGATCATCCCCTCTTTCGCCATCGGCCGGACCCAGGAGGTGCTCTACGAGCTAAACGCCCTGACGGAGGCGAAACAGCTACCCCCGGGCCTGCGCATCGTGCTGGACTCGCCCCTGGCGGCCAAGGCAACCGAAGTGACGGCAAGACATGTCGAGGTCTTCGACGAGGCCGCTGCGGCCCTCATGCAAAAAGGTGACAACCCGTTCGCTTTCGCCGGCCTGTCCATCACCCGCACCCCGGACGAGTCCAAGGCGCTGAACGAATCCCGGGAACCCATGGTGATCATCGCTGCCGGCGGCATGGCCGAAGCAGGCCGCGTGGTGCATCACCTGAAGCACAACCTCTGGCGCCCGAACTGCACGGTCCTGTTCGTCGGATTTCAGGCCGAGGGCACGCTGGGCCGCCGGATTCTGGACGGAGCGCCCCGGGTTCACATCCACGGCGAGGAAGTGGCGGTACGCGCCCGCATCGAGTCGCTACCCGGCCTCTCCGCTCACGCCGACCAGGCGCAGATCCTGGCCTGGACCGCCGGACTCAAGCATCCGCCGCTCCGGACGTTCCTGACCCACGGCGAAGGCGACGCCCGTAACCAGCTGGCCCGCCTGCTCACCGAGCAGGAACACCGGGTGGAACTGCCGGCCATGGGCCAGAAAGTCACCTTGCCGACCGCTGAAGCCTGGGGCCGGAAGAAGGTTACGGCGCCGCCCGTCCGGGTGGCGGTGGCGCCCGTCGCTGCGCTCTCCATGTCTGCCCAGCGGATGTCGGCGCTCATCCGGGAACTGCAAGCCATGCGCAAGGCCTGGTACCAGAACGGCCCGCACCTCCCCGCCGGGCAGGCGGCCGAGTTGGCACACCGGGCCGAGACGACCCTGCGCCAGATCGAGGAGATGCGCCGGCTGATCGAATCGGCCGGGAATTAAGGTCTGACATGCCCCGCCCCCGCAGACGTGCCGGGGCGGGGCATGCTATAGTTATGATATCGAATATTCCGGGAGGCGCTGGAAAACATGTCCTTTGATCAGAGCAAGAGCACCGACTTATTTGCCGCGTCCAAGGCGGTCATTCCCGGCGGCGTGAACAGCCCGGTGCGGAGTTTCCGCTCCGTGGGCGGGACCCCGCCGTTCATTACCCGGGGCGAAGGCGCACGGCTCTACGACGTGGACGGCAACACTTACGTGGATTATGTCCTTTCCTGGGGACCGTTAATTCTCGGTCACGCCCATCCGGAAGTGACGGAAGCGCTCATCGCCGCGACGAGGCGGGGCACCTCCTTTGGCGCGCCCACGGAACTGGAACTGGCCATGGCGAAAGCGGTCATCGGCTGCATGCCTTCGCTGGAGATGGTCCGCATGGTCAATTCCGGCACGGAGGCGACTATGAGCGCCATTCGCCTGGCGCGGGCGTATACCGGGCGGGAGAAGATCATCAAGTTCGCCGGCTGCTATCACGGCCACAACGACGGCCTGCTGGTCAAGGCCGGCTCCGGTGCCACCGACATGGGCGTGCCCGATTCGGCCGGTGTTACGGCCTCCATCGCGGCCAACACCATCAGCCTGCCGTTCAACGACCTGGCGGCGGTGGCGGAAGCGTTTGTGCGGTTCCCGGACCAGATTGCCGCCATCATCACCGAGCCGGTGGTGGGCAACATGGGCCTGGTGTTGCCGCAGCCCGGGTACCTCGAAGGGCTGCGCCGGATCACGGCCGAGCAGGGCGCCCTGCTGATTTTTGATGAAGTGATGACCGGGTGGCGCGTCTCCATCGGCGGCGCGCAGGTTCATTACAACATCGACCCGGACCTCACCACGTTCGGCAAGGTCATCGGCGGCGGTCTGCCGGTGGGCGCCTACGGCGGCAAGCGGCAGATCATGGAGATGGTGGCCCCGTCCGGCCCCATGTACCAGGCCGGCACGCTTTCCGGCAACCCGCTGGCCATGACCTGCGGGTTGAAGACGCTGGAAATTCTCTCCCGGCCCGGCGCCTACGCGCAGATGGTCGGGCTGACCCAGCGGCTGATCGGCGGCATCAACGGCAACATGGCGAAGCTAGGGCTGCCTTACCGGGGCAAGTCCATCGGGACCATGTTCGGCATCTTCTTCACCGCCAAGGAGGTCGTGGATTACGACACCGCCCTCACGTCGGACACGAAGCTGTTCAGCCGGTACTACTGGGCGATGCTGCGCCGGGGCTTCTACTTTGCGCCGTCCCAGTTCGAGGCGGGCTTCATGAGCCTGGCCCACACCGAAGCCGACATCGACGCCACGGTGGCGGCCGCATACGAGGCCTTGCAGGAAGCGCTTAATTCTTGCCAGTAAATCCAGCAAAATAGTGCGCGATCGGGACGAGTTAGCTTGTATAATGGACGTTGAGGTGACTTACTTTGCATAAGCAGTTGGTCCGGTTCGCAGGCGCCGCCCTGGTGGGCTTGAGCCTACTGGTGGCAGGGTGCCAGTCCGGCGTTGTCGACAAGCTCCCGGTGGTCGGCAAGGAGACCACTGACGTGCAGACCGCGCTGGTGAAAGCTTTCGGGCCGGTAGAGCAGAAAATCCAGGCCGGACAGGGCTGGGCGGTACTCTCGCCGGTGCAGAACGGCTCCCGGGAACTGGCCTACCTGCTGCCCGCCGGCAGCGCCTGGAGCGTGGCGGGGAAGCGGCAGATTCTCTCCGAGCAGGCAGCGTCCGCGTCGCTCAAGCAGGCGAACGACGACATCATCGTGGAGACCAAGAAGGAGAACGCCCCCCAGTTTGCGGCTTACAAGTACGGTGCGAACGGCCTGGAGCCGGTCGACTATTACGCGCTGATCGCCCCCGACCCCACCGTGAAGATGGGCCACTTTGTGGAAGTCAACAAGTATCTGAACGTACTCTGGCACTTCAACGACGGCAAGCTGGTCAAGGCGTATCGGGTCGCAACGGGCCGGCAGACCGAAGGTCCCGAAGCCACCTGGAAAGACTACAAGACGAACTTCTTCACGCCCGAAGGCCGGTTCACGGTTTCGAACTTCGTGACCAACCCGCCGTTTAACGCCCTCAAGCCCGGCGACGAGAGCTTTGCCGGCGGCGCTTCCGGCAATCCGCTGGGCACCCGCTGGATGGGCTTCACCGTACTGCAGGGCGACAACGCCTGGGTGTGGGGCATCCACGGCACGAGCCACCCGGAGATGATCGGCACCTGGGCGTCCGACGGCTGCATCCGCATGTTTACGGCGCAGGCAGAGGAGTTGTTCGGTCAGGTCAAGGGGAAGAATCCGGCCTTGCTGATCGTTCATAAGTGAACCCCCGGGGAGTCTGGGTCGAGCGGTTGCGGATGCTGCTGCTCGTTGGGATTCTGGCGCCTGCCGTCATGGCGGGGCTGGGGTTCGCCCTCGCGTACATGCTCCGGGGGAATGCGATTCACCTGACGCGGTGGCCTGCGCCCAAAGCCCTGGGCGCAGGCGCCTTTGTCGCGTTGGTCTCCATGGGGCTGATTTCGGGACTGTACCGGGTCAACAAGTCCCTGGAACGGGCACTCAAGGAGACCGGCACACGCATTGGCCTGGAAGCCTTGCGAACGGCCGGCTACCCGGTGATGCTGGTGCTGGTTGCCACCGCAGGCTTCGGCGAGGAGATCCTCTTCCGGGGCGGTTTGCAGCCGACGATCGGGATCATCCCGGCGGCGGTGCTCTTCGGGTTCAGCCACGGCGGGTGGCGCCGGGAGATGCTGCCCTACGTGCTCGCTGCCACGATGTCGGGCGCCATGTTTGGCCTGGTGTACCGCCTGACGGGCGACCTCTGGGCCCCTGTGACGGCCCATGTCGTCCACAACCTGCTCTCGACGATCTTGCTGGGCAAGACCTTCGAGTGGTCCCGGAAGGGGCGTTTCCCGATGGTACGCCTTGTGCCGGAACCGCTGGACGACCTCCTGGAGGCGCCGGCCTGGGCAGGTGAACAGGCAGCGGCAGACCTGCCGGCCGAGCCAGACCAACCCACGGAGGTGGACCTGCCGGCGGAGCCGCCGGAAATGGAGGGATCCAGTTATGACACAGTGGACGAGCCCCTACCCGCAGCGGCCGACCGCCAGGCAAATGGGTCTGACGTTGGGAATCCTCCCGCCGGGAACAAAGAATGACATCACCGACGTCGCCGGGGTGCTGGTGGGCCACGCCACGGTGACGTCCGGCAGCGGCGCACTCACGCCAGGCGCCGGCCCCGTCCGTACGGGCGTGACCGCCATTATGCCGCACGGGGGCAACCTGTTTGCCCGCAAAGTACCGGCCGGCCTCTTTGTGCTGAACGGGTTCGGCAAGTCTACGGGCCTGGCTCAGGTGGCGGAACTGGGTACGCTCGAAACGCCCATTCTGCTGACCAACACGCTCTCCACATTTCGAGCGGCCGACGCGCTCTGTAGCTGTATGATTGAATTGAACCCGGACATCGGCATCCGGACGGGCACGGTCAATCCGGTGGTGGGCGAGTGCAACGACGGCTATCTGAACGACATCCAGGGCCGGCATGTCGGGGCGGAACACATCCGCCACGCGCTGACCACAGCCGCAGCGGGTCCCGTTCAGCAAGGGGCCGTGGGCGCCGGGACCGGCATGGTCTGCTACGGCTTCAAAGGCGGAATCGGCTCGGCCTCCCGCCGGGTGGATGCGTACACCCTGGGCGCCCTGGTGCTGGCTAACTTCGGCCGCCGCAGCAGCCTGATCATTGCCGGCGAACACGTCGGGCAGCGGCTGGCGGAGTACCCTGGCGAGGAAGGCCCGGAACCCGACGACGTGCCGCCGGGTTCCGTCATGGTCATCCTGGCCACGGACGCACCGCTGGACGCCCGGCAACTGACCCGGTTGGCCAAGCGGGGGGCGCTGGGGCTGGCCCGCACGGGCGCCAGTGCCGGCAACGGCAGCGGGGATTTCGTCTTCAGCTTTTCCACGGCGAACCCGGTGGACCACTGGGGGGAAGGGCCTTTGGCGACCACGACGCTCCTGCGCGACGACACGCCGGTTCTGGACCAGCTGTTCCTGGCAGCCGTCGAGGCGGTGGCGGAGTCGGTGCTGAACGCCCTGTTTACGGCCAGGACGGTGGAAGGCCGGGACGGTCATACTGCTCATGCCCTGCCGGTCCAGCGGATCCTGCCATGGCTGAAACGCGGATAGCCCTCTTGGGCTATCCTTTTTCAATGCGGTTGTTGAGTTATGTTGTCGAACAAAGTCGAAGGTCTATACGTAAAAGATAACAAGAATCACTCGATGAGAGCCTGATGGCTTACGGGTACAAGACACAAAAGTGCTAAAAGGTTGATAGATAAAAAGTACAAGAATAGACTTGTCAACCCGGGAAGCGTGTGCTAGTATATGGTTGTAAATAGATACAAGATCTGCCAACGAATAACGACAGCCCGGAGTTGGGGGTGCCAGAGATGATCGAATACCTGGAGAAGTTGTTGGAGGATCTGGAACACGAAAAAGCACTTGCATTCGCAGAGCAACTGCTACGAAACGCCAAGAGCAGTCCGGTTGAGGTATTGGCCGCCCAGGTCGCCCTTTTGAGGGCGCGGTGCATGTTAAACCAGTTCGAGCGGGCGATCGGTCCGGGACGTGTCGCCATTCAGATGGCTTCGGAGCTGGAAGCGTGGGACTACTATGGCGTAGCCTGCTTGTTTCTAGGGGGGGCCTACACAACTCTGAGGCAGTACCAGACAGCAATCGACGCCTTCTTGAATTACCACGCCAGCTTTCATAAGTACCGTGCTGCCAGGCGGTATCAGGTATGGGGCTGGTATAATCTGGGCCATGCATACTCGCTCATCGGCGAGGGGCGTCAAGCTGCCAAATCTTTGGCCGAAGCACTGAAGCTCGCTGAGGCTGCCAAAAACGAGCGGTTTGCCCACGGTGTCCGGCAAGCTCTGATTGAGCAGTGTGTTCGGATCGGTGACGCGGAGCAAGTGCCGGAACTCCTGGCCAAGTGCAGTCATTATTTGCGCCACCATGCGGATGAATACTACATTCGAGAGAGCCGGCTCGCCCATCTGAAGCTAAGGGCAGAGTATGCGGTTCTGACAAACCGCCTGGACCGTGCTTTCTCGGTTGCGCTTCGGGGGTTGAGCGAGGCTGGTCGTGAATATCCGCATCTGTGCCATTTTCACCTGCTCCTGGCGAAGATTGCCCGGCAGAAGGGGGCAACCATACAGGCTCTGGGGCATGCAATGTCGGCCCGGGTCTATGCCAGCAAGGGCAGCCGGTACGACCTGGAGTCAGAAGCTTCAGAACTATTTTATGAGGTTATCAAGTCGAACCCGGAAGACCTTGCAGGGGTGGATAGGTATTATTTGGGTACCGCATAGGCCTATCCGGGGTGCCGACTGATTTGACATCTGATATGGAATGGGAGAGGAGGTGAATGAATGCGTAAGATTTCCGTTCGTAAGTTCGTGATGCTCCTGGCTTTGGTGATGCTCGTGGTGGCCGCCCTGGGCGCCGGTTCCCAGCTAATCGGTGCTTGTGAGGTCAGCTTCCCCCCGCTGCCCCCCTGCTAGAGTCCCGATTCCATCAAGAAGTATCAACTTGAATGAAGAGGACTTATGCTTCAACGTTGAGGGAACGGGGCTTACAGCCCTCCCTCTTCAGCCAAACTGTTGCATCCAAGATACAGGAAACAAAGGAAAATAGAGGGAAAGTAACACTCCCGGTACGACCCGGCCGAGTGCTTTTTTTATGCCTGCTTCGAACCTAAACCAAAGACCGTACGTATTAAGCAGTGGAACCAACACTACGCTGGTAGGAAAAAGAAAATCCTGGTCTTTAATGGTTAAGGCGTGAAAGGTACTTTTCATATACTTCCAACCGTGCTACCATTACATCAAGATATTTACTGTGCAGGAAACCCTTTCAGACACAAACGGTTCGGGTTAGGGGCGATTCACATGGTAGAATACCTGATCAAATTGATGGAAGAGGGCGAGTTCCAGAAGTGTCTGCGCCTGGCTGAACAGCAGCTCATGCGCGGTGGCATGTCTCTCTCGGAGATGTCGCAGCTGAACATGGTGATCTGCCGTTGCCGGCTCGGTCTGCAGGACTCCTACGGTGCCATTCCATCCGGACTGCTAGCCGTGAAGCTGGCCCGTGACATCGGCGAGTGGGACATCCTGGGGCGTGCGCTCCTGAATGTCGGCACCGCATACGTGGGCGCCCGCCAGTACGACGAGGCTCTCCAGCACTTCTACAGCTACTTTGAACACCTCAACCGTTACGCCACCGCCCACCGTTTTGAGGGTGCAGTTTGGAAGTCCATCGGCACCGCCCACCAGCGCAAGCTGGAGACCAAGCTGGCGATTGACGCTTTTGAACGGGCCCGCCGCTGGTTTTCCCGGCGGGGCGTGGACCACAGCACGTTCACCTGCACGCACGACCTGATCAATACCTATCTTCAGGCAGCGGAGCGGGACCCCGACTTCCAGTTGCAGCCGGTGGCCGACCTGCTCAAGGAGCAGAAGGCCATCGCCCGGAGCAACTCCGACGATACCTTCTACCGGGGCACCTATCTCCTGGACCAGGCGAGCTTTTACCTGCACCAGAACCGGGTTGGCAGGGCCATGGTTTCGGCCATGAAGGCCATGGAAGTTCGCAAAGGCGATCATCAACTCGTGTTCCATTCCCACATGGTGCTGCATCGCTGCAATCTGACCCTCGGCGACATGAAGCAGGCGCTGGGCTATGCGCTCGCCGCCCGTGTAGAGGCTCTGCAGGGGCGCCACTACGAACTGGAATTCCTGGCTGCCCAAGCCATGGCCGACGTCATCCGCCGGGAAGGTACGGAGGTCCTGCAACAGCTTGACGCCGAATACCAGGCCCTTGGTGTTGATCTGGGGCAGTACCTTTCCCCCTCCATTCTGGGTAGATTGAATTAGCTGTAAAGTTTAGGATAAATGTTATCAACTGTTATCGGTTATGTCTATAGACTGGGTAGCAGATTATGAGTATGCTGAAGTTAATAGCACTGAAATTTGCAGTCAACGCCCGAACCAGCAGTGCGCTGGTCGGGCGTTTGTCATTCCCTGACGGCGGGAGGTGGTGATCCCCTTGCAGCCATCATTTCGGCAGCTAATCGATGAGCGTCGATTTGCAGAATGCCGCAATTTGGCAGAAGAAACGCTTCGAACCGGTGTGCAGACTACTAGAGACGCGGCGCTGTGTCACCACGCGATCACCTGCTGCTGTCTGGAACTGAACGATGCCCTGGGAGCAGTGCGGTCGGGCGAGCAGGCGCTGTCTCTGGCTCGGGCTTCAGGGGATCGGGACCTGGAAGGCCTGGTGCTGATCTACCTTGCGCTTGGGTATGGCCGGTTGCGCCGCTACGCGGAGGAGAGCCGGATGTTGCACCGGTATCTGGACCTCGTAGATTTCATGAAGGACTCCCGGCAATACGCTCCGGAGGTCTACCAGGCGCTGGGGCAGAACTGCCTGCGCCGGGAGGATTATCCGGAAGCGGTTCGCCATCTGGAAGCCGCCATGACGCTGGCGGTCCAGGCAGGAGACGACCGGTGTGCCGAATCCAGTCGGCGGCTTCTGCGCTCCGCCACCATTCGGGCCGGGCGCCTGGATGAAGCGGCGAAGCTGTTCGCTGAAAGCCGGGCGTTTCTCAAGCGTCATCCGGAAGACCAGATCACGCGCTTCTGGTACTGGCACGACCGGTCAGACTGGGCCATTGCGGGTCAACGACAGCAGCGGGCGCAAAAAGCCGCCTGGCAGGCTGTGAACGCTGCGGCAGGCGATCTGGCCCTGGAGTTCGAGGGCTACATGTTGCACCATCGCCTCGCCTTGATTGCAGGCGACCCAGCCCAGGCCATGCGCTTTGCTTGTGAAGCACGCGTTTCTGCGCTGCACGGCGGGCGTTACGATCTGGCCTATGAGGCCGTGGATGCGATGATCAATCTGAATCAGGCCCACGGCACATCCGTGATGAAGGGCCTTGCCGGCCACTACGCCCGGCGGGGAATGAATCTGTTCAAGTACGTTCCTGAGCACCTGTTCCGGCCTCTCTAATCTGTGACCCGCCGTCGGCTGGTCAACGAGGAGGCGGCAGATGTTGCCGGTGAGCCAATTGGGTCGTCTATTGGAGCGTGGCGAATACAAGGAATGCCTGAAGGAAGCAAGAGCCTTGCTGGCAGACGGCGAGCACGGCCCGGAGTCGACGGCCCGCATTTTGGCGGCCATATGCCGGAGTACGCTGGAACTGACCGATTACTTTGCCGCAGCGGAAGCCGGTTTTGAAGCCGTCGCGCACGCCACCGAGGCGAAGACGCCGGACCTTTTAGGTGGGGCATTCATCGACCTGGGTACCGCCTTGAGCCGAATCAGGCGATACGACGAGGCGCTGACGTACTTTCAGCGCTACCTGGACGGCTTGCCCCAGTACACAGGGGCCAGGTGTCTGGAGGGCATTGCCCTGCAGCGGATGGGCGAGACGCTGTGGCGGGCCGGTCGCCCGGACGGGGCGGTCACCCGGTTCCGGCAGGGACGTCGCTGGTTCGAGCACTACGGCGACGAACGGGGCGCTTTGGAATGCGTCCGGGCACTGATCCGCATCCATGTCGACGTGGGTGAACTGACGAAGACGGCCCCCTTGCTGGCGGAGTGCCGTCGGTACGCGGCGGCACACCCCGGAGACCGGGAGTTTCTGAGCAACCACCTTCTGGACCTCGCGGTGGTTCACCTGGCCGCCAAGCAGCATGCGGCGTCGGCGGAGATGGCGTTTCAGGCGCTTGAGGCCGCCGATGAACGTCTCCTACAGCAGAGCCGGGCGCATCTGCTGTTAAGCCAGAACGCGCTGGCCCAGGACAAGCCTCTGGAAGCCCTCAACTTTTGCATGGCGGCCCGGGTGTCGGCGATTGACGGCAAGCTGTACGACTTGGAGTTCGAGGCGTCCGAGATTCTCTTTCGGCTACTGCGGGAACGGGGAGAACACCTTTTGCGAGAACTGGAAGGGGAGTTTGACAAAGCTCGGGTGGATCTCTTTCACTACGTGTCGGAACAGGCGGTTGGCCGGATGTTTCACCGTGAGAATACATGAGAAAAGTAACGCCCTGCACAGTGTGCAGGGCGTTACAGTTTCAGGCGGGTCCGGAAATGGTTCAGGTTACCGATGTACACGTAGGCGCTGATGCTGCCGTTGGCGCCGTTGACGGTCACTAGCTTTCGAAAGTAGGCCGGCGGGCTGCCGCTGACGTCTTCGTACTCATCCAACCGTTTCCAGTCGCCGGCGGTGAGACTGTAGTAGACGGCACCAGGGCAGGAGAACCCGGCTGCCGGCAGCACAATGGGGTAGCCGAGGGTGGTTTCCCACTTGCGATAGCCAAAGAGGGTGGCGGGTACGGCACCGGGCAGCGTGCGTCCGCAGACCCGGGTCATAATCCGCTTGTCCATGAGGGTCCCATATGCAAATAAGTTCACAGGGGCACCTCCCTGGCCGCCCTGGCCAGGCTATCGGGAGTGGCCGCCATGAGCTGGCAGTCGACGTTTTCGCCCTCTGGGTCCGAGAGCCATTTCGCCAGGACGGCGATGTCCCCGGGGGCGCATTCCAATTCCCGGATGGCAATGTTGCCGCACACCGCGCCTTCAAATGCCAAGACTCTTCACGGCCCCTTCCCCGACACTCACCGCACAGTAAGTATTGTGCGACCGCCGGACAGAATCCTTCCCCAACCGCACCTTCTCTGCGGAACACCGGCCCATTCCCGGAAGTGCAGG
Source organism: Symbiobacteriaceae bacterium (assembly GCA_036504075.1). Lineage (GTDB taxonomy): Bacteria > Bacillota > Sulfobacillia > Symbiobacteriales > Symbiobacteriaceae > DASXVX01. The sequence continues at coordinate 16,547 of DASXVX010000016.1, read as the reverse complement.
GTTTCCGGCGTAGGCTGGAGAATTTTTCGGGGATACTTGCTGTCATACAAGTACCGTGCGTTCCTGGAAAGAAGGGGTGGACGTGGAGTCATCCGGAATCGGGCCAACACTGATACGGTTGATGGCTCCCACCGGCGCGCAGGACTTGCTCGCCGAACTATTGGTGCCTGGCCGAGTGCTGGAGGCCGACGTCATCTCGGTGTTCGAGGACCACGCAATGTTGGCGCTGGGACGTGGGATCAGACTGGAAGTGTCGCTGCAAGCCCCTGTAAAGGAGGGCCAGCGGCTGCAGTTGCAGGTCCAGCCCCGGGGCGCGGCGCCGGCGCAGGGCGGCGGTCCCAGGCCGGTTGTGCTCAAGCTTTTGGGCACGGTGCCGCAGGGGAACCGCCCGGAAGGCCAGGGGCCGGCGCAGGGCCGGGCGGCCGTCACCCGCGGGACGCTGCCGGGGCCGGTGCCGGCGGGTAACTCGGGCCAGCCCGCCGGCTCGCCCGGCACCGTGCCGGGCGAGCGGACGCCAGCTTCGTTGTCTCAGGCGGGCGCCCAGCAGTCTGGCGGGGTTGAGGCCGGACCGGCCCAGTCTGCCGGAGTGGCCGGGGGCGAGCAGGCGCCGGCAGCCGGGCAGGCGGGACCATCGCAGGCGGCCCGACCGCAAAGCCCGGTGGCCGCCGGACCGGCTGGTCAAGCGGGGCCCACGCCGCCGGACGGCCCCGCGGCCGTGAGTGCGGACCAGGTCAAACCCCGGGCCGGCACGCCGCCCGCGGACCCCGGCGGTCCGGAAAAGCAGGCCGCCGCCGGACCGGCGCCGCAACCCGACGCCGGACCCGCCCGGACGGCCCCCGGCGGAGCCGTACAGCAGGCCCCTGGCGAAGCCGTACAGCAGGCCCCCGGCGGAGCCGCACAGCAGGCCCCCGGCAGAGCCGTACAGCCCGCCCCCGCCCTGCACACGGCCGGGCTGCAATCCGCCGGGCCGCAAGCCCGGGAGGTTCAGCAGGCCGCCGGTCCGTCCCTTCAGCCCGACATGCAGGCCGCCCCGGCCCGCACCGCCCGCCTGGAAGCCCCCGTGGCCGGAGCCGTGCCGCAGAGCCAGGCTTCACAGACGGTCCTGCCCCAGGTGGTCTGGCTGCCCATCCCGTTGCCCGGGGGCAAACAGGCCTGGGCGCAGCTGGTCGTGCAGGAGGAGCCGGAACGGGAGCGGCGGGACCCAACTGCCGGCCCGGCTCACCAGGTGCGGCTCTGGTGGGAGACGCCATCCCTGGGGTCCGTCCAGGTGACACTGGACGCCCGTGACCGGAGCCTCACCGCCGTCTTCACCACCCCGGCGCCGGACACCCGGCTGGCCGTAGAAGACCAGTTGCCGGCCCTGCAACAGCGATTGGCCGCCGTGGGCTTCCCCGAAGCCCGGCTCGGCAGCCGGCAGCCGCTGCCCGGTGAATCCGTCGGCCCCACCGTCCCGCCGGAGGCAGCCGGCCGCCTCGACAAGCGCATCTGACCGGCCGGCAAACGCCCCGAGGCGATAAGATTGGGAGGTGAGCCCGGTGGCCGGACAGCACCGGAAGTCCCGCAAAGCGGCTGTGGCGCTGGGCTACGACCCCGCCAGCGACCACGCCCCGCAGATAATCGCGGCCGGACGGGGCGAAATGGCAGAGGCACTGGTGCGCATCGCGCAGAAGTATCATGTACCAGTCCACACGGACCATCCGCTAGCCGAAGCATTGGTCCGGCTAGACGTAGGTGAGGCCATCCCGCCCGAACTGTACGCTGCCGTGGCCGAAGTACTGGCCTTTCTCTGGCGGCTGGAGCAGGAAAAATCGGCGCAGGGAGGGGCGTTTCCGTGATTTTCGGCATCGGTGTCGATATCATCGAAGTACACCGGGTCTCCCACTCGGTCGCCCGCTTCGGCGACAAGTTTTTGGGCCGGGTTTTCACCCCCGGCGAAATCGCCGATTGTGCGGGGAGCGGTCCGACCCGCGATCAACGGCTGGCCGCCCGGTTTGCGGCCAAAGAGGCTGCGCTGAAAGCCCTGGGCACCGGCCTGCGGGGCGTCAAATGGACCGATGTGGAAGTCGTGAAGGATTCGTTGGGCAAGCCGTCCCTGCGGCTCTGGGGGCAACTCCGCGCGCTGGCGGAGCAGCAAGGCGTCACCCAACTGCACGTATCCCTTTCGCACTGTAAAGAATATGCAATGGCACAGGTGGTGGCCGTTCAATGAAAGTGGTTTCCGGCGATCAGATGCGGTCGATTGAGAATCGGGTTTTCGACAAGTACGGACTCTCCTCTCAGCTGGTTATGGAGATTGCCGGGCGGCAGATTGCGGTCCTGGCCCGGCGCCTGCTCAGTAAGCACCCCGGCCCGGTCGTGGTGGTCTGCGGCAAGGGCAACAATGGCGGCGACGGCCTGGTGGCCGCCCGCTGGCTGCGCCACTGGGATGTGGACACCCGGGTCGTGCTCTGGGCGCAGCAGGACGACCTGCCCACCGATGCCGCCTATGCCTTGAAGACGGCCCGCCTGACCGGCGTGCCGATTCTGATGCCCGCCCAGGCCTCCGAGGCGCTGCGCGCGGCAGGGCTGATTATTGATGCCGTCCTGGGCATCGGGCTTACCGGTCCGGCCCGGGGACCGGCTGCGGAAGCGATCAAATCGATCAACGAGGCCCGGCGCGCGGTGCTGGCCGTCGACATGCCCTCCGGCATCGCCACCGACACCGGCCGGGCCGACGGACCGGCCGTGAAGGCCGATTACACCATCACGTTTGCGCTGCCCAAGCTGGGACTCTTCCAGTTCCCCGGCGCCGACCTGGCCGGCAAGGTGCTGCTGGCCGACATCGGCCTCGGCGACGCCGCGGTCGACGCGGAGAACATCGCCGTGGAACTGACCAAAGCCAACCTGATCAAGAATTGGCTGCCGACATACTCCCGCAACGCCCACAAGGGCACCCGGGGCCGGGTGCTGGTCGCTGCGGCCTCCCGCGGCATGACCGGCGCAGCGGCGCTGTCCGGCGAAGCCGCTCTGCGGGTGGGCGCCGGGCTGGTGACCGTAGCCGCTCCGGCATCGTCGCAGCCCGTGGTCGCTTCCCTGCGGCCCGAGTTCATGACCCTGGCCTTCCCCGAGTCCGCGGAAGGCGGGTTCGCCGCCGCTGCGGCCGAGCCGTTCCTGGCCCGCGCCGCCAAGGCCGACGCACTGGCCGTAGGGCCGGGCCTCGGCATCGACCCCGAGACCCAGGAATTCGTCCGGCAGGTGGTCGCGAAGTCGACGACCCCGCTGGTGTTGGATGCCGACGCAATTAAAGCTTTCTCCGGCCGGCCGGAGTTGCTGACCCAGACCAAGGCCCAGCTGGTCCTGACGCCGCACCCCGGCGAAATGGCGCATCTCCTGGGGCTCAGCGTGGAGAAAGTCCAGTCCGACCGGTTCACCACGGTCCGGCAGGCCGCAGAAGTGACGAAGGCCGTCGTGCTGCTCAAGGGCGCCTACACGCTGATTGCCGACCCCAGGGGCAAAATCTACATCAACCCCACCGGCAACCGGGCGCTCGGCACCGGCGGCTCCGGGGACGTGCTGACCGGCATCATCGCGGGTCTGCTGGCTCAGGGGCTGACCGCCACGCAGGCCGCTACGGTGGGCGCCTTCATGCATGGCCAGGCCGGTGACCGGCTCGCTGAAGAGGAAGGCATGGACGGCGTGCTGGCCGGCGACCTGGCCGATGAGCTGCCCCGGGTGCAGAAAGACCTGCGGGCCGGCCTGCTCGGGGATTTGATCGAGGACTTCTGGGGCTAAGGAGGCGCAGCGAATCATGGACCTGGACCGAGTCCGAGCCACACAGGCTGAGGTGGACCTGGACGCCATCGCCCACAACGTGCGGGCCCTGATGCAGATGGCGCCCGCCGCCCAGTTCATGGCCGTCGTCAAAGCCGACGGGTACGGGCACGGCGTGCTGCCGGTGACCCGGACGGTGCTGGCGGCCGGGGCGACCTGGCTTGGCGTCGCCACGGTGGAGGAGGGGGTCCAGCTGGCCGAGGCGGGCCTGACCGCACCCACGCTGATTCTCGGCGGGTTGGTGCCGCCGGCGATGGCGGACGTGGTGGTCAACTGGAACTTGCGTACGGCCCTCTGGGACATGAACCTGGCCGAGGCCCTGTCCCGGGCGGCTCAGGCCGCCGGGCGGAAGGCACCGGTTCATCTCAAGATTGACACCGGCATGAGCCGGGTTGGCTCCCGGCCCCACGAGGCCGTCGCCTTCGCCAAAGCGGTGTCGGCTCTGCCCGGCATCGATGTGGAGGGCGTCTTCACGCACTTGGCGGCGGCCGACGAACCCGAAAACGATTTTGCCGCCCGGCAACTGGCGGCCTTTGGCGCTGTGCTGAATGCGTTGGCAGCGGCGGGAATCCGCCCCCGCGTCCGCCACGCCTGCAACAGCGCCGGCATCATGCTGCATCCGGAAGGTCACTACGACCTGGTCCGGGGCGGCATCGCCATGTACGGCCTGGAACCTGACCCGGCCGTCCGGTGGCCCGTCCCGCTCCGGCCTGCCCTTACCTGGCGGACCCGGGTGGCCATGGTGAAGACCGTGGAAGCCGGGACGCCCATCTCCTACGGATGCACCTATCGGACCACCCGGCCCGAGCGGGTGGCGACGCTCCCGATCGGATACGCCGACGGCTACTTCCGGTTGCTGTCCAACAAGGGCGAGGTTTTGATCAAGGGGCAGCGCTGCCCTATTGCCGGGCGGGTTTGCATGGACCAGTTTATGGTCCGCCTCCCGGACGACCTGCCCGTCTCGGTCGGCGATGAGGCGATTCTCATCGGCCGGCAGGGGAGCGAGCAGATTACGGCCTCCGACATGGCCCGGACCATCGGGACCATCAATTACGAGGTGGTCTGCGCCATTCACAAGCGAGTGCCGCGGCTTTACTGCAAGGATGGTCGCCTGCAAAATCAGGCAGACTGAAAGTAGACCGTCTTTGACCATTCTGTTCGGGTGAGGTATAGAATAGGAAGGGAAGCCTTCTACCGTAGGAGGTGCCTCCATGGCATCATTAAAGCGCATAGTCATCTCGGTTCCGGCAAACCTTCTGAATGAGGTAGATGGGCTGGTTGCCATGGAGCGATGGAACCGCAGCGCCCTGATTCGGGAGGCTGTGCGCATCTATGTGGAGGAAAGGAAGAAACGGGACATGCGGGAGCAGATGAAGCGGGGCTACCGAGAGATGGCCCGCATCAACCTGACCCTTGCCGCGGAAGGTCCGGTCTTCGAGACCGGGGTCGTGTCCCAAGGCAAGTCCCAGTGGAATGAGTAGGCCGCTCAACATCCGGCGGGGTGATGTTTTTTACGCCGATCTCAGTCCGGTGATCGGTTCTGAACAAGGCGGAGTCCGTCCCGTTCTGGTGTTGCAGAACGACATTGGCAACAAATACAGCCCGACTGTGATCGTCTCCGCCATCACCAGCCAGATTGAAAAAGCCAAGCTGCCCATTCACGTGGAACTGGACGGGGAGACGTATGGACTGGAGCGGGATTCGGTCATCCTCCTGGAGCAAATCCGCACGATTGACAAGCGGCGGCTCCGGGAACGGGTGACCCACCTCGGCGGGGAAATCATGAAGCTGGTGGACGACGCGCTTCTGATTAGCCTGGGTTTAAAAGAGTTGTGACGGCCATCGACCCGGGTGCCAACCGGCGCCCGGGTTTCGTTCAAATTAATGGTTTACCATGTAAATATTACGGGGTTAGTGAGAGGGGACGAAGCCATGAAGCCGTTGATTGGGATCACTGCCGACAAGCACCGGGTGGACGGCCGGGACTGGAACTATCAAACGAACGATTATTTCCGGGCGGTGCAGCTTGCGGGCGGTATTCCGGTGCTACTGCCCTATGTGGAAACTGTGGAAGCGGCCGGCGAAGTCCTGGACCGGATCGACGGCCTGCTGCTTTCGGGCGGCGTGGACGTGGACCCGCTGACATTTGGTGAACTGCCCCACCCGAAACAAGGTGCCATCGCCCCTGAGCGGGATATTACGGAACTGCTGATCATTAAACTGGCTCTTGCGCGCGATATGGCGATTCTAGGGATCTGCCGCGGGCATCAGATGCTGGCGGTGGCGGCCGGCGGCACGCTCTGGCAGGACCTGCCGGAGCAGGTGCCCAGCGCCCTGAAGCACGCGCAACAGGCGCCCCGCTGGTACCCGTCGCACCCGGTCGAGGTCATGCCGGGCACGAAACTGGCCGAACTGGTGGGGGCGGGGGAGATTCGGGTCAACTCGTTTCACCATCAGGCGGTCAACCGCGTGCCGCACGGCTGGATCGCCAGCGGCGTATCGCCCGACGGCATCAACGAGGCGCTGGAGCATCCGGGGTATACGTTCGTGCTCTCGGTCCAGTGGCATCCGGAGAACTTCGCGGGCCGGGCCGGGCACAACTTTGACAACCTGTTTCAGGCATTCGTGGCCGCCGCCGGTCAGAAGCAGTAGGAGGAGTAAACCGTGTCGACTATTGTCGTAGAACAAACCCGGGGTCCGCTGGTCGAAAATGTCTACCGGGGCGACGCTGCCGTCGTGGACGCCACGGGCCGGCTCCTTTTTACTGCCGGCGACGCCCGCAAGGCCACCTACTGGCGCTCCTCAGCCAAGCCGATTCAGGCGATGCCCGTCGTGTTGTCCGGCGCGGCGCACGCCTACGGTTTCGAGTCCCGTCACCTGGCCATGTTCTGCGCCTCGCACAACGGCGAGACCATCCACACGGAGACCATTCTCGACGCCATGCAGCGGGCCGGCTTGTCGCCGGACTTGCTCCAGTGCGGGTCGCACCTGCCGTACGACAAGGTCACCGCCGATGCCATGGTGGCTGCCGGCGAGGCACCCCGGTTCATTCACAACAACTGCTCGGGCAAGCACACGGGCATGCTGGCGCTGGGCAAGTATCTGAACCTGCCGCTCGACGATTACATGAACCCCGAGTCCGCCCTGCAGAGAATCGTCCTGGAGAACGTGGCGGACGTGGTGGGCCTTGCGCCGCGTGAGATCGCCATCGGGGTCGACGGCTGCGGCGTCCCGGTGTTTGGCATGCCAATTTTCAATATGGCGTACGCGTTTTCTCGCCTGGCCGACCCGGACCGTATGCCAGCCGGCAAGGCGGAGGCCGGCCGCCTCATGCGGGACGCCATGCAGGAGCACCCGTACAACGTGGCGGGCCGGGGCCGCATCTGCACGGAGTTGATGAACCTGCCGGGCAAGCGGCTGGTGGCCAAGAGCGGCGCTGAAGGCGTTTACTGCGTGGGCTTTTTGCCTGAGGCGGCGTCTGCATCGCAGGTGCTGCGGGCGGCCGGCGCCGTGGGCGGCGTGGGCATCGCCGTGAAGGCGGAGGACGGGCACAAGGACGTCCGGCACCTGATGCTGGTGGAGATCATGCGGCAGTTGGGCTTGCTGACTGCGTCTGACCTGACCGCCCTGGCACAATACCGGTCGATTTCGATCAAGAACTGGGCGGGCACCCCGGTCGGCGAAATGCGGCCGGTGGTCCAGCTGGAACGGGCATGACACAAGACCCCCGGGCAACTGGGGGTCTTGTTCTATTGCTGTCCCAGCGGATTCGGCAGTTCGGGCAGCACAACCGCCTCGTCCGGGTCGAAGAGCCTGTCCACTTGCTGCTCCGGCGTGTCCCGGTAAAGCGGAAAGGGCGAGAGCACCAGAGCCGCCCCCCGGGCTAACTTGGCCAGGACCGCGTTATGGATGCCGTCGATCAGGGCGACGGAAATGCTCGGCCCGCCGGCGTAGTCCACGTTCAGCACGTGCGCCCGGCGGTCCTCGGCGAAGGACCATGCCGCCTCGTAAGCCGCCGGCCTGGTCTGCAGCACCATCAGCACCGAATCGGCCCAGTCGGGTGAGTAGAGGACAATCGCATGTTTCCCGGGCCCGCTGAACTCGGCGGCCTGGGTGGGGGCGAAAGCAAAAGACAACGGCGGCAGCTCCCTTGCGGGCCATTTTTCCCAGTATACCTCCCCCCAACCCCAACCGAAACCCCGGCCCTACCAGAAGGGCCGGGGTTTCGCATCAGTTGAGGTCATACTGCTCTCGGTTCTTCACTTTGCCCTGTTCTTTGTGGTAGGCTGTATACGCAAAAACATTCTGCCTTTCGCACGTTAAGAATAACTTTTCCGCAGAGGCTCAACAAGGGGGAATGCGCCATGGAATTCCAGATGACGCCGGAGATCCGGCTCAATCCGTACCCGATGTATGCGATGATGCGGGCATCCGGGGGCATGTTGCACCTGGAAGAGTACAATCTCTGGAACGTGTTCCGCTACGACGACGTGAAGACCGTGCTCGCGGACCACACCCGGTTTTCCTCCAGCCAGATGGGCGACGGCCATCTACTCTCCCGGAGCCTGATCTCCACCGATCCGCCCCGCCATACCCAACTGCGGGGCCTGATCAACAAGGTCTTCACGCCCAAGGCGATCGCGGCGCTGGAGCCCCGGATCGCTGCCCTGACCGGGGAACTGCTGGACCGGGTGGCCGGCAAGGGCGCGCTGGACCTGGTGGGCGACCTGGGAGCGCCGCTCCCGGTCATGGTCATCGCCGAGATGCTGGGTATTCCCACGGACGACCGGGCGCAGTTCCGGCACTGGTCCGACCAGATGGTCGCCGCGGCCGACGAGGTGCTGACGGGGGCGCGGGCCGCCGGGCCGGCCCACGCTTCGACGTTGGCCATGCAGGAGATGTCGGCCTACTTCCGGGAGATTCTGACCCGGCGGCGGGCCAGCCCGGAGAACGATCTGATCAGTAGCCTGCTGGCCGCCGAGATTGAAGGCGAGCGTCTGTCAGAGGACGACCTGCTCAACTTCTGCTGGCTGCTGCTGGTCGCGGGCAACGAGACCACGACCAACCTGCTCTCCAACGCGATCCTCACCTTCTTGGAGCATCCGGATGCCCTGGCCCGGCTGCGGGCGGAACCGGAGCGGATCCCGCAGGCCATCGAGGAGGTGCTGCGCTACCGCTCGCCGGTGCAGGCCATGTTCCGGGTGGCCACCACCGATGTGGAAATGGCCGGGCAGGTCATTCCCCGCGGCGCGCGGGTGATCGCCTGGATCGGTTCGGCCAACCGGGACGAGACCGTCTTCCCCGATCCCGACCGGTTCGATATCGGGCGGGACCCCAACCCGCACATCGCCTTCGGCCAGGGCATCCACTTCTGCCTGGGGGCGCCGCTGGCCCGGCTGGAGGCGCGAGTCGCCCTTGGCGCGATTCTGGAGCGCCTGCAGGACCTGGAGCGGGCGGACACCGAGCCGCTGGAGCCCGTGGCGGGCTTCATCGTCCACGGCGTGACCCGCCTGCCGCTGCAGTTCCGGCCGGCGGGCGCCGTCCGCTGAAAGAGGCATCTTGACCGAGAGCGATTCTCGGGCTAGGCTAAGAGTGGCCGGGACTGCCGCACGGCAGCCTGGACCCCACAGCCAGGAGGATCCACCATGCTACGTACAATGTTCAGATCCAAGATTCACCGGGCCACCGTCACCGAAGCGAACCTGAACTACGTCGGGAGCATTACCATCGACAGCGACCTGCTAAAGGCCGCAGATATTCTGGAGTATGAACAGGTAGCGGTAGTCAACATCAACACCGGTGCCCGTTTTGAGACGTATACCATCGCCGGAACCCCGGGGTCGGGCATTATCTGCCTGAACGGTGCTGCCGCCCGGCTGGCCCATCCGGGCGACCTGGTGATCATCATCTGCTACGCCCAGCTTAACGAGGCGGAACTGGTGGACTTCAAGCCGATCGTCGTGCAGGTGGATGAGCACAACCAAATCAGACTGCCGGCCATGGCCGGCCAGTAAACGAAAGGCCGGCGGGGTACCCTGCCGGCCTCTTCGCGACTGATTCCGTCAGTCGCCGGAGCGGCCGGCAGACCGCGACTGATTCCGTCAGTCGCCGTGGTGGCCGGCAGACTTTTGCGGAGCAAAAGGCGGGAGGCAACTGTTCTTCGCGGAGCAAAAGGCGGGAGGCAACTGATATCATTCGGTTTTCAGCACTTTCCAGTATTCGATGAACCCCGCCTTCCGGACGAATCCCAGCTGTCGGTTGAGGGCCAGCATGGGTTCGTTGATGGAGGCGTTATGGGTCACGACGGCTGAGTAACCCGCCGCCTTCGCCCAGGCCAGCGCCCGGACTTTCAGGGCCAGCGCGATGCCCAGGTGCCGGTAGTCCCGCCGAACGCCGGTCAGCCGGGTCCGGAGCGGACCGCCGTCCGGGTCGGCCGTCAGGTAGCTCAGGCCGATATACCGGCCCCCGCAAGTGGCCACCATGAACCCGTCGGGCAGCGACCACGGGCTGTGCAGGGCGTTTGCCGCCCAATGTTCAAAGTTCAGCGGGGTCAGGGACGCCACGTTGGGCACGTCCAGCCGAATTTCGGATGCCAGTTCGAACAGCATGTGGTCCCGGTCGGGGCCGCTCTCCAGGGTGCGCAGGCTGCGAATTTCCACCCCGGCCGGGGCCACGGCGCCGGTGAGGTCAACCAAGGGGGCGGGATTAAACGCCGACAGGTCCAGGTGCGACTCCCAACTCCGCATTCCCTCCTTGAACCCCCGGTGCTCAATGAACCGGATGCCCTGTGGTAAGTCCTCTCGGGTGGTGCACTCGAGGGAAAGGGGGTCAAAGGGCTGCAGCGCTTCAAAGAGATGGTTGTGCAGGGCAGAGCCGATGCCGCGGCCCTGGTGGTTCGGATGTACCCACACCGCTACAATAAACTTGCGCGGATGGTACCGGTAGGCAGACTGGTCATACTCGGCGCACGCCACCACGTGGCCGTCGGCTTCCACCACCCACCGCTGCAACTTGTAGCCGGGGCCTCGGTGCTCATCCTGGTAGCGCAGTTCTTCCGCGGAGACAGGTGTGCCCGGAAACGCCGCCATGGCGACATCGGCAACGGTACCGTAGTCTTCGGGCGTAAACAGGCGAATCGCCAGTGCCACGTCTACTCATCCTCTCCTGGGAACACAGCGTCCCGGCGGCAAACCGCGGCCGGGTCAAACCAGGCTGTTCATATCTACATTATTACCTGATAAAATAGATAAGTGCTAGTGCTTTTCAAGTCTTTCCAGGAGGTTGAGCATGACAGACAGGACGGAACCGACGTTGCTGATTCGTACTGCTACCGGAAATGACCGGGAGTGGCTGGCCGGTCTCTGGCAGTCAGAGTGGGGCGGGGAGTCGATGGTTACCAGGGGGCGGGTTCACCGCCTGGATAGCCTGCACGGCTTGATCGCCTCGGACGGCGATGTGCGGGTCGGGGCGGCTACATACCGCGTGGAGGACCAGGCGTGCGAGGTGTTGAGCCTGAACGCCATGGTGGAAGGCAAGGGCATCGGGACGGCGCTCTTGCAGGCGGTGGGGGCCGCGGCCCGGGCGGCGGGCTGCCGGCGGGTATGGCTGATCACGTCTAACGACAACCTGGCGGCGCTCCGGTTCTACCAGCGACGCGGGTACAGGCTCGCGGCGGTTTACGCCGGCGCCATCGACGAGGCCCGGCAGTTGAAGCCGTCGATTCCCCTGGTGGGGCTGCATGACATCCCGCTGCACGACGAGATCGAATTGGAACTGAACCTGACCGGAGGGCCGGCAAATGAATAAGCTTAAGGAGCGGGCCCGTCCGGGTCCGCTCTTTCCAACGGCAGAACTTGAATTGTTTTACAAATACTGGTACGCTAGGGGTGAGACATCCGTCCCAATTCAGCTGGTCTACGGGGTGCTAAAGCATGGATTTTACCCTGTTGACGCCGCTCCGCAGTCTTTTGTCCTCATCCTGGTTCGCCGCGGCCGTCATTATCGTCGTGACCGTCTACCTGGGAGCGCTGCTCTGGAAAATCCTTCGGTCCGATGAAGGGTTTCTGCTGGGATACGGGAACTGGGTCATCGGCAAGTGGCAGACGCTGCGAGGCGCAAAAACCGGGGCGCAGCCCGCCGCAGTGCAGACTCCGGGCGCGGTTCCGGCCGGACCCCAGCCCGCCACGCAGCCGACGACGATGCCGGTGCCCACGCCCGCGGCGGAACCGCCGCCGCAGCGCGACAAAAAAGCGTTGGAGCAGGCGTTGGAAGCAAAGGACCGGGTGTTGACACTCTCGCGGTTGCTGGACGGCGACCTGGCGTATCTCATGATGAGCGACTCCAGCGAGTGGGAAGCGCAGATCATGCGCGGCATGCAGACCATTGTCTCCGGCGTGACGCGGGTGATGAACCTGGCGGGCCGGTGCCGCTGTGGCTTTTTTATCCTGGATGATGAAGAGCAGCACCTGGAACTGGTGGTGGGCGAAGGCTACGGCAAGGCCAAGCGACCACGCCTGGCCCTGGACCATTCCTGCGCCGGACGGGCATTTTTGACCGGGGAAGACTACTACTGCCGGGACACAGCCAGTGACCCGGTCTACTGGCATTCCGAACAGGGCAACCGGGATTTCCGGTCCATCGCCTGCGTTCCCGTACGGGCCGGGCGGGCCGTATTCGGGGTGATGTGTCTCGACGCCCGGGAGCCGAACGCCTTTACGACGGAAGACTTTGCGCACCTGGAAGTCTTCGCGGTCAAATTGGCGGCCTTTTGTGCGTTCCACTTCTTGCAAGCCACTGGTGTATGTCAGGTGGTGCCCAAGGGGGAATCGTAACATGAGCAAATCGGGAGAGCCCGACAGGGCTGAGGTACAGGCCGCGCGCGAAGCTTATTTCGCAGGAAAAATCACGGCTCACGAGTATCTCGGACTGACGATTCCGGGTGCGGATCAAGGCCGCCGTCTTTTGGCGCAAGCAAAACGCTGGCTGTCCCGGCTGTGGCTGCCCCGGTCGGGCCTGGATCGCTCGAGCCTGGATCGGTTGGACCTGGATCGGCTGGAAAGAAAGAAACGCTCGTCGCGCAGTTGAAATCTGTGTGTCATTTTTCCATGAAGTGGTCGTCATAACGCCGTTATCGCCGCGGCATTCTAAGTACCGTCAGGAGGTGATAACGACATGGCGAACAACAACAACCGGAACGAAATTCTGATCTCCAACGCCCGCAATGCGATGGAACAGCTCAAGTTCGAGACCGCGAGCGAGCTTGGGATCCAGAACTACGGCCAGCAGTACAAGGGCGACCTTCCCTCCCGGGTCAACGGCTCGGTAGGCGGCTATATGGTCAAGAAGATGATCGCCCTGGCCGAGTCCCAGTTGAGCGGCGCCGGCACCGTCCAGTAGCGTCCGATGAGAAAGCACAGCCCCGGCCTTGGCCGGGGCTTTCCTGTATCAATGATGGGGAGGGCCGGCCGGTCCGTTCCTCCCAGTCAACGGGTTGGAAGGAAACCATCGCAGCGAGAGCGAAGCCGTGGGTAGACAGCAACATGCAGGAGGACCCCCGTGAACGAGACACTATTGGCACTTCAGGATGTGGTTGTGCTCCGGCAGACTGACCCGCGCATTTTCGGGATGTTCGGTAGCAAGCCCATCCGCGCACTAGATGGCATTAGTCTGAGCCTCAACCGAGGCGAGACGCTCGGCGTCATGGGCGGCAGTGGCAGCGGCAAGTCGACGCTGGCCGAAGTGGCCGCGCTACGCCTGGCGCCCAGCCGGGGCCGGGTGCTGGTGCAGGGGCAGGACCCGGCCAGGTTGAGCGGCGACGACCGCAAGAAGCTGCGGCGGCGCCTCCAGATCATCCGACAAGACGCCCGCGACAGTCTGGACATGGAGCAGACGGTCGCCCGGCAGTTTCAGGAGCTACTGCGTCACGCCGGACTGCCGGAGTCGGAAGCCCGCATCGCCGGAGTTTTGGAACAGGTCGGGCTGCCGTCCCAGTTCCTGAGCCGCACCCCCGCGGAAATGTCCGGCGGCCAGCAGCAGCGGTTGGCCATCGCTCGGGCGCTGGCAGTGAACCCAGTGCTGGTGGCGGGCGATGAGCCGGTCAGCGGCGTCGACCCGCACCTGCAACTGGAGATGCTGCGCCTGCTGGAGCAGGTGCAAAAGCAGCAAAACGTCTCGTTCCTGATGGTCTCCCACGACCGGCGGGTCATCGGCCGGCTGGCCCACCGGGTGGCGGTGCTGTGTGAGGGGCGGCTCTGCGAATTGGGGTCGGCCGCCGAGGTGCTTACGTCGGCCAGGCATCCCTACAGCCGCCTCTTTCTGGGGCAGGAGCCGGGCGGTATGCCGGGAGACGAAGACCAGGCGGGGTCGGCATCCGTCGGCTGCCCCTGGGTGAACCACTGCTCGCTCGCCCGGGAGGCATGCAAGCGGCAGATGCCCGACCTCCGGGAGGTTGCCCCGGGCCATGCGGCGGCCTGTCACGCACTCTGATGGAGGTGGCGCCACTGGCAGACATCCGGGTCACCGTCCAGACGAAAGCCGGAGAGCACACCGTTCTGGTGCCTCCCCGCGCCAATTTGCTGCAGTCGCTGCTGGCCGCCGGCTTGCCGTACCGCTGGGGCTGCGCGCAGGCGACCTGCGGCAAATGCCAGTGCCAGGTGCTTGCAGGGGCGGAAAACCTGCAGCGCCCGACCGTCAACGAACCGGCCCGGCTGAGTCAGACCCTGGTGGATATGGGGTTTCGGCTCGCGTGCCAGGTCAAGGTGCTGGGACCGGGCGATGTCATCATCCGGCAGCGATGAAGCAAGGCCAGGGCCGGGAGCGGTTGCTCCCGGCCCACATCGTCATTTGTTCTGGGAGATGTAATCAGCCGCCTTGACGGCCTGAATCTTGTATACGTCGCCGGCCTTGACCACGGTGAGGGTGTCTACGGTGTAACCCGCCTGCCCCTGCGTCTTGTAGTTGTACCAGACCTTGACCACGTAAGTCCAGGGGCCGTTGCCCGCCGGTCCGGTGCCGATCTCGTAGCGGGAGGGCACCATGTCCGGGCCGGTCTGGCGCAGCGTGTACGATGCAGCCAAATCCGCAGTCATGAGCGCCCGGATCCAGGCCTGGTTGCGGGTCACGCTCGCCTTGCCGAAGGCGACGGCCACGTCCCGAGTGGCGGTGGTCACCTGAAGGGCGCTCGCGAGATCATTACGCTCGCCGGTCATGGCCTCGAGTTGCTGGTCCAGCTTGCTTTTGTCGGCCTGCAGCCCCCGGACCTGACTTTCCAGTTTGCCGACGTTGGCTTTTAACCCGATGTTCTCGGTGACGGCGGCGTCCCTTGCGCTGGTGACCGTCCTGGCTGCCCGGCTCTGCCAGAAGTAGCCCCCGGCGGCTCCGAGCACGAGGGCCAACAGCACAAAGAGGGCCGTGAAGTTGCTGCGCTTTGGCATTGTACCCGTTCCTGCCCGCATGGAGGTTCCACCTTTCCTGGTCCGTGAATTTAACGGGTTCCTTTTTGGGTCATATGTGAAACTTCCGCTATGCAAATGGAATTTCCTGCTTCCATCCGCCGTTTCGCTGGCGGTGAAAAAATGATTGACAAAAACTGGAAATCTTGGTTATACTGGAGGCGAAAAGAAGCTCTGGGGATTCGCTAGAATACAGGGGGGTCTACCATGAACATAGAGCAGCTAGTACTGGCCTTTCCGAGCCACGCGACCGTGCCGACCGGGCGTGAACTGACCGTTTGGCAGTGGAGCGCGTTGGCGGAACAGTTTGCCGCCCAGGGTGGGCGCGAATTGCTGTTGGCCGGAGCCGAGCCGTTGGATTACCCCGGTTTTTGGCCGGTGGTCCGGCGGGCGCTCAAGTCAGGCATGCCGCGGGTCACGGCCTACCTGAGCGGCAGCCTGCTGGAGCCGCGGGTCTGCCGGGAGCTTATTGAAAGTGGCGTCCACCTGTTAATTGCTCTGGACAGCTTTACCCCCGAGCCGCACGACAGCCTGCACGGCGCCGGCAGCCATGCCCGGGCTTTGATCGCACTGGAGCGGTTCCTCAAGGACGGCATCGCCGGGCGCCTGGGCGTCCTCGCCACCGCCACGCAGCTTGGCTGCCGCGAGCTTCCCGTGCTGGCGGCCTGGGCGGCCGGAAAGGGCGTGGACCGGTTCCTCTGGTCTACAGTGCCCGACGGCGGCTGGCCTTCGCCCCAGTCGGAAGCGCTCCGGCTATTGCCGGTGGAGAAAACGGAGTTGGCCGCCGAACTGGGCGCCGTGACCCGGTCCATAACCACCCGAACCTACGTGGGGCCGGCGGACCCGCTGGAGGATCCCACTCTGGGCTCCGGCTACTCCCGCACCCTGCGGGTCCAGGCGGACGGCGAGGCCTATTTCGGTTTCACCGGGGCCTCCGGGTACCTGGGCAACCTGAAGGGGAAGAACCTGCAGGATACGCTGAATCGCTCGTCGCTGGAAGCAGGCGATTGAAACAGGCCCGTCTTCTGCGTTAAGCTTGCGGTAGCACACGCGAAAGGCGGGTTCGGATGACAGACCGGCATGTAAAAATGGAGCAGCACTGGCTGGCCTGCATGGCCACCGCCGGCGGCGGCGCCAGTGTGACCCGCTTCAAGGGGGCGATGGTGGTCGCCAACCCGCGGGTCACGGGCATGTTCTTGAACTTCATTCTCCCATGGGACCTGGAGCCCAGGGGATTGCCTGCGGTGTTGGAACTGGGTTCGGCGCTGCTGGCGGGGCATGGCCGGG
>DASXVX010000015.1:0-34655 GCA_036504075.1 Symbiobacteriaceae bacterium | reverse complement strand
GATTATCCACGTGTTACTCACCCGTCCGCCGCTGACCCTTGCGGGTCCGCTCGACTTGCATGTCTTAAGCACGCCGCCAGCGTTCGTCCTGAGCCAGGATCAAACTCTCCGTAGAATAGTTTGTTCGGCTCTTTTCATTCCAGTACGACTCGCTTCGCTGTCACCAATTGCTTGGTGACTCTGCTACCGAGTCACAAAGCCAACGTTGGCAGACCCACTTGCGTAGATCACCCGTCGTTTTGTGACTCGACTTACACTGTCTAGTTTTCAAGGTTCGAAGTCTGCCGCTTGGAGGCGGCAAGTACTTACTCTACCAGGTTCGCCGCCGTCCGTCAACCAACCAGTTCTTTCCGGTTGTTTCACTGTCGGCAGCCACCGCCGTTGATTGGGCGGCGACGGGTCTTATCTTACCGCAAGCCAAACCTCGAGGTCAACCCCTAAATCTCGCGATCCAAATGACTCGCAATGGTGCGACAAATAAAGCAGGCAACCACCTCGGGTTGCCTGCTTTCGGGACTCGCTTACGTGTAGTTCTCCCCGTGGTTCCACTGCAGCCCCTTCTGGGCAAACCCGGTAATCCGCCGGTCGACCCGATCGAAAACGCTGCCCGCCGTATAGCGCCCATCCGGCCCCCGCTGGCCCGCCGGCACGCCCGTGAGGACCTCGATGCCCTCCTCAATGGTGCTGACGGCCCAGATGTGGAACTGCCCGGCCTTGACCGCCTCCAGCACCTCCTGCGACAACGCCAGGTTCGGCAGATTCCGGCGGGGCATCATCACGCCTTGTCGGCCGGAAAGGCCCAAGCTCTGGCAGACCCGGAAGAAGCCTTCGATTTTCTCGTTAACGCCGCCAATGGGCTGCACCTGGCCCCGCTGATTCACTGAGCCGGTGACCGCGATGCCCTGATCAATGGGCAGGTCGGCAAGGGCCGAGAGCAGCGCGTAAAGCTCCGTACTTGAGGCGCTGTCGCCGTCGACCGGGACGTACGTCTGCTCGAAGGCCACGCTGGCGGAGAAGGCAAGCGGCTTATCCTGTGCAAACCGATCGCCCAGGTAGGCCGTCAGCGTGAAAAGGCCCTTGTCGTGAATCTGGCCCGACATGGCAATCTCCCGCTCGATATGCAGGATGCCCTTCTGCCCCAGATAAACCCTCGCCGTAATCCGGCTGGGGGAGCCGAAGCTGTGGTCCCCGACGTTCATGACCGTAAGGCCGTTAACCTGTCCGGCTACTGCACCGTCTATATCAAAGAGGATGGTGCCCCGCTCGATCATCTCCTGCAAATGCATCTCGGAGAGGGACGACCGGGCCTGCTTCTCCCGAACCGCCCGCCAGACGTGATCGGCCTCCACGTAGCGGCTCTGAGCCTGTTCGGCCCAGGCGTTGGCCTCGTAGACGACGTCGACCGTCTCGTTGAAGCGGGCGGACAACTTGGTCTGATCTTCCGCAAGCCGATGGCTGTGCTCAATGACCGCCGACACGGCCTCGGCCGTGAAGTGCTTCAAGTTGTCCCGCCGGCAGACCTGGGCGATAAAGCCGGCCAACCCCAGCACGTTTGCCTCGGTGGCTTCCAGGGTCACGTCGAACTCGGACTTCAGCTTGAAGAGTTTATGGAACCCTTCATCCTGTGCGTAGAGCATATGATAGATGCCGGAACCGCCGATCAGAATCACTTTGACATCTAGCGGCATCGGCTGCGGCCGGACGATCTCCAGGGGCAGCGCCCGATTCTCCTGGCCCAGGGCCTCGATGCGGGCCTCGTGGGTGGAGAGTGCCCGTTTCAAGGCTTCCCAGGAGTACGGGCTACGAAGGACATCCGCGGCCTGCAGCACCAAATAGCCGCCGTTGGCCCGATGGATGGCACCCGGCTTGATTTGCATGGCCACGTCTTCCAACGGCCCGTCCCCGACGTTGAAGTACTCGGCCTTGCCGAACAGGTTCTGGTACGTGGGGTTCGTCTCGACCACCACCGGGGCGCCCACTTTCTTGTGGCGGATGACGAAAACGTTCACCCGGAACCGGGCGTAGGGATCCACCCGGCGCTTGCGCATGCCCATGGACGCCAATTCGGCGGCTGCGGCGGCCTCATCTGCGCCGGTCTTGCCCTCAACGTGATCCGGGATCGTGGAGCCGGCCATTTCCAGCTCTGCCCGGTTCAGCCAGTCCACCACCTGGGGCAGGTGCTTGTACTTGTCCTTCAGGCGCTTGATTCCCGGGGCCAGGGCGCCCTGAGCCACCCGCATGTCGAGGTCCCGCAACTGCCCCTGGAGCAGCTTCTCCAGCTCCATGGTCTTGCGCCCGGCTTCAACGATGGCCACCTGGATGACCTGCGCCCGATCGCCGATCTCCCGCTTGGCCTCCGGTGGCAGCGCCGTGAACTGCTCCTCGGTAATGGGCTGGCCTTTCATTACGGGGACGGGCACCGGGCCCTGCTCGGTGCGGGAGAGCGCGAAGCCGGTCTCGCGGGCCATGCTCTCGATCTCTTCCGCGATGACCGCCATCTGATTGCGAACCTGTCGGACCAACTCCTCCCGGCTTTTCCGGTAATCCTCGCTGGTCTGCGCCTGCCCGGCGAGCGCCCGGCCGTCGCGAATCAACTCCTCCATCTCTCTGGAGAAGGTAGTCGCCGTACCGGGCGGGAAAGCCAGAGTCAGTGGCTCATCCGGATGATCGAAGTTATGCACATAAACCCAATCTTGCGGCGCCGGCTGCTTTGCGGCGAACGACCGGGTCAGTGCGATGGTATAGCTGGTCTTGCCCGTGCCGGATGGCCCGGCCACGTAAATGCCGTACCCCGGGCTGCGCATGGCGAGCCCGAACTGCAAGGATGCCACGGCCCGGTCCTGCCCGACCAGCCCTTCCAGAACCGGCAGTTCTTCCGTGGTCTTGAACCCCATCGCCCCGGGGTCCCAGGTACGGCGCAGCTGTTCAATCGGTACAACCAGGCGGTCTTTCACAGGCAACTCCCCCTTGCACGCGAGTCTGCCTGTATAGTTCTCCCCTCTGATAATTTAACCTTTCAGTTTTACCGGGTCCGGCGGTTAAACCGCCCGGACGGACAGGCCGGCCTGCCGCTGGGCCTCGGAGAGCAGCTTGCCGGTAGCCTTGTCAAATGGGCGGCAGGCGCCGTCGGTGAACCGAACAGCCACCCGGCCGAGCCCCTCCGTGTTGCCCAGGAGATGGGGCGCATCCAGCAGACCCACATGCACCGCCCGGGACAGCGTGGCCGGGTCGGTCAACGGGTCCGGAGCGCCCGCCACGGCCAGGTTCCGGATCGCATCCAGGATCAGCCGGGCTTCGTAGGTGAGTTCGGCCTTGCGGATCTGCACGGACGGGTCCACCGTCAGGTCCGGCAACCCCTGCCGGGCCAGCTCGATGGCCCCCTGCACCACATGGCAGCCCTCGATCACGTCTTGCGCCGTCGCGGCATGATGGTATTCCGAAGGACCGACGACGTGGATAATGTGGGGCTTCAGCGCCATTTGCAGGAACGTCGAGGCCGCCAGGTGCCCCTTGGCCCGGTCGAAGCCGGCGGGCATGGAGGTGAGTCCGGTCCGGCACTCCCGCCAGACCCGGAAATCCGGCCCGGCGAGGGACTCCACCAGGGCCTGTTTGGCCAGCATCTTCGCCAGGTCCATGGCCGGGGAGATGGGCGGCGGGTTGTTCCACATGAACTGCTGAATGTAGTCCCGAACGCCCATTTGCCGGGCGTTGTAGGCGGCAATGTAGGCGGTCGCAACCGCCACGGCGTCCGGCGCGTCCCGGAGCGACCAGTGGTGGCTCTCGTTGGACTCAACGGGAATGGACCGTTCGCCATGCCAACGCATCACGCGTTGGACTTCCGGAATAGACTTGTACAGGGGGCGCTGGGAGCGGCCGTCCAGCAGGCTGTACCAGAAGAGCGGGACGGCGCACCAGGCGTTGTGAATCGTCTCCTGAAGCATTTCCGCCCAGCGGATTTGGTCCCGGGTGCCGCTGTAGCAGCGCATGAGCGGGTGATTCCCCCGGCAGGCGGCCTCGTACAGTGCCTCCAGGTCGGCTCGGGTCCGGACGGGCACGCCGCCCGCCCCGTGCTCCCGGGGGTCCATCTCCTTGGGCCGGAAGAAGTGCTCCTGGGCGTTCTGGTCGGTGCCCAGGCTGACCACATCCAGCACGCCGGCTTCCGCGATTTGCCGGATGCCCGCCACGGTCGCCGCGACGGTGGGCTGGCCGAAATGGTGCCGCAGAAGCGGGGTCGGGCTTTTCCAGCCGATTCGCTCCACCAGCGTGTGCGGGGGCGCCTCCCCGGCAACCCGGGTCCCCTCGCCCCGCAGAAAGTCCACCAGGTCCTGGAACGGGGCGCTGCCGCCGAAGACCGCCTCGAAG
Source organism: Symbiobacteriaceae bacterium (assembly GCA_036504075.1). GTDB lineage: Bacteria > Bacillota > Sulfobacillia > Symbiobacteriales > Symbiobacteriaceae > DASXVX01. The sequence continues at coordinate 30,293 of DASXVX010000015.1, read as the reverse complement.
AAGCCTGACGCCGCCGCGGTGGCCACCACCGGGTCGGTGCCGCCCAGGACCCAACGTCTTCCGGCCTGGCCGCCGGCCATCGCGACCTCCTGCAGGTGGGTCAGCACGGAAAACGCGGATTCGGGCGTTAGCCGGTAACCCACGGCCACAATCTCGGGGTCCCACTCGCGGGCCGCCTGCACGACTTCGGCCACCGGAACGGCCGGGCCGAGGCAACGGACCTCGTAGCCCAGTTGTTCCGCCAGGGTCAGGAACTTGACCACGCCGCCTACATGCACACAGTCGCCAATCGCGGCGCCCAGCATCCGACGCTTAGACAAGGTCCGCCACCTCCTCTTCCATCAACGAAGGCCGGCCGTCCATGGCGTACAGGCTGATCTGTCCGGGCGTCAATCCGGAAAGGCCCAGCCGCTCCAGCGTGCGCCCGCCTGCCCGGAAGTCGGTCCCGCACAGGGCTGAGGCCAGGTCGATCACGCTGTCGATCGTCGCCGTGGCCACCCCGCAGGCCGCCCCCAGTGCGGCGATGGGCACCAGGCCGGTCGGGACATCTTCCCACAGGTACCGGTGGTCCAGCGTTGCTGGGCTACTCACCCCGGCGTAGGCCGGCGTGGCCTGAATCGCCTCGTAGAGGCTGGGCCTGTCCACCCCGTAGGCGTCAGACAGCCATTCCCGGGCGGTCAGGGCGCCGACTCCCAGGGACCGGGCCACGGCCACCCGCTCTTCGTCCAGCTTTTCCAGCAGCCCGGCTACCGACCGGGAGATGCCGTCCACGTAGTGCCGGAAGGCCCCGCCGGTGGATTCGATCCGCCCGGTGTTCAGCAGCGCCACCGCCGGGTGAAAAATCGCCCCGATGTTGTCCAGGGAAGTCTTCCAGACCCAGCGGGCGGGGGTGAACTGGGGCAGGGCGGGCCGAACGGCCGCCAGCAGCTCCCGCGTCCGGTGAGCCGGCAGCGCCGCCGCCAGCACCCGCCGCTTCACCCCGTGAATGGCTGCCGAAGCTGCGCCGGTCTTGCGGCAGGCGTACGGGAAGGTCTGGGCCTCGCCCACAAGGACGCCGGCCGTGCAGCCCGCCCGGCGGAGCGCTTCGGTAAACTCGACGGCGCCTGCCGTGCGGCCCGGCATCAGCAGGACCATCTGGCCGTCCGCCAGGTACGGGGCGCACCGGCGGGCCAACTCCCCGTGAGCGGAGGCCGGCAGGGCCACCAGCACCACGCCGGCGCCGGCCAGCGCCTCGCCCAGGTCGGGGCAGGCCGCCACCGGGCCGAACCCGGTGACCATGCCCTCCAGTGTGACGCCGCCGACGGCAGCCACCCCGGCCAGCGATTCCGAATTGCGGGCCCAGAGCCGGACCGGGAACCCCTGCAGACCAATCTGTCCGGCAACGGCGAGCCCGCCGTGACCGGCACCCAACACACAGTAACTCGGCATCATGCTCCTCGTCCCCTTTCTCCGGTGGATGAAGGTTGCAGACGCCGCCTGAAAGCAACGGCAAAGCCCAGGGGCAGGGCCCCTGGGCGTCGTTAAGTACAGACGAGCCAGGCCCCCACCACCTTGACCACGCTTACGAGGTTAGCTGTCGGACTCGGAGCGTCAAAGCGTGCCCCGTTCCATCTTCCCTGCCGGATGAATCCGACCCCTGGATGGAATTCGCCCCAGGACCGCCGGCGTTGCAGCCGGACGGTGTTGGGTCCCCCGTTCCCTACTTGCTGTAGGAATTCAGCGATCAGGCGGGTCCATATGTGGATTACTGAGTTCAGTGTACACTTTGGTTGCCGGATTTGTCAAGAAACGTGCGAAGCATGCTTATTTATCCAGCTGGAAACCTGTTGGAAGACCTCTTCCCGGCCGTGTTCCAGCGTAATCAGGTGTCCCCGGCCCGGCAGCGTCACCTGCTGCTTCTCCTGACTCCCGGAATTCTGCATGATATACGCTGCACTGTCCGGGTCGATCCACCGGTCCCGGTCGCCCTGTAGAACCAGCAGCGGCACCGTCACCCGAGGGAGGTCCTTGCGCACCTGCGCCGCCAGGTGCAGCAGGCTGTGGACGGCGTCCATGGGGAAGCGGTCGTAGCTGTCCATTTGGGCGGCGAGTTCCGGCCTGGAGATGCGTGCCGGGTAGTACGGCATCAGGTGCCGGGCCAGGGGTACCAGCACCTGCCGCCAGTCCGCCAGCCGGGATGGGCAGGCCATGGTGCTGACGGATGCCACCGGCCGGTGGGCCGCCACATGCAGCGCCACCAGGCCGCCCATGGAGAAGCCGGCCACGTGGACTTGCCCATACCGGACCGCCAGGTCCGCCAGTTCCGCCTCGGCGGCGCGGACCCACTGGGGCCAGCGGGTATGACGCAGGTCGTCCGGATCGGTTCCGTGTCCCGGCAGCAGGGGTGCCCGCACGGTAATGCCGCGGGCGGCCAGATACTCGGCCAGGGGCCGGATTTCGGCGGGCGACCCGGCAAACCCATGCAGGAGCAAACAGACCACCGGGCCCCGCTCCAGGAAAATTGGCTCCGCCAGGCGCCGCTGCAAAACGGTCAAAGTACACCCTCCTCCGCGGGAAATCTAGTCGCCTCTCGCCTTTTGCTCCGCAAAAAATACAGTCGCCTCCCGCCTTTTGCTTCGCAAAAGTCTGCCGGCCACCACGGCGGCCAACCTTCGGTTGCCGCGGTCTGCCGGCCACCACGGCGACTGACGCCGTCAGTTGCGGGTTGCCGCGGGAAACAGGCCGGACCTTAGCGGTCCGGCCTGATGAATTTGCCATACGATCCCACCAGCTAATGGGCCTCCATCCAAACCAGGACGAGGGAGGTGAGAATGAACAGAACGGCAAAAGCGGTGCTGAACCGGTTCAGCATCTCGTCCATGCCCTTTTTCTTGCCGAAAATCTGCTCGCCGGCGCCCGCAATGGTGCCGGAGAGACCAGCGCTCTTGCCTGACTGCATGAGCACGGTCGTGATCAGGCCGATCGCAAAAATAGCATGGATCACAGTGATAAAGGTCGTCATGTATCCCTTGCACCCCCATCCGGATGAACTCAGCTTTTCGATTGTATCACACGTATCAAGGTCGTACAACCGGATGTTGCCAAGCCCTTCCGAAACGCGACATTACTTGGCCTTTTTCACAGCGGACAGGCCCTTGAAGATCGCTGCTTCGCCCAGTTCCTCCTCAATCCGGAGCAACTGGTTGTACTTTGCGACCCGATCCGTGCGGGACGGGGCGCCGGTCTTGATTTGCCCACAGTTGAGGGCGACCGCCAGGTCGGCGATGGTGACGTCTTCGGTTTCGCCGGACCGGTGGGACATGACCGACGTGTAGCCGGCGGCATGCGCCATGGAAACCGCCTGCATGGTCTCGGTAAGAGTGCCGATCTGGTTGACCTTCACGAGAATGGAGTTGGCGCAGCCCTTCTGAATACCCTGGGCCAGCCGCTCGGTGTTGGTGACGAAGAAGTCGTCGCCCACCAGCTGCACCCGGTTGCCCAGCCGGGCGGTCAGTTCAGCCCAGCCCGCCCAGTCGTCTTCGGCCAGACCGTCTTCGACGGAAACGATCGGATACTGTTTCGTCCAGCTATCCCACAGGTCGATGAGGCCAGAGCTGGTGAAGGTCTTGCCGCCTTCGCCTTCGAGCACGTACTTGCCATCCTTGAAGAACTCGGTGGCCGCCACGTCCATGCAAATGAAGACATCCTTGCCCGGGGCGTAGCCGGCCTTCTGAATGGCCTCCAGAATGACCGTGATCGCCTCTTCGTTGGACTTCAGGTTCGGGGCGAAGCCGCCTTCGTCGCCAACGGCGGTGCTGTAACCCTTGGCCTTGAGAACCGACTTCAGGCTGTGGAAGACCTCGGCGCCTGTCCGCAGGCACTCCGAGAAGCTGGAGGCGCCCGCCGGGAAAATCATGAACTCCTGCATGTCCACAGTATTGTCGGCATGGGCACCGCCGTTGATGATATTCATCATCGGGACCGGCAAGGTGCGGCCGTTGATGCCGCCGACGTAGCCGTACAGCGGCAGCCCCAGGGCGGTGGCGGAAGCTTTGGCGCAGGCAAGGGAGACGCCAAGGATCGCATTGGCGCCCAGGTTGCCCTTGTTCGGCGTGCCGTCCAGTTCGATCAGGGTCTGGTCGATGGCCACCTGGTTGGTGGCTTCCATGCCCAGCAGTTCGCCGGCGATAATTTCGTTGACGTTGTGAACGGCCTTCCGAACACCCCGGCCCAGGAACCGGGACTTGTCGCCGTCCCGGAGCTCCACTGCTTCGTGGGCGCCGGTGGAAGCGCCGGAGGGCACGGCCGCCCGGCCGGTGACGCCGCTGGCCAGTTCCACGTCGACTTCGACGGTGGGGTTGCCGCGGGAGTCGAGAATCTCACGGGCGTGCAGTCTTAGAATCGTCGTCATGCGAATCGTCTCCTCCTTGAAATAGGGGCCTATGCTACTTGATGATCAGGCTTTGCGCGTCCATCTGCGCCGGCTGCGGGAGTCCGATGATTTCGAGCAGCGTCGGTGCGGCGTTCGCCAGCACCCCTTCCCGCAGGTGCGCATGCAGGCGGGTGTCGTCCGCCAGAATGCAGGGAACCGGATACAGCGTGTGATTGGTGTGCGGAGCCCCGGTCTCGTAGTCGACCATCTGGTCGGAGTTGCCGTGGTCCGCGAGAATCAGGGCGGCGCCGCCCTTCTCCAGCAGGGCGTCCACCACCTGGGCCAGGCATTCGTCCACCGCCTGCACCGCCTTGATGGCGGCCTCCAGCACACCTGTGTGGCCGACCATGTCCGAGTTGGCAAAGTTCAGCACCATGAAGTCGAACTTGTCCTGCCTGATCCACTTGACCGCCTCAGCGGCGACCTCGTAGGCGGACATCTCCGGCTTCAAGTCGTATGTAGCGACCTTGGGCGACGGCACCAGCACCCGCTCTTCGCCGGGGAAAACCAGTTCCTCGCCGCCGTTGAAGAAGAACGTCACGTGGGCGTACTTCTCCGTTTCGGCAATGCGCAGTTGCCGGAGTCCTGCTTCGGAAACGACCTGGCCGATGGGCATCTCCACGAACTCGGCCGGGAACGCCGCCGGAATGTCCTTGAAAGTCTGGTCGTAAGGCAGCATGGCCGTCAGGGTGACCGGCTTGTAGCCGTCCGGCCGCTTGAAGCCATCGAACGCCGTCTCGTGGAGCGCCCGGACGATCTCCCGGGCCCGGTCGGACCGGAAGTTGAAGAATATCAGTCCGTCGTCCGGCCCGATGCGACCGTCGACGCCCGTAATCACCGTCGGCAGGACGAACTCGTCGTTCTCGCCCCGGTCAAACGCCTTTTGCACGGCCTCCGCGGCGTTCGCCGCCTGCTCGCCGGTCCCCTGGGTGAGCGCCAGGAATGCCTTCTCCACCCGCTCCCACCGCTTGTCCCGGTCCATGGCGTAGTACCGTCCGGAGACGGTGGCGATTTGCCCAACGCCGGTCGCAGCCAGTTTCTCCGCCAACGCCTTCAGGTACTCCGGCGACGACCTGGGCGGCACATCCCGGCCGTCCAGGAAGGCGTGAATGTACAGCTTCTCGACCCCCTCTGCCTTGGCGAGGTCGATGAGTGCGAACAGGTGCTCGATATGGCTATGCACGCCGCCGTCAGACACCAGGCCCATGATGTGCAGGGCGTGACCGGCCTTGGCCCGCCGGATTGGCTCCTGCCAGGCCGGCAGCTTGAAGAAAGAGCCGTCTTGAATCGCCTTGTCGACCCGAACCAGCGTCTGGTATACAATCCGGCCCGCCCCCAGGTTCAGATGGCCCACGTTGGAGTCGCCCATCTGCCCGGCCATGAGTCCCACCGCCTCCCCACAGGCGGTCAGAGTCGTATGCGGATACTTCTGCATATACCGGTCATAGTTGGGGAGCCGAGCCATCGCCACGGCATTTGCCGCGGGATTCGGGTTCAGCCCCCAGCCGTCCAGCACGATCAACGCCACCGGTCTGCGATACGTCGTCACGTTCGCGCCCCCCTCCTGAAGTCCCAACCTAGTGTATCCCCCTCGCGGCATGCATTGCGCGGCGACTTATGCAAAGCGGTTTACCAAAGTTCAGTTCTTCGCCGCCGATTTCCCATTCACCTGCCAGGTTTTTTGGGCAAAAGTAAAGTTCGCGCGAAGATGCGACGACCGTAATGGTGCCCCCGTATCCCGCCTCCACTAACTCACGTCCTAATGCACAGAACGCTACCCTACCGGGTATAAGTAGTTGAGGAGGAGATACGCGAATGGCCAAAAACACCGTTCCGGTCAATGATACGACTTTCGAGCAGGAGGTCCTGAAGTCCGAAATCCCCGTGCTGGTCGATTTTTGGGCACCCTGGTGCGGCCCCTGCAAAATGGTTGGTCCGGTCCTGGAGGAGATTTCCGTCGAGAAGGCCGGCCGGCTGAAGGTCGCCAAACTGAACGTCGACGAGAACCAGCAGTATGCGGGGCAGTTCGGGGTCCAGTCCATCCCGACGATGATTCTGTTCCACGGCGGCAAGGCCGTGGGCCAGCTGGTGGGCTTCCGGCCGAAGGCCGAGCTCGACCGGATTCTGGAGAGCGCCCTGACCCAGCTGGCACCCGCGCAGTAATGGGTTCGCTGGAAAGTCGGGCTCCGCGCAAAAGGGACGGCGCAACCGCTTGGTTGGCCGTCCCTTTTAGTTTAGCCCAGTTTGAGGAACTGCTCGATCAACTCATCCACGGCGTCGTCCGGATTAGAGCCGGCCTGGACTGCATCGAGGATTTTGTGGCCCATGTTGCAAGCCACGGCCTTCATGCCCACCCGGTTGATGGCAGCCTTGATCGCGCCCAGTTGGATGACAATTTGTTCGCAGTCTTCGCCCTCTTCCAGCATCCGCTGGATGCCTCGGGACTGTCCTTCAATTCGCTTCATGCGGCGCATGAGGTCTTCGTACAGCGACGGGTTAATCGTTTTGATGGTCACGTCTAAGACACCCCCTACAGCTAAACACTACCCTGCGGGGTACGCGTTGTCAATCGGCTTGTATAGCCATTGCGGCGCCCCGGAAGGCCGGACCGGAAAGCCCACGTACGTACCCCGGTACTGCACCACTTCTGCTGCATATCGTTAGTAATTCTTTCCCCGGCCTTCGATCTGAATCTCGGACTCCACCTCGCCGTCCCGGACACCGTACATCCGGTCGTACAGGTTGACCGCCGGGCAGATGTGGTTCGGAATCACCTCGAGCCGTTGCCCCACTTTGAGCGACACGGACGAGTCGAACTCCAGCACCCCGTGCTCCTCGCTCAGGCGGGCCACTTTGACGTGCGGCAGCCCGACCACATGCCCGTGGCCGCCGTCCCGGTGGGGGTCCATGGCCAGGGACTTGGAGCCGGCGTCGATGACGGCCCGGTCCGGCACGGGATGGCTGACCACGGTGGTCAGGATGCGGGCGGCGCAGTCCGCTTCCGTCGCCAGTCCGAGCCCCATGAGGTTCCGGTCGCCGAAAACATAAGTGCCCGGCCGCATCTCCGTGACGCCCGCGGTCTGCCCGACCACGTGGGCCGCCGGCGTGGCGCCCACGCTAATCTCCAGCGTCGGGTCGCCCAGGCCGGCCTTCACCGCGAGCAGAATCTCCAGTTCGCGGCGGGCCGTGTCCCGGATTTCGGTCTCGGAGCCGGCCTTCCAGGTGGTGCCGGCATGGCTCATGAGGCCTGCCAGGCGGATTCCCGGAAACCGCTCCAGGCTCCGGCAAAAGGCCAGGGCGTCATCGCCGGCGGCCCGGCCGACCCGGTGCAGCCCGGTGTCCACTTCGGCGTAGACCTCCAGCGGGTGCCCGAGCTCCGAGCCGACTCCGGCGAGCGCCTCGGCCACCTCGTGACTGTCCAGGCTGACGATCAGCCGCTTCACCTTGCGGGCCAGGGCGGCCAGCCGCTCCATCTTGATCGGGCCGATCAGCGGGTACGCGATCAGAATGTCGTCGAACCCGGCGCGGGCCAACGTTTCGGCCTCGGCCAGCTTGGCGCAGGTGATGCCCCGGGCGCCGAGTTCCACCTGACGCCGGGCCCAGTAGGCCGACTTGTGGGTCTTGGTGTGCGGGCGGAGCTTCACCCCCGCCTGGTCGGCGGCGGCCTGCACCCGCCGGAGGTTCCGTTCCGCCACGTCGAGGTCGACAATCAGACACGGCGTGTCCAGTTCCGGATACAGCATGGTGACTACCCCCTCACAAGCTGCGGCGCCCCGTTTCCAGAGCGCCGAAATCGAAAGCGCAGGACACCCCGGAGCCTTACCGGCTGCCGGCCTCGCAGATCGCGGCGAAGCTGGCCGGCTCAAGACTGGCGCCGCCCACCAGGGCGCCGTCCACGTCCGGCAGGGCCATGTAATCGCCGATGTTGCCCGGCTTGACGGAGCCGCCGTACTGAATGCGAATCGCCTGGGCCGCCGCCGGGCCGAACTTCTCAGCCAGCACCGTGCGAATCGCGGCCATGGTTGCCTGGGCGTCGGCCGGGGCGCAGTTCTTGCCGGTGCCAATCGCCCAGATGGGCTCGTAAGCGACGACCAGCTGCGCCGCTTGTTCGGCGGTCAGGCCGGCAACGCCTGCGAGCAGCTGGCGCCGGTTCACGAAGTCGGTCTGGCCCGACTCCCGCTCCTGCAGCGACTCGCCCACGCACAGAATCGGCGTGAGGCCATAGGCGAAGGCCACCGTGACCTTTTCGCCCACCAGCTGGTCGCTCTCGCCGAAAATCGTCCGGCGCTCGGAATGGCCGAGGATGACGTACCCGCAGCCTACGTCCTTCAGCATGGCCGGTGAGACTTCGCCGGTGAAGGCGCCGTGGTCTTCCTTGTACATGTTCTGCGCGCCCAGGGCCACCTTGCCCTTCACGTCCGCCAGCGCCCAGCCCACCGCGCCCAGGGCGGTGAACGGCGGGCAGATGACGATGTCGACGTGGTCGAGCGCCGCCACTTTCGGCAAAAACTCCTTGACGAACTGGGCCGCCTCGGACAGGTTCTTATGCATCTTCCAGTTGGCTGCGATGATCGGCGTACGCAAAGTGTCTCCTCCTCGTAACCTAAGACTAACCCTTGGTCGCCAGGCAGGCCACGCCGGGCAGCACCTGGCCTTCCAGGAACTCCAGCGACGCGCCGCCGCCGGTCGAAACGTGAGTCATTTTGTCGGCAAGGCCCGCCACTTCGATGGCCGCGACGGAGTCGCCACCGCCGATAATCGTGCAGCCCTCGCTGTCCGCCATCGCCTGCGCCACGGCGACCGTGCCCCGGGCGAACGCCGGCATCTCGAAAACACCCATCGGGCCGTTCCAGATCGCCGTCATGGATTCCCGGATGGCGTTGCCAAAGGCCGTAGCCGTCTCCGGGCCGATATCCAGAGCCATCCAGCCTTCGGGAATCGCGTCGACGCTGACGACTTTGTGCTCGGCGTCGGCCTTGAACTCGGTCGCCACGACCACGTCGCTGGGCAGCAGAATTTTCTTGCCACCCTTCTCCAGCAGTTCCCTGGCGAGGGCCACTTTCTCCTCTTCCACCAGGGACTTGCCGGTTATGTACCCTTTGGCCCGGAGGAACGTGTTGGCCATGCCGCCGCCGATGATCAGGTAGTCCACCTTGGGCAGCAGGTTCTCAATGACCATGATCTTGTCGGAGACCTTGGCGCCGCCGATGATCGCCGCGAACGGCCGGTCCGGGTGGGCCAGCGCCTTACCCATGATGTCGACTTCCTTCTGCATGAGGAAGCCCGCCACTTTCACCGGCAGGTAGTCGGCCACGCCGGCGGTGGAGGCGTGCGCCCGATGAGCCGTGCCAAAAGCGTCGTTCACGTAGATATCGCCCAGCCGGGCCAGTTTCTGGGCGAAGCCGGGATCGTTCTTCTCCTCTTCGGCGTAGAACCGGAGGTTCTCCAGGAGCACGATGCCACCGGGCTTCTGGCTGCTCACCAGCTTTTCGACGGCCTCGCCGATGCAATCCGAGGCAAAGTCCACCGGGCGGTCCAGCAGGTTGCGGAGACGTTCGGCGCACGGCGACAAGGAGAATTCGTCGGTCCGCTTGCCCTTCGGCCGGCCGAGGTGCGAGGCCAGTACGATAATGGCGCCGTTTGCCACGAGGTACTGAATGGTCGGGAGGGCGGCCTTGATCCGGGTGTCGTCGGTAATCTTGCCGTTCTCCAGGGGGACGTTGAAGTCCACGCGCACAAAGCAACGTTTACCCTTGACGTCAATGTCGCGCACGGTCATCAGCGGCATGGTTTGTCCACCTTTCTACTCTGCGAGCGGGTTACTTTGTAAAGAGGCCATACAAAAGGTGATACCACACGCACCAGCAATTTACCTTCAGGTGCGTAGTATCTATCTGCAATCACGACTTGATGTGCCAGAACAAGTATTGCGTGCGGGGCGTCCACCCGGGAGAATCCCGGTATGGCCAGGCGCGGCCCCAGGACGGGAGGCTGTGGGCCGCCACCAGCGGCTCGCCCTCCCGGTCGAAGCCCACCACTGTGGCGTGGTGCTGCCAGACGCCGTTACCGTCCCAATCATAGCTGATGACGTCGCCCAAATCCAGGTCGTGGGCGCGTTCCCGGCGTTCGGCCCGCCCCGAAGTCTCCAAATACCACCGGAGGCTGTGGGCGACGGCCCAGGAAAAGCTCCACTCTTCGTTGGGTCCCCGGTACCACCACCCCTTGTCCCGCCGGTCGGAAAACTCCATGGGCCAGCCACCGGCATAGAGGCACTGGGAGACAAAGTTGGTGCAGTCATCCCGAAACGCCCGGAACAGCGGGTTGTAGCCATTCCACCAGAGCGCGGCATACTGGACAGCCTGAAAGCGATCATACGGCAAGGCGACCCCTCCCTCGCTGCCCAATGCTATGCCCCGGAGGTAAGAGTAGCCGCCCCGTTGCCTGTATTGAACTTTTTGATCACGCACGGATGATTTCATTTGTGTTTCCTATTACCGGCTGGACTGTGATATATTTTTCATGGATATGATTGACTATGCTAAAATTTTCACTATCTTAGAAATTGGGGGATACTATTCCCGTTAGAAAGAAGGCGTTCGCTGTGGATGTTCAGGAGTTGGAGGCATTCTGGTGGATTGCCCAGACCGGAAGCTTCAATCGCGCAGCCGAGCGACTTTACCTGACTCAACCCTCGGTTACCGCCCGGATTCAAGCTCTGGAGAAAGAGCTCGGGCAACTGCTGTTCGAGCGGAAACCGAGAGGCGTCCGGCTCACGGACGCCGGCCGGGTACTGTTGCCCCATGCCGAGCGCGTCCTGCTCGACATGCGCAAAGCCCGTCAGGCCGTAACTGACCTCGAATCTGCCACCGGCGGCACCCTTACCGTCGGGGCTGCTCTCACTACCAGTACATACACGCTCCCGGAGCTCCTGGCCCGGTTCAAGGCCGCCTATCCGGCGGTGGAAGTGGCTGTGCGCACCGGACGCTCTCAGCAAATTCAGCAGTTGGTGCTGGAAGACACGGTGCAGCTCGGACTCGTGCATTCGCCGGTCGCAGGTCACGCCGACATCGAAACGGTGCCCCTGTACACCGAACCAATCGTACTGGTGATGCATCCCGGACACCCGCTGGCCAGCCGGTCGGAGGTGAATGCGGAGCAGATCGCCACAGAACCGTTCATCACTTCGGACAAGGCTTCGGGCTACTGGGGTCTGGTGGAGCAGTTTTGGGCCGGCGCCGGCTTCGTGCCACGCGTCACCATGGAACTGGACTCGATCGAAGCGACCAAGCGGATGGTCATGTGCGGACTCGGCCTCGCGATGCTGCCGTTGAGCACGGTCGAAGGGGAACTGAAAACCAGCCACCTCATCAGCGTTCCGATCGCCGGCGCTTCGCACCTGAACCGCCTGACTCTGCTTATCTTCCGGCGGGGCAAGGTGTGGAGCGGCATCGCCCGCGGGTTCCTGGAGACCCTGGGTCGGATCTATAAAGTCCAGTTGCTGCCCAACGAAGAATAGTGACAGGCGCGCAAAGACCCGGGGCTGGCCCCGGGTCTTTGGCTTTGCGGCCATACGACCGGCGGCTGCATGCCCCCGGCCAATGTGGATATTGCCAGACTGATGAGTCTGGATGTCTCTCACTTATAACGCTTCCGCTTGCCCGAACTGGCCACGCCCATCTCCTCCCGGTACTTGGCCACCGTACGGCGGGAAATGTTGACGCCCTGCTTGTTCAACATGTCGGTCAGCGTCTGGTCCGAGAGTGGCTCCGACTGGTCTTCCTTGCTGATCAGTTCGGCGATCATCCGCTTGACTGACTCGGCCGCCACTCCTTCACCCCTGGACCCTTCGACGCCGCTGGAGAAGAAGAACTTGAACTCGAAGGTGCCGCGCGGGGTCGCCACGTACTTGCCGGCCGTCGCCCGGCTCACCGTGGATTCGTGAACGCCAACCACCTCGGCCACTTCCCGGAGGGTCAGCGGGCGCAGGTGCCGGATGCCTTGGTCAAAAAATGGGCGCTGGAACTGCACGATCGACTCCGTCACCTTGTGCAGGGTCAGCCGCCGCTGCTCAATCGCCTTGATGAGCCAGAGCGCCGAGTGGATCTTCTGCTCCACATACTTGCGGGCGTCGGATTCGAGGGGGTTCGCTAGCATGTGGCGGTACTGGCTGCTGACCAACAGCTTGGGGACCGGCGACTCGTTCACCAGCACCACGTACTCCCCGCCAACTCGCTCCACGGTAGCGTCCGGCACCACATAGCGGGTCTCATTGGCCCGGCCAAACCGGCGACCGGGTTTGGGGTCCAGGGTGCGAATCATGTCGGCCGCGCCCTGAATCTCCATCGGTGTGACGCCCAACTCTTCGGCCAGGCGGGTGATGCGGCCTTCACCCAGGTCGTCCAGCCGGTCGATCAGCGCCGGCACCAGCGGGTTGCCATCATCCAAGGTGGCCCACTGGAGCAGCAGGCACTCCCGGAGGGACCGGGCACCCACGCCAGGCGGGTCAAATCCCTGGATCGTGTTGAGCACTAGCGTGACCGCTTCTTCAGTCACGCCGAACCGGTCGGCCACTTCGGCCAAGGTAATGCCGATATAGCCGTGGTCGTCCATACTGCCGATCAGAAACTCGCCGATGCGGCGCCCGCTGGCGTCCAGCCCAGATAGCAGCAGTTGCGCCGTCAGGTGCTCCTGCAGGGTCGGAAGCGTTGGTGTGAAGGCTTCAAAGCCCATCTCGGGCTCGTCTTCCGATTCGCCCGACGTGCTGCTTCCACTGTAGTCGCCCCGCAGGTAGTCCAGCAGCCGGCCCGTCTCATGGCGGGACTGCTCCTCTTCGACGTCCTCTTTCGGCTCGGACTCCAGGCACGGGTTCTCCAGAAGCTCCTGCTCAATAAAATCGGTCAACTCGGTGACTGGCAGTTGCAGCACGGTGATTGCCTGACGCAATTCCGGGGTCATGATGAGCCGCTGGGTCTGTTGCATCTGCAGGCCAAAACCAAGCCGCATCATCCCGCCACCTCCTGCCGCTTCGAAGCGCCACGGTTATTCGCATAGCTGTCTTTCCATAACGTGAACTAGATTCGCCGCGAAGTCCGCGCTTTCCTTGCCTGAATTCCCGGGCGACCCCCACAAGGGAAATTCGCCGATTCGTAATCTTTAGCGAGCAAGTTCTGGGAAGGAGTGTTCCATAGATGAACATCAAGCGTTTAACTGCGACCGTCGCCGTTGTCAGCCTGCTGCTTGGTCTCGTAGCCGCCCCGGCCCTGGCCGAAAGAGGCGGGAATGGCCACAAAAACGGAAAGGGAAACGGAAAGAGCCACGTCAGCGAGAAGTTCGACGACATGGGCGAATTCCAGTGGGGCCTGAGCGACGTGACGAAAATGGAGGTCAAAGGCATCTTCAAAGGCCGGGGCGACAAAACTTTCGCACCGGGGGCCAAAATCAACCACCAGGAAACGGCCGTGGCCGTTGTCCGGCTGATTGGCAAGGCGGACGAGGCCCAGGCTCTGTCCCCTGCCGAAGTGGACTCCCTGCTTAAGAATATGCCCGACCAGTCGGCCATTGCAACGTGGGCCCGGCCGGCGGTGGCCGAACTTGTGAAGCAGGGCAGCATCAGCGGGTCCGATGGGTTCGGGCCGGTTCAGGACGAGACCAGGCTGGAAGTGGCCGTCCTCCTGGTCAAGTCGCTCGGCCTTGAGCAGGAAGCACGGGACGCGCAGAATGCCGTGCTTTCCTTCCACGACGCCCACCTGATTCCGGACGCCCTGGCCGGCTATGTCTCTGTCGCCGTGAACCTGCGCCTGATCACCGGCTATGACGACAAAACATTCCGGCCGAACCAGCCGGTCAAGCGGGTGGAGATGGCGGTCATGATGGGCCGGACCGACGGCCTCATCGACCGGCACAAGCAGGATGAGATCCGGGGCACGATCAAGTCGGTCGATGTCGCGGGGAACGCCTTCTCGGTCACCCTGACAGAAGGACAAGATCGCACATTGACATTGGCGGATGACGCCTCCATTTTCGTGGACAACCTGGAAAAGTCCCTGACCGACCTGGCCGCCGGCATGCACGCCACGGTCAAGCTGAACAGCCAGGGCGAGGCCGTATACGTGGAAGCCAAGTCCGCTCCGGCACTGGGCAACGCGGTGACCGGCACGATTTCAGCCCTGATTCCGCCCACTGCCACGACCCTGGGCCTGATCACAGTTAGCGGCCACATCTACCCGCTGGCGGGCAGCGCCGCTATCACCGTGAACAATAGCGCCGCCGCCTTTGCGGACCTGAAAATCGGCGACGCCGTCGCCCTGACCCTGAGCGGCGGGCTGGCCACGAAAGTGGCCGTCACCCGCAACCAGACCGCCGTCACCGGCGCCATCTCGGCGCTGACGCTGCCCACCGGCACGGCGGCAGGATCGGTCACCGTCAACGGGGCTGCGTACGTCCTCCCGGCGTCGGCCACGGTTACCGTCGACAACAGCGCCGCCGCCCTGGCCGACCTTAAAGTCGGCGACTCCGTAACTCTGACTGTCGTGGCCGGACAGGCTACCCAGGTGGCCGTCACCCGCACGACAGCGGTCAACGGGTCCATCGCCACCCTGCAGGCGCCGACGGCAACTGCGCTCGGGACGATTACCATCGGCACCACCGTCTATCCGGTTTCGGGCCAGGCAACCTTCACCCTGAACGGCACTGCCGCCGTTTTCGCTGACCTGAAACTGGGCGACACCGTGGCCCTGACCGTCGCCAGCGGGCAGGTGACCAGAGTGGCTGCTACCCGGGCGGCCACGGTCATCGACGGCGACATCTTCCAACTGGTTTCCGCCGTGCCGGCCAACGGCACCACCCCCGCCACCCCGGCCCAAATTGGGGTCGCCTACATGAACAACAGCGCCCCGGTCCAGGCCACGTACAGCATCCAGGCCAACACGCAGATTCTCGTGAACGGGGCCGCTGCCCAGTTCAGCGACCTGGGGCTGGGCAACTCGGTCAAGTTGACGCTGTTGGGTGATGCGCTCACCAAAGTCGAAGTGACCCGGTAACGGTCGCATCGCACAAAACCGCCACCCCGGATATGGGGCGGCGGTTTTCGTTTGCCTAGTGAAGAACGTCGATCCGACTTGGCGGCCAGAACCGGACCACCGCCCGGCTGCGGACGGCGGACTCGTCCAGGAAACCCCAGGCGTGGCTGTCGTAACTGTTGTTGCGGTTGTCGCCCAGCACGAAGAGCTGGCCCGGCGGCACGACCTTCGGCCCGAAAACGTAGTTGGGCGGGGCGGCGATGTACGGCTCGGTGAGCGGTGTTCCGTTGATGAGTACCTTGCCGTCCCTGATTTCGACTTTGTCGCCCGGCAGGCCGATGACCCGCTTGAGAAAATCGTCCTCCAGCCCCATGGTACTGAGCAGCCGGCTATTCTCATCGGAGAGCGGCGGCCGGAATACGATAATGTCGCCCCGGTGCGGTCCGGTGAAACGGTAGACCAGCTTTTCCGCCAGGAGGCGGTCGCCGGGGAGTACCGTCGGGACCATGGAGGGCGTCGGCACAACCCGCGCCTCGGCTACCTCGGCCCGGATAAAGAGCCCGATCAGTACGGCCACCAGCAACTCCCTGCCCCACGAATCCCAGAAGCGCTTCAGCATTTTGCCCACGTCCCCTCGCCGACACTCACCCTGTCCCTCATTATACCGCCGCCCCTGCCTGGCCCCTAGTGAATTTTCGATAAGAAAACCGCCGCCCCATTTCCAGGGCGGCGGCTCTAACGCTACTTTGACGGCCTAGTTGTCGAAGTACATCTCGAACTCGACCGGGTGCGGACGCTGGTCGACGGCTGCCATCTCCTCTTCCTTGAGGCCGATCCAGGTGTCGATCAGGTCCTTCGTGAAAACGCCGCCATGGAGCAGGAACTCGTTGTCTTCCTTCAGGGCGTCCACCACGGAGCGCAGCGAGGTCGGCACGGACTTCATGTTGGCCTTCTCCGCGTCGGACAGGTGGTAGATGTCCTTGTCGACGGGGCCGAAGCCGGCCTTGGTCGGGTCGATTTGCCGCCGGATGCCGTCGAGGCCGGCCATCAGCATGGCACTGAAGGCGAGGTAGGCGTTGGCGGTGGGGTCCGGCGTGCGGAACTCAATGCGGGTGGTCTTCGCCGAGGCGAAGTTGGACGGCACCCGGATGGCCGCAGAGCGGTTGCCCTTGGAGAAGACGAGGTTGACCGGGGCTTCGTAGCCCGGCACCAGCCGCTTGTAGCTGTTGGTGGACGGGTTGGTCAGAGCGAGCAGGGCCGGGGCGTGGGTCAGGACGCCACCGATGTACCAGAGCGCCTCCTGGCTCAGGTTGGCGTAGCCGCCTTCCTTGAAGAACAGGTTCTGGCCGCCCTTGGCCAGCGACTGGTTGGAGTGCATGCCCGAGCCGGAGTTCTTGTACAGCGGCTTCGGCATGAAGGTGACGGTCTTGCCGTAGGCCCGGGCCACGTTCTTGACGACGTACTTGTAGAGCGCAGCCTTATCGGCAGCGGCGGTCAGGCTGGAGAAACGGAAGTTGATTTCGTTCTGACCGGCGGAGGCGACCTCGTGGTGATGACGCTCGATGACGAAGCCCATCTCCTGCAGTTGCAGGCTCATGGCCGTACGGATGTTGGTCTGGTCGTCGATCGGCAGCGCCCGGAAGTAGCCCTGCTGGTACTTCACCTTGTAGCCGCTGTTGGGCGTATCGCCCTTGCCGAAGTTCCAGTGCGCTTCACCGGACTCGATAAAGTAGTATGATGCCTCCGCGCCGCTCTGGAAGCGGACGTTGTCGAACATAAAGAACTCCAGCTCCGGACCCCAGTAAGAGACGTCGGCGATGCCGGTGGACTTCAGGTAAGCCTCGGCCCGCTTGGCGACGCCGCGGGGGTCACGGCCGTAATCCTTGAGACCGGGTTCCTTCACGTCCACGAACATGGAGAGCGTCGGGCCTTCCACGAAGGGGTCGAACACGACCGTATCGAGATCGGGCAGGAGCACCATGTCGGACTCGGCGATGCCACGGAAGCCCCGGATGGAAGAGCCGTCGAACGGAAGGCCGGTCACGAGGACCTCTTCGTCGATGACCTGGGTGGGGACGGTCAGATGATGGAACACGCCCGGCAGATCGACGAACTTCACGTCGATCATTTTGATACCCTTTTCCTTGATTAGCGCAACTACTTCTTTCGGCGTCATGTTACAACCCGCTCCCCTCTTTATTTGTCAGCCTTACGGCTGATCATACGCTCCAACTCCGCCCGATTGCTGCCGTTGTACAACGAGGTGACCCGGGGAATCCGCTCCTGCACCCGGGTGGAGACGACTTCGCTGGCTGTGCGCAGCCGTTTCGCTTCCCGGTTTGCATAGTGTGCCTTCACCCGGTCCAATGTCATTCCGTCAGTCATGAGGCGCTTGATCTCTTTCAGCCGGAGGACGTCAGCCTCCGAGTACATGCGCTGCCCGCCCGAAGTCCGAGAGGGCGCCAGGAGCCCGTGCTGCTCCCAATACCGAATCTGCCGCGCCGTGAGCCCGGTCAACCGCTCGGCTACGCCCATTGAGTAGACTGCTGTATTCCCCGCTTCCTCCTTCACGGCGGCTCTCCCCTTCCCTCAGGCCTTGCGCTGTCTGCCGCGGCGGCCATGTCAGCTTCCCTCACACGACCCTTGCTTGGTGAAAATATACGCCCCCTGACCTATCCTTGTCAACTGTATGTCAGCTTTTCTGACATGTCTCTTCCACGGCGCTGTCATGCCGGTGAGGAATGGTAAAAGTGTCAGAACTGGCATCGATCGAGCACAATATCCGCCGGACCCACTTCCGCCAGCCGTCCAGCCTGAAATCGCGCCACCTGGCCGGCCACCCGGCGGGCCTGGGCCATGGAATGGGTGACAATGACCACGGCGATTTCACGCCTGAGTTGGGCGATCAGTTCCTCGACGGCCTCCGTGGCCGCCGGGTCGAGGGCGGAGCAGGGCTCGTCCATGAGTAGCACTTCGGGCTGCAGGGCCAGCGCCCGGGCGATGCAGAGCCGTTGCTGCTGGCCACCTGACAACGAGCGGGCGTCGGCGTGCAGCCGCCCCTTCACCTCCGGCCAGAGGGCGGCCCGCTTCAGGCTTTCGGCCACGATGCGCGCCAGTTCCCGGCCCCGGACGCCGAACAATGACGGCCCGAAACCGGCGTTCTCGGCGATGGACATGGGGAACGGGTTCGGGCGCTGAAACACCATGCCGACCCGGCACCGGAGTTCCTCGGGCGCCAGCCGGGCGGCGTCCTGGCCATCGAGGAGCACCCGCCCGGAAACCCGTGTCCCGCCGGCGACGTCGTGCATGCGGTTCAGCGCCCGCAAGAATGTAGACTTCCCGCAGCCCGACGGCCCGATGAGCGCCGTAACGGCTCGGTCGGGCATGGCCAGGCTGACGCCTTTAAGCGCTTCCGTCCGGCCGTAGCATACCCGCAGGTCCACCGTTTGCAGCTTGATGTCCGTCACGGCCTCTGCCCCCTTGCCATGAGGAGATTGGCGGCCAGGTTGACCGCCAGCACGGCGGCCACGAGCACCAGGGCGGTGGCGTACGCCCGGCCTTCCGAGAGGCCCTCCGTGGCCAGGATGTACAAATGCACCGCCATGGTCCGGCCCGGCGACAGGGGCGAAGTGGGCATGCCGAGGTCGCTGCCGGCGGTCAGCAATACGGCGGCCGTCTCCCCCAGCGCCCGGCCCAGGGCCAGCACGGCCCCGGTGAGGACGCCGGAAGCGGCCGACTTGAGCACGACCCGGCGGATGGCCTCCCAGCGGGTGGCGCCCAGCGCCGCCGCCCCCTCCCGCAGTTCGCGGGGCACGGCGGCCAGCGCCTCCTCGGTGGTGCGGATGACAGTTGGCAACAGCATGAGCGCCAGCGTGGCGCTGCCGGAGGCCAGCGACCAGCCCCAGCCCAGCCGGATGACGAAGAGGCTGAAGCCGAACAGCCCGAAAATGATCGAAGGCACGCCCGCCAGCGCCTCCGTCAGCGCCCGCAGCCCCTCCACCAAGCGGCCCGGGCGGGCGTACTCCTGCAGGTAGAGCGCCGTGCCGGCGCCCAGCGGCAGGGCTAGCAGCAGCGCCCCGCCTACCAGCAGCCCCGTGGAGACCAGCACGGGCAGAATGCCGCCGCTTTGGCCCGCCCGGGCGGGCAGGCCCAGGAGGAAGTCCACAGTCACGAATGCGGCCCCTTTGCGGACCAGCAGGCCCAGGAGTCCGGCCAGCAGCCCGGTGACGGTCACGGCGAGCGCCGAGAGTATGGCCTTCAACGGCTTGCCCTCCGGGCGGCGGCGTTGACCAGCATGACCAGCGCCAGCAGGAGCGCGCCGGTGGCGAAGAGCGCTGCCCGATGCTGCCCCACCGCGTAGCCCATTTCCATGGCGATATTGCCGGTGAGCGTCCGAACCGGGTCCAGGGGCGAGCGAGGAGCGGCGGCGACGTTGCCGGTCACCATGAGCACGGCCATTGTCTCGCCGAGAGCCCGGCCCAGGCCCAGCACGACGGCGGTCACGAGCCCGGACCGGGCGGCCGGCAGGAGCACCCGCCGGACGGCCTGCCAGGGCGTGGCGCCCAGGGCCAGGGCGCCCTCCCGGAAGGTCGGCGGCAGCGCCCGCAGGGCGTCTTCGCCCACGGCGGCGATGGTCGGCAGAACCATGACGGCCAGGACCAGCGCTCCCGCCAGGGCGCTGAAGCCCGGCCCGCCCAGGCCCCGGCGGATGGCAGGCACCAGCAGGGTGAGCCCGACGAACCCGTAGACCACGCTGGGCACCCCGGCCAGAGCCTGCAGCAGTGGCCGCACGGCGGTGCCGAGAGCGGGCGGGGCTACCTCTGTGAGAAACAGCGCCATGCCGATGCCCGCTGGCACGGCCAGGGCCAGAGCGCCCGCCGTTACCGCCAGCGAGCCCGCCAGCATGGGCAACACGCCAAACGCCCCGGCCTCCGGGTCCCAGACCGGCCCGAAGACCGCACCCAGGGCCGGCCGCCCCTCGGCCACCACGAACGCCGCAATCAAAAGCACCGCCGCGCCGGCGGCCAGGGCGCACGCCTGCAAAACGCTCTGCATGAATCGGTCTTTCAGCCTACGGTCCATCGCCTGCCGGCACCAACCCTTCTTCCCGGATGAGTTCCCGGCCCGCCGGACTGGCGACGAAGCGCAGGAATGCCGCCGCTTCCCCCTGCGGCGGTCCGAGCGTCACGAAACTGACCGGCCGGACCAGCGGGTATCCCGGCTCGTCCGGGCGGCGCCCATCGACCGCCAGGGCCTTCAAGCCGCCCATCCGGGCCACGGGCAGGCTTACGTACCCGATGGCCTGCGGATTCGCCATGACGGCCACCCGGATGGCACCGGCGCTGCTTTGGATCAGCGCCCGGGGGCTGACCGGACCCACCAGGCTGCGGAACGCCTCACGCGAGCCCGAACCGGCCTCCCGGCTCACCAGGTAGACCGGCCCCGGCGGCCCGCCGACGTCCCGCCAGTCGGCGGCCACCCCGCTGAAGAGGCGGCCCAGCCGGGCCCGGCTGATGGCGGCCAGCGGGTTCGTCGGGTGCACAACGACGGTCAAAAGATCATACCCGATTGTATGCGCCACCAGCCCCTGTGCAGACTCTTCGGGCGCAAGGCGCCGGGAGACGGCGCCGAGGCCCGCAACGCCGTGCAGCACGGCCTGGACACCCGCCGTCGAGCCACCGCCCTGAATGCTGACCCGGCCGCCGCCGGAGCGGGTGTAAGCCTCGGCAAGAATTTCGGCCAGCGGCTGGACGGAAGTCGAGCCGGCGACCCGCAGGCCGCGTCCGGACGAGGCACAGGCAGCCAGCAAGACAAGCAACGGCAACAGGCACCGCAGCGTACGCAAAAACGTTCTCCTCCTCCATCCAGTAGCGTACGCGGCGGATGAACAAAAAAGAGCGAGCACCCGCTCGCTCTGAGATAAGCCATGCCCCAGCAATCCCCATGGCGCACAAGTCTGTTCGTAGGAACCTCGGACGACTATAATGACATCCTAATAGCGTTTCGGACGCTGTGAGTCCGCAGCATCGGCCGTGGTCCATGCGATTTGTGCTGTCACGGAGGGATGACGTGTATACAGGGAAAACCGATGTGGTGGAAGCCTGTCGCAACCGGAAGATGAAAACCACCGAGAAGCCCGTGAACCTGCTGGAAGTCCGCATCAAGGCGGAAGGGATCCTCGATGGAATGGACGTCCGGGTCGACATGAACTGCATTTCCGGAATGCCGGGCGAAAGCCAGGGTTCGGTAACCTTCCAGGGCAACCTGGCCCAGCTGCTCTCCGTGCTGGCCCGGGTCTGGCCGGTTCCGGCGGAAAGCCGCGAAGTGGTGTCACCGGGGCGCCAGAACTGGCCGGACAACCCGGTCAAACCGAACAAGCGCCGGCGTACCGTCCATTCACCGCAGCACCCCGAGGGCGAATAGCCCCCGGGGTGCCTTTTCTAGTGCAATCTACCGCCCGGCCCCGCCGGTCCGCCGGCCGCCCGTGCGACGCCGAGGTCCTTGACGCCTGCGGCGCCAAGCAGTTCACGAGTCCTCACAGCCCGCTCAAGGGCGTGGGGCGCCTCCGGCCACCACCACGGCCCGGCCGGCCGGATGGCCGTCTTGTAGAGCCCTGTGTTCACGCAGGGGCCCAGCGGAATCCCGGCGGCCTGCATCCACCATAGGCAAAATACCGGCATCATAAAAATCCCCCGGTACCACAATACGCCGGGGGCACGTCATAGCGACGTGCCCCCCTTTCGTGACAGCCTATTCCACCATGAGGCGCTTGGCGTCCAGGTTGACCGCCAGGACGTTCAGGGCCGTCATGTGCTCGACCTGCTCCGCAATGGCCCGCTGCGCCCCATTCAGCACGTTCCAGATGGGATAGCCGTACCGCAAAAGGATCTCAACTTCTACCGTGACCCCTTCCCGCCGGCTCTCGACCACCACTTTGCCGACCCGCCCGACCCCCTCCACCAACTCCGCCGCCCGGGTGGCAATGGCCGCGACCACCGTGTCGGCGATGAAAAAACGGCCGAGCGAACTGAACGTGGGTCGGACGACTGACTTCTCCAGCGGCACGGCGTCCTCTTCCTCTCGCTTCAGGAAGAAGCGGAGCGGGTCAACCATGTAACCCGAAAACGTCTTTTTGACTTCGAACGTGGGCGCCGGGATGACATGCTTGCCCTCCTGCCGCCGTTTCCGGCGGGCCAGCCGGATTTGGGCCGGAGAGGCGATATCTTCAATGCGGATGACCTTGTCCGGATGCGGCAGGTCCAGCGCATCGCAGATGCGCTCGATCATGTCGTCGGAGGTGCCAAGGATCAGCACCCGCTTCGGCTTGTGCGACCAGAGGGCGTCCCGGACCGCTTCCCGATGTGTCGTCTCGTTGAAAATGGCCCGGCGGACGGCGGCCATCTTGTTGTCTTCCCGCTTGGCGCTGGTCCCGGCCTCAATCTTACCGTCCCGGATGAGGAGGCCGTCGTCGATGATCACGTCGACCTGATGCTGGTGCGCGACGATCCCGGCCCGATGGCTCTTGCCGCTGCCCGCGGGTCCTACGAGTGCGATCACTTCCACCGGCATCCCTCCTCCCGAATTACTGTTGTAACTGTACCAAATCCCCCGCGCGGCGGCAACACTCGGCAACACTCGGCCAGCGGAGGCCGACATGCACACCCCGGCGAACCCCGCGTACCATGGGGCATCCGGAGGGATGACTCATGTGCGGAATTACCGGCTGGATTGACTGGGACAATGACCTGACTTACCACGGCACCACCCTCGAGGCCATGATCGCGGCCATCGCTCACCGCGGGCCCGATGCCCGGGGTCAGTCGCTCTCCCGGCACGCGGCCCTGGGCCACCGGCGGCTCACCATCATCGACCCGGACGGCGGGGCGCAGCCCATGACCCGCCGGTTGGGGCATCAGATTTACACCATCGTATACAATGGGGAACTCTATAACACGCCGGAGGTCCGACGGGAATTGGCGGCGGCCGGCCACACTCCCCGCACCCGCAGCGACACGGAAGTGGTGCTGCTCGCCTACATGGCCTGGGGACCGGCCAGTCTGGAACGGCTGAATGGCATCTTCGCCTTCGGTATCTGGGACGAAGCCGGACAGCAGTTGTTCCTCGCCCGGGACCGGCTGGGGGTCAAACCGCTCTTCTACGCCCAGCGCGGCAACGGACTGCTGTTCGGCTCCGAACTGAAGGCGCTCCTGGCCCATCCGGCGGTGCCGCCCGAGGTGGACGAGGATGGGCTGCACGAAATCTTCGGCCTCGGTCCTTCGCGGACGCCGGGCCATGGGGTCTTTAAAGGCGTTTCGGAACTGCGGCCCGGCTGCTACCTGACCTTCGACCGAAAGGGCCTGCAGCGCCGGCAGTACTGGTCGCTGGTCAGCCGGCCGCACACCGACGACCTCGACACGACCGCCGAGACCGTCCGGCACCTGGTCGTCGATGCCGTCCAGCGACAACTGGTCTCCGACGTGCCCATCGCCACGCTGCTCTCCGGTGGCCTGGACTCCAGCGCCATCGCCGCCATCGCGACCGACTACTTCCGGCAGCAAGGCCGGGGGCCGCTCCGGACCTGGTCCATCGACTACCGGGACAACGACAAGTACTTTCAGACCAGCGACTTCCAGCCCAACGCCGACGCCCCCTGGGCGAAGCGCATGTCCGAGTTTCTGGGTTCCGAGCACCACGACGTGATCATTGACACCCCTGAGCTGGTTGAAGCCTTGAAAACCGCGATGCGGGCCCGAGACCTGCCGGGCATGGCCGACGTGGACGCCTCCCTGCTCCTCTTCTGCAAGGCGATCAAAGAGCGGGAGACCGTGGTGCTCTCCGGCGAGTGCGCCGACGAAATCTTCGGCGGCTACCCCTGGTTTCACCAGCCGGAGGCGCTGCAAGGGCAAACCTTCCCCTGGGTCCGGATGCTGTCGGAGCGGACCCGGCTGCTCGCGCCCGCTCTGCGGGGCCGGCTGAAGCCGGCGGAATACGTGGCCCGGCGGTATCGGGAGACCATCGCGGAAGTGCCCGTGCTCGAGGGCGAAGACCCGCTGGAAGCCCGCAGGCGCGAGATGTTCTACCTGAACCTCAACTGGTTCATGGCCACCTTGCTGGACCGGAAAGACCGGATGTCCATGGCCGTTGGCCTCGAAGCCCGCGTCCCCTTCTGCGACCACCGGATTGTGGAGTACGTCTGGAACATCCCCTGGGCCATGAAGATGGCCGACGACCGGGAAAAGGGAATCCTGAGAAAGGCGCTCCGGGGGATTCTGCCGGACGACGTGCTCTACCGGAAGAAATCCCCGTTCCCGAAAACCCACAACCCCGCATACTTCGCGGCGGCCCGGGACTGGGCACTCTCGCTCCTCGACGATCCCCAGTCGCCTCTGCATCAGGTAATCGACGCTAGCGCCGTCCGGGAGTTGGCCAAACAAGACGGTTCAGCGACCGCCATGCCCTGGTTCGGCCAGTTGATGGGCCTGGGATCGCTGTTCGCCTATGTGGGCCAACTCGACACCTGGCTGCGGGAGTACCAGGTCGTGCTCTGCTAGCCTGCATCATGATTGAAAAACCGGACAAGGCGGTAGGAGTCCGGAAGCCCCGGGCGAACCATAGTAAAGAACGACGACTGCACGGGAGGATCTCCATGCGCACCCTCGTATTCCGCCCGCTCGAGGCGGTCCTGCCGCCCCATCCCGCTCTGGAGACGCTGGCTTCCGAAACAGCGGACCTGCTGGCCGACCTGACACAGGCCCAAATGGTGACCACCGTGACGCCCGTCCTGGGTCCGGACCATCGGGAAGTGGCCCGCCACATCCGCTGGCATACCTTCGGCACCCGGGACCGGTTGGTGCTGGAGACTACCTGGCACTTCCAGGAGAAGCTGCTCATCTTCGACGCCGTACACGCCGCGGTGGACTACCACCGCTTCACCGCCCTCTGGATGGTCTGCCAGCAGGGTGCCCGGGCCGACTACTCCTGGGCGGCGGCCTGGTGGGACGGCGACGAAGACCCGGTGCTGGACAACCTCTGGTTCCGAGATTCCAACGAACTCTGGGAAATGGACGACGAAGCGCCCATGCCGCCCATGGGCCGCAAGGAACTGGAAGGCGGCGTGGTGTTGGAGTGGCTGCACCCGTCCGTCCGCATCATGAAGCGGCTCGTGTACTTTGCCGAGGATTGCAAGATCGACTGGGAATCGCTGATCATCGAAGATCTCATGACCGATACCGACGCCACCTATCTCGAACTCCGGGAAGGGCGCAACACGGTAGCCCTGGCACGCATCCTCAGGGAGCAATACCTGCCGGGCATGGAGGGCTACGACCCCCGGTCGCCCCGGCCCGCCGTGGAGTTCGAAATCGAATCCTTCGAAGTCCACCCCGCCCACCAGGGCAAGGGGTATGGCGCCCTGGTGATCAAGGAGGTACAGCGGCTTCGGCGCCCTCTGTCCACGCTGGACACGTACCGGCGGGCCGAGCCGTTCTGGTCCCGCATGGGGTTCGTGCGCAACCCCCGCCGGTCGTCCCGGGAGGACTCAAATATTTTCGAGTGGAGTCCGCCCATGGGCGAACCCGTCAAGAGCCGCACAGAGGACGACGAATAGACAGGGGAGGGCGGTAAACCGTCCTCCCCTTTGGCCTGTCCCGCTAGCGAATCGTCAGGTACGTCCGGCAGACCGGGCCTGCCTGCCGGTCTGAACACAATACTCCCCCCAGGCGAATCGTACAATTCGCAGGATAGGTCGTAACTTTCAGCGAATCAACGACGTTATTCGGTGGGAGAGCAGTGCGGAGGAGGTCGACGTTTGTGCGTAAACAGTTGAGCTGGGTTTTGGCCGTGATGATCGTGATTGTAACCGCCACCCTTGCCGGGTGTAGCGGATTCGGCCGTAAATCGGCGCCGGCGCCAGCGGTCCCCAGCAGCAAGGCCGGCAGTAACGCCGGCGACCCCTCCGGCCAGCGTGTCAATCTCCCGGGCGATCAGGCCGGACTGACGGCGGCTTTGAAGCAGACCGCTTCCGTCCAGTTCCAGATCGTCACCGCTGCGGACGTCGGCGGACCGACCAAGGACGCATACCTGGACAAGCTGCTTGCGGATAAGAAGTGGCCCGAAACGAACATGCTGGTGCTCGTGGTCTATCCCCAGGACAACTACGACATCCGCTTCGCCATGGGTGGAGCGTTCTTTGAGAAGAGATTCACAATCGATGACATGCTGGGCCTCGTGCGCAGTAATTACCTGCCCAGGGCCCGCAAAGAAGACCCGGCCGGCGGATTGGCCGACCTGATCCGTGCGATCAATCAGCGGATGAACCCGTAGGTTCCGGCTGGAACGAATTCTGCAACTGCCCCAGGCCTTCTACTTCCACGGTGACACTGTCGCCGGGCTTCAGCCAGGACTGGGCCCGGCGATCTTCCGGGAAGCCCATGACGACGCCCTCCGGCGTGCCCGTCAGGATAATGTCGCCCGGCTCCAGGGTCATGTACTGCGAGACATAGCTGATGATCTCCGCACAGGAGAAGATCATGTCGGCGGTATTGGAGTTCTGCCGCAGTTCGCCGTTTACCCAGCTGCGGACAGCCAAGTTGTTCGGGTTCGGCACCTCGTCGGACGTCACCAGGTGCGGCCCGATTGGGCAGAAGCCATCCAGCGTCTTGCCCAGCAGCCACTGGCTCGTGCGGAACTGCAGGTCCCGGGCAGAGAGGTCGTTGGCGTTGCAGTAGCCAAACACGTAGCCCAGGGCATCCGCCGCGGAGACGCCTTTGGCCCGCTGCCCCATGACAATGGTCAGTTCGGCCTCATAGTCGATCTGCTTGCTGCCCGCCGGCAGCGGAATCACGCTCCCGGGAGCCGACAGCGCATTGCTAAACTTCGAGAAGAGCACCGGCGAAGTGGGGATGGCCATGTTGGATTCCTGCGCGTGGCGGCGGTAATTGAGCCCCACGCACACAATCTTGGACGGAAAGGGCACGCACGGCGCCAGCCGCAGCGTGTCCACTTTTTTGATCAGCTCGGGGCGACCTGCTACCGCCTGGGCCAACTTCGCCAAGGCACCCAGGGAATCCCGACCGCCGGCGATCACGGCATGAATATCTGCCGGCGCCGGCATGCCAGCAGCTTTACCCGCCTCCGCGACGTCCAGCACGCCGGTTTCGGTCCCGATTCCAAGCTTCAGGCCGGCATGTGCGTAGTACGTAAAAAGTTTCATGACTTTAGCCCCCATCTGATATTGTGGCCGATGTCCGCTTAAATAGTTAGGGCTTTTCACTATTTTCCCTTCCGAGTTCCTGATGATAATGGCATTCATCTATCAGTGTTTATGATCGATCGGCGCTATGTAAAGAACTGCCTGCATGGTTTGAACAGGCCGCGGCATCATAATTCCTGTGGGAAACGCGTAACGGAGGAGAGATCGGCTATGAACGGCCTGACGTGGCTTGCTCAGCTCCTCGTAATCATCGGGGCGCTCAACTGGGGACTCATTGGCTTTTTTCGCTTCGATCTGGTGGCGGCGCTCTTCGGCGGTCCGACGGCGTTCCTCTCGCGTGTTGTTTACTCGCTGATCGGAATCGCCGGGCTGATCGCGATCTCCCTTCTGGTGCGGACCCCTGACCGGGAACGCGAGCGGGTTCGCTAGATTACGGGTCCGTGAACCGGGTAGGCCTGCCTCCCACACGGGAAGGCAGGCCTTTTATGCTATCCGGGACCCGTGGACAGGCTTGCGCCGCTGGAGCCGGCCCCCGAAGGGAATAAGAACTCGCCGTGCGGATCATGCTGCCGGTATCGCAACTGTGCCAGCCGCCGGTTCTGGACCGCATAACAGTAAACGCATCCTTGGGTGCAGGTGTCGTATTCTCCGATGTCACGCGAGAGGTCGCATCGGCAGTCCGGGCGGTTCCCTTGCTGTTTGGCTACGATCGAATATCCGGCTACAGCGCTCATTCTCTGCGCATCGACACAGCGCGCCTCGCCAGCCCCGGGAACGCAATACTGGCTCTGAGAGCATGTGGTCAAGCGCATCCCATGGGTTCGGGCCACTTCAACGAGTTCAGCGGCCAGTTGCAGCTTGACGTCGTCTCCGGGGTCATCCCAGGTGAATCCGCATGTGGAGGCAGCAACTTCGAGATTGCGCCGGGTCTTTTTGTAGATATGGGCAAAAGAGACAACCACTTCGTCAGTGGTGCCGGAGAGCTGACGGGCAAGGCTGGCAAAGTTGCGCCGGTGGAAGTCCAGTGGCGTCATGGCGGTAAACAAGATTGGATCGTATCGCCACACCACTGCGCGCGGGCCATACTGATCCGCTACCCGCTTGAGGTAGTGCACCGATTGTTCCGGGGAAGGCACTGCAGATTCCAAAGCCCTGGGATACCCGGTCAGCGAGTATTGGAGGACGAAAGGGTAGCCCAGGCTGCGAATCTGGGGCAGGTGCGGGAGAAACGGGCCAATGTTCTTGCTCCAGAATACGAAGCCATCAACGTCGGGCCTCGTCAGGGAGACGCGGTATACCTGTCGGCCGTAGGGGTTGACCATCTTGCAGTAGCCTGCCTGCAACCGGTTCATGAACCACTCACCGTAAAAAGCCGGGATGTCCGTCTTGTAAGACGCCGAGATGATCACCCTGCTACCTCCCCTCCTCTCAGGAACGGGGATCTGGGGCGTCGAGACTTGCTCATGCTTGCCTGTCGAAATTTGTTGCGACATTCCGGGGCGCTGTTTGGCAGGTGTTTTAAGCCCAAAGTAAGGATTTCTCTCCTAGCGAATAGGAGGGACTTCCCCTTGCAAGAGAGTCTGACTTCACTGCTGATCGCAGACGACAGCCCATCCAACCGCCGGCTGCTAGTGGACCATTTCGACAGCCTCCCCGGGTTTGTCGTCATCGGCGAAGCGCGGACCGGCACCGAGGCGGTGGACCTGGTGCGGGCGCTCCGCCCGGATTTGCTAATCCTCGACGATGTCCTACCCTGCCTGGACGGGCTGGCCGTACTGTCCAACCTGGGGGCCGACCGACCCGCAAAGATTCTGCTGCTCATGTCCTGCCCATCGGACCGCATGGTGCAGCTGTACTACCAAAACGGCGCTACCTACTGCTTGCTGCGACCGGCTAGCCCAGATCTGGTGGCGGAACGGGCAGCTCTTATCATGGACCGGGTCATTCCGGCACGGGAATTTGTCGCCCTGAGCCAGCCCATGCAGACGCGTACGGTGGCCGAAATTCTCCGGCGGACGGGGGTTCCAGCCCATTTACAAGGATACCGCTATCTGAAGGATGCTGTCCAATACGTGCTGAACAACGGTGGCGATCTGTGCGGCATGACCAAGGAGTTGTACCCGGCAATCGCGCGGATCCACGGAACCGTCCCGTCTCGGGTGGAACGTTCCATCCGGCACGCCATCGAGGTCGCCTGGAACCGAGCGGACCTGGGTGAACTCCACCGGCTGTTCGGCGCCACGGTCAACTATAGCCGGGGCAAGCCGACCAACTCCGAGTTCGTGGCCATGCTGGCCGATCACCTGCGGGGGATGGCCGGTTAGTCAGTGGAAATTCCTGATGATCGTTGAGGCGGCGGGGCGACCCACTCCTGCGCTCCAGACGACGCTTCGACCGTGGGACGAACCGCCGTTTCCCCGGAGCTGCGGGCGCGAGGCACTGCCAAAGGGAAACGGAGGTGAGCCGGTCGCCACATGGTTCAAGGGCCACTGCGTGCGCAGTGGCCCTTGAGGTAAATAGTTTGGGCGGCGACCTACTCTCCCACGTTCAAGACGTAGTACCATCGGCCCTGAGAGGCTTAACGGCCGTGTTCGGAATGGGAACGGGTGATCCCTCTCGGCATAGCCACCCTAAAACATGTGCTCTCGTGATT
>DASXVX010000014.1:0-23392 GCA_036504075.1 Symbiobacteriaceae bacterium | reverse complement strand
GCGTTGTTCCTGACGCCGGCGGCCGGCGAGACCGAAGGCCTGGCGGCTGCGCTCGCGGGCCTGGGGTGGCGGCGGCTGGGGCGACAAGTGGCACTTGGCTGCGACCTGCCGCAACCAGAGCTGGGCCTGCCACCGGGGGTCGCGGTGGAGGAAATCGGCCCCCGGCAGCTTAACCTCTGGGGAAGCACGCTGGTGCGGGCCTACGAAGTCAGCCCGGCCACGGGTCGGGAGATTCGGGCCGGTTGGACGAGCCTCCTGCGGACACCCGGGGAAGGCGCCCGAGCTCGCTTCTACCTGGCCTGGCTCTCCGGGCGGCCGGTGGGCACGGGACTCTATTGGGGCCAGGGAGACGTGGCGGGCTTCTACTGCGGGGCCGTGCTGCCGGAACACCGGCGTCAGGGCGTGGAGCGGGCCACGATGCTCCGGCGCATGGCCGATGCGGCCCGTGACGGGCGGCGCGCGGGCATGCTGCAAACGGAACCGGGGTCCCCGGTGGAGCACTTGTGCCTGGAGCACCTGGGCTTCCGCCGGGAATACACGCGCGATCTCTGGGTACCGCCGGCCCAATCTGGCCGTGATTGTGAGTAATTTGTTCACAACCTGTGCGCGCGTCTGTGGGCAATCACATAAATCTGTGTATAAGTTGTGCATAATGGGGATATCTCGGTGGATGAACCTAAGGATGTGAACGGCAGTGGCCTTTTTGGGCATTGACATCGGCGGTACCGGGGTAAAGGCGGCGCTGGTCAGTGAGCAGGGACAGATTCTGCACCACAGCGAGACGCCGACCCGGGCTATCGAAGGCGCCGCCGCACTGCTGGACCGGGTTGAATTCATCGCCCGCACGGTTTCAGATCGTGAGGGCTCGCCGGTGGTCGCCTGCGGGGTGGGTTCCGCCGGGCGCATCGATGTCCGGCGCGGGCACGTGATCTTCGCCACGGGGAACCTGCCGGGCTGGACGGGAACGCCTCTGGGACCTGAGCTGTCCCGGCGGCTCGGGTTGCCGGTGATCGTCGATAACGACGTGAACGCCGCTGCCCTGGCTGAAGGTTGGATCGGAGCCGCCCGGGGAACGGCCAATTTTCTCACGCTGACCATCGGCACGGGCGTGGGCGGGGCCGTCGTCATCGACAACAAGCTCTGGCGGGGGGCGCGGTCTGGAGCCGGAGAGGTGGGCCACATGGCCCTGTACCCCCGTGGACTGCCCTGCAACTGCGGCGGGGCTGGCTGTGCCGAGCAGTATGTGTCGGCCAAAGCCCTGACTCGCTGGGCCAACGAGGCGCTCACCCAGGGCCATGCGTTCCGGGGTATCCGCGATGTGCTGTACAGCGCGGAGAAAGCGGCTTCGCCCAGGCGGGAAGCCGCTCGCACCGGGGTGGAACGCTTCGTGAGTGATCTGGCGCTCCTGCTCGTGAACCTGGAGCAAGCGTTTGACCCGCAGTTGGTTGTGGTCGGCGGCGGAATCGTGCGGCTGGGGTACTGGTGGGACCGCTTGCTGGAGGCGGTGGCTCGGGAATGCCGCCCGCGGTCGCTCTCCGTCCGGTTGAAGAAAGCGCACTGTGGCCCCCAGGCGGGAGTCATTGGGGCGGCCCGGCTCGCCATGCTGGCCGCAGCCGGAGACCTATAAACGCAACGACAGCGATGGGGGGGCAATTCGCCCCCCCATCGCTGTGTCCAGCGCTATCGGTTCGTGCCGGTTTTCCGATGGCCCGGCTTGTCTCCGGGGGTGCGGTGGTTCAGGAAGTCCCGCAGGTTCCGGTGCATCTCCTCGGTTTCAGAGATCGGCTTCACAGCGATTCCCCGATCGCGTTTGGCCATCCGCACCAGCTGCTGCACTTCTGCCCAGGCCGCCGCCATGGACGCCCGGGCGGTGTCCAGCTCTTCCAGGGATCGGGCCTCCTGGATGCACAGTTCGGCCGTACGTACCCGCAACAGCGCAGATTGCATCAGGTGCTGGTAGTCCGGGCGGTATTCTTTTTGTTCCACCGGCCCGAATCCTAACCTGGACAAGGCGCGCTGAATGACATGCATGCCCAGTAGCCCCCTTTCATCCACCCACGCAGAACTTGAACGCAGTACCTATTCATACGTTATTTTCCAGAAGATGGTTCGATACAAAATGGCTCTTTGTTCACCCTTGATTGACTTTCTTGGTCGTGCTATAAATGATGAGTGGTATATACAACTTCGCCGACTGGCGGCATTCGTGGGAGGGGATTTTCCTGAACGACGCCGACAAGCACCTATCCACGCCGCTCTACTACCAGATCAAGACCTGGCTCCTGGAGGTCATCGACAGCGGGGCCTATCGGCCCGGCGACCGGATCCCATCAGAGCGGGAGCTGACCGACCAGTTTGGGGTCAGCCGGATGACGGCCCGCCAGGCACTGAAAGAGCTGGAGAGCCAGGGGTATTTATACCGGGTGCAGGGCAGGGGGACGTTCGTGGCCACGCCCAAGTTGGAGCAACCGCTGATCGCTCTTACCAGCTTTACAGAGGATATGCTGCGCCGGGGTCTCGTGGCTGGGGCACAGGTGATTTCCAGCCGGGAGGTGCTGGCCGGATTCCACGTCGGCCATGCCCTGGGCATCGAACAGGCCGCCCCGGTCTTCCGGCTGGAGCGGCTTCGCCTGGCCGATGGTCAGCCGATGGCCCTGGAAGTGGCGCACCTGCCGGTGGCGCTCTGCCCGGGTTTGACCACGGTGGACTTTTCACAGGTTTCGCTGTACGGCATCCTGGCGGAACGATTCGCCATTCGCCTGCGGCGGGCGAGCCAGAGCCTGGAGGCGGTGGCGGCCAGCGCCTATGAGGCGGAAGTGCTCCATGCCCGGGAGGGCGTGCCGCTGCTGCTCATGGAGCGGCTGGCCCGGGATGAAGGCGGCCGTCCGGTGGAATTTGTCCGGTCGTGGTATCGGGGCGACCGGTACCGCTTCACTACGGAACTGATCCGACAGGAGGAATCCTAGATGCTCCGGCTCGAGGACCACTGGTTTCAGGGCGCTCTGGTGCTGCCGGATCGGATTGTCGCGAATGGGCTGGTCCACGTGTTCGGCGGTAAAATTGCCGGCCTTTGGGACCGGGAGGCGGTCCCGGCACCGGCGCCGGACCCGGCCCGCACGACCCGGCTGGACCAGGGGTACATTGCGCCGGGGTTTATCGACCTGCACGTGCACGGCGGCGGCGGGGCCGATTTCATGGACGCCGACCCCGAGGCGGCGGCGACCATTGCCGAGACGCACGCCCGCTACGGCACGACCGGCCTGTTGGCGACGACGCTCAGTGCGCCGGAAGCGGACATCATCGCCGCGGTGAACGCCGCGAAAAATGCCCCCCGGCGTGGCGCCCGCATTCTGGGCTTCCACGTGGAGGGTCCGTTCATCAACCCGCAGCACAAAGGGGCACAGGACCCCCGGCACATCCGGGCTGCTTCCGTGGCGGAAATCGACCGCTGGCTGGCCGCCGGGCGGCCGGGCGACCTCTGGCACGTAACGCTGGCACCGGAGATGATGGGGGGCCTGGATGCCATCCGCCACCTGGCGTCCCGTGGTGCCGTGGTCAGCGCCGGCCATACGGACTGTACCCAGGCGCAGTTGGAGGCCGGGGTGGCGGCGGGGGTCAGCCACGTGACGCATCTGTATAACGGCATGCGGGGTCTGCACCACCGGGAGCCCGGAACGGTGGGTGCGGCGCTGACGTTGCCGGGGTTGACGGTGGAACTGATCGCCGACGGTATTCACGTCCATCCGGGGGCTTTGGCAGTGGCCGTCCGGGCCAGGGGGCCGGAGCAGGTCATTCTGATCACGGACGCCATGCGGGCCGCCGGGATGCCCGAGGGTGAGTACCTCCTGGGCGGCCTGAAGGCGGTCCTCAAAGACGGCGCCGCCCGGCTGGAGAGCGGAGCGCTGGCGGGTTCCGCACTGACCATGGCGGATGCCGTCCGGAACATGGTCCGCCTGGCGGGTGTGGACCTGGTGACGGCGGTGGCCATGGCGTCGCTGCACCCGGCGCGCCGGCACGGGCTGGTGGGGCGCAAGGGCGCACTCGGCGCTGGTATGGACGCCGACCTGGCCTTGCTTGACCAGGACCTGCGGGTGATGGGAACCATTGTCGAGGGGCAGTTGGCGTACACGGGCATTGACCTGCTTTAGGAAGTGATCCATAGGAAGTGATACATTGAAGATCGAAGTAATGGCGGATTATGCGGCGCTCTCGGAGCGGGCGGCGGCGATTGTGGCGGAATCCATCCGCCGTCGGCCGGACGCCGTGCTGGGGCTGCCGACGGGATCGACGCCGGAAGGGTTTTACAGCGCACTGGTTCGGACCGGCGTCAGCTTCCGGAAGGTGCAGACGTTTAACCTGGACGAGTACATCGGGCTGCGGAAAGAACATTCGCAGAGCTACTACAGCTACATGCGGACCCACCTGTTCGACCGGGTGGACTTGCCGCCCCAGTCGATTCACATTCCGGACGGCATGACGCCGGACGTGGCGGCGGAGTGCCGTGCCTACGAGGCGGGAATCCGGCAAGCCGGCGGGCTGGACGTCGTGGTGCTTGGGCTGGGACTCAACGGCCACATCGGGTTCAACGAGCCGGGGACGCCCTGGACCTCCCGGACCCGGCGGGTCGCGCTGACCGACGCCACCCGGCAGGCCAACGCCCGCTTCTTTGGAAGCATCGGGGCCGTGCCCCGCGAGGCGATCACGATGGGCATCGGGACGATTCTGGAGGCACGGCGGGTGATTCTGCTGGCTTCCGGCGAGTCCAAGGCGGACATCGTCCGGCGGACGGTGGCGGAAGCGCCGTCGGAGGCGGTGCCAGCCACCGCCCTGCAGCGGCACGAGAACGTGACCATACTCCTGGACCGGGCGGCGGCGGCTGAAGTGCCGCAGGTCGCCTTCCGGTCTGAGCGGTGACTTTCTTATCCTGAAGACAAAGCGACAGGCGCCCGCCGAACTGGCGAGCGCCTGTTTCTGTCTACCCGATGGGTGCCTGAACCTCCGTGACGTACTCCTCCGGCGGCCGGTTGCTTTCCGGGCCGATGATGTAGTGTTCCCGGGTTGGGCCGGTAAGGCTGTAGCCGTGCTGGTTGACCCACTCGAAGAGCACCGAGTAGGTCTGCGAGATGTCCTCGTACTTGCCCAGATGCGTGATGGCGGCGACCTTCACGGCTGGCAGCGTCTGATTTCCCCGGGCGGTTACCGGAAAGAGCGCCTCCACGTCAATCGCTTCGGGATCGAACTCCTGGGTGTGGTACAGGCAGATGGGCGGGCCGGCGGGCCGGGAGCGGAGCTTGCGGGCCGCCTCTTCCAGGAGGTTGCCGATGTCCCGGATCGCGATGGTTTTGCGGATCCCCACGACTTCCAGCGCCGGGACGTCCTTGATGGTGACGGTCGGATTCGTCATGCTGATTTCCCCTTTCACATGCAGCATGGCGGTGACCCGTTCGATGCGGTCGAGCAGTTCCCGGCGCGCGGCGATTTCGTGCGCAATGCCTGCCGCCCGTTCCGCCAAGATGGCCGAGATCCGGGCCGGGTCTTCCACAGCACCGCTGTTGACCAGTTCCCGGATTACCTCCAGCCCGAGGCCGAGGTCCCGGAGGAACAGGATGCGCCGGAGCAAGAGCACCTGCTCCCGGTCATAGTAGCGATACTGGTTCTCCGGTCCAACCCGGGCCGGGCGGAAGAGCTGAATCTCGTCGTAATGGCGGAGGAGCTTCGTGGAGACGAAGCAGACCCGGGCCATCTGGCCGACCGTATACATGGGGTCACCACCTCTACTGTGAGCATAAGGGATTGCCCCAGGGGCAAGGTCAAGGGGTCGGCGGCCGAAAACTGCTCCTCGCG
The DNA here is from genome assembly GCA_036504075.1 of Symbiobacteriaceae bacterium. Taxonomy (GTDB): domain Bacteria; phylum Bacillota; class Sulfobacillia; order Symbiobacteriales; family Symbiobacteriaceae; genus DASXVX01. The sequence continues at coordinate 17,548 of DASXVX010000014.1, read as the reverse complement.
CGGGGCGACTTACCTTTGAAATGATTCTCGCCGTTGGTGGCGTACTCGCTCACTGGTAGGCGATGGATGCCGTTACCGCTGCGTTCGCCGCCATCGGCTGCGAATCTTGAACGAACGCCCCGATGCTCGTCGCAGCTTCCGTCCGCCTCCGCGACCGGAGGAGCGGAACTAGATGGCCGGCTCAAGTTTGACTGCGCAAACTTTGAACTCGGGAATTTTGGCCAGCGGATCGAGCGAGTCGATGGTCAGCAGGTTGGCGGCGGCTTCGGCGTAGTGGAAGGTCATGAAGATGCTGCCCGGCAGCGGGCGGGTGGTCACCTGCGCCTTGGCCGTCACCTTGCCCCGGCGGCTCGTTACCGTGACCATGCCGGCATCGGCGATGCCAAGCTCAACGGCGTCGTACGGGTGAATCTCCACCAGCGCCTCCGGTGCGATGGCATTCAGCCCGGCGGCCCGGCGGGAGAGCACGCCGCTGTGCCAGTGGAACAGCACCCGGCCCGTGGTCAACACGAACGGGTAATCGTCGTCGGGATTCTCCGTGGGCGGCTCGTACACCACCGGGTGGAGCTTGCCCCGGCCCCGCGGGAACGTGCCTGCGTGCAGGAACCGGGTGCCGGGGTGCTGGTCGTCCGGGCAGGGCCACTGGATGCCCGGACCGGCCTCTAGCCTGGCCCAGGTGATGCCCTTGAAGCTCGGGACGAGTCCGGCGACTTCCCTCCAGATGTCCGCCGGGCGCTCATAGTGCATGGGGTAGCCGAGCCGGGTGGAGAGCTCGCCGAGGATTTGCCAGTCCTGGCGGGCAGCGCCCGGCGGCGTGACCGCGGCCCGCACCCGCTGGACCCGGCGCTCGGTGTTGTTGTACGTGCCTTCCTTTTCGGCGAAGGCGGCGCCGGGCAGGACGACATCGGCCATTTCGGCGGTTTCGGTCAGGAAGATATCTTGCACCGCGAGGAATTCCAGTTCTTCGAAACAAGCCCGGGCGTGGTGCAGGTTCGGATCGGTCATGAGCGGGTTCTCGCCCATGACGTACAGGCCTTTGAGCTTCCCTTCGCCCATGGCGTTGACGCCGTCCGTCGCCGTCAGGCCTTTCGTGCGGGAGAGCTTGACGCCCCAGGCCTGGCTCCACTTCTCGAGCGCCGTTTCGTCGGTCGCCGGCATGTAGCCGGGCAGGTTGTTCGGCAGCGCACCCATGTCGCCGGCGCCCTGCACGTTGTTCTGACCCCGGACCGGGTTCAGCCCGGTGCCCGGCCGGCCGATCTGTCCGGTGAGCAGGGCCAGGTTGCAGAGGCTGAGCGCCGCCTGCGTGCCGTTGTGGTGCTGGGTGATGCCCATGCCCCAGTAAATGCCGGATGCCTTGGCGCCCGCGTACAGCCGGGCGGCCTGACGGATCAGGTCTGCCGGCACCCCGCTGATCTCTTCGGCCCACTCCGGCGTGCAGTCTTTCACCGCCGCGGCCACCACGGCGAAGCCTTCGGTGCGTTCGTCCACGAACTGCTGGTTGTAAAGTCGCTCGGCGATGATCACGTTCGCCATGGCGTTGAAGACCGCGACATCGCTGCCGGAGCGGTGCTTCAGGTGGTAGGTGGCGAACTCGGCGAGTTCGATCTCTCGGGGATCAACCAGAATCAGGTCCGCACCCCGGGCGACGGCGGCCTTCATCTCCAGGCCGACGATCGGGTGGTTCTCCGTGGTGTTGTGGCCCGTGACCAGAATGCAGTCGATCTCGCGCCGGATTTCGCCGATGGAGTTGGACATGGCCGCCGAACCCAGGGCCATGTTCACGGCTACCACCGAGGAGGCGTGGCAAAGCCGGGCGCAGTGATCCACGTTGTGGGTGCCGATGGCGGCCCGGATGAACTTTTGGAAGAGGTAGTTCTCCTCGTTGGTGCACTTGGCGCTGGAGAGGCCCATGAGCGCGTCCGGGCCGTGGTCGGCCTTGATCGCCCCGAGCCGCGTCGCGACCAGGTCAAGCGCCTCATCCCAGGAGGCGGGTTCCAGCGTGCCGTACTCCGGCGTGCCTCGCCGGGCGCCGGGCACGCCGCCCCGGCGGATGAGCGGCTGGGTCAGCCGGTCGCCGCTGTGAACATAGTCATAGCCGAACCGCCCTTTGACGCAGAGGTTGCCCCGGTTGGCGGGGGCGTCGGGCGGCGAGGTGACCTTGTAAATCTGGTTCCCGACCGTGTGCAGTTCCAGCGTGCAGCCTACGCCGCAGTATGAGCAGGTGGTGGCAGTCACCATGTCAGATGACCTCCTTTGCCGTGCCAGGGCCGGTCAGGCCCGTCTCCGGAGACCATTGCAGTTCCGGCGTGCCAATCAGGCCGGCCTTGCGGACCTCGTACTCGGCGATGCCCATCAGCGCCCCGGTGGGGCAGAGGCCGACGCAATTGCCGCAGAAGACGCAGGGACTTTCGGTGATGTCGTTGGTGGGGCTGCCCGCCCCCACCGAGATGTGGTGGCCATGGCCCGTCATGGCGATGGCCCAGGTGTGCTGAATGTCCGACCCGCAGGCCCGGACGCAGCGCATGCAGGCCATGCACTTGGCGTAATCGCGCACGTAGAACGGGTTGTCGATGATAACCTCCCGCTCTTTGGCCGCCTCGCGGACCGCCGGGTAGCGGGCCGGGTCGGCGCCGTAGTAACGCCCGTACGCTTGGATTTCGGGGGCGGTGGTGGTGTCGATTTCCGTCATGAGCAGTTCCAGGACCATGCGGCGGGCCTTGCGGACCCGGTCCGTGTCGGTCCGGACCACCATGCCGTCCTGCACGGGGGTCGCGCAGGAGGGTATCAGCGTTCTGGCCCGCTCCACTTCGACCACGCAGACCCGGCAGTTGGCGGCGCAGTTCAGGTGTTCGTGGTGGCAGAGCGTCGGAGTGTGCGTCCCGGCCTGGAGTGCGGCCTGCCGCAGGGTTGTCCCGCGGGGCGCCTCCACCGGACGGCCGTCGATGGTCAGCCTGACCATTTCCATGCTACTGCACCCCCTTCAGCTTCAAGAGGCTGCGGACGAGGTTGGCGGCGGCCTGGCCGAGTCCGCAGATGGAGGCGTCCATCATCGCCGCGGTGATATCTTCGTGCAGCGTCACCCACTGGAAGCGGCCGGCGGCCAGCTCATCCACGATTTCCACCTGGCGGGCGGTACCAATCCGACAGGGAATGCACTTGCCGCAGGACTCCTCGGCGAAGAACTGGGCGGCCCGGCGGGCCACGTCCCAGAGGTCGGCGGATTCGCCGAAGACCATGACGGCCCCGGAGCCCAGCGTCGCGCCGGCGGCGGCTACATCTTTGAAGGTCAGCGGGACATCCAGCTGGGCGGGCCCGAGGAACATGCCGGAGGCCCCGCCCATGAGCACGGCCTGCACCGGCTCGGTGAACCCGCCGGCGAGGTCGATGAGTTGCCGGAGCGGCGTCCCGGCAGCCACTTCGTAGACGCCGGGCTTTGCGACGGCGCCGGCGATGCTGAACAGCTTGGGCTCCACGCCGTTCCAGGCGTCGACGCCAAGGGTCAGCAGCGGGATGACGTTATGGAGCGTCTCCACGTTGTTGATCAGCGTCGGCCGGTGGAAGAGGCCGTGGGTGGTGGGGAAGGGCGGCTTGACTCGGGGGGCGCCGCGGTCGCCTTCGATGGAGGCAAAGAGCGCAGTCTCTTCCCCGCAGACGTACCGGCCGCCGCCCGCCCGGACTTCGGCGGCCCGGCCGTCCATGAGGCCCGCGGTGTCGAAGGTGTGGATGGCTGCCGTCATCGTCTCGATGGCCCTCGGGTACTCACCCCGGATGTAGAAGTAAACCCGGTCTGCGCCCACGGCGTGGGCCGCGATGAGCGCCGCCTCCAGCACGCCCAGGGGGTCTTCCTCCATCAGCACGCGGTTCGTGAAGGTGCCGGTCTCGGATTCGTCGGCGTTGACGATGACGTATTTGAGTGCGCCGTCCGGCCCGGCGCCCCACGGCGTCGGGGCGTTGAGCACGCCTTCCCACTTGACGCCGGTGGGGAACGCCGCCCCACCCCGGCCGATGAGCCGGGAGGACTTGACCAGCGCCACCAATTCGGCGGGGGCAAGGGCGTGGGCTTTCTTGAGGGCCTGCAGCCCGCCTGCGCCGGCGTAGTCCTTGAGATCGTTATGCTTGTACTGCCCGCAGCGGCCGAGGAGTTGCGGTGCGTACCCGGCGGGCCAGCCATGCCGGGAGCTTGCCGGGCCGCTTGCGCCCCAGGCGCCGCCGGAGGCGACTTCGCCGGTCCCGCTGTCGAGTTTCCAGGAGACGTACCCGCCGTAGGCCAGGTCGGTGGGCCTGCCGCTGGCGGTGGTGAGGGCGACCGGTCCCTTTTCGCACTGGCCCAGACAGGGTGCGAACCGGACTTGCTGCCCGGAGGCCGCGAGCCGTATTCCCAGGGCTTTGGCGCCCGGGGCGTTCCGGCATACGAGGTCATCGCAGACGTGAATCACGACGCCGCCGTCCGGGTCCGTGGAAAGCAGGTCGTAGAAACTGACCAGCGCGTTCAAGTCGGCCAGGGGAATGTGGCTCTGCCGGCCGGCGTATTCCAGGGCCGCTGGCGGCAGGTGTCCCAGTTGCGCCTGAATGTGCTGCAGGAGCGGGAGGGCCTTGTCGGGCCGAACCGGGGCCACGGCGGCAAGGGCACGGGCGACGGCTGCCTGCACTTCCGGTGACACGGGCGCCCGGGCCGCATGCAGGCGCCGGCGGCGAATGATTGGTTGCGACATGGTCATCCTCCTCAGCTCCGGTGGGGCCGCGGGTCCCGCCGGTGTAATCCCGGTCAAGGAATTCAAGCCCTATTCATTTCGGTATAGTTGACATACGGTCCTGCCAAAATGGCCCAAGTAGGACCGGTCCGGTTCATGCTTATGCCGATAGGCAGGGGGCAGAAGGCACGCCTCTGCCTATGGGGGCCGGGTGGGTGGTCGCAACACAAATTTGGCCGCAGATAACGCAGATTACGCAGATGATAAATCATTAATACACGGATTTTCCAGCCACTTTCAGAGATTCCCATGGTAGTTCCGGTGTCATTAGTACCAATATGATATATTTAATTTCCAAATCTGCGTAATCATTGTCTTCATCCATGTATTAAAATCTGCGGTAAAAATTTCGGGAAAAGGCCCAAGCAGAAGGCCCGCCGCATAACAACGGCGGGCCAATAAGAAAATCAGGGCTGCGGATACTTGGGCGGCTGGGGCGGGTAGTTCTGCGGCGGGTACTGCGGGGGGAACTGCTGCGGATTCAACTGCGCCCGGAGCATGTTCAGCTCCTTTTCAATGGGCCACTCGCTGAACGCGAGCACGAACGGCATGATAAAGTTGGCCAGCGGCACGATCATGAGCAGCGACAGGGCGCCGCTGTAACCGGCCTTGGTAAAGATTCGCCAATACGGCAGCACGATCAGGACGGCACCGATCGCCATGAAGAAGATGAAAACAAAGATGAGGATACCGCCAATCGCCGCTGCATCGGTATTACTGATCATCCGGATCCCTCCAATCGAATGATATTCATGTCGCTGACAATTTAAGCTTACCAGAAACCGCGGCATTTGTCGCAAGATGGCGAATGCAGTCTCCCTTGCTTCGACAGGGACGACGACCTTTTTTTGGTATACTGGGCAGGAAGCGACTATTTTCCTGCTGGCTTTCCTGGGAATCCGGGCAGACTATTCCTCGAAGACGCACGAGGGGAGGATGCCGGCTTTTGGAGATTCTCCGCAACCTGTACCGGCGCCGGCTGCGGACGGGATTGACCGTCCTGGGCATCGCCGTGGGGATCCTGGCGTTTACGGTCATGGGCGGCATGGCTGAGAAAATCAATATGATCATCCGGGGCGGGGAAGCCTACTTTTCCCACCGCATTGCCGTGCGCTCCAACGGGGGGGCGCTCCGCCTCAACCTGCTGACGCCCGAGGACATCGCCGCACTGCGGCAGGTACCGGGGGTGCAGGAGGTCGAGACCCATATTATGCTGCCGCTGGACGAGTCGGCAGGCTTTGAACTCGCGCCCCGGTTCCTGGTGGGCATCGATCTGCCTAACTTTCTGCGGGCCCAGACGTGGTCCGGCCCCGAGGCATCCCTGCACGTTGCCCGGGGCGCCTGGTGGAAACCGGGTGAGCATCAGGTGGCGGTGCTGGGCAGCGCCGTGGCGCGGAAAATGAAGCTGGGCGTGGGCGACCTGCTTACGACCCACGGCACCCGCTTCAAGGTCGTCGGCGTGCTGGAGGAGACGCTCTCCGTGCCGGACGGCTGGGTCATGGTGGACCAGGAGGACGCCCGGGGGCTTATGGTAGATTCCAGCGACCTGCTCAAGTCGTTGAACCTGGCGTCCTTCGTCACCAACGCCTACGCGCTGGTGGACCCGTCTCAGGGCGATAAGATCACGGACATTATGGCCAGCGATCTCCGGCGGGGCTTCCTGCTGTTTTCACCCCAGCAGTTGGCCAAGGCGGCCGGGCAGGCGACTACGCTGCTGAATACGGCCATTTTGGGCTCGGGGGTCATCGCCGTCATCGTGGGGGCGCTTTCCGTGATCAACACCATGTTCATCGCAGTCGGCGAGCGGACGCGGGAAATCGGCATCAAGAAGGCCATCGGGGCCACCCGGAGCGACATCATCCGGGAGTTCCTGGCCGAGTCTACCGTTATCGGCTTTCTGGGCGGATTCCTGGGCGTGGGCCTGGGGGCGCTGGTCATCGCGGGCATCAACTGGTACACACGGGACCAGGGGACGCCGGTCTTCATTCTGACGCCCCGGCTGGCCATCTGGGGGATGAGCTTTGCGGCCGTGCTGGGCGCCGTGGCCGGCGTGCTGCCGGCGCTGCGGGCCGCGAAGCTCGACCCGGTGGCAGCGCTCCGGGAACTCTAGGGGGGGTCATGCACATGCTGCTGGAGGCAGAGGGCGTAACGAAGCTGTACCCCATGGGGGTCCGGGCGTTGGATGGGGTCAGCCTGCGGGTCGGGCGGGGGGAGTTCGTGGGGATTATGGGCCGCTCGGGCAGCGGCAAGTCGACTTTGCTGCACATTTTGGGCTGCCTGGACCGGCCCAGCGGGGGCAATGTCCGGATCGACGGCGTGGAGGTGACCCGCCTGTCGGACCGGTTCCTGCCTCGGCTCCGGCTGCACAAGCTGGGCTTCGTCTTCCAGGCTCACAATCTTGTGCCGACGTTGACCGCGCTGGAGAACGTGTCACTGCCGCTCAAGTACTTGCGGGTTTCCCCGCGCGCGGCATACGAAAAAGCCCGGGCGGCCTTGTCGGCCGTCGGGCTTGAAGATCGCATGCAGCACTTGCCTTCACAATTGTCCGGGGGGCAGCAGCAGCGGGCGGCCATCGCCCGGGCGCTGGTGAATGATCCGGCCCTGGTGCTGGCGGACGAGCCCACCGGGGCGCTGGACACCCAGACGGCCCGGGAACTGCTGGCCCTGCTGCGCCGGCTGGTGTCCGAGCGGGGGCAGACGTTCGTGGTCGTGACACACGACCCGCTGGTGGGCCGGCAGTGTGACCGGGTCATTACCATGGAAGACGGGCGGGTCAAAGAAATTCCGGAATCTCGCTCAGGTGACTGACGATGGCGTCGGGGATGCAGTCCGCCAGGTCCGCCGGCGGCCAGCCGTGGAACTTCCGGTCCCGGTCGAGCCGGAACTTGAGCCAGTCCAGCCCGTGCTGCGGACGCTCCCGGGGCGGCAGTGCGGCCAGTTCCGGCGGCAGTTCCGTGGCGCCCGGCGCCCCTTTCTGCACGACGTAGACCGCCTGCCAGCCGGCCCGTTTGGCGCCGGCGATATCGTGGGTCAATACATCGCCGATGTGAATACCCGGGGAGCCGTCGCCGTACGCCTGCGCCGCCCGGAAAATGCCCGGCTCCGGCTTGGCGGCGCCGACGGCTTCCGGGGTAATCAGCGCTTTGAAGAAGCCCAGCAGCCCGAGTTTGCGCAGCACCGGCTCCTGATAGCTGCGGTACCCGTTGGTGATGGCCACCAGCGTATGGCCCCGGTCCGCCATGGTCTGGAGGCATTCCCGGGCGCCGGCGTAGGCCTCACAGAGCCGGGGGTTTTCGCAGTGGCGGGTCATGATTTCGGCCACGGCCAGCCGGCCGGGGTAGCCAAGCTGGTTTGCCACCAGGGCGATGATGCCGTCCCAATCATGTGCCGCCACCAGCTGTCCGCTGTGCAGCCGCCCCTGGTGCTCCCGGTCGACCAGCGCCAGGACGGCTCTGGCGGCCTGTTCCGGGTCCGCAATGCTGGCGTAGGGCACCAGTTCCCGCTTGATTTCGCCGAACACCCCGTCGGGACTGGACCAGCGGAACGGGCTATGTTGCAGAACGCCATCCAGATCAAAAGAGATCAAAGCCACAAAGTTTCACCTCATCCCTATTTCATTCGCATTGCGATGAGGTCGTTCCTGTGGTTCGGTGACAGGAGTTCGGGCGCGATGCAGAGAACTTCGTCAGGTTCGCGTCCGTATTCGTGTGGAATCGATCGAGGAGGTGTGGTTTCTGCCTGCGATGCATACGCCGGCTGCGTCCGGCTTCTGGGCTGAAGTGACTGCACCGTTATCGCCGGAACAGCGGGCGGCCATCGCCCACGTGGACGGCCCCCTGCTGGTGGCGGCCGGCCCCGGTTCGGGCAAGACCACCGTGATTACCTACCGGGTCGCCCACCTCACGCAGGTGGCGGGCGTCGACCCGTCCGCCTTGCTGGTGGTCACCTTTACCAGGGCTGCCGCCGACGCCATGAAGGCCCGCACCGCCGGGGTGGCGGGGTCCGCCGTGGCGGCCCGCGTGACCTTCGGGACCTTTCATGCCCTGGCCTTCCGGATTCTCCGGCAGGGGTTCCCGGAACGGCGCATCACCGTGGTGGAGGAGGACGAGCAGTTCCGGCTCATCCGGCAGCTGATGCGCTCCCTGGGCCTTAACACCGACGACGATACCGTTCAGGACGTGCTGGCGGACATTACCCGGATGCGGGCCGCGGCAGACGGGGCGGCCGCGTTCGAGCCGAAGAGCATCGTGAAGCCGGACTTCGAGCGGCTGTGGGCCGGCTACTGCGAGGCGAAGGCCCAGCGGGGCGCCCTGGACTTTGACGATCTTCTGCATGAGGCACTGGCACTGCTCAAGGGCCGGGCCGAACTGCTGGCGGCCTATCGCCGCCGGTACAGCCATGTCATGGTGGACGAGTTTCAGGACACCAGCCCGATTCAGTGGGAGTTGGTGCGTCTTTTGGCTGAACCCCGCCATAACCTGTGCGTGGTGGGCGACGAGGACCAGTCCATTTACGGCTGGCGGGGCGCCTCGCCCCGGTTTTTGCTGGACTTTCCGAAGGCGTACCCGGGCGCGGTGCGGGTTACGCTGGACGTGAATCACCGCTGCCCGCCGCCGGTGGTGGCAACGGCCAACCGGCTCATCGCCCATAACCGGAGCCGCTTCGGCAAGGTCATCCAGCCGGCCAAGCCGGACGGTCCGCCGGTGCAGTGGCTCAGGCCGGCCGACAGTCTCCAGGAGGCGGAAGCGATCGTCCAATTAATCAGGCAGGCGGGAGCCCCGCTGGGGGACTGGGCGGTCATTTACCGGACGAACCAGCAGGCCCACGCCGTCGCCCAGGCGCTGGCCCAGCAGAAGATTCCCTATCGGGCACTGGGCGGTTTGCCCAACCTCTACAAGCGGTGGTTCGTGCAGGATGTGCTCGCCTACCTGCGGGTGGCCTGCGGGGATTCGGCGGCGCTGGCGCAGGTCATCAACCGGCCGAACCGGTACGTCTCCAAAGCGGTGCTGCAAGAGGCGTCCCGGCTGGTCGCCCGGGAGAAACTTGACTTGCTGACGGCCATCGGCCAGACCGGGTTGCTCCGCGCCTGGCAACTGCGGCCTCTGGAGGAACTAGCGGACCACATCCGGCGGCTGACCAGGATGACGGCGCCGGAGGCCATCGGGTATGTGCGCCGGTTCGTTGGGTACGACGATTACGTCACCGAGTATTGCGCCCGGGAAGGCGGCTCGGCGGAAGAGATTCAGGCACTGCTGGGCGAAGTGGAGCGGACCAGCCCGGCGGTTATGCTGATGGCGTTTCTGGCGCAGGTGGACACCTTTTCCGGCCGGTCCGTGGCGCCGGCGGGGGAGCAGGAGGCAGTGACGCTGGTGACCTGCCACAAGGCCAAGGGGCTGGAGTTCCGGCGGGTGGTCGTCGCCGGCGTCATTGACAAGTTGCTGCCGGTCCGGGGGGCGACCGACCTGGAGGAGGAGCGGCGGCTCCTGTACGTGGCCATGACCCGTGCGCTGGAGCAGCTTTGGGTGTCGGCACCCAAGGCATACGGCGGGCGGGAGGCGACGCCGTCGCCGTTCCTGGCGGAGGCCCTGGGGAATCAGCGGGGAGGGTGAGCGAATGGTCGGCTCCGGCCAGGATGACTTTCAGGAGATGCATCCGGAACTCCGGACAGCACGGGAGCACTTCATGGTGGTGCTGGACGACCTGTGCCAGCATGTGCAGGGCGTGGCGAAACGCCGGGAGATGCTCCTCTTGATTCCGGGTCTCATGGACAAGGTGGAGCAGGGCATGGTCATGGATGCCATCATCAAGACCCGGGGATTGGTCAACTCCTGCGTCGACATTGGCTCGGACTCGATCGCCATCGTGTACAACAACGGCTGGGCGCTGGGGTTCGAAGGCGATGGGGGCGAACTGGTGATCCTGATCGATTATATCGACGACATCCGTCCGAACAAGACGGGGCTGGAGATCAACCTGGAGACGGGCGAGACGGTCTACCTCCGGTTTCTTGGTCGGACGGCGACGTAAGGGCAACACTGCGGCGTAGGCGCGAAAAAGCGGGCGTCCTGTCGTAGGCCGCCCGCTTTCCGATTACTTCTTCCACTCTACCTTGACGTCTTCCCGCCCTTCCGCCTGGTTGGCGGCCCGGGCCACCACGAAGAGCAGATCGGAGAGCCGGTTCAGGTACTTGAGCAACTCCGGCTCCACTGGCTCTCCGGCCGCGAGGGTGACAACCCGCCGCTCGGCCCGCCGGGAGACGGTCCGGGCGGTATGCAGAGCGGCGGCGGCCGGCGTGCCGCCAGGCAGAATGAACGTGCGCAGTGGCGACAACTGTGTCTCCAGTCCGTCGATGTCGTGCTCCAAGGCTTCAATCATAGCAGTCTGGACTTTGGCGGTTTCACCTTTGTTCCGGTCCGGTGGCGTCGCCAGATCGGCGCCGACGTCGAACAGTTCCCGCTGGACCCGGCCGAGGATCAGTTTCAGGTTCGCTGCGCCTTCCGGCAGGGCCGCCAGCGCCATCCCCACGAAGGCATTGGCTTCGTCTACGGTGCCGTAGGCCTCGACGCGCAATGCATCTTTCGCGATCCGCTCACCCCAGCGGAGGCTGGTCTGGCCGGCATCGCCGGTCCGTGTGTAGATCTTCAATCCGCTCACCTCATTTCCTAGTCTATCATGTCCGCCGGCAGGATTTGCGGACAGCATTGGCAAATCCGATAGGAATTCACGGCAGTGGAGGCGACGAAGTGAACCGGCAACAAGCCTGGGAACTGTTGAACGAGTATACGCAAAACCCCCGTCTGATCAACCACGCGCTGGCGGTCGAGGCGTGCATGCGGGCATACGCCGAACAGCACGGGGAGGACGTCGAGACCTGGGGCCTGATCGGCCTCCTGCATGACTTTGACTACGAGCGCTTCCCGACCATTCCGGACCATCCCCTGCAAGGCGAGAAGATCCTGGCCGAGCGGGGCGTGCCGGCGGATATTCGCTATTCGATCTGTTCGCATGCCGAGTTCCTGCACGAGACCTACCCGCGGGTCAGCCTTCGGGACAAGGTGCTCTATTCCGTGGACGAGCTATCGGGCCTGGTGGTGGCCACTGCCCTGGTCCGGCCCACCAAGTCGATTTTTGACGTGGACGTGGAGTCGGTGAAGAAGAAGTTCAAAGACAAGCGGTTCGCGGCCGGCGTCAACCGGGAGGACGTGGTCCGGGGGGCGGCCGAACTGGGGGTCGAACTGGGGGAGCACATCGGGTTTGTCATCGAGGCGCTGAAGGCGGCTGCTGACAACTTGGAGTTGCGGGGCACCGCTGAAAGGTAAGGCATGAATAGGCAGGACGGGCGTATGCTTTTGCCAAAACCAGGCGAAGGAGGATGCGCCCGTGCGGCAAGCTACCGCTCTTGGCCTCAAGCTCGCGGCTTATCTGGTGATTTTCGGGGTGTCCATGCCCGTTTTCGGTTTCCTGGCCCTGTCCCAGTCCATGATTCTGGCGGCGGTCCACACCTTGCTCCTCTGGTTCGGGGACCTGCTGATTCTGCCCCGGTTCGGCAACCAGGTTGCGACGACTGTGGATGCCGGCACGCTGGTGGTGGGTTCCTTTCTGGTCCTGAGCGCCATGGGGGCGTTCCCGAACTTCCTGGGGCTGGCTCTGGCGATTCTCCTGGGGACCGGGTTCGAGTGGTGGTTCCACCGCTGGTTGTTCGCGACGGCGGTAGTGGAGTGAAGTAATCGGCAGCACGAAAGCGTTGAACCCCGGGTGGGGTTCAACGCTTTTTTCTGCGATGGTAGAATGAAAGCGTCGCTCGGTTACGACGACACAGAATAGATAGACTTGATTAGCTGTCGGTTCTCGATCGGGTCGGCTGTGCCAAAAGGAGGTCGGATATTGTGTCGGACAACAACTTTGACGCCTATTCTCCGGCGGAAATGGCTGCGCGGGTTGAGCAGGTCGGCGTGGTGAAAGCGAACATGCCCCTGTTTCGAATGGGAACCCTAGGGGTGCTGGCCGGAACGTTTATCGCGATGGGCAGCGTTTACTTTCTCACGGTCACCGCGGAGACGAAGACCGGGTTCGGCATCGGCCAATTGCTGGGCGGTCTGGTCTTCTCGCTTGGCCTCATTCTCGTGGTAATCGGGGGCGCCGAACTCTTTACCGGCAACAACCTCATTATCATGGCGGTGGTGAGCCGGAAAATACCGGTCTCCTTGCTGCTGCGCAACTGGGTCATCGTGTTCCTGGGCAACTTTTTGGGCGCGCTGAGCGTGGCGGCCATTTGTTACTGGGCGCAGCACTGGGCGGCAGGCGGCAATGTGGTGGGCGCCCGGGCGCTGGCGGTGGGCGTGGCCAAAGTCACGCTACCGTTCTGGGTGGCGTTCTGGCGGGCGGTGCTGTGCAATGTCCTGGTCTGTCTGGCGGTCTGGCTCTGCAGCGCCGCCCGTACCGTCACCGACAAGATTCTGGCGATCATTTTCCCCATCAGCGCCTTCGTGGCGGCTGGTTTCGAACACTCTGTCGCCAACATGTTCTTCATTCCCTACGCCATCTGGCTCAAGGGCCAGCCGGCGGTGACCACTGCGGCCAACCTGCCACCCGAGAAGCTGGCCCAACTGGACTGGCTCGGGTTTGTGGGGAACCTCGTGCCCGTGACGCTGGGGAACATCGTGGGCGGCGCCGTGCTTGTGGGCCTGGTCTACTGGATTTGCTACCTCTGGGACGGCCAGTCCTGGCCTTTCCGCCGGAAGACAGCCGCGTAGTTTCATGCAAAAATGTATAGACTGGCAGGAACCTTGGAAGAAAAGGCCAATATACATTTTTGCATAGACCGCGGCTACCTTATCCCCGACAGGAGGGACCCCGACGTGATGACCGAGACTCGTTCCATCAAATTGACCACGGGCGTGCCCGGCCCCATCTCTGCCGAATTGATGACCCGGAAAGACAAACTCATTGCCAATGCCTTCTCGATTCATGTGCCGGTTGCGATCAAAGAGGCTCGTGGGGCGCTGGTAACCGATGTGGACGGCAACACCTTCATCGACCTGGCGGGCGGGCTGGGCTGCCTCAACGTGGGCCACTCGCACCCGCATGTGGTCAAGGCGATTCAGGAAGCGGCGTCCGCCTTCACCCATACCGACTTCTCCGTGATCATGTATGACTCGTACGTTCGACTGGCGGAGCGGCTGACGAAGCTGGCGCCGGGCAGCTTCCCCAAGAAGGCCTGTTTCTTCAACGCCGGCGCAGAAGCGGTCGAAAACGCCGTCAAGTTTGCCCGCAAGTATACGGGCAAGCGGGCGATCATCGCCCTGGAAGGGGCGTTCCACGGTCGCACTAACCTGACCATGAGCCTGACCTCCAAGGTGAAGCCGTACAAGGAGGGCTTCGGTCCCTTCGCCCCGGAGGTTTACCGGGTGCCCGCCCCGTACGTCTACCGGCGGCCGGCCGGCATGACCGAGGCGGAATACGTGCAGTTCTGCGCCGACGCCCTGGAGCGGGCGCTGATCACCATGACGGCCCCCGGCGACACCGCGGCCATTATTCTGGAACCGGTGCAGGGCGAGGGCGGCTTCGTGCCGCTGCACCCGGACTACTTGAAGCGGGTCCAGGAGGTTGCGGCCAAGCATAACATTCTCATCATCGCCGATGAGATTCAGAGCGGCTTCGGCCGCACCGGCACGTTCCTCGCCTGCGAGCAGTTGGGTCTGGTGCCCGATCTGATCTGCGTGGGCAAGTCGTTGGCTGCGGGCATGCCGCTCTCCGGCCTCATCGGCCGGGCGGATGTCATGGACGCGCCGGGCGACTCGACCATCGGCGGCACGTACGTAGGCAACCCGGTGGCCTGCGCAGCGGCCAACGCCGTGCTGGACGTGATCGAGGAAGAGAAGTTGGTGGCACGGGCAAACGAAGTGGGCGCCGTTTATCGGGAGCGCTTCGGCTCCCTGCAGAAGCGGCTGGCCGCCGTTCCCGGCGGCAAGATTCAGGCCGGCGACATTCGTGGCCTGGGGGCCATGATCGGCATGGAACTGGTCCGGGACGTGAACACGAAGGAGCCGGCGGCTCCCGAGGTCAACAAGATCATGGAAAAGTGCATCAGCCGGGGCGTCATCATCGTCAAGTGCGGCATTTACGGCAACGTGCTGCGGATGCTGGGCCCGCTGATGATCCCCATGGACCAGCTGGCAGAGGCGCTGGACGTGCTGGAGCAGGCTTGCGTGGAAGTGGCGGAAGGGAAGTAAGCTCCGGACCGGGACAAGACAGCGGTGAAGGGCGTGACCCTTCACCGCTGTCTGTCTGTCTACTCCTCTTCCTCGTCGCCGGCGGTCTCCTTGGTGGCGCGGACCACCACCTGACAGAGTTCGCCGATGGTTTCTACGTCGACCAGCAACTCTTCGGACAGTTCCACGCCAAACTCGTTCTCCAACGCATCCACCAGGTCGAGGATATCGGTATCGAACTCCTCCGAGAGTTCCGTGATGGTGGTGTTAAAGGTTAGCGTGCGATCGCCGACCTGTTCCCGGATCACTCTAAGCGCTTCCTGTTTCGGCCTCATAGGCTTAGGGCACCTCCCGGCGCGTATTCTCGCCCGGGTTCGCCGCCGCTATACGGGGGTGGCGTTTACAGCCAGGAATAGCGCTACGCTCCTTGTAACTATTGTAAGTTCTGCGAATTACCTATATAATCCTTGCTGGTACAACCTTCGGCAACAGAACCAACCAGCAAGGCTGCGCCAACACCGTATTCGCTGAGAGGGAGACCACAATGCGGCTGACCGTTACATTCAAGCTGTCCATCGCAAGTCTGTTCATGCTGGCGGCCATGGGCGCGATAGCAGCGCTGAATCTCCAGGGCTTGAACAGGATCGTCGCGCAGTATCAGGACCTGACTGACCGGGTGGACCAGGCGATGGTCGAGTCCCGTCACGTGGAAGCCAACGTTCAGGCCGCGGGCCGGGCGATTACCGCGCACCTCTTGCTGGGCGAGCCCAAGTCCTGGGCGGATTACCAGGTGGCCCGCGATGAGGCCGGCAAATCCGTTGCCAGGCTGAGTAAGCTGATTCGCAGCGACGACGGTGAGGCGATTCTGGCCCGGATCGAGTCCAGCCTGATCAACTACAATGCGGGGGCGGTACCGGTTTTTAACCGGCCCGTGTACACGAGGGCAGAGGCGCAGCAGGTTGTCGCCACCCTCGCACCAATCCGTGAGGAACTGACCAAGGCGGTGGACGATGAGGTCGCGCACCAGGCGCAGAAAGTCGTCGAGGTTCAGGCTCAGACGACCGCAGCGGCGGCTGCCCAGCGCCGGGCTTCCCTGATCGTCCTGGGCATCGGCCTCCTCATCGGACTGGCCACGACCGTGACCTTGGTGATTTTCGTCGTCCAGCCGCTCAAGCGGGTGAACGGGCAACTCCGGGAGCTGGCAGCGGGGGGCGGCGACCTGACCCGGCGACTGCAGGTACGCACCAACGACGAAATCGGCGATCTGGCGAAAACGTTCAACGCCTTCCTGGAAACGCTGCGCACGCTCCTGTCCGACGTGCGGGATTCGGCCGTCACGGTGGGGAGTTCGGCCGAGCAGCTAATGACCACCACCGAACAGGTGGCCCAGGTCTCCCAGGGTGTGGCCCAGGCCATCGGGAGTGTGGCCGGGGGCACCCTGGAGCAGGCCCACTCCGTCCAGGCCGCTACGAGCATGGTGGGCGAGATGCAGGAGGCCATCGCGAAGATCGCCGCCGGCGCCCAGGACGAGGCTCGGGATGCCCAGTCCACCGCGGCCGTGGTCAACCAGATGGTGGCGGCCATCGCCGATGTGGTGGCCAAGGCCAATCACGTCTCGACTTCGTCACACCAGGCGGCTGAGACCGCCCGGAGCGGCGGCGCGGTCGTGGAGAAGACGATCGAAGGCATGGGCCGGATCCGGTCCGGCGCGCTGGAGTCGGCAAAGCAGATGGCGGAGTTGAGCCGGCTCTCCGAGCAAATCGGTACGATTAATCAGGCGATCACGGAGATCGCCGAACAAACCAACCTCCTGGCGCTAAACGCGGCTATCGAGGCTGCCCGGGCCGGGGAACACGGCCGGGGCTTCGCCGTGGTCGCCGGGGAAGTCAGGCGGCTGGCGGAACGGGCGGGCAAGTCGGCCAAGGAGATCGCGACGCTGATCGACAACATCCAGACGGGCACGGCGCACACCAGGGAGGTCATGCAGCAGGGCACCGTGGAGGTGGAGGCGGGTTTCCGCCTGGTGGGCGACGCCGGCCAGGCGCTCAAGGCGATCCAGGCCATGGTGGACCAGGCGAACCGGGACGCTGCGGCCATCGCGGCGGCCGCGGGCCAAATCTCCAGCTTCAGCCGGAACGTGGCCGGCGCTATGGAGAATGTGGCCGCCACGTCCCAGGAGAACTCGGCCATCACGGAGCAAATGACCGCCGCTGCCGGCCAGATGACCGATTCGGTCAGCGCTGTCGCCGCCATTTCGGAGGAGAACGCCGCGTCGGCAGAAGAGGTTTCCTCGTCGGTGGAGGAAATGAACGCCGCCATGGAGGAGGTCGCAAGTTCAGCCCAGGGCCTGGCGGCCATCGCCGAGCAACTTCGGGCCCGCATGATTCGGTTCACGCTATAAGTTACGCCAGCATACCGAACGGAGGGGGCAGAACGCCCCCTCCATTTTCGCGGTGCGCCTCGCAGTCATGCAAGTCAGGAGGTTCAAGTCCTCCCAAGGCCGTTTATCCTGTTCGGTCTTGTAACTGAAAGACAAACAAGTGGAAATCCCACTTGGGCAGTGCGCCCCGGTGACGGGGCGTGCGG
>DASXVX010000013.1:0-160254 GCA_036504075.1 Symbiobacteriaceae bacterium | reverse complement strand
CTCACCCGTCCGCCGCTGACCCTTGCGGGTCCGCTCGACTTGCATGTCTTAAGCACGCCGCCAGCGTTCGTCCTGAGCCAGGATCAAACTCTCCGTAGAATAGTTTGTTCGGCTCTTTCATTCCGTACGACTCGCTTCGCTGTCACCAATTGCTTGGTGACTCTGCTTACTTACACTGTCTAGTTTTCAAGGTTCGAAGTCTGCCGCTTGGAGGCGGCAAGTACTTACTCTACCAGGTTCATCGCCGTCCGTCAACCAGCCAGGTTTTCCCTTCGTGGCCATCGCCAGGCGAGCTTTTATAGAGTAGCAAACCCACCGCCGTTCGTCAACTGCCGAAAAGGTGCAAAACCAGCAGATTCACCGATTTCGCTGACCGGGAGCCGCTGTCGCTGGCCCCGTTCGCTCTCGTTAAGACTCTCCTCATCACAAAGCCGACATTGGTCATTCGACCCGTATCGATCTACTGTCGTTTTGTGACTTGGCTTATGCATCATAGCATCACACAAGCCCGTACTGCAACCCGGGGATACATGGGCCGATTTCCATTGGTCAATTGCCCTTTCCGGACGACACGACAGCAGGGCCAACAACGGAACGCTGCTCATCGATTGCCGTTTTTCCGAGGGAGACAAGCGGCAGTAGCCATAGTAGGAAAGCATACGGTGCGTACGAACGCACGGAGACCCCCAGCGCCGCTGCCCCTAAAATGCCCATCAGGTTCCATGGAATCAGCGCGCAGAGTACTGTACCCGAATCGGCCAGGGCCCGCGAAAGCAGATTAGCCGATAGCCCGGCCCGCTTATACGCCGATTGCAGCATCCGCCCTGGTACGATGATCGCCAGTGCCTGATTGGCCGCAACGAGCGTCACCAACAGTGAAATCAGCATCGTCGATCCCACAAGCGCCAGCGGTCGGCCAACGTCCTCCACCAGCCTGGAGATAATCATGGACATCATTCCCGTCGTCTCCATGATGCCGTTGAACCCACTCGCCACCAGAATGAGAATGACCAGTTCGGCCATGGGCACCACACCGCCGCCCGAGAGCATGTGGTTCAGCGCCTGATCACCCGTTTGCGCATGATAGCCCAAAAGCCATGCCCGGGACGATGTCAGCAGGTCCATTCCGCTAACTACGTAGGCAAGCAGGGCCCCCGCAGCCATCCCCACGCCCAGCGCCCAGCGCACCGGCACCCGGAAGAAAGCCAGCGCCAGCACCAGCACCGGCGGTACCAACAACCACGGGCTAATCACGACGTGTGCAGCCAACGCATCGCGCAGCCCCGCCCCGGCTTCGGCGGTGCCAACCGGCAGCCTCAGGCCCAGAGCCAGGTAGCCACACAGGGTGAGCGCTGCGGTGATTACGCCTGTAGGCAGCAACGCCGTCATCACCTGGCGCTGTTCCGTTCCGGTCATGCTCACGTTCAAGGCCAGACTCCCCGACAAGGGCGACGACCGGTCGCCAAAAAGCGCCCCCGATACCAGAGCACCGGCCACAAGCGGCAGTGGAGCCCCCACCCCCTGGGCTACGCCCATGATTGCCACACCAATCGTGCTGAGTGTACCAATGGAAGTACCTAACATCATCGACGTTGCCAGGGCCAACACAAAGGCCACCGGCACCAGATAGCGTGGGCTAGTAAGCCCCAACCCGTAATAAACCATGGCCGGCACCGTGCCGGCCGCCTTCCAGACGCCGATCAGGCCACCGACCAGCACGAGAATCGACAGCGCCACCAGCGTAGATTTCATTCCGCCCCAGGCGCCCTTCGCCAGGTCCTTCAGGGCAAAACCGGACCGGTAGGCCAGCACTACAGCCACCAAGGCCCCTGCCCCGAGTGGCCAATAGAATTGCGTTAGACCGGTCAGGACAAATCCGATGGGAAGAATCGCAGCAGTGATGAGCGGCAATGCGGCTTCAACTAAGCGAAAGCGATGTAACAACCTTGACACCTTCCAGCAGTTTGTATAGGCATTCAAAAGCGCGAACGAATTAGGGTTCGCCAGGGAAATGGCGAACCCTTGTGTATGAACTACTGTTTTAACCTTGGGTCCATGGCATCACGGAGTCCGTCACCCAGCAGGTTGACGGCCAGCACGGCGATGAAGATCATCAGCCCGGGCGGAATCCAAAGCCATGGCTGCAGAACCAGCACTTTCAGCGAAATGGCAGCGGAGAGCATGTTTCCCCAGGACGGCGTCGGCTGCTGCACCCCGAAACCCAGGAAGCTGAGGCCGGCCTCGCCCAAAATGGCCGTAGCCACACCCAGCGTGGCAGAAACCACGATCGGCGCCATGGCGTTGGGTAGTATGTGCCGGAAAATGATCCGGGAATCGCCGGCACCTTCCGCAATGGCCGCTTCAACGTAGTCCCGCTTGCGCAGCGTCAGGAACTCGCCCCGCACCAAACGGCAAATGCCTGTCCACGACAAGAGCCCGATGATGATCATGGTGTTGTAAATGCTCGGCTTCAGCACCACGGCCATGGTGAGGGCGAGCGGCAAGAAAGGGAGAACCATGATCACGTCCGTAATGCGCATGATGATGTTGTCCACCATGCCACCATAATAACCCGCAAGCGAACCCAGAAAAATCCCGATTGCTAAGTAGATGGAAACGGCCACGAATCCCACGGTCAGAGAGATTCGCCCGCCATAAAGCAACCGGGCAAACACGTCTCGCCCCAGTTCATCGGTCCCCAGCCAATACTGGGCTGAGGGAGCCTGCTCCACCACCTGCATGTTCACGTGGTCCTGCGGATGCAGGCTAAGCTGCGGGGCAAAGACCGCCGTAAGGCCCATGATGATCAGCACGTAGAGTCCCACCATCGCCCGCGGGTTCCGGCTGAGGCGCCGCCAGGTTGCAGCCCACAGGCCCTGGCCTTCCGGGGGGGGAGTCGATTTCAGGAAGGTCCGGGTGGACCGCCTGGGATTCAGTTGTGTTGCCATATCGTTTCTCCCCTTCAGTCATACCGGATGCGGGGATCAACCACCGCATAGCCAATGTCGGCGAGCAGGCTGCCCAGCATGGTCAGGAAAGCGAACATCAGGTTCAAGGCCATCAGTACCGGGTAGTCCCGCTCCAGAAGGGCCGTGTACAAAAGGCGACCCATGCCCGGCCAGATGAAAATCGATTCGGTAATGATCGCTCCGCCCACCAGGCCCGGCAACTCGAGTCCGATAATGGTAATGACCGGAATCAATGCGTTGCGCAAGGCGTGCTTGTATACCACCACCCGCTCCCCCAGCCCCTTGGCCTGAGCCGTACGAATGTAGTCCTGGCGGAGTACTTCCAACATGGAAGAGCGAACGTACCGCGTCAGCCCGGCAATGCCGGTAACCCCCAGCGCCAGAGCCGGAAGCACCAGGTGGTGCGCCACGTCCAGAAAGTGAGCGATCCCGGTGGTCGATGACCCAGGTGTGATATACCCGCTGCTGGGGAAGATCTGCACACTACCCAGAGAGAACGTCTTGAGCAACAGCAAGCCGAAGAAAAATGCCGGAATGGAGAGGCCGCCAAAAGCGAATAGCGTCGCCGCGTTATCCAACCAGGAGTGCTGACGCCTGGCCGAGAGAATGCCGATCGGAATTCCCAGGGCGAAGACGATCACTTCCGTGGTTACCCCCAGGGCCAGGGTGGGTCCCATTTTGTCCCGGATGATCCCGGCCACCGGCTCTTTAAACCGAATCGACGTGCCCAGGTTGCCCTGCAGCAACTCTTTCAGCCATATGGCGTACTGCTCCGGCAACGGGCAGTCCAGGCACAGGCGGTGGCGCTCTTCTTCAATCTTGTGCGGGTCGATATGCGGGTTGATCATGCCACTGAACGGATCGCCGGGCGCCAGTTTGATCACGAGAAAAATCACCATGGTCGCGCCCAGCAGAATCGGAAGCATCTGCACCAGACGCCGGATGGTGTATGTAATCACGGCCTCACCCCTCCTGAGAGTCCGGCAAAAGGGAGCGGGGGCGACAGCGACTGCCGCCCCCACTCGGCGCATTGGCTAGCCCTGCTTATCCTTCGGGATCCAGAGCTCCCAGATGTTCCACAGCGTGCCGCGGGCGTCGGGCTTCAGGCCCATGACCTTATCCTGACGAACCGCATCCACGACGTTCTGGCTGTACAGGAAGATGTACGGCAGCTCGTCGTTCAGGATCTTGGCCCACTCGACGTAGAGCGGCTTACGGTCGGAGACCTTCAGGACCTTGGTGCCCTGCTTGATCAACTGTTCGCTCCGGGCGTTTGTCCAGCCGGTAACCTTGCCCCACTTGTTGTCCGGCAGGAAAATGGCGCCAGGATCGGGATCAATGGAAAGGCTCCAACCCATGAGCCAGGCATCCATGTTACGCTTGTCAAAGACCTCGGTGGACAGCGTGCTGAACTCCAACATCTGCAAATCGACCTTGATGCCGATCTCCTTCAGATTCGCCTGGATCAGCGGGGCGGAGTTCTCACGGACCTTATTGCCGGAAGGATACTTCAAGGTAAACTGCGCCACCTTGCCATCTTTCGTCAGATAGCCGTCGGCGTTCTTATCCTTCCAGCCGGCCTGGGCGAGGAGATCCTTCGCTTTGCTCAAATCGCGGGCGTACGGCTTGAGCGAGGCGGCATCATACGCCCAGATGACCGGCGGCATGTGGCTGTTCATGACGGTCCCGTAACCCTTGAGGAACTTGTCGACAATCGCCTGCCGGTCGAGGCCGTACATGATGGCCTGGCGGACCAGCTTATCCTTGAGGAACGCGTTGTCGAAGTTGATACCCATGTACTGGTAGCCAAAGTCAGGCCGGGTTTCGAGCCGGACGTTCTTGTCGCTCTTCACCAGCTCGACGTCGGCCGGATTGATGGGCATGAAGTCGAGTTCGCCGGACTTCAGCTGGCCAATGGCCACTTCCTGGTTCGCGATCTTGTAGATGATCGTCGGGATATGCGGCTTGCCCAGGTGGTAATCCTCGTTGCGGACCAGCTTCACGTACTGGTCCTTCTTGTACTCGACGAACTTGTACGGACCGGTGCCGATGGGCGCCTTGGTTGCCGGGTTGTCGGCCATCTTGCCGATTTCGGTGGTCTTAAAGATGTGTTCCGGCATGATCGACGTGGCGAGGTTCTGGAGCAGCGGGGCGTAGGGCTCGTCGGTGGTGAAGGAGATGGTCAGATCGTCAACGGGGTTGATGGCCTTCTTGCCGTCGCCGCTCAACCAAGCGTTCCAGGAGTCCATCTTCTTCTTGGCGGACTCGGCATCGGTGATTTTCTTGTCTTTCACCTGAGTGTCGAGGTCGTCCCGCTCGTCCAGCATCTTCTGGACGCCGGCCAGTGCGCTATAGTCGCCGGTCCGGACACCCGTGTATTCCGGGTGGAGAACGGCCCGGAACGTGAAGGCCACGTCGGCGGTGGTAACCGGCTGCCCGTCGTGCCACTTCAAGCCCGGCTTGAGCTTGAACGTGACAGTCTTGTTGTCGTCGGAGACCGAATAGTTCTGGCACAGGTCACAGATCCACTCCAGCTTCTCATTGTTCATGAGTAGCCCATCGAAGACCAAGCCGATGACATTGGAGTCATACTGATCCTCATAGAGGATCGGGTTGAAGACGCCCTTCGGAGCGGAAAACATGCTCAGGTTGAGCGTCCCGCCGTCTACCGGCGTGTTCCCTGCGGTACCCCCATCGCCACCGGTCCCGGACTTGTTGCACCCCACCATGAAAAGCAGGACCAAGCCCAGCACCGCTGCCAAACACCGCTTAAGCACCCTTTGTGACCCCCTTGTCCATGATCTTCTTCCCCATCTGTCGGGTAAGCAGGAAACTAATCCCATTTTACCCTCTTTTGAAGTCAATGCACAAGAGTCTAATTTTATGCGTTCGCCGAAGAAAAAACAAAAAGCGAGGAATTGCTCCCTCGCTTCGCTTAAACCGTATTTCGTTTACACGGGGCGCCGGACGCCCGGCAACTCCCACCAGTGAATCAGTCGTTCGTGACGATCGTAGAGGCAGACCATGTCGCCGGCGTCTTGCCAGATTTGGGCCAGGCGGTGCTGGAACAGGTGAAACTGACGGGCCTCCCCGACGGAGCCGGTGCAGCCGTTCGTTCCGCGCCCTGTGTACAGAATGATCATGCCACCCGGCTCCACAATCCAGGGATCGCCGTTTGAGAGGAATCGCGGAAAGTGGTAGCGATAATGGTGGGCAGAGTCATCGCGCTTCCGGTTGGTCAAGGACCATCCCCGCATGTCCACCGAGCGGTCCCCCATGTTGACCAGAACGACGTACTCTTCGTGCGATGCCGGCGGGCAACCAAAGTCAGGCTCTGAGTAGCTCCCTGCAATGACGACGCTGGGGGGCATCGACGGCATCCCTCCCGAGTGATGTGACAATCAAGGAATATTATACGCTAAAACCTCTTTGCGAAAAGAGCACGCCCGTTCTCCTATACCACCGGACCACTCAATTCGGACCGGTACTCCTCCCCAGGTGCCTCATCCTTTAGTACTCGTCTGACCGCCGCAGCTAACCGTTTGACCCCTTCAGCGATCTCCGGCTCCCGCGGATACGTGAAATTGAGCCGCAGCCCCCGGCGTGCGTCGTCGCCGGGCCCGTAGTAGTCACCGGGGATAAACGCCACACCGTCCCGAGCCGCCTCCGACAGCAGCCGCCGTGCTCGCAGGCTCCGCGGCAAGGTGCACCAGATGTGATACCCTCCCTGCGGCACATGCCATGTGACCCCAACCGGCATGTGCTGCCTGAGCGCGTGCACCAGGACGTCCCGCCGCCGGAGCAAGACCGGCCGGAGTTGGTTCAGCCGGGCCTCCATCAGACCGTCTCGGAGAAAGGCGTCCATGACCCACTGGTTCAACAGCGCCGCCCGGAAGTCCAGCGTCCCGCGAGAAGCGGCAATCCGCTCGACAACAGCCGGCGGCGCGGCCAGCCAGGCCACCCGGAGTCCGGGCGTCACCGACTTGCTGAAGCTGCTGACGTACAGCACGTACCCACCCGGGTCCAACGCCTTGAGCGACGGCACCGGCTCACCAGCGAACCGGAGTTCGCCGTAGGGGTCATCTTCCACGATCCCCACCTGGTGCCGGGCCGCCAGTTGCAGAAGTTGGCGCCGCCGCTCCAGCGTCATCGTGACACCCAGGGGGTTGTGAAAAGTCGGCACGGTAAAAAGCAGCTTCGGGCGGTACCGCAGGAAGATCTCGCTGAGTCCGTCCACCTGCAGCCCGTCCCGGTCCACCGGTGCGGGCACCACCCGGACTCCGGCGCCGGAAAAAATCCCCAGGGTGTTGATATAGGAAGGGACTTCCACCACGACGGTATCCCCCGGCTGTACCAGCACCCGGGAGATGAGATAGAGCGCCAGCTGCGACCCGCCCATGATCAGAATCTCCCCGGGGGTCAGGCCCATCCTGGCGGCGATTGACTCCCGAAGCGGCAAGTGCCCCGCTACCGGCCCGTATCCCAGCGGCGCCCGGTGCTCGGCGAGCGCCCGGCTGAAAAGATTCCCCAGCAAATCCGAAGGATAGAGGTCGGACGACATCTCCCCGTGGGCAAAGGAGATCGATCCCGCCCGGCGGGCGATGGCGTTGATGTCCGCCATCACCGGGTCCTCCGCCTCGCTCCCGGTGGCCCAGTGCATGGGCCGCACCGGACCTTCGGGGGGCGGTGTCGGCGGCGGCATGACGACGGTGCCGTGCCCCACCCGGCCCTCTACCAGCCCCTCCGCCGCCAGCTCCCGGTATGCATTCACCACCGTCGTCCGGTTGACGCCCAGGGTGTTCGCCAGCGTCCGTTCCGGCGGCAGGCGAGTCCCGGCCGGCAGGCTTCCCGAATGGACTCGCCGGCGAATCTGGTCCCGCAGCTGCTGATACAGCGGCGTCGAACTGGTACGGTCCAATTCGAACATGCTGGTCACCTCTTGATGCTTGGTTGCATCCAATTATAGGCCGGGGTGCCGGATATCACAAGGGCGGCTCCGACTGGAGCCGCCTGTGTAAGTAGGTCGGTCTTACTGCTTGATTTCGCAGGGGCCATTGGCCGTAACTTGACAGGAAAGCCGATAGCCCTGCTTAACGGCGTCACCCAGCATGTTGTTCTCGGCGTCGTTGGGCGGGCTCAGGTTCTCCATGCCTTTGAGCACCTGGATCTTGCAGGTATCGCAAACGCCGCTCTTGCAGTCCCACTTGACGGCGACGCCCTTGTCGTTGACGCCGTCCAGCAAGTTCTCGCCCCTGGGGACCTGCACGTTGTACTCCTGGCCGTTCAGGGCAACCCTGACGGCGATCAACTCCTTGGGCTTCTCCGCCACCGGTGCCTTCTGCGCCTCGGGCGACTCCTCCCCAGGCAGCACCGCCCGTGTGACTTCGACGCGGCTCGACGTATGGTGGACGTGCTCGTGGTTCAGATGACGGGCCATGCTAAACTCCCGCTTGACGATGACCCGCCACGCGTCGAGGTCGTTGTCTGCCCCCAGCGCCGTCAGGGTCGACGGTACCACCGCCTTCAGGTCGGCCCAGCATTCGCAGACCCCGTCACTCCCCTTTCGCGGCGCAGGTTTCTGCAGTTCGAGCCGCAGGGACTTGACCAATGGCGCCGAGTGGCGCAGACGCCCGAGAAAATCCTGGTATACACGGATGGCCGTCTTTCCGGCTGCTTCCGTATCCCCCCTGGTTACCGCCAGATAGAGTTGAGTCTTATACTTGGTCTCCGGCACACCGATCACCCCTTTGTGTCATCAAAGCCATTATACGAAAGTTGTCTACCTGGCTCAATCGTTTTCGAGCCATAGCACATTCGTACCATATTGTGCGCCTCGATACGCAAAAAAAGGTGGCGGCCAGAACGGCCGCCAAAGAAAGGGTATATCACACAGAGGGGGTCAACACAGTTAGAGAATAACCCCTTTCTGTTACAAGTTCATGACATACGAGTGACAATCTCAACACAAATCGGGAGGCATCACATGGCGACCCATTATTTAGATGATGCGACCGTTCACCATTCGTGGGATTCGGCCCTGGCGCCCCGATTCCTATCCGGCCGCGGCCTCCCGGTCCAGGCCGTCCGCCTGCAGGGAGACGCCAAATCCGGCAAATTTCGGCACGTTCAGCACACCGGTGTCGAAAATCAGGTAGCTCCCCTTGATACCCAGGAGCCGCCCTGCCGCCGGTCCCTTCTCCAGGTCGTGGGATGCGATCTTCGCGGGCAGTCCCGTCACCGGGTAGTTAAAGCTACGCACCGCCTCGTCCGGCAGGATATACCCCTGGAAGTCCGGGGGAATCAGGGCGAGAATTCTCTCCCGCACTTCGCGGATGGATTCCGCCGTGACTTCCCCCTTGATCATCTTGCGCCAGTTGGTCTTGTCCGCAATGTGGTCTGTCAGGAAGAGTTCCAGGTCGCCGGCCATTTTCCGGGTGGGCACCAGCGCAATCGGCACTGCCTCCACGGCGCCCTGGTCCATCCAGCGGCCCGGCACATTGCGGGTGATGCCGACTTTAATGTCGCTGGACTTGGCGAGGTAGACGTAAGTTGGAATCATGCAGTGGGCGTCGCCCCACGCCTGTTCCCGGCACGTCTCGTAGTGGCACAGCGACGGCTTGACCTGACAGAGATCGTTGCGCGCCAGATTCTGAAAGCAGGGCCAGCAGTACCCGCCGTTGAACAGCTTGTTAACCTTGCGGTCGCAGTGGATGCAACGCTTCTCGCCTTCAAACGCCAGCCGGACCTGCCTGCCGATCAGCGGATTCAGGGCAATCCACTGCTTGCCGAGCTGAAGCCGGTAGACAACGCCGTCCTCCCCCAGGGCGGCGTCGAGGTCCATCAAGATCCCCTTGTACACGCGCTTTCACTCCCGGCTTGATTTTCGGCGACTGATTAATGGGGATTCTCCATTGGGCGGTCCCGTTCCTATCAACGCAAAGGCGGGGTGAACTGGATGAGTACCCAGCGAAACATGCCGGCCCGCTACTGGCGCCGTCTTCCCGATGAACGGATTCAGTGCGAACTGTGTCCCCGGTACTGCAAATTAGGCGAGGGCGCCCAGGGACTCTGCTTCGTCCGGGAAAACGCCGGCGGCCAGATGGTCCTGACCGCCTACGGGCGCTCCAGCGGCTTCGGCGTGGACCCCATCGAAAAGAAGCCGCTTTACCACTTTCTGCCTGGTACATCGATCCTGTCTTTCGGCACAGCCGGTTGCAATCTCACCTGCAAATTCTGTCAGAACTGGTCGATCACCAAGTCCCGGGAGGACGCCACCCTGGCCGAGGAGGCCGAGCCGGATGAGATCGCCCGGGCGGCCCGAGATAACGGCTGTCGGGGCGTCGCCTTCACCTACAACGACCCGGTCATCTTCCTGGAATATGCAGTCGACACCGCCGAGGCGTGCCACACCCTGGGCATCCGGACCGTCGCCGTTACCGCGGGCTACATCACCGACGAGGCCCGGCCGGAGTTTTTCCGCCATTTGGATGCCGCCAATGTCGACCTCAAGGGCTTTACCGAACGCTATTACCGCGATGTCTGCGGTGGGCACCTGCAGCCCATCCTGGATACCCTGGTCTACATACGGCACCAAACCAATGTCTGGCTGGAGATTACCACCCTCCTGATTCCCGGCGAAAACGACTCCGACGTGGAACTGGATGGCCTCACCCGCTGGGTGGCGGAGGAACTCGGACCCGACGTACCCATCCACTTTAGCGCCTTCCACCCCGATTGGCGGCTGCTCGACCGGCCCCGGACTCCTGCCGCCACCCTGGCCCGCGCCCGCAGCATCGCCATGCGTAATGGCATCCGCTACGCGTACACCGGCAACGTTTACGACCCAACCGGCAGCACCACGCTCTGCCACGGGTGCGGACGGGCGCTCATCGGCCGGGATGGGTTCCGCCTCACCACCTGCAACCTGACGCCGGAAGGCACCTGCCGCTTCTGTGGCACCCGTTGTGCCGGCGTATTCCAATAGCCTGCCCAGCGCGGAAAACGAGTTGGGACATGCGCCGAAGCGCATGTCCCGTTTGCTGTTGCTACCCTGTTAGCTGCACTTGGAGTAGCCACAGTTGTGGCAGGTAGCGCAGCCCTCACCCACCGCCAGCGAATGCGAACCGCACTCCGGGCAGGGATCTACGTGCTTGTCCACTTCGGCGCCCGCCATCGCCACCGACGAATGGTGGTGGGCCTCAGGAAGTTGGGCGGCCACCGCCAGCGGGATCACGTTCCCGGCAGACGTGCTGTCTTTCCAGGCCAGGAACCGCTGCATCCCCTTGGAAATGGCGCTCGCCAGCGACGTGACCCGATTGGGACCGAACCCGTAAGAACCCGATCCGCCGATGTTCTTCAGCGTGTCGATGATGATTTCGATGCGCTCCCGCACCGGTACGTCCGACCGGAGCCGAAGCATCTTGGAGACCAGCATGCCCATGCCCACGGCATCCGCCATGAGATCAGAGCCGGCAGCGCCCACGTTGACGATGATCTCAAACGGTTCCAGGTCATCGTCCATATGAATGTCCAGCGTCATCTTGCCGAAATGCGTCGGAATGACGAACATCTTGCCGATCGCCTCGGTCGGCCGCGGCGCCAGGGAAGGCCCGACCGGGGCGGCAGCGACGATGGCTACGGGCGCCTCCACCGGCTTCTCCTCCGTCTTGTTGCCCGAAGTCAGCACCTGGAACGCCCGGCTGCCGTCCCGGTAGACGGTAATGCCCTTCAGGCCCAGCTCCCAGGCCAGGGCGTAGGCCTGCTCCACTTCCTCCCGAGTCGCCTCGTTCGCAAAGTTGATGGTCTTGGAGACGGCGGCGTCCACCGGCTGCTTGTCCACCGCCAGGCCGTCCCGACCTTGGAAAGCCGCTTGCATCCGCACGTGCCACTCCGGCTTGATGTCATGGGAGGTGGCAAACACCTGCTGCCACTTCTCCGGAATGCCGTCCACGCCTCGGGCCGTGCCGTGCTCAGCCACCCGCTGCATCAGTTCTGCGGAGTACCAGCCCTCCGTGCGAGCGACAGCCTCGAATTGCCCGTCCACGTCCAGCATGATCGCCTCCGCCTGGTTGCGGGTGAAGACCAGGGCGAATTTCGGCTCGATGCCGCCCGAGCAAGGCATGAACGGCTTGGCCCCGAACAGCGAGATGGTGCCGGTAGGCGCTACGGTGGTCATGGTGGCGTTCCGGACCTTGATTCCGGCCTGATCCCACTGGCTGCCGTTCCACTCGGGATAAGTCCCCCGGACTTCGGCCATTGCGTTGGATTCCTCGGTGGCCTTGGCCTTGATGAGGGTCATGACCTGGTTGCCCAGTTCCACTGCCTCCTGGCTGTCGTAGGCCAGGCCCATCTGCACCAGCATTTCCGCCCAGCCCATCACGCCGAGGCCGATGCGCCGGTCACGCCGGGCCTTCTCGCCAATCTGCGGCAGCGGATACTTGTTCGCGTCGATGACATTGTCCAGGAAGTGGGTCGCCATGCGGGTCACCTGGCCCAGCCGCTCCCAGTCTACGCACGCCTGCCCGGTGTAAGCGTCCTGAACGAAATTCGCCAGGTTGATGGAGCCCAGGTTACAGGACCCGAAGGGCGGCAACGGCTGCTCACCGCACGGATTGGTCGCCTCGATGACCTCGGCGTGATTGTTCGGGTTCCGCCGGTTCATCCGGTCGATGAAAACGACACCCGGCTCGCCCGTCCGCCAGGCGCAGTCCGCGAGCTTGTCCCAGACCATGCGGGCATACAGCCGGGAGTCGACCGCCCCGGTTCGGGGATTCATCAGCTCATACTCTTCATCGCGGCCCAGCGCCTCCATGAAACGGTCGGTGACGCCCACGGAGATATTGAAGTTAGTAATTTGCGTCGTGTCTTCCTTGGAGCCAATAAAGTCCAGGATATCCGGATGGTCCACCCGCAGAATGCCCATGTTGGCGCCCCGCCGGGTCCCACCCTGCTTGATCGCCTCAGTCGAGGCGTTATAGACACGCAAGAACGAGACCGGACCGCTGGCCACGCCTTGGCTGGAGCGCACCTTGTCGCCGGCCGGCCGCAGCCGCGAGAAGGCGAAGCCCGTACCCCCACCAGTCTGGTGAATCAGCGCCGCCTGCTTCATCGTCTCGTAGATGTCGCCCAGGGAATCGGCCACCGGCAGGACGAAGCATGCAGAAAGCTGCCCCAGCGAGGTCCCTGCCCCGGTAAACGTCGGGCTGTTCGGCATGAAGTCCTGGCGGTCCATCAGGTTGTAGAACGCCTGCTCCGTCGCCGCGACAGCCTCTTCGGCGGCGCCGTAGTCCCGGTCCACGGACGCCATCACCCCGGCTACCCGATGCAGCATCTCCGCGGGCGTTTCCCGCGTCCCGTCTTCACGCTGCCGCAGATAACGCTTCTCCAGTACGGTGGTCGAAATGTGAGTCAGTTCCACGTAGGCCCCTCCCTGTTTCTAGCGGGACTTTAAGAGCTGCTCCAGTTGTTCACGGAACTCATTTACGTCCTTGAATTCGCGGTAGACGCTGGCGAACCGGACGTAGGCCACCCCATCGAGATGGCGCAACCGTTCCATGACGCCTGCTCCAATCTCTGCAGATGGAATCTCGTTAGCCAACGATGACCGGAGCTCCCGCTCTACATCCTGCACCAGCCGCTCCATATCGGCCAGCGGCACAGGCCGTTTTTCGCACGCTTTGAGCACGCCGTGGAGTACCTTGGCCCGGTCGAAGGCCTCCCGGCGCCCATCCTTCTTGACGACAATCAATGGCGGCACTTCTACGCGCTCGAATGTATTGAAGCGCTTTCCGCAGACCATACACTCCCGCCGGCGGCGGATGGCCTCGTCTTCATCGGTGTGGCGGGATTCAATCACTTTGCTCTCCGCCCCGCAATATGGGCATTTCACGGTTAGCTCTCCCCCAGCTGTGGATAACTCGGTTGCCCACATCGGCCTGTGGATGAACTTGTGGATAACCCCTACATCTGGGGTGCTTGCAGTTTATGCTACCACTAGATATGGGGGTCGGACAAGCCGTACGAAACCGCAAATTTGAGCGGTTGCCAATGGTATTCTCGCCAAAGGTACCCCAATCTCGCGATTTTGCTGCGGGAGAAAAACAGGCCTATAGTCCCATGAGTGTCCGACAAACGTTCAGCACGCCGGCCGCCCGGTCCCGAATGACCCAGCGAGCCTGCCATGAACAAATCGGCCGGCTCGGCTCCCGCCGCGCGAAAACAGCCACCCTTTCGGTGGCTGCGATTCGCCGAAACTTACCGTGCGTCCTGCATCGGCCAGACGTCAATGCTGGCGCCAACTTTGTCCACGGCCGGAGAGGTGCCCAGGAGCAGGTAGTCGACCTTGATTCCAAACAAGGCGCTGAAAACGCGAATGATGTACGGAGAGATGGGGTACTCCCCACGACACATTTCGTCGATGTCCTGCTGGGTGTGCTCCAGATAGCGAAGCCACGCGCTCCAGCACCCCTCCGACCAGTCATCGGTGAGCACATTGACCATCGAACTGAAACGGGGGTAGGTTCCACCCTCCGCCAGCGCCCGTTTCTCGAGATAGGTCAATTTCTGAATGCGGGCCAGGAACTCCTTGCGCACACGACGCAGGCTCAACTCGTCGATGCCAGTCCGCTCCATGAGCTTGGCGTCGACGGCGGTGCGAACCGGGTGTAACGGGCGCCCTGACCTGATCTGTTCTGGTAGCACCCCAACAATCCCCCTCTCGGTGCCCTTGGGGCTCTGGTATTAAATACGACACTTTTCCTGCCAGAGTTCGATAACCGGACACGTGGCGATAAAAAGTGTCGTATCTGGCACTCCCGGACTAGCCCATCTGGCTGTGCACTTTGCCCGGGTCAACTGCCGGCGGGTTGGTCGTCCCCGGGCCAGTCTTACTGCCACCGAGCGTACCGGAGTAGTAGTCGATCAGCGCCTGCAGGAATTCATCGATGTTGTCCATGACGAACGGATCAGTCCGGCCCGTGGGCTGGGCAAACTGCATGGAATCGGTAGCCGGCCCGACCTTGACGCCCTTGAAGTAGAGCTTGATCTGGTACGCCCCGTTCAGCGTGGGGTTGAGCCCAAGGGTCTGTGCGGCCATCCACGCATTCCCGTCCTGAATGAACTGGCTCACCTTGTCCACCGGCGATTTGGTTTCGGGGGACGGCTGCAACTCCAGGGCGTCCGTGCTGAGGAAAAGCGGGGTACCCTCCAGCTCCTGATTGAACAGGAGATGATCCGCAAACCGGCCGTCCAGCTTGAGGTCCAGCTGTATGACTGTCAGCGTGGGCACCGCCCCGGCCGGTGCCTTCGTCCCGCCGGGCTGCCCGGCAGGCACCGCCTGGACCTCCTTGCGCTCCCCGACGGTCAGGCCCCGCACCTTGACCCCGCTGCGGGCCTCCGCCTGGCTGAGGTACCAGATGAACATGGCGGCCGAGTTCTTTCCGGGCACCCAGGCGTCGATGGTCTGTTCCCGCGCCGTAACCGCAGCCAGACGGCTCTTGAGGTCGCCCTCTTTCGACAACTTCCCCTGTTGCGTCTTCAAATCGGCCCCGGTTTTGTCGGCGAGTTCCTGGGCCGCCGCCCGGTGGGCCAGCAGCGGCTCATGCACCCAGTAGTAGAGCCCCATCACGCCGGCCAGCAGCACTGGCACCGCCACCAGTGCCTTCTCCCGCTGACTAAGCGCCATTCTCAGGCTTCCCCCCTTCTGACCCGACGAGAATGATCTCCATTTCAAACTCCATCTGCCGGAAGGTCCCCAGAATCGCCGGCAACGGGTCAGGCTGTGTCTGCTTGCCGCCGTTGTCAAGGATTCCCGGCGTAAGAGCGCCCGAGGTGGGAGCGCCCGGCGTGAGAGCGCCCGAGGCAGAAGTGCCCTTGGCCGCGAAGGTGATGGGGATTCCCTTCTCGTTGATATAGCGCAGGTTGACCTGCTCGACGTTCTTGTCGTTGACCAGGCTGCCCAGCAGCTGCGCCACGTCAACCAGCCCCCGGTTAGTCCCGTGAAGCGTGATGCTATTGCCGGCCACCTTGAGGCCCGTCCAGGTAACGTGCTGCGGTGTGGACTCCCGGAGGTCCAGGAGAACGGATGACCAGTGACGCCCGGTGAGGCTCTTCAGGTCGGCCTCCGCTTTGGTCACCTTATCCTCGCGCGCTTTGATGTCTGTCGCCTGCGCCAGCCCAGCCTTCACCTGCTGCAACTTCAGCTGAGTCGCTTCCGTTTCGTGTCCCAGCTTGACGGTGCCGGCATACACGCTGGTGTAGTACATCCCGATGGCCGCCATGGCGGTAACGGCGGCGAGTGCGACCCCCCACTGTCTGGCCTCCAGCCGCTTTGGCGGCTGATAAGTCCGGGGCAGGAAGTTGATCCGTACCGTCATTCCGGCGACCCCTCCCTCAGCGCACATCCCAGTGCGTTCATGAGCAGCGGCCCGTACGCATTCACGCCGGGTAGCAACTCCGGGTTAATATCCAGCCCGGCCAGACCGACAGCCTGAACCCGCAGTTGCTCCACCTCAGGCCGCCCGGTCAGCACTTTCCGCAGATGCCCGTGGAGCAACTCCGGCAGATTCGGCAGGGCCGCCCCGCCACCCACCAGAAAAATCCGCTCCAGTGAAACCCCCCGGTTCTGGATCAGAAAGAATTCCAGCGACCGGCTCACGGATTCCAGCAGATCGTTCATCCAGGGTTCCACAGCCTCCGTCAGGTCCAGGTCGCCCTTGACCCCCTGGGTCCGGAGCACTTTCTCCGCTTCTGCCGGGGATACGTGCAGAGTATCAGCCAGCGCCACCCGGAGTTGACTGACACCGGTCGGGATGGTCCGCGAGAGCATCGGTACCTCGTGCCGCATGATGTGGAGCCGGGTGCCCGACTCGCCGAAGTCCACCAGCACCAGCGGGAGGGGGCTGGTGTACGACACCAGGCCGAGCCACTGCAGGGACCGGTGTGTGGCCAGGCAGTCCAGTTCCACGGCCGTGGGACGGACCTGGGCGTGCCCCAGAGCAGACAGCAGGCTATCCACCAGCTTCTGCTGGGTTCCGGCCAGGAATACCGCCACCTGGTGCTCCGGCACCCCGGCGACCTCCGCCACCGGCGTGAAGTCGTAGACGAGGTCCTCCTCGGCGATCGGCAGGTGCTGCGGCGCCTCGAACTTCATGGCCGACCGCAGCTCTTCCGGGGAGACCTTGGGCAGGTTGATGTAACGCATGAGAACGGAGGGTCCGCCCACGCAGGTGCCGATCAGGGTCTGCGTGCAGTTCATTTCCGCCAGGGCCGAACGCACGAGCTCCCCCACCGTCCGCGGATCCTTGACGCTTCCCTCGTGCATCATCCCGGGCGGCACCGGTACGACTGCGTAGTTCTCCAGCCGCGGCCCGGACCGGGTCCAGCGGATTTGGACAACTTTCAGCGTACCGCTGCCAAAGTCAATGCCGACGGATGTCCGCCGCTGCATGCCAAACGCCCCCCACCGGAATCCGACGCCGGAACCGGCCGGCAAGGGATCGTGGGGAGTGGGGCGCACCCGCTCCAGAAGGCTCATGCATTCTTCCCTCCCTCTAGCTCTCGATACTGCCAGAGAATTGACGGATTCGAATTACCCGAGCATCGGCTTCGGCCGACACCCCGGTCAAGGTGGTGCCGGCGTTCTGCTACAGCGCCTGGCGTTTGGCCCGACTGGCAAGCAGGGATACCCCCACCACCCAGAGCAGCATGGCGGCAAAGCCGGCCATCCAGCCCAACGCGGCGCCGGACAGCGCTGCGAGTATGCCGCTCGTCAGTTCCATCAGCGGGTAGCGCCACGGGATGTGTGCCCCACAGTCGCGGCAGCGGCCCCTTTGCCACATGAAACTGACCAGCGGAATCAGTTCCCGTGCGCCCAGCGTATGACCGCAGGACAGGCACCGGGATCGGGGCTCAAGAAGCGACAGACCCATGCGGCGCCGGTGCAGAATCACCGTGGAGAAACTGCCGATCGCCAGTCCCAGAGGGAAGAGCAGAATGGCCCGCTCCCATGGACCCATTTGCGGGTAGATGGCAAGTTGTTCAAGCAATGAACTTCCTCCCCCCCGGCTGTATCCCCAGCGTACTTTTCCGGGCACTGCAAAGGGGCCAGTCTTTCAACCGGCCCCTTCGGTGTCGTTTGTGATTTCGGCTAGTTCGTGACGAACGGCAACCCACCGGCGGGAGCGGTGATGGAGCAGCCCTCCCTCACATCGCCAGGCAGAATCGTGGCGGCCTGGACAACCGTCAAGTCCGTACCAACGGTGGCATTTTGCGTGTGGGGGGTGGTTGTGCCGCAACTCACCGTGACGGTCGAGGCCACAGCCAGGTTCTTGGGGTCAACGACGATGTAGTAGTCGCCCGCGGCGTTGTTGATGTAGATGTAGCCCTTGTTGTAACCGTTGACGTACCTGGTCGAGCTCTTCAGGTAGGCCGGCATCACCTGCGCCTTGACGGCAGCGGCAGTGGCACCATCCGGGAAGGCGTTGTTATCGAAGTAGAACCGGTCGAGAGCGCCGGGGATCGTCTCCATGTCGCCCTGACCACGGGCGTCCTTGGACTTGTTGATGGCGTCAAACAGCTTGGGCACTGCGAAGGCCGTCAGCAAGGCGATGATCGCCACCACGACAAGAAGCTCGATCAGCGTGAAACCTTCCTCATTCCGGTTCATCCGAGACAAACGGGCAAGCACGATTTCCGTTCCCCCTTTGGTTATTTCCTTGTAGTACCAGTTGACTACTACCAATTATGGGTGATGTTGGGAAACAAGTCAAGTGTCTTTGCTAGAATTTTTTACTGGAATGGTATCTCTATCCAATGACGGTCCAGAGGTTGAAAATCGGCAGCATCATCGAAGCGACGATCGCTCCGACCGTCATCGCCAGACCCAGGATGATCAACGGTTCCAGGGTTGCGGACAGGCGCTCGGCAGTCCGTTCGACTTCGGATTCGTAGAAGTCGGCTACCTTGTCCAGCATCTCTTCGACCGTGCCGGTCTCCTCGCCCACGCTGGTCATTTCCAGCACCATGGGCGGGAAAACGCCCGACTTGCGCAGCGGAGCCACGAGGCTCTGCCCCTGCCGGACATCTTCCGCGGCGACTCGCACCGCCGCGCCGATTACTCGGTTCCCCACCGTTCGCTCGACCACAGCGAGCGCCTTCAGGATCGTAATGCCGCTGGCAAGCAGGCCGCTCAGGGTTCTGGCGAAACGGGCGATCGACTCCCTGGCTACCATGGGGCCAAAGACCGGGAGCTTCAGCACGAACCGGTCCCGGAACAGCAGCCCTTGCTCGGTCCTGAGCCAGGAGCGCAGTCCCAGGTATGTAGCCACCGCCCCAACACCAAACCCCCACCAGAGGCGCCGGACCAGGTCGCTCGTCCCAATCAGAATCTTGGTGGGCAGAGGAAGGTCCGCACCAAAATCGGAATAGACGTCCACAAACTTCGGCACCACAAAGATCATGAGGAAGATAACCACCAGGATTGCCACACACGTGACGATCGACGGGTAGACCATGGCAGACCGGACCTTCTGGCGGATCTCTTCCTGCTTCTCCAACTGGTCGGCCAACCGCACGCAGACATCGTCCAGGATGCCGCCGACTTCACCGGCGGAGATCATCTGGATCATGATGACGGGGAACGCGTCCGGGTGACGGCCAAACGCCGTCGCCAGGTCCTCGCCGGCTTCCACGTCGGCAGTGATTTGCACCAGCACCCGCTGGAGCCGCGGGTTGGCAGTCTGCTTGCTAAGTACGCGCAAGGCAGTGACCACCGGCAGGCCGGCGTTAATCATCGTGGCAAACTGGCGAATGAAAATCGCCAGCTCTTTCCCGCTGATCTTGCGGGCAAACAGCCCGCCCTGCCGCTGCATCATGGCCTGCAAATCCCGGTCGCGCTCCACTTGAAGCACCAGGTACCCTTGATTCCGCAGGCGGAAAATGAGGTCACGCTCGGAGTCGGCCTCGGCATGGCCCCGTTGCATCTGACCGCCGGGGTCTCTGGCCCGATATACGAATGCCGGCATGCTGGCGATAGCACCTCCCACTACGGGCGGCGGAGTTGACCCGTACCGCCCATCAGCTCGTTCTGTTGTTGGACCACACCTGTACGCTCCTGCGAGTGGGCCTGGTGATCCTCGGCGCTGATTCTGCCCTGTTCGTACAATTCCTTGACTGAAGCCTCCATGGTCCGCATGCCGAGTTTCCCACCTGTCTGGATCACGGAGAGGATCTGGTGGGTCTTTCCTTCCCGAACCAGGTTCCGGACGGCCGGCGTGACCATGAGTATCTCCAGGGCGCAGACCCGGCCGGGCTTGTCCAGGCGGGTGAAAAGCCGCTGGGCTACCACACCCTGCAGAGAGCCGCCCAATTGGACCCGGACCTGCTGCTGTTGCTCCGGCGGGAAGACGTCGATGATGCGGTCTACCGTGGTGGCCGCGTCGTTGGTATGCAGGGTGGCAAAGACCAGATGGCCGGTTTCGGCGGCCTGCAGGCAGATTTGAATGGTCTCCAGGTCACGCATTTCGCCCACCAGAATGACGTTGGGATCCTCGCGCAACGACGCGCGGAGGCCCCGGGAAAATGAGGTGGTGTCCGAACCGATCTCGCGCTGGTTCACCACGCTCCGCTTGTGCCGATGCAGGAATTCGATGGGGTCTTCCAGGGTGATGATGTGCTTGTCATACCGCTCGTTAATCTGGTCGATCAGCGCCGCCAGGGTGGTGGACTTGCCGCTGCCCGTGGGACCCGTGACCACCACCAGGCCGTGGGGTTTGTCGCAAAATGACGCCAGGATGTCCGGCAGGCCTAACTCCTGGAGGGAGAGAATGCGAAAAGGAATGGCCCGCAGGGCCAGGGCGGGGGTGCCCCGCTGACGATACGCGTTCACGCGGAAGCGGCTCAGACCGGGGACAGAATAAGAGAAGTCCGCTTCCCCATACTGCCGGTATTCCTCTTGCTTCTCCGCCGGGACGACCCGATCGCAGACTTCCTGCATCTCCTGCGCGGAGAGCGGAATGCCCGGCAGCCTTTGCAGTTTGCCATGAATGCGATAAATCGGCGGCTGCGCTTCGCACAGATGAACGTCCGACGCACCGGCTTGAATCGCTTGCCGCAGCAGTTCTACAATGTCGTAATTCACCGAGAGCACCTCCTGCTAGAAGTCGCCGGGGCTGGCCACTCGGAAGACTTCTTCCGGCGTGGTATGGCCTTCAAGCGCCTTTTGGAGTCCATTCGTGATGAGTAGCTGCATCCGCTCCGAGATGGCCTGCTGTTGGATCTCCGCAAAGGGGCTGCGGGCAATCACCATCGCCTGAATGGCCGGCGTGACTCGCAGGAATTCGAAAATCGGGAACCGACCCAGGTATCCGCTGCCGCTGCAGTTGGGGCATCCGATCGCTCGGTAGATGGTCACCCGGCCGGGGGCCGGGGGCAGGCATCCATAGTCCCCGAAGATTCCCCCATCGACCTCGTAGGGTTGACGGCAATACGGACAGAGGCGCCGCAACAAACGCTGGGCCAGTACGCCCAACACGGACGATGCGATCAGGTAGGGCTCGACCCCCATGTCCACCAGGCGGGTGAGCGCACCGGCTGCATCATTGGTGTGCAGGGTGGAAAGCACCAGGTGTCCCGTTAGGGCGGCGCGGACGGCTACGTCGGCCGTCTCCCCGTCGCGGACCTCGCCCAGCATGATAATGTTCGGGTCCTGCCGCAAGATCGCCCGGAGTCCATCGGCGAAAGTCATACCGACTTTCAGGTTGACCTGAACGTGGTTAACGCCGGGAAGTTGATACTCCACCGGGTCTTCGATCGTGACGATGTTCTTCTCCGGCGTGTTCAGGTGGGCCAGCGTCGACATGAGCGTGGAAGTCTTGCCACTGCCGGTGGGTCCCGTGACCAGCAGCATGCCGTGCGGCCTTCGGGCGCAGGCGGTATACGCGTCGAAGATGTCCTGGCCGAAGCCCAGGTCTTGCAGCCGCGTCAATGCCCGAGACTTGTCGAATAATCGCAGCACAATTTTCTCGCCGAAGACCGTGGGCAGCGTGCTGACCCGGATATCGACGTTGCGGCCTTTGTCCCGCAGTTCAATGCGTCCGTCCTGGGGGGTCCGACGTTCGGAAATGTCCAGGCCGGCCAGAACCTTAAGACGAGCTACGACCGGGGCGTGGTGGGAAATTGGCGGATTTACGATCTCGCGCAGGAACCCGTCTACCCGAAAGCGAACGCGAAACTCTGTCTCCGCCGGCTCCACATGGATGTCACTGGCCCGCTCCGCGGCGGCGCGGTCGATCAACTCGTTGACCAACTGCACGACCGGCGTGTCGTCCGCACTGGGCGGCATGAGACCGTCGGTGACTGCCACGTCCGCCGGCGCACCGTCACGTTGCCGGAGGGCCGCCAGGCGCTCATACTGGGCGACGGCCTTCAGAATGCCCTGTCGGGTGGCGACAACGGGCTGTACGTTGCGGCGAGTCAGGTGTCGAATTTCGTCCAGCGAGAACACGTCCAGCGGGTCGGCCATGGCGACGAACAGCGAACCGAATTCGTCTCTCAGGGGGATCGCTTCGGTTTTGCGCGCCACGGACGGCGGAATCAGCCTGGCCAGGGCCATGTCGACCTGCAGTTCGTGGTCAGGGATGAACGGGATGGCCAGTTGGTCCGCGACAGCGCGGGCTACATCTGTTTCGGTGACGAAGCCCAACGCTACCAGTACTGAGCCCAGCCGATGGCCTGACGCCTTTTGCACTTCCAGCGCTTTTGCCAGATCTTTTGGCGCCACCAGGCCGGCCTGGATGAGGATGTCGCCCAGTGGCTTTTTGTCCAGGGCCATGGGCTCACCTCCCGAAGTTCATGCGCCCGGTCAGCGTTCACCTAACTATATTTCCACATTATGGGCTGATTTCCTGCAGGTTAACTCTATTATTGTCGTTTGTTGTCAAATTCTCCTGTTGAGGTGGGTTTTATCGTGAGATTGGCTTCACTCCTCGTTCTGGGCCAGGCTGTGCCGGCTTTTCTCGCGCTGGACCTGTTTTTCCGCCTGGTCCCGGTTCAGCCTGCTGGGCTGAAAGCACGGCTGGCCCGCTGCGCTCGCGGATACGCGGGTCTTGCCGCAGCGTGCTGTGTGGCGGGCGGCCTGGTGCAGGCTCGGGCGGCCGGCTCGGGCGGTCTGGTGGTTGCATGTCTGAGCGGACTGCCGTGGTGGCTGCTCTGGCGGTTCGGAATGCGCAAACAGTTCACGTTTCTGTACCAGAGCGCCCCGCTTGCGCAGGACCCTCCCGACTAGCTGAAGGCGCCCTGGACGCGAAGAAGCCCGGCCCTACGTGAAAGGGCCGGGCTTCCGGCTAGTCGAGAAGAAACGTGTGCTGATACTGAAAGTCCTGGTCGTCGTCTTCAGCGACGGTGAGCTTTTGCCCATCCCAGAAGATTTCCGTTCGTCCTGTCGGCGACGACGTGGTCCACTGTCCGTTGGTCTGCAGATAGTCAAACGCGTCGCAGGCCA
The DNA here is from genome assembly GCA_036504075.1 of Symbiobacteriaceae bacterium. Taxonomy (GTDB): domain Bacteria; phylum Bacillota; class Sulfobacillia; order Symbiobacteriales; family Symbiobacteriaceae; genus DASXVX01. Next base: position 136,788 of record DASXVX010000013.1, on the reverse strand, counting down.
GGCTGACAAGCGATTCTTCATCGGCATGCTTCGACGACGGCGCGAATGTGAGTACCTGCCAGACTCGTTCGAACAGGGGATACGCTTCCGGGTCCCGGTGCAGACGGTCATAGAGGCTGCGCACGTCCATGGGCGTGCCCTCCTTTGCGGCCATTTCTCACCGGGTAGTATGCCTCATTAACGGATCGGGACAGCCCGCCCTCACGCAATTTCTTCCGGTCTGGGGGTCCACGTCGATCACCACCGGCCCACCCTCCTCCGTCGAGCCTGTTGCCTAAAAAGGATAATAAGATAAAAGTATGACGCATTGGCAAAGTCACTGGACCCGTGCGTATCGGCGGCCCTCCGAACTTTCCTGTGCTAGAATGATACCATAGTCATTTCCGAAAGGTGATGCCCGTGGCCACGCTCAAGCTATTCCAGAACGAACCTTACCGCTCCGCATTTACGGCCCTGGTTCTCTCCTGCACCCCGGCGGGGGACCGCTGGGATGTGGTGCTCGATCAGACTTGCTTTTACGCCACCTCCGGCGGCCAGCCGAACGACCTGGGGGTCCTTGGCGGCCGGCAGGTACTGGACGTCCGTGAAGATGAGACGGGCGCGACGATTATCCACACGGTGGACGGGCCGCTCTCCGGCCAGGTCAGCGGCGAGGCAGACATGGCCCGGCGGCTGGACCATTCCCTGCAGCATACCGGGCAACACTTGCTCTCCGGGGCCGTAGAGCGGCTCTTTGACGCCGAGACGGTCTCCTGGCACCTGGGTGCGGAGAGCTGCACCGTGGACCTGGGGATTGAGTCGCTCTCCCTCGCGCAGGTGGAGCAAATTGAACTGGAATGCAATCGGGTCATCCGGGCCGGCCTGCCGGTGGTGACCCATCTGGTGGACCAGGCGGGGTTGGCGGCCTTTCCGCTGCGCAAGCCGCCCAAGGTGACGGAGAACATTCGCGTCGTGGAGATTTCCGGCTACGACTGGTCGCCGTGCGGCGGCACCCATGTCGGGAATACCGGGGAGCTGGGACTGTTGAAAATCAAGTCCTGGGAGAAAAACAAGAAGTCCACCCGAGTGGAGTTCCTGGCCGGGTCCAGGGCGCTGAAGGATTATATGTCACTGGATGTGGTAACCCGGGACCTCTGCCGGTCGCTCTCCATTGCCGTGGCGGACCTGCCCAGGTACATTGAGCGGTCCCAGGAGGAGACCTCGGGCCTGCGAAAGCAGCTAAAGGTGGCGCAAGAGCGACTCCTGGAGATTGAGGCGGCGGAGTTGGCGGCGCACGGCCACCGGGTGGGACAGGTCCGGCTGGTCCGCGTAGTTATGGGCGGGCGCCAGCTGGACGAGGTGAAGCTCCTGGCGGCGAAAGTGGCTGCGCATCCCGGCACGGTGGCCGTGTTCGGGACCAAAGGCGCCATGCCGAATATTGTGCTGCACCGGTCGGTGGACTTGCGCCTGGATATGGGCGCCATCATCCGCCAGGTGCTCCCGCTGATCGAGGGGAAAGGCGGCGGCTCGCCGGTGAACGCCCAGGGCGGCGGCAGCCGGCCGGACGCACTGGAGAACGCCCTTGACCAGGTCGTCTTCAAAATTACCGATGCGCTGACCCTTGTACTGTGACACAGTTAGACCCCGGCCGTGCTCACCCAAAAAATACACCCCGGCACGTGCCGGGGTGTATTTTGTATGTCGGGAGACATCTAGTGGGTTGCGTGCTCCTGCTTGAAGACGCCCCGCAAGAGCAACGGTGTCACCAACGTGGTGACCAGCGTCATGAGCACCATCACCGAGAAAATCTCGCTATTGATCACTTTGGCGGCAAGGCCAATATTCGCGACGATCAGGGCGACTTCGCCACGGGAGATCATGCCAATTCCCACCCGGATGGACTCGTTCGTGGTGAAGCCGACGACCTTCACGCCGATACCGGAGCCGATCACCTTGGCCACGATGGAAGCGAGCACGATCCAAATCGCCAGCCAGAAATTGGCCTGCAGGGCTCGCACAGCGTCGGCCTCGAGTCCGATGCTGACGAAGAAGACCGGCACGAAGAAACCGTAAGCCAGTACGGAGACCTTTTCCGTCACCTGGTGTTTCAAGTCGTGGTGCTCGCCGATCAGCACGCCCAGCGTGTAGGCGCCGGTGATCGCAGCCACCTGGCCGATGGCTTCTGCCGACCACCCGTAGAGCAACGCCAGCACGATCGCCATGGCAAACCCGGTCTCCGACCCGGGCCAGCGTCCCGCCCAGCGCACCAGCTTGGGAACGGCGTAATTCCCGAACGCAATGATGGCGCCGAAATAGGCCACCATTTTCACGCAGACCCACCAGAGCGGAGCAGAGGCGTCGCCACCGGATGCCGCGTGGGCAGCGATGACGACGGAGAGCACGATGATGCCCATGACGTCGTCCACGACCGCCGCACCCAGGATGGTGGTCCCCTCTTTGGACCGGAGTTGCCCTAACTCCAGCAGCGTCTGCGCCGAAATGGAGACGCTGGTGGCGGTGAGTACGGTGCCAATGAAGATGCTGGGGAACCATTCGTAGCCAAAATAATGGGCGATGAGTGCGCCGGCCACGAACGGCAGAACGACGCCGCCGGTAGCACCGGTGGTGGCGGCAAGGCCGACTCGCTTCATCTCCTTGAGGTCGGTCTCCAGGCCGGCAAGAAACATCAGGAAAATAACGCCCAGTTCAGCCAGGTACTTCACCAGGTGCTCCAGGACTTCCGATTCGGTGAAGATGGGCCAGTGCATCATGTTCAGGAGCGTGGGTCCAAGCACGAGACCTACCAGCAGCTCGCCCAGGACTGCCGGCTGCCCAAACCGTTTGGACAGGGCGCCGGCACCCTTGGAAGCGAAAATGATAATGGCGAACAGGAGCAGTACCTGCTGCAACGGGGACATGGGCATTGACATGATTGACAAGTGCATACGCTTCACTCCTGACCATAAAGGCACATGCCATTATTATAGGTCGCTAACGAATTTCCAGACAAGAAATATACTTGCTTCCCGCCACTTTCTTGACGAAAAGGCTGCCGGCCACCACGTGCGTTGCGACGTTTACGTATCGCGCGCAGCATAAACGGAAGCCGGGAGCCATGTGTGGGTGGCTCCCGGCGGCAAATGCGGTATCGACTACTTGACCAGAGCCGCAGCGGTGGTGAGGCCGACGAACCCGTTGGCGAGAATACCCACCAGGATGACGCCCACGAAGCACACAACCACCGTCGCCATGGTGCCGAACCGGATCGGCAGCGCCTCCCGGTCAGCGTTCTCCAGGAACATGGCCTTGACCACTCCGTAGTAGTAACCCACGGAGATGACCGAGTTGACGGCCATGCAGAGGGCCAGCCAGAGGTAGTTGCTGGCGACGGCCGCCCGGAACAGGAAGAACTTGCCCATGAACCCCGCTGTCGGCGGAATGCCGATGAGCGAGATGAAGAAGACCAGCAGCGCCCAGGCGTACCAGGGATTCCGGGTCGCCAACCCCTTGAAGTCGCTGACGCTCACCCAGCCGCCTTCCCGATCCATCTGGGTCAGGACGGCGAAGATGCCGAGGTTGGTGAGCGCGTAGGCCAGGACGTAGAAGAGCACGGCAGAGGTGCCGAAGCCGGTCTTGCCCGCCGCCACCACGCCCACCAGGATGTACCCGGCCTGGGCGATGGAGGAGTATGCCATCATACGCTTGATGTTGGTCTGCATCAGCGCCGTCAGGTTGCCGACGAACATGGAGGCCGCAGCGAGAACCGCCCAGATAGCCATCCAGCGGCCCGAGAACTCGGCGGCGCCCATGCCCACAAGGAAGATCCGCAGGATGGCGCCGAAGGCGGCACCCTTGGGACCGACCGAGAAGAACGCTGTGACCGGAGTCGGAGCGCCTTCATAGGCGTCGGGCGCCCAGAGGTGCATCGGGACAGCGGCGATCTTGAAGGAGAAACCGCCGGCCATGAACAGGACGCCCGCCACGATCATCGGAATGAACTCTTTGCTCTCGGCGACGCGCATGGTCAGTTGTCTCGCAACCTCCGGCAGATAGGTGGTGCCGGAGACGCCGTAGATAAGGGACAGGCCGAACAGCAGGACGGCCGAAGCCACGGCGCCGTTCAGGAAATACTTGAGAGCCGCCTCGTTCGACTTGGGATCCTTGCGGAGCAGGCCGGCGAGGATGTAGGAACTGATCGAGGTGAGTTCCAGGCCGATATAGATGGTGATCAGGTCCCGGGAGGAGACCATGAACATCATGCCCAGCATCGCTGCGAGCAGTACCTCGTAGAACTCGACATACATGCCCTTGAGGAACTTCTCAACGTAGTCGTAGGAGAGGAGAATGACCAGTGCGACTGCCACCATCAGGACAGCCTTCAGGAAGAACGTGAAGCCGTCGGCGATCACCATGTTCCCGAAGAACTCCAGCGGCGCCCCGGTGTCGATCGCGCCCTTGATGGCTTCAGACGTGGCCGCAAACCAGTCGGCCAACACCGCCAAGAGGACCCCAAAGAAGGCGAAACCGACCAGCCACCGCTTCTCCTTGACGTAGAAGTCGGCGACCATAATCAGCAGCATAAACGCTACAACGATCAGTTCCGGCAGCAGGAAGGTGTAGTTGGGGTTCACCAGCTTGGTCCAGTCGTAAGCGATAGGAGGCAAGCTACTTCCCTCCCACAGCGAGGAGTCCCGTCACCAAGATCTTGGTCGCATCGGTAAGCATGTTCAGAATCGGAGCCGGCCAGACGCCGAATACCACGATCAGGACAGCCAGCGGAGCGAAAATGAGCTTTTCCTTCCAGGTCACGTCGTGCAGGCCAAGATACTCCTTCTTGGCTTCGCCCAGGAGGACGTTCCGCATGGTCAGCAGGTGCCAGGCCGCCGTAATGACGAGACCGGCGCCGGCGACGAGGACCCAGAGGCCGAAGGCGGGGTAGGAACCGGTCAGGGCGATGAATTCGCCGATGAAGCCGGCCAGACCGGGCAGACCCAGGTTAGCGAAGGCGATGAAGGCCGTCATGAACGCAATCACCGGGACGGTCAGGAACATACCGCCCAGCTTGCCCAGATCACGAGTGTGGGTCCGCTCGTAGAACATGCCGACCGCAAAGAAGAACAGGGGCGAGATCAGGCCGTGGGAGATGGTGACGAAGAAGCCGCCGCTCAGGGCCACTTCCGCCATTTCCTTCTGCCCGTTATTGGCCAGGACGCTGGCGGCCGCCAGGGCGATCACGAAGAAGCCCATGTGGTTGACCGACGAGTAAGCGACCTGCTTCTTGAAGTCCTTCTGGGCCATGGCAGCGCCCGCGGCGTACAGGACACCGACGACGCCGAGGACGAACAGCACCCAGGCGCCCTGGGCCGCCACTTGCGGCAGCAGCGGGTGGCTGATGCGGACCATGGCGTAGGAACCCAGCTTCAGCAGGATGCCGGCCAGCAACATGGAGATCGGGGTCGGCGCCTCGACGTGGGCGTCGGGCAGCCAGGTGTGGAACGGGAACATCGGAACCTTGACGGCGAAACCGACGAGAATGGCCCAGAAAGCGAAGGTGGTCATGCCGTTGACCGGCAGGAGCCGGGTCCGCGCGGCGAGCTCCAGAATGTTGAAGCTGTGGGCACCGGTGACCATATAGAGGTAGATGGCACCGACCAGCATGACCACGGAACCAATCAGGGTATACAGGAAGAACTTGATGGCCGCATATTCACGGCGTGCACCGCCCCAGATGCCGATGAGGAAGTACATGGGCAGCAGCACGATCTCCCAGTACACATAGAACAGCATGAAGTCCAGGGAGACAAAGACGCCGTTGGTACCGAACTCGAGGATCAGGAGGAGGATCAGGTAATCCTTGATCCGCTCCTTGATGTAGCCGTAGGAGGCGAGCACCGCCAGCGGGAAGAGCAGGGCGGACAGCACCAGCATGGTGAAGCCGAATCCGTCGACGCCCACGGAGTAGCCGACGCCGATGGACTGAATCCAGGGCACGCTCACCGCGTACTTCATGCCCTTCATGGTAGCGTCAGTACTGACGGCGGCGGTATTCCAGCCGGCGATCAGTGGCAGGGAGATGGCAAGCGGAATCAGGGTAGCGATGCCTGCGAGCCAGAACAGCACCTTCTCCTGAGTCTTGGGTACGAACATCATAAGCACGGCCACGATCAAGGGGACAAAAACGATCCAAGTAAGAGCTGTGGAGAACATCCCCGGCAAGCCTCCTATCTAATCACCTGGAATAGGAGCACACTGGCTACGACCACGACCACGAAGGTCAGCATGTACTGCTGTACATAGCCGGTGGAAATACGGCGGACCTGGGCTGCGATCGCCCTGGAAATGTCGGCCCACATGACTACCAACTGGTCGATGACGTTGGCATCGAACCAGCCCGAGACATCGGCGAATGCGTTGCCGATGACGCCGACGCCGTTCACCGCTCCGTCCACCACCGCGCCGTCAAACCAGGCGATGGCGACCGATGCGACCTGGGTGAACTTGATCACCGTGAGCTCATAGAACTCATCGATGTAGTACTTATTCCGCACGAGGGTGTAGATCGGCTTGCCGGCCTGGATCCACTTCGCCCGGGTCTCGGGCTTCACCACGGCGTAGAGGAGCCAGCCAGAGAAGATGCCCACGAGACCGGCGGTGGTCGCCATGAGGGTGACCGTGACGGCCGATTCCGTCGGAATCTCCCGCACGCCGGGATTGTGGAAGAAGTGCTCCAGCCAGAGCAGGCTCTCCGAATGGAACCATTCGGCGGGCAAGGCAGCCCAGAGCCAGCCGGAGAGGAGCGCCGGCACCGCCAGAATCACCAGCGGCGCGGTCATGGTCCAGGGCGATTCGTGCGCGTGGTCGTACAGGTGCTGATCCCTAGGCTCGCCAAAGAAGGCCAGCCAGGTAGCACGGGTCATGTAGTACGCCGTGAGGAAGGCCGTGAGCAGCGCCATGATAAACGGCAGCTTGGCCACGAGCGGGTTCATGCCTGCCGGCGCCCAGGTCCAGGCCGCCAGCAGCAGTTCATCCTTGGAGAAGAAGCCGCTGAAGCCGGGGAAGCCGGCCAGGGCCAGGTAGCCCACCAGCCAGGTCCAGAAGGTGATAGGGATCTTCTTGCGCAGGCCGCCCATCTTGTGCATCAGCTGATTGTGGTGATGCGCATGAATGATCGAGCCGGCGGCAAGGAAGAGCAGGGCCTTGAAGAAGGCGTGGGTCATGAGGTGGAAGTTGCCCGCCGCCCAGCCGCCCAGGCCCAGGGCCATGATCATGTAGCCCAACTGGGAGATGGTCGAGAAGGCGAGGACTTCCTTGATGTCCCACCGCAGCGTGGCGATGGAGGCGGCAAAGAGTGCGGTGAAACCGCCGATGAAAGCGACGACCGTAAGCACCCACGGCGCCACGTTCCCGAAGATCATGAAGGTACGGCCCACCAGGTAAACGCCCGCCGCGACCATGGTGGCCGCATGGATGAGGGCAGAACCAGGGGTGGGGCCGGCCATGGCGTCGGGCAGCCAGACGTGCAGCGGGAACTGCGACGACTTGCCGACGGCGCCGGTGAAGATCAGGAAAGCGCCCAGGGCCAGCGCCGAGGCCTGGACCGGGTTCTTGACCAGTTCCGGAATCGTGGAAGCCAGGCCTTCCCAGGTAAGCGTCCGGGTGACCATGAAGATGACCCAGATGCCGACCATCATGCCGACGTCGCCGACACGGGTGGTCAGGAAGGCTTTGATCGAGCCGTACTTCGGCCATTCCTGCTCGTACCAGTGACCGATCAGGAGGTAAGAGCAGAGGCCCATGATTTCCCACGAGATCAGCAGCAGGAACAGGTTGTCGGCCAGCACCAGGCCCAACATGCCGGTGGTGAAGAGGTTGATTGCGGCGTAGAAGCGGGTGAACCGCCGCTCACCGTGCATGTAGCCGATCGAGTAGAGTTGGACGCAGAAGGAGACCAGCGTCACCACCACCAGCATGATGGCGGTCAGGTGGTCGACCATAAGACCGAGATCGATCTGGTAAGGACCGAACGGAGCCCAGTTATGCCAGACCAGGTGCCAGGCCGGAGTGGTGAAGAACGCCGCTTCGTGCGCAGCCGCCGCAGCCTCTTCGTGACCGCCGCCAGCAGCGGCTACCGCAAAGAAGACCCCGATGGACCAGACGAATGCCACAAACATGCCGGCGACACCGAGCCAGCCGGCCTTGTCCTTGAGCTGCCGGGAAAACATGGCGATCAACGCTGCGATGGTCAGAGGGAGTGCAGCGATGACCCATGCGGAATGCAGAAACATATCCACGCCGTCTCCCCTCCTAACCCTTCATCAGATTGATCTTGTCGACATCAACAGAGCCGCGGTTGCGCACCACGTTCAGGATGATTGCGAGGCCCACCGAGGCTTCGGCGGCGGCGACGGTCATGATGAACAAGGTAATGATCGGAGCCCGGGCAGCCGATTCGGCGTTCTGCTGCCAGTAGTACCGGCTGAAGGTGATCAGGTTCAGGTTGACGCCGTTCAGCATGATTTCGATAAACATCAGGATCCGGACGGCGTTGGTCCGGGTTAACGCACCCCAGAGCCCGAGCCCGAAAAGGAGGGCGCCCAGCCCGAGCGGCAGGTAAATCGGCAGAGTCATTCCTGCTCAGCCTCCTTCGCCGTCAGGATAATCGCGCCCACCATGGCGATGAGCAGCAGGATGGAGGCAATTTCGAAGGGGATCATATAGGTGGTAAAGAGGGACCGGCCGATGGCCTCAACACTGGCCATGGCCTTGTCCGATTTTGCCTGGGGCAGCTTGGCTGCCACGTACAGATACGACATAAAGGCGGCGAAGACGGCGCCGACCACCAGCACGAACGGGTCGGACTTCGTCCAGAGCCCGCCTTTTTTGGCGCGCTCCGACTTGATGTCCGCCAGGCCCGACAGCATGATGGCGAAGATGACCATCGTCGTAATGGCGCCGGCGTAGACGAGAATCTGGATGGCTGCCACGAACTCGGCCTGCATCATGAGGAAGATACCGGCGACCGCCGTGAAAGCCAAAGCCATGAACAGAGCGGCGTGGGTGATCAGCCGGACCCGGACCATCTGGTACGCCGAAACCAGCGTGACGATGGAGAGGATGGTAAACATGAAATATTGGCCCATGGTTACTTGCTCTCCCCCCCGTCTTTCGTTCCGGTCTCGGTGTTCGTAGCCTGGTCAGGCCGCACTTCGGTCACTTCCGCCGGAGTCGTCTCCGAGGCTTTGGCGACGGCCGGCTTCGCCGGACCCGCCTCGGCAGAGACGTTGGCCGGGTTGGCGTTCACCGGTGCGGTCTGGGTCGGCGTGTTCTTGGTCAAAGCGGGAGCGGCCGGCGCCTGCCCTTCATGGGGAGCCGTCTGCGCCACTGCCTCTTCTTTCTTCTGGAACTGCGGCTTCAGCGCGGGCGTGTAGCCCTTGCCGGTCGGCGGACGACCCAGGAAGCCGTTCTCGTCCTGAATATCCGCTTCGGTAGCGCCGGTAAGCTGGGCGAAGACCCAGGGCGGCGTCGCATTCTTGACCTTCGGTCCGGGCAGTTCGGCCTTCGAGTACTTGAGGCCCAGGCGGAGCAGGTCCTCGAACTCGTAGACCATGTTCTCCGGGTCGATCTTGCAAAGCTCGTAGTCCATGCCCATGACCAGCGAGTCGAACGGGCAGGCCTCGATGCAGAAGTTGCAGAGCATGCAGCGGGACATATCGATGGCATAGCGGTCCGCGACCTTCTTCTTGGTGGTCGGGTCCTGATGCCACTCCAGGGTGATGACGTTGACCGGGCAGGCCTCCACGCACATCGCACAGGAGGTGCACTTGTACTCGCCGGTGAGCAGGTCGGTCTTCTGGAGCGGAATGCCCCGGAACCAGGCGGGAATGTCGTCCTTCTCGTCCGGGTAGAACACGGTAATCGGCGGACGGAAGACCATTTCGTTAAACGTGATGTTCAGGCCAGTCACAAAGGACTTACCCGCGCGCCACGCTTCTCCGATAAAGCTGTTTACGCCCATGTCGGCAGGTCACCTCCTTACATCCACCAGCCGAGCAGGTGGAAAGATGTGCCCGGAATCACCAGCACATTCCCCCAGACGGAGGCAGCGTATTTGAGAACGCCGGTCAGGAAGATATTGAAGAGCGAAGCGGGCAGGAGGAACTTCCAGCCCAGGTCCATCAGTTGGTCAATCCGGACACGGGGGAGCGTCCACCGAATCCACATGGCCAGGAAGACGAACAGGTAGGTCTTGAAGACGAACCAGAACAGGCCGAAAACATAGACCGTGACGGGATGCGCCCACAACCACCAGTTGGCCCCGGCGAAAAGGAAGTCGGCCCCGCCGTTCGGGAACCTGCCAAACCCGCTGACGATATTGCCCAGACCCATGAGGAACGTGGAGCCACTGGGGCCGGCCCAGCCGCCCAGGAAGAGCGAAGCCGCAATGGCAGACCAGCCTACCAGGTGGATGTACTCGGCGAGGGCAAACATGGCCCAGCGGAAACCGGAGTACTCCGTGTGGTAGCCGGCGACCAGTTCAGATTCCGCTTCGGTAAGGTCGAAGGGCGCCCGGTTCAGTTCGGCCAACGAGGCGATCAGGAAGATGATGAACCCGAGGAACTGCGGCAAGAGGAACCAGCCGAACCAGCCACGGTTGATCTGTGCCAGGACGATGTCGGAGAGTCGCAGGCTGCCCGCCATCATAACGACACCGATGATCGACATGACTAGCGTGATCTCGTAGGAGATCATCTGGGCCGCGCCGCGCATGGCGCCCAGCAGCGAGTACTTGTTGTTGGAACCCCAGCCCGCCATGAAGACCATGATCACGTCGTAGCCGGTGATAGCGGCGATGAAAATGATGCCGATGTCCAGATCCATGGACGTGCCCTTCGGGCCGATGGGGATGATCAGCCAGATCAGCACGGAAGAGAGGAACCCGAGGAACGGGGCGATCCGGTAGACCGCCTGGTCGACGTTCTTCGGCGTGATGAATTCCTTATGGTATAGCTTCAGCAAGTCGGGGATGAACTGAATCCAGCCATGCAGGCCGGACCGCCACGGACCGACGCGGTTCTGCATCCAGGCGGAAACCTTGCGTTCCATGACCATGGCGAAACCGAAGTTGGCCAGCGACCAGACCAGGATCAGCGACGCCTTTCCGAGGCCAAGGAGCCAGGTCTGTGTCATGGGGGACAGGCTTTTCCAGAACTCAACCAATGCGGCCATAGTTACCGGTCCACCTCCCCGAGGACGATATCAATTGAACCCAGGATGGCGATGACGTCTGCCACTTTATGCCCGGGGCAGAGCAGGGGCATAACCTGCAGATGGGTGAAGCATGGCGACCGATACTTGACCTTGAAGGGGTTCGGGCCGCCGTCGGAGATGACATAGCAGGCGATTTCGCCGCGGGCGCCTTCGATGCGGTGGTAGACTTCGCCCTTCGGGGGCTTCAGCACGCGGGGCACCTTGCCCATGACTTCGCCCGGATTCTCGGCGAGCCACTTGAGGCACTGCTTGACGATCCGGGAGGACTGCTCCATCTCTTTCATGCGGACGCTCCAGCGGTCGAAGCAGTCGCCGTCCTCCTTGCCGACCGGGATGTCGAATTCCATCCGGTCGTAGACGGAGTAGGGCAGGTTCTTCCGCAGATCAAACTTGACGCCGGAGCCGCGGAGCACCGGGCCCGAAGAGCCATATGCAATCGCGTCGACCGCACTGAGCCGGCCCACGTTCATCGTCCGCCACTGGAAAATGCGATTGCCAGTGACCAGGCCGTCCCACTGCGGCACCACGTACGAATCGAAGTAGTTGATAAAGCCCCAGAAAGTCTCAGCGGCCTTATCCTCGCCGTCGGTCTCGGCACCGATGATGCCTTCCGGCAGATCGTTCCGGAGCCCGCCGACGCGCAGGTAATTGTACAGCATACGGGCACCGGTGATCCGCTCGAACAGCGTATACATCTTTTCACGGTCACGCCACGCATACAGGAACGGGGTCACGGCGCCCAGGTCCATAGCTGCGGAGCCCAGGCCGATCAGGTGGGAAGCGATCCGCTGGAACTCGGCCATCAGGACGCGGATGTACTGCGCCCGCTCAGGCACGACGATCGCGTCGCCGAAGAGCTTCTCAACCGCTTCCACGTACACCTGTTCGTTCAGAATGGCGCCTACGTAGTCGCACCGGTCGGTGAAGGGGATCACCTGCGGGTAGGTCTTAGCCTCGGACAGCTTCTCGAAGCACCGGTGGAGGTAACCGACGTCTGGTTCGCACCAGGTCACCGTCTCACCGTCCAGCTTCACCATCAGGCGGAGAACGCCGTGGGTGGAGGGGTGCTGGGGCCCCATGTTCACAAGTAGTTCCTTTGTCTGTTCCATGTATTACACCTCCGCCCCAGCCTATTCTGCGATGCGGTGCCGGACGAGCCGCGGGCGCTTGGGCCGCTTGTCGACGAAGTCCTTGAGCAGCGGGAAGCCACCCTGCCAGTTGTCCGGCAGCAGGATCCGCCGATGATTCGGATGCCCGTCAAACCGAACGCCGTACATGTCGTACGTCTCCCGCTCGTGGAAGTTGACGCCCGGATAGAGCTTGGCGATCGAGGGCACGTGCGCGCCGGCGCGGGGCAGATCAACCTTCACGTGAATGGTCTTGCAGCCGACTTCCGCCGGGTCGATCCGGCAAAGGCTGGCCACCAGTGTAAGCCGTTCCTTCCAGTCGATGGCCGACAGGACGGAGCCAAACGTGAAACCGGCGTCATAGCAAGCACGCACGGCCTCCTCGTACTCCTTGAGATCCACGAGGATCTCCGTGTCGCCGTTGACCAGGTTGGAGATCTGGGCTTGCGGGAACTTTTCCTTCAAAAAGTCCAAACGGACTCACCCCCTGGCTAAATACCCTGAACAATCAATGGTTCGCGGGCAAGCGGCTACACCCAGTGCAGCACGCCCTTCTTGTAGGCGTAGAACAGGCCGATGGCGAGGATGGCCAGGAAGGTCATCATCTCAACGAGCGCTGCGAACCCAAGCTGCCCGAACACCACTGCCCAGGGATATAGGAAAATAGCTTCCATATCGAAAACGAAGAAAGTCAGGGCAAACACATAATACCGGATGTTGAAATTGACCAGGGCATCGTCGAACGGCAATTCGCCGCATTCGTAGGTCTCCAGCTTCTCACCCTGGAGCGGGTTCTTCGGGGAGAGCAGGTAGACCAGGCCGTAATTCAGCCAGACAAAGCCCAAGGCAACAATCAGGGTCGCCAGGATGTCCACATAGGAGTAGTTCACCAGGTTGCGTCTCCTTTCTTAGAGATGTCCGACCACCAAAAAGTAGCGCCCCTGGTACCCCCGGGGCCCAAGAACCGTGTTAAGGCAGGGTCGCGACCCTGCCCTGGATTACCCCTTGGTGATGAGGCCACGCTTGCCGGTTTTCAGCATCTCCTGGATTTCCATGAGTCCCTGCAGCAGCGCTTCGGGACGGGGCGGGCAACCAGGAACGTAGACATCGACCGGGACGACCTTGTGGACGCCATCAACCACGTTGTAGGTGTCCCAATACGGGCCACCGTTCGAAGCGCAGGCACCCATGGCGATGACGAACTTTGGCTCGGACATCTGATCGTACAGGCGCCGGACGACCACCGCCATCTTTTCGTTGACGGTGCCGGCCACGATCATCAAGTCCGCCTGGCGCGGCGTGGCACGGAATGCTTCGGAACCGAAACGGGCAATGTCGTACTTCGCCATGCCGGCAGCCATCATCTCAATGGCGCAACAAGCAATGCCAAAGCCCAACGGCCAGGTGGAGTTGCCAAAGCCCCAGCCGAGCACCTTTTGCACAACCGACGGCAGTTTGCCGACGATTACGTTCTGGTTGACCTCCACGTCAGAGGCCACGACGGGGTCGTTTAGCCAGTCGAGTTCTTGAACCTGATTTTCTGCCACCAGAACCACCTCCCTTTCCCGGTACTACGAAAGCGCTAGGTCTTGCACCCGAATGAACATGCCACCACCCATTATACTGTCCCGTTTCTCAGCGAGTCAACGAGCGGCAGTACTCCGCAGGCTTTGCCAGGCCTGCAAAAGGATGAAAATGCGTTATCCTGATGATGCGTTCCGCCTATGCATGAGTCTAGTGTCTCAACTGCTGCAGAAACTCGGCCAGGGTTCCGGAATTTGGCGGCAGAGGACGATCGGAACGTTTGATCAGGTGGTCGGTGACAATATAAACCGCTAATCCCAGTTGCCCGGCAATGCCGTCTTCGTCCACGTCGTTGCCGACCATGAGGCACTCCTCGGGCTTGCGGCCAATCTTGCGCAGGATTTCCTCATAGTACTGGGGCCGGGGCTTGCAGGCGCACATGTCTTCGTAGGTCGTCACGAGCCGCCAGGGCATGTCCTCGACGCCCACCCAGCGCATTCGCTCCTCGATGGCCAGGCGCGGGAAGAGCGGGTTGGTCGCGAGCACGATCTCGTAACCCTTGTCCAGGGCGGCTTGAACTACTTCCCGGGCAATTCCGGGGATGCCGGGGCAGGTGGCCTTGAGCGCCGGGAACTTCTCCCGGTAGAACGAATCAAACACCGGCATCAGTTCGGCCTCGGAGCGGCCCACTTTGGGAAAAAAATCCGCGGCAAAGACCGCCGCGTTGGTCAGGTTCGGGTCCACGTTTTCGATCATTTTGTGGGTGGATGCCATCACCTGCTGGACGAGCAGTTGCGGCGGCACCAGGTGCCCCGCGTGGCCTGCCAGCGCTTTCATATACCCGCGAACGAACTCGTCGGTGTCGATCGGCAGCAGCGTGCCGTCGAGGTCGAACAGAATCGTATTGATCAAAGACTCCACCTCGCTCCGCATATCCCATACTCGTTTGACTTTGGCGGCCGTTATCCCTTCTGTACCCCAAATGTCAGGCAATGATACTGGAAGGCCCGCACGAGCGCGCGCAGAGGCCCGGCACGTTACCCGTACCGGGCCTTCGGCGGTGACAGCCTGCGACTACTTGGCCTTGACGGCCTCGCGGATGATGCTGGCCAGTTGCTCGGGGCTCAGGTGGTGCTCGGCGGCCAGTGAGAGCGAGGCCATGTACTGAATCACCTGGGCCGGCGAAACCTTCTCTGCGTTGTCGGGCGCTTCGAGCTGGCCGGTGGCGAAGAAGTGCATGGGGATGCCGGTGATGGAGACCATTTGCGTGAGCACCATCGGCCCGACTTCACAGTTGCGCTCCAGGATGTCGTTCAGGGCCCGGACGGAAAGGCCGAGCTGGAAGGCCACCACGGTGCGGGTGAACGTGCTGGGGAAGTTCTCACAGAGGAAGTCGACGACCCGGGCGAAGCGCTGCTCAACGGTTTCCAACTGGAGCTTGTCCTTCTCCACCTTGGCCATGCCGTCGATGTGGCGGGCAAAACGCTGGCCGACGGTCCATGCCTGGCCGCCGATTAACATGGAGCCGACGTCGTCATACGGGGGAGCCTGGACTTCGCCGAGGATGAAGGCCAGGCTGACGCCCAGCGCCTTGGCCAGCCGGTTCAGGGCGTCAATCGTCGGATTGACTTTGGCACCCTTCTCCAACTGGGAGATATAGCCGATGGCCAGCCCGCTCTTCTCGCTCACCTGCTGCAGGATGAAGCCCTGCTGGTTACGAGCCCATGCGAGCCGCTCACCCATGCTACTGCTCATCACTTTCTTTTTCCCCCTTTTTCGCACACATTCCATTATGTGGAAATCCTAGCCTTATCCTACCAGGTTTATCCATCCAGCACAAGGGTGTCTGGCAATTTTTTACTTTATTGAGCAGACACAGGTGGCATGAAAGAGCTCCCACCGATTTGAGGGTGGGAGCGAGTCACAAAACGACAGTAGCTCTACGCAAGTCGAATGAGCAATGTCGGCTTTGTGACGAGCCGAAACGCCATACGTCGACACGTCAGTCGCCGAACGACACGCCCACTGCCCGGGCGGCCCGGACCAGTTGCCCGTCGGGCGGCACCTGCCGCATCTTGCCGACAGCCTCCTTTATGTCCAAGTCGACAATCGCGGCGCCCCGGAGTGCCACCAGCCGGCCGTACTTGCCCTCGAGGGCCAGGTCGGCGGCAGCCACGCCGTACCTGGTGGCCAGGATCCGGTCGAAGGGAGTGGGACTGCCACCCCGCTGCAGGTGCCCCAGGACGATCGCCCGGGCCTCCAGCCCGGTCAGTTCCTCCAGCGCGCCGCTTACGAACTGGCCGATACCGCCCAGCCGGATGGGATCCTTGCTGCCGGCGACGGTCTGCCGGACGAGCATCTCCCCCTCGGGAGTCCGGGCGCCTTCGGCCACCACGACAATGCTGAACGGCTTGCCGGCCTCCTTGCGGGCGAGAATCCGCTCGGCCACCCGGTCCAGCCGGAACGGAATCTCCGGAATGAGAATGGCATCGGCGCCCCCGGCGATGCCGCAGGCCAGGGCAATCCAGCCGGCATACCGGCCCATGACCTCCAGCACCATGACGCGGTGGTGGGACTCGGCTGTGGTGTGAAGCTTGTCCAACGCCTCGGTGGCGGTGGTCACGGCGGTATCGAACCCGAAGGTCTGGTCGGTGGCCTCCAGGTCGTTGTCGATGGTCTTCGGCACGTTCACGGTCGGCAGCCCCCGCTCATGCATTTCGGCGGAAATCGCCAGCGACCCGTCGCCCCCGATGACAACCAGCGCCTCGATGCCGGCCTGCCGGGCGTTCGCCAGACAGTCACCCGAGCGATCCTGTCCCTGAAAACTGAAGGGATTATCCCGGTTGGAAGTCCCGAGAATGGTTCCCCCGCGGGGCAGAATCCCCGAAATCGCTGCAGCGTCCAGCAGGAACGACTGCCCCAACATCAGACCCTTGAACCCGTCCCGGAACCCGATGACCTCAGCGCCCCGGCCCGAAGCCCGCTTGACGACCGCCCGAATGACCGCATTCAAGCCCGGCGCATCCCCACCCCCGGTAAGCACCCCGATCCGCAATGCAATCCCCTCCCTGTCCCTTCGTTCCCTGTTCCCCGCGCATAAACGCAAAAGCCCGCCACAGTGCGCGGCGGGCTACCAACCAAGTCTCTCCGAATGAACGCCCGCACAGTAAGGGAGGCAAAGCCGCCCCGGCCGGGGATCCGAGGAGCATCGGGGCGGCAGTTAAAAGATTCGCAGCCGCTCACGAGCGGACGAGCGACGACGACAATCATCGCCTACCCATGAGCGAGGAAGCCGTGAGCGGCGAGAATCATTTCCAAGGTAAGCGCCCCACAGCGACGAGACGGTCCCCGGACGAGGCGGCGTAACTGTCTACTTACTCCACTCCCGAATGTATGCTTCGGAGAGGGCGGCGGCAATGGGTCCGATCTTCCCGGACCCGATGGGGCGGCCATCGATCTCCACCAACGGCATCACTTCAGTCGTGGTTCCCGTGAGCCAGGCCTCAGAGCAGCGGCTCAGGGCCTCCACCAACACGCCCTCTTCCCGAACCGGATAGCCCAGTTCCCGAGCCAGCCGCAAGACGACGCCGCGGCTGATGCCGCTGAGGATATAGTTGCACGACGGGTACGTCCGGATTTCGCCGTCCAGCACCACCATGAAGTTCGAACTGCTGCCTTCGAGGGCGTAGCCATCCCGGACGAAAACCGCCTCAAACGCTCCGGCCTCGGACGCCGCCTGTTTCGCCAGCACGTTCGGCAGCAGTGCCACGCTCTTGATGTCGCACCGGGCCCAGCGCTGGTCGGACACGGTAACGGCCTTGGCACCCGTCGCACGCAGTGCCGCGGGTATGCCCTTGGTCTCCCGGGCGATCACCAGGGTGGTCGGCTTGATCGTGCCGGTGGGGAAGGCGTGCGTGCGCGGATCGTAAGCTCCGCGGCTGACCTGAATATAGATCGTCGCCTCGGACAGGTTATTGATGGTCAGGAGTTTGTGCGAGACGCTTTCCAATTCCGCCAGGTCCGGCTCGGGCATGCTGAGTTCACGCGCACTCCGGGCCAGACGCTTCAGATGCGGTTCCATGCTGAACGGACGGCCGCCATAGACGCGCACAACTTCATAGATGCCGTCGGCCAGCAAAAATGCCCGATCCTCGACGGGAATGCTAGCCTGCTCGTAAGGCAGGAACTGACCGTTGAGATAAATCGTAAGTGACAAGGGTTCTTCCTCCTCTGATTCCGGAAATATGTAACCGTTACACTGTGTTCACCTTATCACACTAGCGTTCCGGCTTCAATGTGGCCCGGCTTCAATGTGGCCAATGCGTTCAGGGGGGATTCTCCTCGTGCGGTCTTGTCTGGTGCTTCTGGGTCTGGCTCTGATGGCCGGGTGCAGCCATGCGCAGCCCTCCGCCGCCCCGTACCCGTCGCCGCTGCCATCCGGGGCGCAGCCCGCCGCCGTGGGTAAGGGCGACATCGCATACGCCCACCGCGGCGCCGAACTCATCCGGAAGGCCTTGCACCACCTTGAACCCGAGACCGCCGTGGCGACGGTGCCCCGGACGGGCGTAGCGGCGGCGGCCGATGTCGTCGTGGGGTGTGTGGCGGCTCCGGGAGAGCTTCCGGTGATCCTCTGCCATTACGGACCGAGCGCCGGCCAGCCTGTGGCCCAGGCGATATTCTGGCACGACCGGGCGCAGTGGCAGTCCCAGTTGTACCCCCAGGCACCGTCCAAACTGGCCGTCGAACGGCGGGAAGGGCTGGCCGGCATGGAGTTGGAGTGCCAGGTAGGCTGCTTCAGCGCCATCACCAGCGCCCGGCAGTTGACCGGGCAGAACGGCCCGGAACTGGTGGTCGTGGTCAACCTGGCCGCCGCCGGCCCCGTGAAGGCCGAAGAGGTTCACTTGCTCAGGTTATCGGGCGGCATGTGGGACTTGGCGTGGGTGCCCTCGTGGGGCAACTGGAATTACGGGCACGCCGAAGTGACGCTCACCACGTCCGGAGGCTCCAGCTTTCGGGTCCGGTCCTCCTCTTGGGCCCGGCGGGACTGGCTGACCGGCTACCTGGCGGAGCCGGTGGGCGGTGAGCACCGCTGGTTTGCCGACCGGTGGGAGCGCCGGGGCGAAAGCTACTTCCTTCGGGATCGGAGCGAGGAGGCGGGGCCGTATGGCACGCTGCTGCGGGCTATCCACTACCTGACCACCGGCGCCGACGAGAAAGCACAGGCGCTGCTGTCCCCGACGGTGGACCTGGAAGTGGCGCGCAAAGCCCTGGCGCAAAAGCCGAAGCGCCAGGGCTGGAAGGCGACGCCATGGGGTGACAGCGGGTTCATGCTGGACACGCGGAACTCCGGAAAGCCGGATCGCGCCGTCCGGCTGGAGCACCAGGACGGGCGCTGGGTGTTGGCGGAAGTAAAAGAACTCCGGGCAGACAGCCCTGCGGCCGGGGACCACTAGCGTTCTACGGCGTGCGTCTGACGTCGCTTCGCCAGCTTCTGCCGGACGGCCTTGAGAGACTCGGCCCTGATTGCCAGGCCGAGGACCAGCCCCACGGTGAGCGGGAAGATGCTGGTGCCAAGCAGCAGCCAGAACCGGAGCTTCTGGTACTGCGGCGGAAAGGTCACCCAACCGAACCAGGCGCTGAACAGGAGCAGGATGCCGTGGAACACCGATAGCACCAGCGACCAGCCCAGCAGGCGCACCAGGAATTGTCCTGCCCCGTCGTAGGCGAGGCCCATGTCTTCCAACACGGCGCCGATGATGCGGCCGGCCATGCGCCAGAGCGGCCGCCGGTTTTGCCAGAGAATCGAGGTATCGAGTCCGTTCGGCGTCACGGACGGCTTGGGCGGCCCCTCCGGGGGCAGGAAATCGGGCACAACCTCTTTCAGCCAGAGATAGGCATAGTACCGGCCCACGTGGTAGTCGTGGTGGAGGAAACTGCGGGAGAAGAACCCGCCGAAATGGGCGATGCCTTCGCCCTTTAGCATTTGTTTCGGGTCTTCGGGTGCGATCTGCTGCAGTGCCACCCAGGGCTGGGCGAGGCCGAGCGAATCCGCCAGGTCGGCATGCACGTTCTCGAGCACTTTCTGATAGCGCCCGGGCGAGGCCGAGTCCAAGCCGCCCAGGGCGACGTATGCCTCCCGCAAGTCCAGTAGCATCGGCCGCAGGCCCTTGTGCATCTCTTTCAGGCGGCCCGGCGGGAGGATTCCCAGCCAACTCATGTCCCGCATGAATCGCTCATGGTCCGCCATCCAGGCGTAGAAGCCGTGAACGGCCTTCCGATACAGGCCCGAGTCGATGAGGCCCGGCGCCTCATGTAGTCCGCCGGCGGAGACGCCTACCCGCTGAAGCACCTCCAGTTCGGGGTAGAGCCGCCAGAACTCGGCCACCGCCTCCCGGCCCGTTGGCGTATGGCCCTCTTGCTGCATGCGCCGGGCCAGGTCGCACAGGAAGCGGAGCAGATTCTCCTGCCGCCGGTTGGCGGTGGCGACCCGGCGCTGACTGGTGCTGGGCGAGGCCGATAGCGTCCACAGCCGGATGGAGCGGCCGAACGCGGAAAACCAGGACTGTTCGGACCCCGCCCTCACGGCGTCCAGCGCCGTGGCCGGCGGGTCGGGCTCCACAAACAGGAAGCACCGGTGCGGGTCATAGACCAGGGTTTCGACCCCGCCCTCCCCCGGGCCGCCCGTTACTTGCGGTAGCACCGTAATGGCACGCTCGACCGGATGCTCGTCCAGGATGCCGCCGTCGGCGTAGCGCATTTTCGGCTGAATCGTCGGGTCGAGCCGGTCCAGCTGGTCAAGGAGGCGGTCGTTCTCCCAGAACTCCTCGATCAGGTTTGGGATGCGGGCGCGCTCCGCCCAGGGCACGAATTCCGGGTCGAAGGCGCCCGGAAAGGCCGAACTGGCCCGGCAGGCCAGAGAGACCCGCCGCCAGACTCCCGGCGGGTATGGACTCCGGTCCAGGCGGCGCGGGTCGGGCGGCTTGAACCGGAACGTAATCGCTTCGGCAAAGCGGTGGGCACCTTCCGGGTCCGCAAAGTCGGGGAGGCCGTCCAGGTTGGTCAGCGTCATCGTCAGCGCGATTCGGGGGGCGGGATGGGCCGGCTGGAACGACCGCGCGGCGGGGTCGTGCACGAGGGTATCCTGCAGGATGCGCCGGACCGCCTCCGAAGAGAGGACGCCCCGGTCCAGGGGACGGCCCCTGGTCCGGGCCTGGTCGGGTGATTCGTACGTGGAGGTCAGTTCCTGCAACGTGAACTCCGTCCACTTCGGCATGATGGTCTCAAAGGGGGCGCCCGTGACCAGGCACTTGGCGGCCATGGCGCCCACCAGCGACCCGGCGGAGGAACCGACGATGATGTCCAGACAGAGTGGCGCCCCGGCCTGAATGACTCGCAGAAGCTCGTAAACTACACCGGCCTCGAAGGAACCCAGGGCCACAGCGCCGGAGAGCACCAGGGCAATTTTGACCGGCTCAGGCTGGGGGGCCGCAGGGCGGTATATGCGAGCGACACGGTACCGCCGAGCCATGGCGCACCCCCTCCTTCCCACCCGAACCAGGCAAACAGATCTTACCAATATTATACAGTTGATCTTACACAGCTTCAACAGTAAAATTGCCTACTCTTGGCAGAGTAGGCAATTTCCGATCCGCGGCGCTAAGGTTACGGCATCGAGGCCGTGGTGCCTTCGCTGGCGACGGCGTCCAGCAGGTGCTTCAGTTCCTTGGCATCGCCGGAGAGCGTCTGGGCGGAAGCCGCGATCTGGGCGATGACGCCTGTCTGGCTACGGGCCGACTCGGAGATGGCGCCGATGCTGACTTTGCGGGTGATTTCCGCCACCTGCTGGATCAGCCCCAGGGCCTGACCGGTGGCGCTGGCCATCTGCTCCGAGGTGACGCTGTTGCCTTCGGTGACGGCGGCAATCTCTTCCATGGCCCGGGTCATCTCCTGGGAACCCTTGAGCATCTGGTTTGCGGCGCCCATGATTTCCTGGGCCTGCTCCCGAGTCTGCCCGACGATCTGGACGACTTCCTTCATGGAGCGGCCGGTCCGGGCCGCCAGATCCGTGCCCTTCTGCACTTCCGACGTCCCGGCCTCGATGGCCTGCTGGACTTCGTCCAGCCCCTTCTGGCTCTTTTCGATGAGCGTGCGGATCTCTTCCGTGGCCTTCTTGGACCGCTCGGCGAGCTTCCGGACCTCGTCCGCCACCACCGCGAAGCCCCGGCCCTGCTCGCCGGCGCGGGCCGCTTCGATGGCCGCATTCAGAGCGAGCAGGTTGGTCTGCTCGGCGATATCCGTGATGACCTGGACGATACCGGCGATCTGGGCCGACTGGCTGCTGAAGTCCCGCGCCTTGGCGCCGGCCTGGAAGACGGTGGTCCGGATCCGTTCCATGCCCTGGACCACTTGCTCGACCGAGTCGCCGCTCTCCCGGGCCAGCTGAGCGGCGTTATCGGCGGCCCCGGCCACATGCTGCGTGGCGGTGGTAACCCGGTCGATGCGGCTGGCGATCTCGCCGACCACCCGCCCGGCCCGCTGAACGGCAGCCGACTGGTTCCGGGCGCCCTCGGACATCTGGTGAGCCGACCGGGACAGTTCCTGGATGACGTTCAGGGAATCGTCAATCAGGCGGGTCTGCTCGGCGGTGCCTTCAGCCGCCCTGGCTACGCTGCCTGCCAACTGGTGGTTGACCTGCCCGGCGCTGGTAGATGCGCTGGCAACCCCCTCCGTGGCTGCGGTCAGATCCGTCACCCGAGTGACCAGTTCCTTCATGAGTGTGTCGTCAATCCGCCCGTAGCCCGGCATGCCCTTGGCCTTGCCCGTCTGACCGGGCCTCTCCTTTCGCCCCCAGAACCGGATGCCCATCGAAATATCCCCTCCGCATACAAATTCTGCCATCCGCTATAGTCTAATATACACATTTAACGTTCAGTCCGTCAAGGGTTAGCGGAACGAAAAGGGGCCCGCCAATGCGGCGGGCCAGGCAGAGTCGACGCCGGAATCAGGCGCCTTTCGGGCTGATGAGATAGAGCACGGCGGCGAAGTGGGCGAGCGACCCGGCCATTACGAAGAGATGCCAGATCTCGTGAAAGCCGAACTTATCGGGCCACGGGTCGGGCCACTTGAGTGCGTAGAATACGGCCCCCACGGTGTAGAACACCCCGCCGGCCAGCATCCAGACGAGGCTGACCGGCAGCGCCCGCTGGACCAGCGGGTAGGCGGCCACCACGACCAGCCAGCCCATAAGCACGTAAAACCCGGTGTAGAGCCAGCGGGGGGCGCTCATCCAGAACAGCTTTACGACCATGCCGACGACCGCACACCCCCAGATGGCGCCAAACAACGACCAGCCCCAGGCGCCCCGGAGCGGCAGCAGGCAGAACGGGGTGTATGTGCCGGCGATCAGGAAGAAAATCATGATGTGGTCGACCTTGCGCAGGGTCAGGCTGGCCCGGGGCGACACGTCGAGGGCGTGGTACAGGGTACTGGCTGTGTAGAGTCCGATCAGGCTGGCGCCGAAGATCGAAAAGGAGACCACGTGCCAGACGGTGCCGTGAACAACGCCCTGGTAGACGAGGACGGCGAGGCCGGCCACGGCGAGCAGGGCGCCGATGCCGTGCGTGAGGGCGCTGGCGGGATCCTTGAGCCGGGAGATCTTCACTGTGCACCGCTCCTTTCTTCTGATCCGGGCTTTGCCGGGGTCTCCTGCGGGGCCGCCGGGGTCTCCTGCGGGGCCGCCGGGCCAAACAGGTCCGCGAGGACGATTTCGAAGACCCGGAACGCCCGCTGCATTTTGGACTTCATGCCCTGGCGGAGCGACTGGAGTTCGGCGGCGCCCTTGCTGGTAAGGGTGTAGAGGCGCTGGGTGCGCTTGTTCGGGTCTTCCCAGTTGCCCTCGACCAGCCCCTGCTTCTCGAACTTCCGGAGCAGCGGGTAAATGCCGCCGGTGCTGGGCTGCCAGGCCCCTTCCGTCCGGGTTCCGATGCTGGTACAGATTTCGCTGCCATTGTGCGGGCGGGAGGCCAGCAGGTGCAGGACATACAGCGGCAACAGCCCTCGGGTCAGCACCTGGCCGACGATTTCGGAGGTCTCCCGGGTGGCCTTGAGTTCAGCGAGTCGTTGGCGGTACTCGTCTTGCAGCCGGCGTTCCTCTGCATCCCAGTCGGCGATCAGCAGGTCTTTTTCCTTGGCCATCATTGCTCGACACCTTCTACGTGAATTTTCCTATTCCAAGATTATCACATATGCGATGTAGCATCAACTACGTTCGCAGTACTGCGAATGATTTTGTTGATATTCGTAGCAACAGAATTGGTTGCCTCCCGCCTTTTGCTCCGCAAAAGTCTGCCGGCCGCTCCGGCGACTGACGAAGTCAGTCGCGGCAAAGACGGCCGGGGTTGCCGGCCGTCTTTGCTGACGGATGTCGATGCGCCGATGGGTCGCTACTGGGCCGCCTTGGCCAGCGCCTGGGCGATGTCGGCGATGATGTCGTCGATGTGCTCGGTGCCCACGGAGAGCCGGACCAGGCCCGGGGTGACGCCGGCCGCCAACTGTTCTTCGGCGCCGAGTTGCTGGTGGGTCGTGGTGTTCGGGTGGATGGCCAGCGACTTGGAGTCGCCCACGTTGGCCAGGTGCGAAAGCAGCTTCAGGCTGTTGATGAAGACCTTGCCGGCTTCGGACCCGCCTTTCAGCTCAAAGGAGAAGATGGCGCCCTGACCCTTGGGCAAATACTTCCGGGCCAGCGTGTTGTAGGGGCTGGACTCCAGGCCGGGGTAGTTGACCCACGAAACCTGGGGATGGGCCTCCAGGTACTTGGCCACGGCCAGCGTGTTGCTGGAATGGCGCTCCATCCGCAGGTGCAGGGTCTCAAGCCCTTGCAGGAAGAGGAAGGAGTTGAATGGGGAGAGGCAGCCGCCGAGATCCCGGAGCAGGCTGACCCGGGCCCGCAGAATGTACGCCAGGTTGCCCAGGTCGGCGTAACGGAGGCCGTGGTACGCCTCGTCGGGCTCGGTGTAGAGCGGGTGCTTGCCGGTGGACCAGTCGAACTTGCCGGCATCGACGATGATGCCGCCGATGGCCGTGCCGTGCCCGCCGATGAACTTGGTGGCGGAGTGGACGACGATGTCGGCGCCGTGCTCGATCGGGCGGCAGAGGTACGGGGTGGCGAACGTGTTGTCAATAATCAGCGGCAGGCCGTTCGCATGGGCGATGGCCGCGACCGCTTCGATATCGAGCACGTCGATGCGCGGGTTGCCCAGGGTTTCGCCGTAGAGGGCCTTGGTCTTGGCGGTGATCGCCGTCCGGTAGTTCTCGGGGTCCCCCGGATCGACGAAGACGACCTTGATGCCCAGCCGGGGCAGGCTGTGGGCGAACAGGGCGTATGTACCGCCGTAGAGGTTGGTGGAGGCGACGATCTCGTCGCCAGCCTGCGCCAGGTTCAGAATGGCGTACAGTTCGGCATTCTGCCCGGAGGCCACGGCCAGGCCGCCCACGCCGCCTTCGAGGGCGGCGACCCGCTTCTCGAACACGTCGCTGGTGGGGTTCATGATCCGGGTATAAATGTTGCCGAACTCCTGCAGAGCGAAGAGCCGGGCAGCGTGGTCGGTGTCCTTGAAGACGAACGAAGACGTGGCGTAGATGGGGACCGCCCGGGAACCGGTGGTGGGGTCGACCTCCTGGCCGGCGTGGAGGGCGAGGGTCTCGAAGCGGTACTGCTGGTTCTCAGACATGTGTGCTCTCTCCTTTTCCCTTTTCTCCCAAAAACAAGGACCTCTCCATGAGGGAGAGGTCCGACAAATGAGTCGCACTTCCCTCTTATCTCCTGCGGTGATTCGCCGACCGCCGCCGGGCCGTGGGTGCCCGTGGCGATCTGTAAATCGGTGATACCGCTAGCGGAGTTGGCACCTTCAGGTTACCCTGGGTTGCCGGGCTTCATCGGGCCGTTCCCCTCAGCCGCTCTGGATAAGAGTCACCTTGTATTCGGTTGTATTGGATGCATCCTATCACGAGCGGAAAGGCCTGTCAACAAACTGTACTATTCAATGCGAACAGTTTTCGGCAGCGGTTCTGCCGGTCACGGGCGGGCTGTTCTCCCCCGCCGGGATCCAGGAACACGTAAAGAGCCGCTCCACCTGTGCAGCACGGCGTGCACAGACTGGGCGGCTCACCTGTATCGATTAGCACACTACATTTTCATATCGAGCAGGAGACCCCGGATCTCCCCGATTTTGTCCAGGATGGCCAGGTGGTCTTTCTCCTGGTCGAGCACGAGGTTCGTAAGCTTCTCCAGCTCTTCGTCCACCCGGCGGATGGTGACCAGCGTGCGCTGCTCCCAGGTCTGGGTGTCCCAGTCCAGGTCGGTCCGAATCTGGACCATGTGGTTGGTGAGGTCCCGGACCAGAACGGCCACGGCCTGCTTGTACTGCTTGAGGTCGCCAAATGTCTGACTGTCGGCCAGCCGGTCGCCGAGCCGCTCGATTTCGGCCAGACCTTTCTCGATGCGCTCGTTGAACTGGCCGGCGTGGGCCGTCGAGAGCTGATTCTTGAAGGCCGCGGCCGCCGGGCCGGCAGGCCGCTCGGACCGCCCCCGCACGGGCAGGTTCGGGGCGACCTCTGAGCCAAAGCGAACTCGATCCATGGGCACGGAAACCGCCCTCCCTTTTTCGTGCCGGTTATTGGGCCATGGCGTCCAATGCCGCCAGAATATCCTCGGTCGCGGGCATGCCGGACTTGACCCAGGTCGCTTTCCCCTGCTTGTTGACGACGATGACGCACCGCGAGATACCGCCTAGTAGGTTCAGGGCGCCGTAAGCGGCGGCCACGTGCTTGTCGGGGTCGTGGCAAATGGGAAAGTTGAAGCCGAACTTTTCGGCCCACTTGGCATGGCTGGCAATCGTCCCCGGGTTAACGGCCACCACCTGGGCATTGCGTTTTGCATAATCGGCCGCCGCGTCACGCGCGGCGCTGAGTTGCCGGTTTCAGCCCGGGGTGTTGTCTTTTGGGTAGAAGATGATGACAGCGTTCTGTTCGCCCTTGAGTGAAGCCAGCACAAACGTGCCGTTGTTGCTCTCCAGGGTGAAATCAGGCGCCTGTTCTCCCACTTGTATCACCTGCGCTCCCCCTCCCCCTGTGGCGTTTCACCACATTCTGGATTCGCCATAGGGTGTCCGTTTCCCTTCGGGGTGATGCGTTAGTGAAGTTCCCCGCGGCTGAGAAAGCGGGCGATGGGCTCCGCGAGCCTTCCGGCTTCCGTGATGGCGGCCAGGTGACCGTTCGGGGATGCAATGGGGAACACCTCGGCTAATCCGCCGTGTGATTTGATGAGTTCCACGAACGACTGGCTGGCTTCGGGCGCGAAAATGAGGTCGCTGGTTACCGGGAGCATGAGTACTGCGGCCTGGATTTTCTGCGCGGCGACCTCGATACCCCGGTTTCCGTACCCAATGTCGTGGAGAATACAGGCGCGGGCCGTATAGATGAAGTGATTGGCATCAAACAGTTGTGCCCGCTGCCTCGCAACGGTTTCCATTTCGGACTGAAAGGCGAAACGGCCCTCCCGGTCGGCCCAGGGGTGTGCAGAACCCGCTGCGGTCTTGCGGCCCCATATGCCGGTAATCCAGGTATCGCTGCGGGCCAGGGTGGTCATAAGCCGGGCGGCCCTGACCAGGCCGTTCACGGGGTCGGCGACAATGGCGTCCATACAGGCCTGGCAGTATGCCAGGGCAAAGACGGGCGGGCAGATGGGCGCAGAAACAGCGGCGATGGCCTTGCCAACCATGTGCGGGTAAGTAACGGCCCACTCCAGCGCCTGAAAGCCGCCCATGGATGGGCCGGCCACGGCCACCAGGCTCTCGATGCCCAGGGAGGCCAGTAGCTGGTGCTGAAGCCGCACGTTGTCCCGAATCGTGACCTGTGGGAACTGATCGCCATAGGGCAGGCCGGTGGCAAGGTCGACGGTGGCCGGACCGGTGGTGATGACGAGCGGGTTCCGGACGTTCAGGTTGCAGAGGGTGTCGATGGCGATGACGAAGTAGCGGTTGGTGTCGAACGCCTTCCCCGGCCCGACGAGCGCGTCCCACCAGCCCGGCTCGGCATCGTCGGGATGGTAGCGTCCGGCTGCGTGACTGGTGCCGCTGAAGTAGTGGCAGATCAGGATCGCGTTATCCCGGGCGGGACTGAGTTGCCCATAAGTCTCGTACCCCACCGTCGCGCGGATGGATTGCCCGATATCCAGATCGAGCTTGGGGGTGTTGAACAGGTGCTTCTGCACTAGCACGGCGAGATTCGCCTCCCGGAACTGAGAAGTTCCTTAGAGGCATGTATAATCCTTTATTTCGTTTCACGGAGGATGCTGGAAGGGGTTTGCCCGGCTGGTGTGGTCTGCCCGTATCGGCAAAACTCCAGCAGGGGGCATTCGCCGCACCGGGGCTTGCGGGCTGCGCAGACCTGGCGGCCATGGTGGATCAGCCAGTGGTGGGCGGCCGACCACTGGTGTTTGGGGATGCGGCGCATGAGCTGTTGCTCCGTCTCCTCCGGGGTTTCCGCCTTTGCCAGGCCGAGCCGGTTGGAAACCCGGAGCACATGGGTATCCACGGCGATCGCGGGCACGCCAAACGCGTTGGCGAGCACGACATTGGCCGTCTTCCGGCCAACGCCGGGTAGCTGGATTAGCTCTGCCATGGTCCGGGGGACTTCGCCGTGGTGCTGCTCCAGGATCAACCGAGACGCAGCGTGGATGTTCTTCGCCTTGGTCTGCCAGAGGCCGCAGTCCCGGATCATCTCGCCGATCTGGTCGGGCGTGGCGCCGGCGAAGTGCTCGGGCCGGTTGTGGGTCGGAAACATCCGCCGGGTCACAATGTTGACCCGGACGTCGGTACACTGGGCCGACAGGACCGTCGCGACCAGCAGTTCAAAGGGCGTCTCGTGTTCCAGGGCGCACTTGGCGTCGGGGTACATTTGGCTCAGGCGCTCCAGAATCGCCTGGGCCGGAACGCGTTTGGTGGTCAACACTTTCACCTCGCTCTGGTGACTTCGCCGAAGCGTGCGGCGGTCCCTGGCACGGGGCCGCCGGGAAGGCTATGATAAAGAGAGCAGTTCTGGCAAGGCGGGGGATGCCTGGATGCACGATCTGGAGCGAATTTGCACCGGGCTGGCGGACGGGGACCCGGCGGTGCGGCTGGGGGCCGCTGCGGCCTGCGAAGCGGTTTTCCGGACGGAACTGGAGGGGAGCCGCGCCGACTGGGAACCGGTGGTGGTCACGTTGCTGCCGGCGCTCATGCGCGCCATCGGGGACCGGCACAAGGGCGTGCAAGTCCACGCCGCCGAATGCCTGCAGTTTTTGGCCTACCAGTCGGGCGAGGTGACGCCGGCCCTGCGGCAGGCCATGTCCGATCCGGATGCGTGGCGGGCCTGGGGCGCCGCCATCGTCGCGGCGCGGCTGGGCTGCTGGTTCCCGGAGATGGACGGCGCCCTCAGCGGCGCTATGGGCGCCGAAGACCGGGATGTGCGCTGGGCGGCGGCAGGTTTCAGCCTGCAGCTGGGACGGAGCCATCCGGAAGCGGTGTCGATGGCGGTGGCGGCGCTGCGGTCGGAAAACCCGCTGGCCCGAAAAATGGCCGCCTACTGCCTGGGGGCCATGGGCGAATATGCTGAGGTCGAAAGCCCTCTGGCGGAGCGGCTGGCTGACCCGGACCGGGACGTCCGCCGGGCGGCGATCCTCGCATTGGATAAGCTGCCCCATCGCTCCCCGGAAGTCAAGGTTCGCATCGCCGCCTTGCACGGCGACCCGGACGAATTCGTCCGCCGGACGGCGGCCGCGGTGGCTGCCAAGGTCTGATAAAAGCATGACCCCCTCCGGGCGGAGGGGGTGGCCGGAAACGGAGCGCAGGGGATACTTCCCGAAGCGACGTTCGGCGGCGCAAGCCGCCGGGGAGCGAGGAAGTATCCCCGGAGCGTTACTTCGGTTGGTGCAGCTTGATGAGAGCGTAGAGCACTTCGGTGACCGGCGTCGGGATGCCGTGCTTCTTGCCCAGCACGACCACGGTACCTTGCAGCGTTTCCACTTCGGTCCGGCGGCCCCGCTCCAGGTCAACGAGGAGCGATGCCTTCATGCCGGCGGCAAACGCCCGGGCCTGGGCGATCAGTTCGTCGGGGATGCTGCTGTCGAGCTTGACGACTTCGGCGGCCACGCGGCCGTACAGCGCAAACGTCTCGGGGCACTCCCGAATGGGCCCGATGGGCGACCGGGTGGCGCCGGTGAGGGCGCTCATGGCCGTGATAAAGATGAACTTCTTCCAGAGCTCCACCTGGACATGGGCGGAGACCCGGTGCGGAATCTCCGCCTTTTCCAGGACAGCGGCGAAGGCTGCCGTGCGGGCGCTGGCGGAGCCGTCCATCTCGCCGAAGAGGATCTCCTTGAACGGGCTGTTTAGCTGAACGGTGCCGGGGACCGGGATTTCGACGGAGATGCGGCAGATGCCGCCCACCACATGGTCCAGACCCACTACGTCACCGATCTCGTGGTAGCTGTTGACGCCGTTCTGGATGGGCACGACCATGGTGTCCGGTCCAATCATCGGGACGATGAGGCGGGCGGCTTCGTCGGTATCGTAGGCTTTCACGCAAAAGAGGATCACATCCATGGTTCCGGCTTCCGTCGGGCTGGCGACGGCCCGGACTTGCGGTACGGAGAACTCCTCCTGGCCGGTGACTTTCAGGCCGTGGGCCTGAAGCACCTTCAGGTGCGCCCCCCTGGCGATGAACGTGACGTCGTACCCGGCCCGAGCGAGTTTGGCGCCGTAAAATGAGCCGGTGGCCCCGGTACCCATGATGGCGATGCGCATGTGTGTCAGCCTCCTCAGGGGTTCTTTGCTTGGCGACTCGAAGAGTCAACACGACGGGAGCTCTGCGCAAGTCGATCGACCAACGTTGGCTTTGTGACTCGCGGTGCTAAATGATGGGCGGCTTGCCCTGCACACACAAAGGAGGTCCCACATTGTCTCGGTACGTACAATCTGAAGCTTACTACAAAAAGGCCGTCGTTCATATTGTAGGTGGAGTCAACAGCCCGGCCCGCTCTTTCAAGGCCGTGGGGGGCGGCGCCCCGGTCTTCATGTCCCGGGGCCAGGGTGCATACCTGTGGGACGTGGACGGAAACCGATACGTTGACTACCTGGCGGCCTACGGTCCGGGCATACTGGGCCACGCCCACCCGGAAATCGCGGCGGAAGTGATCCGCGTCGCGCAGAACGGGACGCTCTTCGGCACGCCGACCCCGTGGGAGGTCGAGCTGGCGGACAGGCTGAACGCAGCCATGCCGGGGCTGGAGCGGGTGCGATTCGTCTCTTCGGGGACGGAGGCGGTCATGAGTGCGGTCCGAGTGGCCAGAGCGTTCACCGGCCGGCCGAAGCTGATCAAAATGGCAGGCTGCTACCACGGCCATTCCGACTTCGCTCTGATCGCCGCAGGCTCCGGCCCCAGCCAGCTGGGCCAGCCGGACTCGGCGGGCGTGACGGAGGCAGTGGCGCAGGATGTGATCACGGTCCCGTATAACGACCTGACGGCGCTGGAGGCAGCCCTGGCGGCCTGGGGGCCGCAGGTGGCGGCGGTGATTACGGAGCCGATTGTCGGCAACTTCGGCATTGTGATGCCGGGGCCGGGCTATCTGGAAGGGGTCCGGGACCTGACGCACAAGCACGGCGCCCTATTGATTTTCGACGAGGTGATCACGGCCTTCCGGGTCTGTTACGGCGGCGCGCAAAATCTGCTGGGGGTCACGCCGGACATCACGACGCTGGGCAAGGTGATCGGCGGCGGGGTCGCCCTGGGCGCCTACGGCGGCAAGGCCGAGATCATGGACTATGTAGCCCCGCTGGGTCCGGCGTACCAGGCCGGTACGCTGGCCGGCAACCCGTTGAGCGTCCAGGTTGGCCTGAAAGCCCTGGACATTCTGGGCCGCCCGGGCGTGTACGACCGGCTGGAGAACGACGGCAAGTACCTGTCCGACGGCCTGATGAAGATCGCCCGAAAGCACGGCCACACGGTCCAGGTGGGCCGGTGCGGCTCGATGTTCACCATTTTCTTCACGAATCAGCCGGTGGTGAACTATGCGGACGCCGAAAGCAGCGACAAGGAGCAGTTCGCCCGGATGTTCCGGGGCTTCCTGGACCGGGGCGTCTGCCTGGCCCCGAGCCGCTTCGAGGCCTGGATGATCTCCATCCAGCACAGCCGGGCCGATCTGGACGACACGCTGGCGGTCGCGGAACAAGTTTTTTCCAGGATGAACGGCTAGACCGACCTGCCGCGTGCCACGTGCCCCCGTCCCCGCGCAAAAAGAAACGACGTGGTCAGAAAAACGGGTCTACTCAGCTGCATAGTGGCGCCAAGGGAGGCGAGCCGGCCGGGGGTCGCAGGAATGCGTAGGGGCGAAAGTTAAAGATTCGCAGCCGCACGGGCGCGAAGGAGCGACAACGACATACTTCGCCTACAAATTAGCGAGTAAGCCCCGGGCGGCGAGAATCATTCAAAAATAAGCCGCCCCGGCAGGACGAGGCCCCCGGACGGGGCGCCCGTCTACCGGGGCGGGCCACTATGCAGCGGACGCGACCGCAACCACAACCCTAACTGACATGCTTTACTAAAATCTGACCACTGGCGTTGATCCCCGCCATGGTGCGGCCCTTGTCCACCTTGAAGTCCCGCCGGCTCGCCCCGAACTCAAACGCCGCCCCTGGCTGGACCTCTTCCACCTCGGCCCGCCGGGCCCGGATGGTGACCGGCGTGGCCCCATTCATGGTGGCCAAAATGCCCGCCTGGACCTGCTCGCCGGCCACGATGTCCGACTGCGTGACCACCGCCGCCGGCGGCGTGCGCATCGAGCCGCCGGCGTAGATGGAGCAGCCCGAGCACCGGTCCTCCACCTCGACGTCCCCGGCCGCCCATACTCGCCCGTGGGCCATAGACCGGGCCGAAACGCCCCCGCTGCCGCCTGCCGGCGTGGGGGCGTTCAACATTGCCTCCAGCTGGCTCAGGACCACGTCCGCCGTGGCCAGGGTGAAGACCGAGCCGCCGTCCAGCGTGCTGAACGTGCGGGCGAGGTCGGCCATGACTTTCTGGAAAGCCGGATGATCGACACCCATCTCGTCGGCCCGTCGCCGCAGCGCCCGAACGAAGATGGCCATGTCTTTCAGAAGCTGCTCCCGCAGGTGCCGGTCGCCTTCCAGGAGCCGCCTCAGCCCGATGACCCGGTGCTGAATGAACTGCAGTTCCGCCTTGAGCGGCAGGTAGTGACCGGTCGGCAGCGTCATCAGCAGCGTCTGGAAAACGTCGCCCAAAATGACAATGCCCTCGGCCCGCAGTTCGCTTTTCTCCACGCTGCCCGTCACCAGGATTTCGCCCGGCGTGGTGATTTTGGCATTGAGCACATTGCCGCGCACGATGATGTCCGCTTTGGCGGACAACTCGCCATCCACCGAGCCATTCAGCGTTTGTACCGGCACGATGTCGACCTGGAAAGCCCCGTTCATCGGTACCCGGTGCGCCCGGCCCGCCATGGCAGCCACGATGCGGGTGCCGCCGACCAGGCGGGTCCCCTTGCCGGCCAGGAAGCCCTCGGCCTCCGCCGGCTGCTGGTAGACGTGCACGGTTTCGCCCTGCACAGTCGTGCGCGGCTTGGCCGGCTGGCCGCCTTCGCTGATTGCCACGACCTGCCCGGGTTCGGTCAGGGCCCATTCGTTCAGCCGCCAGACCCACCGGCCCGACCGGAACGGCACGGCTTCCTGCCCGCGGGCGATGACCGCCGGGCGGCCGGTCGGGTCGGCCAGCTCGCGGTCGATCGCCGCTTCGTCAATACCGGCAGTAATACCCAGGACCGCCATCTGGTCCAAAATATGCTGTTTGGGCGATCCGATCCGCTGCCGCGCCCGCGGCGAGTACCCCGGCCGAACCACTGCGGGTGCCTGCCCGGACAGGGTGATGGTGTCGGGCAGACGGATGGCGTCGGACGTGACCTTCATGGTCGCGGACATGCCGTCGTCGGCAAGGGTGATTTCGGCGAAGCTGCCGGGGTCCGAGTTCAACTCCCAGCGAATCTCATCGCCGGACGTGACGACGGAGACGCCCGACACGTCCTCGCCGTTGATCCAGACCCGGACGGGTCCTTCGGCCGAAATGGTGGCAAACCGGCCGTCACCCACCGGGTCGTGCGCCACCAGCCGGCCCCCGGTCAATTCCACCCACCCGTTATCCCCCAGATCGCCAAAGTCGGGTACCGAAGACGGCGCGCCCGGCAGTTCCTCTTTGCGTGGAGTGCTTTTGAACAGTTTATTGAACACACGGACCACCTTCCGCCGGGTTTATCTGTGGATGTTCATATTCCTGCCGAAACTGCCCTGCTCCTGCTGCTCCAGTGGCTTCCACGATGGGTTATCTCTGTGGCAGCAGTCCTTCGGTCCGGAGCCAGTGGCTAATGTCCGCCAGCACCTCTTCCTTGCCCGGATCGTTCAAGATCTCGTGGTACCGGTCGGCATACAGCTTGAACGATTTACGGTCGTGACCGGTGCGATTGTATACCTGCCGGGTCGCTTCGGGATCGACCAGCAGGTCGCCGCCGGCTTGCAGGAACAGGGCCGGCAGCTTCAGGCCGGAGGCCAGGCCGGCGCACTCACCCGCGGCATGCATGCATTCGGTGTACCACCGGGGGGTCGCCTTGGTGCCAACCAGCGGGTCAGCCGCGTAAGCTTTCACCACCTCGGGATCCCGGGAGACGGATTCCGGAGCGATGCCCGCCGGCATCTGAAGGCGGGGGAGCAGCCGGGCCATGAGTGGTGCGATAGCCGCCTTTATGGGATCGACTTTCACTTTGGCCTGAAAGAGCGGCGACGTGAGAACCAGCGCCGCGAGGGTCTCCGGGTAGGCGACGGCGTACCGGAACGCGATGAGGCCGCCCATGCTGTGACCCAGGAGGAGCGGCTTCCCGCCCTCGGCGCCCGCCATTTCGACAAGGAGACGCAAGTCTGCCAGGTACTCGCCGAACCGGTCGACATGGCAACGGGTCCCTTCGGACCGCCCGTGCCCCCGGTGGTCCAGCGCCCAGACCGTAAGCCCGAGATCCGTGAAGTACCGGGCGACATGGCTGTACCGCCCGCTGTGCTCGTTCATCCCGTGGGAAAGCACAAGGTTTCCGACCGGCCGCTCCGCTTCCCAGACCCGGTAAAAGAGATTCAGCCCGCCCTGTCCGCTCAGGTTCCCGGTGCGCTCACGCATGGACATTCCCCTCTCTGAACCGCGAATTTCGTCTGTGCCGGGTGCTTTTCCTGCATAAAGCAGGAAACCCACTCATCCTCCGAAAGCAGGAATACTTTAACATCGAAAAGAAGTGATGTTGCGGGATTTCGGGTGAAGGAGGCTGACAATTGAAGCTGAACTGGAAGAACACCTTCGTCATTGGTTTGGGGTTCTTTGGCATCTCCCTGGTCTGGCCGATCTATAACCAGTACATGCCACTGTTCTATGCCAAATTCATCGACAGTAAGATGCTCATCGGTTGGATCATGACGATTGACAACATTCTGGCCATCACGCTGATTCCCTTCATGGGTTACCTGAGCGACCGGACCCATACCCGCTACGGGCGCCGAATTCCGTACCTCCTGGTGGGGGCACCGGTTGCCGCCATTTTCCTGTTCCTCATTCCCTTCGGGTGGGCCTCCAGCCTCGGACTGCTGCTGACCGCTACCATCGTCATGAACCTCGCCATGGCCACCTTCCGGTCGCCGGTGGTCGCCCTCATGCCCGACGTGACGCCGCAGGAACTGCGGTCGAAGGCGAACGGCATCATCAACTTCATGGGCGGTCTGGGCGCCGCGATCGCTATGTTCGGCGGCTCGTTCCTTTATAAGCTGTATCCCGGCGCTCCATTCTTCGCAGTGGCGGTTATGCTGGTCGGCGTCGCCCTGGCTTTCTTCTTCTGGATTCGGGAACCGGCGGGAGCCACGGAACAGAGCGAGCGTTTCTCGCCCCGCATGGTGCGGGACCGCAGCACCATTCTGATGCTGCTGGCGATCTTCTTCTGGTTCATTTCGTACAACGGCGTCGAGACCTGGCTGACGACCTACGGCACGGAACACTTGCACCAGGAGACGGCGCGGGTGGCCCGGCTCATGACGTTCGTGGCCGCTTCGTTCCTGGTAATGGCGATCCCGGCCGGGTTCCTGGCGGAAGGCTCCCGCTTCTTCAAGGGCTTCGGCCGGAAGTGGTCGATCATGGGTGGCCTGGGCGGAATGATCGTCGCCTACGTGCTGCTCTCACGCCTGACCGACCTGAGCCAGGGTATTCCGTTCCTGGTGCTGGCCGGCTTTGCCTGGGCGTTTGTGAACATCAACTCGTTCCCGATGATCGCACAGATGGCCCCGGAAGGCCAGATGGGCACCTACACCGGCCTCTATTACCTGTTCTCCAGCGCCGCCAACATCGTCGGGCCGCCCATGTTTGGCTGGGTGTTCGACACGCTGGGCTACACGTACTTCTTCCCGGTGGCCATTCTGTTCATGGTGTTGGCGGCGGTCTGCATTTTCATGGTGCGCAAGGGCGAGGCGGCGCCGGCGTCCGGCGTTTCGGCGGCGGACTGAATCACAGATAACACAACGGGGGTGCTGCTCATCGGCAGCACCCCCGTTTTCTATTCCGCCACCCGGTTGCGGGTTGCTCCGCGGGCGGGCAGCTAATGCATGCCGGCCGCGCTGGTGCCCAGAGGCCGAATGTTGGACGGGAACGGAAGCTGGACCTTGTACTGGTCGAACTGCCCGTAGGCATGGGAAACGGACTGGGCGTCGGCCACAGGCAGCTTGTACCAGCCCTTTTTGAACATGGTGTCGAAGACCTGCCGCTGGAGCTTCTGGCAGGTGTCTTGGTTCTGCTGCCAGACGTGGCTGAGGCAGTCATGGCTGGCCTCCAGCAGGGCGGTATTATAGGCGGTCGACAGGTACTTCTCGGTCGCCAGCAGGTCCTGCATCCGGTCCCGGTCGTTGACGTTGCCGTCTTTGACCTGGGGCAAGCCGGTGGGCTCGGTGTGGTACATCATGAGATGGCCGCCCTCAAAAGTGAACTGCGGCTGCACCTGTTGCGTCACTGGGCGCTCCCCCCTTGCTTTAAACGTGCGTGGCGGTCGGCTGGGCGCCGGAAATGGACGCCTGGACGGACTGGCTGACGTGTTCGCCCATGTGCTGCAGAATCCGTTCGAAGTTCCGCTGATGTTCCTCCGCGATCCGGAACATGAGGCTGCGGCATTCGGGTTCCAGGGTCTGGTGGGCGTACTGGAAGGCCTTCTTGCAGGCTACAAGTTCCCAGGACATGGTATCTTTGATGTAGGCCAGGTCTTTTTCGGTCAGGGGAGTCATCTGCTGATTGTTGGCCATTCGCTGCTCCCTCCTTTGCTTGACACCCAGGTTTATGTTCACCGTTCGCGGCCCCACCCATGCCTGGAAACTGCACCGAGGCACCATCTCCCGGAATGGTGCCTCGCTGTGAGGGTGAATCTAATACTGGGCCGGCGTCATGCCTTTGAGCCGCAAGTAGGTGACCAGCTGGCCACGGTGGTGCGCCTCGTGGGCCAGGAAGCTGATGATCAGTTTCGCCAGCGGTTCCGGCGGACCCCAGCCCGTGTGCACATCTCGCATGAACGCCTCCGGCTCCAGGTCTTTGTAGTAAGCGGCTTCCGCGGCGGTCACGTCGTCGAGTTTCGCCAAAATAGCAGGAAGTGTGGGGTAATCGGCCAGGCTGGAGATCTTCTCCCAGTTCCAGCCCTGGCCCTGAATGCCTTCCAAAAAGACGGCCCACGAGCCGGCAATATGCAGCGCCTGGCTGCCGAAACTCATTTGCCCCGGCGTGGGTTTGAATTCCACGTCGCCGTCCGTCATGGCGGCGATGGTCTCCCGAGTCAGGCGCCGCTCCTTCTCCAGGCTCTCCAACAGGATCTGCTTTACATCCATCGGTACATTCCTCCCCTTACGATCCGCATCGTCAAAATTCTGTGACTTGCACGCGAAATCCTCCCGGAAGGGAACGGCGTGTCGAAGAGGGAAACTCTATGCGGAGTCCCCGTTGGGAGGTTGTCATAACCGCGATGACTACAACCACGTACGCTTTCGGTATGGTGATTCTGCCGCCGCCGGACATGTACCGTGAGCTGATGGCCATCCGTGAGAAGCATCCCCTGCTTCGATCCGTCTATCCGCCTCACATCACGGTCAAGTCCCCGTTCCTGTTCCGCCAGACCGGCGCCACCGTCGTTGACACGGTCGAAGCGATTGTCGAACGCTGGGAGCCCTTCGAACTGCAGCTTGGCGGTCTGGGCGTCTTCCGGAACTCCGTCCTCTATGTCCGGGTGGAGGAGTCCGAGCCGTTGCTGGGCCTGCACCAGGACCTGGTGAACGGGTTGGACGGCTTCGTCGAGACGCTCTCCGACCGCTTCGAAGGGGGCACCTATACGCCGCATCTGACCCTGGCCGACAAGCTCGCGCCGGAGGACCTCGGCGAGGCGCGCCGGGCCCTGGGCGACATCCGCTTCAAACGCCGGTTCACCGTGGAGAAAATCCACCTGCTCCGGGGCCGGGGGCGTTGGGACATCACCCGGTCGTTTCCGCTCGGTTGCGCCTGACGGAAAACCCCTCGCTCCCATGGGAGTGAGGGGTCGGCTTTTGTGCGGCCCTACGGCCTGGTGGCGATCTGCATGAGTAGTTGCAGCAGTTGCCGTAGCTCCGCCGGCGGTGCGCCGCCGGTGCCTACCAGCGTGGTGTAGCTGTGGGCGTCGATATCAATCGCGACGCCTTCAAAAATGGCGTCGGCGATTTCCGGGTTGATGTACTTGGGCGCCATTTGTGCCCACTGCACGGCCGCAACCCGCTCCCGCAGGGCCTTGAGTTCGGCCCCCGGAAGCTTGCCGCTGACGGTCTTGCGCCCGCGGTCGATGATGTTGTAGCTGCCGTCGGTCCCAATAGTAAGCTGCTGGTCGAACCCGGCGATGCCGCCGGACCGGCTGTATGTGATGCGCTCCCACCTGGGCGTCTTCTCACCCGACGACATGCAGCCGCCGGCTAGCAGGCTCAGGAGTGCCAGCAGCAAGCAGACTCGTTTCATGCTCATCAGCCTCCTGCCATTAAGACGGAGGAGAATGTTTACAGGTTTCAGCGGCCCAGGTAGCGGCCGGCCAGTCCACCGATGGCCATGAGAATAATCAGGGAGAGAATCTCGGCGGCCGCCCGTTCGCCGATGTCCAGCTTGTCCTTCTCCCGGTTCCGGCCCCGGAGGATGGCCAAAGACGGCCCGATGGTCAATATTGCCAGCATGTAGGTGGCCGTGAGCGGCCACTTGAGGAGCAGGGCGGTCGCAGCGCCGATGAGGGCAGAGTACCAGAAGGTGTAAAACGTAATGATGGCGGTTTCGCGTACGAGAGGGTTCATGCGTGCTCCTCCAGGTTGACGCCGAGTTGTGCCAGCACTTGCTCACCCGCAGGCGTGAGCCGGATGGCGCTGAGATGATCGTAACAGGAGGCAATTCTGGCTCTCGGAGTTTTCGACACACGGGTCACCTCTCGCCTATTGTACCCCGAACGGGGGAAACAATGGGAGCGGTCATTTGCTTTCGGCTGCCAAGCAGCCGCATGCCGCTAGCGCTCGCATACTGTGCACTGGCGGCTGCGTCGATCCTATCCGTGGTTGCGCAACCACTCCTCTAACAACCTTGCCTTGTCGCTCCGGCCGAGCGTTACGTATGCTCGCTGCTCATACTTCAGGGAAAGAACCGGCACTTGAATGCCATCGACCTCTACAAACTGCCGGTACCGGGCCGGGTTGACCGGTTCCTCCCAGGACCCGTCGGGAAGGCGTTTCTGGATGTCACCCATAATTTCGACCTTGATTCCGTCTATCGCCGCTCGATCTCATAGGCCCCGGCACGGTCAGCTTGGATATCGATATCGTTGACGCTGACGGGAACTCCCTGCAACGCGAAATTCAGGCTGCCAGTCAACGCCCAGTTCAACTGCTTGCCGTCCAACCTGGTGCAGATCAGACGCAGTGCCGCCAAATGCGCCGGACCCATTCAATTGCACTCCTTTCTGACGCAAAAAACGACCGCCCTGCCGGCTCACGACGCAGGGCGGTTTTGTATGACGACTACGCCTCCGCTATCCGCTCGAGCCGGTCCAGGCGGCGGATGATCACCGTCCGGGGCTCCGGCTGGGCGATAATGCCTTGCTCGCACAGTGCCCGCAGCCGCCGGCTCAGGCTCTCCGGCGTCGTGCCAAGCCGGATGGCCAGCTCGGCCCAGGGTCCGTCCGGCCGCACCACAATGCTCCCGTCCGGCATTGCCTTTACGCCTGCGGCCATGCGCACCAGTTCCGCCGCCAGCCGCCCGCCCACGTCGCGCAGCCCCAGTCCGGCGATGGTCTGCTCCGCCTCGGCCAGCCGCTGGGCCAGGGCCTCCACCAGCCGGAGCGCCACGTCCGGATGGCGCCGCAGAATCTGCTGGATGGCGTCCCGGGGCACCAGGCAGGCGTCGGAATCCGCCGATGCGATCAGGTCGCCTTCGTGCCGGGCATGTGCGAACAGGCCCATTTCCCCGAGGAACTCCCCCGGCTCCAGCGTCCGCACCACCTGCTCCCGGCCGCTGCTGCTGGTGTGCACCAGCTTCAGCCGCCCGCGGGCGACGACGATGAGATGCGCCACCGGCTCCCCGGCAGACACCAGCAGTTCGCCCTTACTGTAGTGCTGATGACGCATGGCGTCGCCCAACTCCGTCAGCCCATCTGCCGGCAACAGCTGAAAAATCGGAACCCCCGCCGCGCAAGACGGAATCACGACCATCGTCCCCCGCCTCCTCCCGGCCTTACCCCTGGCCACCTTACGCCAGCCCGCTTTCTCAAGTACCCAGGCGTAGCCCAGGTGCGGCAGATGCTGCTGCAGAGCCAGGACCCATCTCCACCGGGGAGTTTTCGCCTCCCGGTAGACTTTTCCTGCCGAAATCAGAATTCGGGGCCTGGCCGGATGTCGGGGCTCGACCGGGTTTCGGGGCCTGGCCGGATGTCGGGGCCTGGCCGGATGTCGGGGCCTGGCCGGCCGATGTGGTATCCCTGGCCAAGGTCCACGCCGTACTCCCGGAGCAGCCGGAGCGTCTCATCGTCGGAGACGAATTCGGCCACCGTCCGCTTGCCCAGCCGGCCGGAAATGTCCACCATGCTCTTGACCAGTTCCTGGTCGACCGAGTCCGTGGCCAAACCCACAATGAAACTGCCATCGATTTTCAGGTAGTCCACCG
This sequence comes from Symbiobacteriaceae bacterium, assembly GCA_036504075.1. Lineage (GTDB taxonomy): Bacteria > Bacillota > Sulfobacillia > Symbiobacteriales > Symbiobacteriaceae > DASXVX01. Next base: position 95,581 of record DASXVX010000013.1, on the reverse strand, counting down.
GCAGGTGCTTCAAGTAGTAGAACGATGAGAAGGCGGAGCCGAAATCGTCCAGGGCGAAACGGCAGCCCAGATTCTTTAGCGACTCCACGAACTGGCGGGCCACCTGGATGTCGGCAATGGCCGCGGTCTCCGTCACTTCGAAGATCAGCGAATCCGGCCGGATACCCGTTTCGACCAGTTCACGGTGAATCAGGTTTGGCAGTTCGAAGTCGGACATGGTCTTGCCTGACAGATTGATGCCCAACTGCAGCGTCTGGCCGGCCCGCTGCCGCTCGGCGACCAGCCCGATGGCCCTGGTCACCACCCACCGGTCGATGACGTTGATGAGCCCGAACCGCTCGGCAATGCCCAGGAATGCCGCCGGATAGATCAGGCTGCCGTCGCCGGCGATCATGCGGATCAGCATTTCGTGGTGGGTAATCCGGTTCGCTTTCAGGTCCAGCATCGGCTGGAAGTGCAGCACGAACTTGTCCCGGTCCAGCGCGTCCCGGATGCGGCCTTCCCAGCTGAGGGTCGTTTCCATTTCGGCCAGGCGCCCCCGGCCCGGCACATAGATGCAGCTGGCGTTGCGCCCGGCATCCTTGGCCTGGTACATGGCCAGGTCCGCCCGAGCCAGCAGTTCCTGTGCCGTGGTGCCGTGGTCCGGGAAGAGCGTGACGCCAATGCTGGCGGTGATGCCCACCGGCTGACCGCCCACCGGCACAACGTGGCCCCGCACCGCCTTCAGCAGGTCGCCGGCCACTTTCTCCGCCTGCTGCTGGGTGCTTCCGGGCAGCAGGATGCCAAACTCGTCGCCGCCCAGCCGGGCCACGATGTCCGTTGCGCGCAGCCGCTCCTTCAGGAGGTCGGCCAGGCTCTGGAGCAACAGGTCACCAGCCTCGTGGCCCAGGCTGTCGTTGATGTACTTGAACTGATCCAGATCGACAAACAGCAGCGCCCCACCCGTCCCGTCCCGCCGGCTCTGGGCCAGATAGCGCTCCAGTTCCTCCTGAAAGCGCCGCCGGTTGAACAGGTTGGTCAGCGAATCGTAGTCGGCGAGATGCGCCAGCTGCTCCTCCTGGTGTTTCCGTTCGGTGATATCCTGGAAATGCGCGATGTACTGCAGCGGCCTGCCATTCACCTCCCGCACCGTCGAGACCGACAGCACTGTCCAAACCACGTGTCCGGCCCGGTGGATCAACCGGTGCTCCCGCTCGAACGTCTCCAGCCGGCCCGCTTCAATCTCCTGCAGATATTCCTGGGCTACCGCCAGGTCGTGGGGGTGAGTGACAGCGGCGAGGTCGATGTTCAGGTCGTCGGGTTCGTAGCCCAGCATGGCCATCAGCGCCCGGTTCCCTTCCCAGATGAGATTGGGCCCGGCCAGGGCGATGCCCACGGGTGCATCGTCGAAGGCGACCCGGAAACGGCTTTCGCTGTGCCGGAGCGCCTGCTCCGCCGTCCGGGCGGTCGTCAGCGCCGACTCCAGCAACTCCTTCTGCGCCTCCAGATTCTCGCTTTGCTCCTGCAGTCGCTCATGTTGGACCAGGAGCTCCTGCCGGTGGCCCGATAGCTTCTGAACCATCCGCCGCTCGGCTAACGCCGCCTGGATCGCCGCTCCGCCGCCCGCGAGGAAAACCGTCACCATCACGGCCACGTTCCCAGCGACCCGCGCCGGCGCCAGCCCGGCGACGAGCCAGGCGTCCAGCCCGCTCAACAGCGTGACCGCCACCACCAGCACCATGATCCGCCCGCCCACTGCCGCACCGTTGGCCCGGGCCGCAATGCTGGGCACCATCGTCTGCACCGGCAACAACGCGAAGACCACCACACCGCGGTCGAAGAGCAGCAGGCCGGAGAGCGCCACCAGGAAGGCCAGGTGCCACGTGAGCCGCCGGTGGGCGTCGCCCCAGCCCGCCAACACCCAGTGGACCAGCGTGTTGTATCCGGCAATGGCCAGCACGAACAAGGTGGCCCGCAGGGGCGAATGAACGGCGGCAGGGCTGCCCAGGGCCGTCAGTGCCACCACCACCAGCGCCAACAGCCACGTCCACGACTCCAGCGCCCGCTCCGTGGTGGCGGTCCAGGGGTCGGAAAAATCCGCGTCGGGCATCGGCCCGGATTGGCGGCCCGGGGCGGGCATCCCTTGCAGCAGCGCCACCACCGTCCAGATGATCCAGGCCGGAACGCCGCTCCAGCCTCGGCTGATCGCGAGCGTCACCGCCAGGGTGGCGGGCAGGGCCGCCCCGGCGATCCGCCGGAGCCACACCGACCGGATGGCCAGACCCGGCCACACCTCCGGCAAAATCAGCGCCAGCGCACCGACCAGCCCCATGGCGCCGGCCAGCGGAAACGCGGGCAGCAGGAACCGGAAGGCGGTGGGGTTGAACCGGTGCGGTTCGGCGATCATCAACGTTCCCAGCACGGCTTCAATGGCCCCCAGGGTCAGCGCCGAGAGGTCCCGGCCGGCGGGCTGCCCGGCTTGCCGGTCGATCAGCCAGGGGGCGGCCAGCATGGCCAGAATGGTGAAGCTGTAGTTCGTCACGCCGCTCCAGCCGCCGGCGGTGAGCAGGTAGCGCACCCAGACCAACAGCGGGACGGCCGGCAGCAGGGGAAGCAGACGGCGGAGCCCGCGGGGCAGCGGATAGCGGACCATCACCAGCAGCGCGAGCCCACCGGCCATCAGGGCCGCCGACAGGTACGGGAACCAGGGGAGGATCGGCGCGTAAAGCACGACGTTGAAGTCCCGGGGAAACGCATAGATGCTCAGCCCCGTAAACAACTCCATGCCGGCCGCGGCGACCAGGAGGCGCGAGGTGCGGACTGTGTTGAAAGGCATGACGAACCTCCGTGTGCGCATCCTTGTCCAGGACCAATTTGATACTTACACTTTGGCATATAAAAGGTTAATTTCCAATAGAAACATTCCTGGAAGATGGTGGGGAAGAAAAAGCGTCCCGCCGGAAAGCCGGCAGGGCGCTGTCTCAGGGTGTTTCGAGCCACTTCACCGGGGCCGTGGCCGGGCTGGTGCTGCCCGTCCGGTAGCCCAGCAAGTCCATGGCCGTGTAGCGGAAGCCTAGCTGCTGCAGCCGTGCGGCGATTGATTCGGCCAGGTCCAGCAGGCGGAGCCGCTCGTCGCTGCCCACCTCGATGCGGGCGATGTCGCCGTGGTGCCGGACCCGGAACTGCCGGAAGCCGCTCGCCCAGAGAAACTGCTCCGCCTCCTCCACCTGGCGCAGCTTTTCGGCCGTAATTTCGCTGCCGACCGGGAAGCGGGAGCTAAGGCAGGCGAAAGCGGCTTTATCCCACGTGGGCAGGCCCAGTTGCTTTGACAGCGCCCGGATGTCGGCCTTCGTGAGCCCGGCTTCCCGCAGGGGGGCGCTCACGCCGAACTCCTGCGCCGCCCTGGCGCCCGGGCGATGGCCCTGGCCGTCGTCGGCATTCTCGCCGTAGGCCAGCCACCGGAAGCCGCGCTGTTGGGCCAAATCTTCCAGCCGGGTGAACAGCTCGGACTTGCAGAAGTAGCAGCGGTTCTCCGGGTTGGCGGCGTAGTCCGGGTCATCCAGCTCGTGGGTCGGAATGATCCAGTGCTGCATGCCGATTGCCTCCGCCAGCGCTTTGGCCTCCGCCAACTCCCGGCGGGCCAGGCTAGGGGAATCCGCCGTAACGGCCACGGCCCGGTCCCCGAGCACATCGTGCGCCACCTTGGCCAGCAGCGTGCTGTCCACGCCCCCGGAGAAGGCAACCAGGACTTCGCCCAGCTCCTTCAGAATGGCCTTCAGCCGGTCATACCTGGCCTGCAGTTCCATCGCGGTGCGCCCCCTTTCCGTAGATCGTCCGGTGGATGGTCGCCGCTGCGTAGCCGGCCCCGAAGCCGTTGTCGATATTGACGACCGTGATGCCGGCGGCGCAGGCGTTCAGCATCGACAACAGCGCCGACAGGCCGCCGAAGCTGGCGCCGTAACCGATGCTGGTCGGGACGGCAATGACCGGAATGGAGACCAGCCCGCCCACCACGCTGGGCAGGGCGCCATCCATGCCGGCGACGACGACGGCCACATCCGCCTCCCGCAGGTTGTCCAGCTGGGAGAGCAGCCGGTGCAGCCCGGCCACGCCCACGTCGTACAACCGCCGGACCTGGCTGCCCATGGCCTCCAGGGTCAGCGCCGCCTCTTCGGCCACCGGCTGGTCGCCGGTGCCGGCCGTGAGCACGGCGACGTGCCCGGGCCGGGCCGGCTGCGGGTTGCGGTCCAGCCCGATCATGCGGGCCGTGGCGTTATACCAGGCATCCGGCACCTGGGCTTTCACCGCCGCGAACTGGTCCGGCTCCGCCCGGGTCGCCAGGAAGCGCCCATGGGCCTCCGCCAGCCGCTGGGCGATGATGGACACCTGCTCGGCCGTTTTGCCCTGGCAGAGCACGACCTCGGGAAAGCCGCAGCGCTCGGCCCGCTGCAGGTCGAGATGGACAAACTCATTCGCCACCGCCGACACCTCCCAGGGCCGCCAGCCAGACCTGCTTCAGCGGCACGCCTTGTGCCCGGGCGGCTGCCCGGCAGTCCTCGTACTCCGGCAGCACGTTCACCACCCGGTCGCCCAGCCGCGCCTCCTTGAGCCGAATCGGCCCGTACGGCGTCTGGACCGTGCGCCACTGCCGGGGCAGCATCAGCCGGTCCACGGTCGTCCGCCGGATGCCGATGGTGGTCGTCTCCATGAAGACGATCTCCGCCAGGGCGGACGACTCCGCCGCTCCCGAAAGCACCGAGAGCACCGACCCCGGCCGGCCCTTCTTCATATGAACAGGCGTAAGCCACACGTCCAGCGCCCCGGCCTCCAGGAGCCGCTCGAAGAGGTGGGCGAAGAACTGCGGGTTCATGTCGTCGATGTTGGTCTCCAGCAGCACCGCCTGGCCTTGGACTGCGCCGATGCCCGCCTCACGCTCGCCCAGGAAGACCCGGAGCACGTTCGGAATCTCGCGGTCGTGCTTTCCGGCCCCGTGGCCGGTCCGCAGAATCCGCATGGGCGGCTGCGGGCCGAACTCCGGGCAGATCGCCGTCAGAATGGCGGCGCCGGTCGGCGTGATCAGTTCGCCCTCCAGGTGCGTGGCATAGGTCGGCACGCCCTCCAGCAGGTAGGCCGTGGCGGGGGCGGGGATCGGAAAAAGCCCGTGGGCCGTGCGCACAAAGCCGTGCCCCACGTGAATCGGCCCGGCCGAGCAGGCGGGGAAGCCCAGTTCCGCCAAGGCAATAGCCGTGCCGCAAATGTCGACGATGGCGTCCACCGCCCCGACTTCGTGCAGGTGCACGTCGTCCGGCGGCCCGCCGTGGACCCGTGCCTCCGCCTCGCCGAGCCGCCGGAAAATCCGGGTCGACAAATCCTTCACGGCGGGCGCCAGCCGGCTCTCGTCGATCAGCCGCAGGATCTCCCGCAGCGGTCGGGCCGGGGTATGCTGATGATGGTCGGGTACCGTGTCCGCCTCGACCCCGTTCAGGATTACGCGGAACCGGTTGGCCGAAACGGTCCGCCGGGAGACTCGCTCCAGTTGTAGTTCGTAGCCTGCTATGTCCAGTTTCTGCAGCTCGCCGCTCAACCGGTCGAGGTCGACCCCGAGGTCCAGGAGCGCCCCCAGGACCATGTCGCCGCTCGCCCCGGCGAAGCAATCAAAGTAGAGCGTCTTCAGGAAACGTCATCCCTTTCGATTCGCAAACCTGAAGTCACTGTACCAGATTCCCGGTATTGTTGAACAGCCAATCTTCCGGATCCCCGACTGCTTCAATATGATCAAATCCTTTGATCTCCGCCCAGACCGCCGGCGACACCCACAGGTGCTCCACCTGCAGCGTGTTCCGGATGCGGATGATCCGGACGGCGTCTTTGGCCGGCCGGCCCAGTGTTCCCAGGGCGGCCGCGATGACGGCCAGGTCTGACTCCAGGGCGATGGGCATCCGGGCCCGGCCGACAAACGTGGCGGTCAGGGTGTTCAGGTAGGTGGCGGCGAAGTCGATCCGGTCTCGGAACCGGTGGGTGATGAAATCGGCCAGCCCCATGCCGTTGGCGTTGCCGTGGGAACCCGCCGACAGATCCCGCACGACAATGCGCTGGACGTCCGGCGCCCCGTCCGGCACTCCGTGGATGCCCATTCGGCCAATGATGTTGGTATCCATGCCGGTCCCGGAGATATTCTTGCCCATCTCGTCGACGATGAGGAGGTCCAGGGCGCTGACCGGCAGCCGGGGCAGCAGCTCCTTCGAGCGGACCAGCAGCGCCGGCTCCTGCTCGATCAGGTCTTGTGGACCCACGGGCACTAGCGCCGCCGTCTCCTCCCGCCCGTTTTCCAGCACGGCCACGCCGCCGAGGATCGGCAACCACTCCACGAGGAAAGACCCGATCTCCACCAGGGCGGCGGCCAGCCGCCCCGGCCCGAGGCTATGGAACCGAGCCGCCCCGACCGGGCCGCCGAGGCCGACCACCAGCATCTTGACCAGCCCGCTCTCCAGCGGCCCGTGAAACGACGTGTGGGCCTTGACCCGGTTGATGACCAATATGCCGTCGCACCCGGCGGCCAAGGCGTTGCAGCAGACGGGGAGCCGCCCGGCGGTCTGCCCGAGTTCCACCACCGCCACGCCGCCCCGCACCTCAGTTTCGACGGATTCGGGGGTAATGCCGAGGCTCCGGAGCACGTGGCGTTGCCCCGGTGCCGTTCCGCCCCCGTGGGAGCCCATGGCGGCCACCACCACCGGGGCCGCGCCCAGGGACTTCAGGTACCGCACCGCGGTCCGGAGCAGCAGCGGAATACCGGCGATACCCCGGCTGCCCGCGGGGACGGCGATGCGCATGCCGGGCTGGATCTTCTCCGGCAGCCGTAGCGCCGCCAGTGCGGCAAGCATGGCCGCCTCCACGTCGTTCACCCGGTCGTCCGGGAAACGCTGAACCACAGGGATCATAGGCGGCAGGCAAGCCAGAGGCCCCGCCGGGCATTTTGCCGTTGGTTGCTCGTCAGGGCGGTTCAAGGCAGAAAGGCCCTCCGTTTCGGTATGGCAGATGATCGCTTACATACTGATACGGCGGCGTTCGGCCGGGGGTGACCGCGACGAAGAACGGGCGGAGGCAAAAGCCCCCGCCCGTTCGCGCGCCGTATGCGGCCTACTTGACGCCAGCTTCCTTGTAAATCGACTGCTTCTCCAGCTCGGCCTCGATCTTGGCCAGCTCTTCTTCGGCACCGATGGCCCGCGGCCCTTGGAACCGGTTCTTTTCAAAGGCGAACCAGTAGATGAGCAAGAAGACGAGCGAGCCCCCCATCGCGTAGCCGGCCTTCTCGTTCGGCGGCACCACGAAGAGGATCGTAACGATGACGCCCCAGATCATCGAGATGACGTTGACGACGGGGCTCCAGCTGCCCAGGTTCCAGGGGCCGAAATGCTCCTGCTTCCACTGGCCCTTGGCCTGCCAGATCAGCTTCAACGCCACCGGGATCAGGTACGAGACATACAGCGCCACGACGCTGACCGAGGTGATGACCGAATAGGCGTCGGCCCAGACGGCGAAGAGGAAGGCCACGACGACCGACATCCAGATCGCGTTCACGGGGGTCCGGTACTTCTTGCTGACCGTCGCCCAGGCCCCGGAGAACGGCATGCCGCCGTCACGGGCGAAGGCGTAGATCATGCGGGAGTTGGCCGTCACGGAGGCGAGGCCGCAGAACCACATGGCCAGGGTAACCATCCAGAGCATGGCCCGGCCCCAGGCGGTGCCCAGCGCACCTTCGATAGCGGCGATGTACGGGTTGGTGGCGCCCATAACGGCGGGCAGGTCCTGAATGGAGGCGGTGACCGCCAACAGCATGACGTAGCCGAAAATGGCCGAAACGGCCACCGACAGGTAGACGCCCCACGGGCCGCGCCGGCGGGGGTCAACCGTCTCCTCGGTCACGTGGGCCGAGGCGTCATAGCCGGTGTAAGTCCACTGGGCCTGCAACAGGGCCAGCATGAAGGCCCACCAGTAGGGATAGGTGGTGTCGCCGTGCTTGCCGAGCAGGAACGGCAGGCTCACGTCGTGCTTCGGCACGAAGAAAGTCAGTGCGATGACCAGAACCACGACGCCTGCCATGTGGTAGATGGCGGAGAAGTCGTTCAGCCGGGCCACCAGGCGGATGCCGTAGTGATTGAGGAGACCGTGCATCACCAGGATGACGGCGTACACGATGAGGAAGTTCGTCTGGTTCTCAGCCATGCCGAGCAAGGGCGCCGCAAACGAGGCGACACCGAAGTCGATACCGGCGGTAATCGTCATCTGGCCGATCAGGTTGAACCAGGCCGTAAACCAGCCCCAGGCCTTGCCGCCCAGCACAGACGACCAGTGGTAGAGGGCGCCCGAGGTCGGAATCGCCGACGACAGTTCGGCCATGGAAGCGGAGATGAAGAGCACGAAAATCGTAACCAGCGGCCAGCCGAAGCCCATGACGCCGGGCCCGCCCATGTTGATGCCGAAGCCGTAGAGCGTAACCGCACCGGTCAGGATCGAGATAATGGAAAACGAGATCGCGAAGTTCGAGAAGCCGCCCATCTCCCGGAAGAGTTCCTGGGCATAGCCAAACTGGTGCAGGTCCTGAATGTCCTTGGATACCTGGCCGTGACTTTCTGGGGCTTTCTTAGGCTGCATCCGACGACTACCCCCTTCTTACTTCTTACCCTTGCCGTTGCCGAGGGTCTGGACCAGATTGATGTGCGAGGCCTCATCCCAGACCTTGGAACCCTCGGCCGCTTTCCAGCCTAGTGCGACAGCTATGACCATCGATAATGCAAACAGCCCCAAGCCCAGAGCTACCATCGTGGGTGCCTCCTCTACTCCTTGGATTTCGCCAACACTTGCGCCTCCAACTTCGCCAGGTCCTCCACCCCGACGGGACCGCCGGTCACCTCCTCCGCCAACTGTTTCAATACCGTCCGGGCGCCCGGCCCGGGATGCAGAATCTGGACGCCTATTCGTCGGGCGGCGTCCAGCGCACCCGGAGTCAGGACAATCCCTGGCCGCATCAGCAAATACTTCGGTCCGCTCCGGGTCCGGCCGGCCCACTGGGTCAGCTCCTGCTCGGTGATCAGCCTCGCCACGGTGCTACCTCCTCCCCGAAACGTCGAGCTCCGACAACAGCCGCTGGGCCGCCTGCACGAGCGGATCCCGTGCCACCCCCAGCGGCGGGGTATATCCAAGGTCAAGTCCGGCGGCGTCCCGGACCAGCGCCCCCCGGGTCAGGAGCGCTGCAGCCACGTCGATCCGGCGGGCGCCGTCCCGGTGACCGGCCAGTTGGGCGCCCAACAGCCGCCCTGTGCGGGCATCGGCGGTCAGCCGGACTTCGAAGGCAGGGACATCGCCTGCGGTTCCGTACAGCACCGGCACGTTGACCGGTCCGCTCACCCCGGCGGTCACCGGGGCGAAGCCATGCGCCCGGGCTTCCGCTTCGCTGAGGCCCGTGCGGGCCACCGCCAGGTCGAACACCTGGAGCAGGTACGTTCCCGCCAGCGGCAACGCTTCCGTCCGGCGCCCCGCCGCCGCCTCCCCGGCCACCCGTCCGGCCAGATTGGCCACGGTGCCAAGGGGCACATGGGCTGCACGCCCTGTAACTGCACTGCGGCTTTCGGCGCAGTCCCCCGCCGCCCAGACGAACGGCAGGCTCGTCTGCAGTTGGCGGCTCACCGCCAGGGCGCCTGTGCGGCCCAGTTCGGGCCGGGCCCGCTTCAGCAAGTCAAGGTCTGGCCGGCTGCCCACCGCTACGACTGTGAGGTCCGCTGCCACCGGGCCGCCTTGCCGGGTCTGGACGGCGCCGGACTCCAAGCCGGCCACCGTGTGATTGGTCAGGACCGTAACACCTTGTGCCCGTAGCTCTTGTGCCACCAGGTCCGAAATCCAGGGATCAAAGGCGGGCAGCAACCGGCCGCCCTGCTCGATTACCGTGACATCCAGCTTCCAGCGGCGGAGCGCCTCGGCCAGTTCGACCCCGATAAACCCGCCGCCGATCACCGCCGCCCGCCGGGCCGTCCCTTGCTCCAGGCTCGCCCGCAGGCGGATGCCGTCAGCGACCGTCCGCAGGTAGAAGACGTTCTCCCGGTCTGCGCCGGGAACATCAAGGGGCACAGGCTTTGCGCCGGTCGCAACTACCAAACGGTCGTAACGGAGTTCGAACGGGCCGCCGCCGCTGTTCCCGGTCGCCGTGCGGGAGGAGACGATGTTTCCGGTCACCGTACGGGATGAAGCGTTGACCGCCTCCACCCGATGGCCGGTCCGGACGTCGATCCGGCGCTCCTGCCGGAAGTACTCCGGTGTGTGGGCGACCAGCTGCGAGGCATCCCGGATCAGGCCGGCCACGAAGTACGGCAGCCCGCAGAGGCCGGTTGAGACGTGTTCGGACTGCTCCAGCACCACGATCTCCAGCCCCGGATCGGTCCGCCGGGCCTGCGCCGCAGCGCTCATGCCCGCCGCCCCGCCCCCGATGATCACCAGCCGCACTTCGCCACCCCCTCACCGTGTAACCACAGTGCCCCAAGGATTTTAGGCCATCGTCCGCAGCAGGTCCCGATGCGGTGCCGGAATCACGATTTTGCTCACCAGAAGACCGGCCGCTTCCAGCCCGGCGGCGCCCGCATCTACGGCGGCCTGCACCGCGGCCACGTCGCCCATGAGCGTGACGAACGCCTTGCCGCCGATCGCCAGCCCCAGCCGCAGGTCGATCACGGTCACCTCCGCCGTCTTGGCGGCGGTATCGGCCGCCTGAATCAGCGAAGCGATGGAGAACGACTCGATCACGCCCACGGCCCGCATCTGGCTGGGCCACTCCACGCCGCCTTTGATGGCGGGGAAAATATCGTCGTGGACGTTCGGGATCACGAAGGTATCCACCACATGCCCGCCGCCCAGCCGTTTGGCCACGTCGATGGAGTGCTGCACGGCCGCCACCTCGCCGCCGATCAGCGTCGTGTGCTTACCCGGACAGACCGTGCCCGCGGCCAGGACCTCCACTTCGGAGGCTTTCAGCATGGCGTCGGCCATGAGGATGCCGGTGGCGATGGACTGGCTCTCGATCATACCGATGGCCCTATGCACCGTCCCTCACCTCCTGAATGTGGATGGCGTCGGCGGTCACCCGGGTGACCACGCCGGCGATGGAAGCGTGGATGGGAGCGCCCAGCTTCCCCTGGGGCACTTCGGCCACGGGTTGCCCAAGCGCCACCCGGTCGCCCTCCTTCACCACCGGCACCGCCGGGGCGCCGATGTGCTGCCGCAGCAGCAGGGTGACGGCCGGCACGTTGAGGACCGATGGACGGTAGGGAGCAGGCCGGTCGTACTCGTCCAGCCCCAGCCGGAGCAGGAGCCGCTTGCCGGGAATCCGCCGGTATTCGTAGCCCTCGCGGAACTTGTAGGTCTTGGGCTTCTTGGGATAGCGCCGGCCCTGGGCGCCGAACTCTCGCTTGAGGTGCCCCAGCACCCACCGGGGCGAGAGTCCCATGGGACAGGAGAAGACCTCGCAGATGCCGCACTCGCAGCAGAGCCACGCCTGGTCGTAAATCGCATCGGTCAGCGGAAAGAGCGCCAGCGACTGCATCACCTGATGTGGCTGCAGGTCATGGCCCTGCAAATAGCGGGGGCAGAGGTCGGTGCACATCCGGCAGCGGATGCAGGCGGACCGCGTCATCTTCATCTCCACGGCGATGTTCCGCTGCGGCCGGGTAATCAGCACGTGCGACCGGGGCAGCACAATGAGGCCGCCGGTGGTCTTGGTGACGGGCCGAGCCGGGTCGGTGACCACCTTGCCCATCATGGGACCGCCGTCCACCACCGCCCAGTCCCGCACCGTGGCGCCGCCCGCAGCCGCCACCAGCGTGGCGATGGGCGTGCCCACCGGCACTTTCAGCGTGACCGGCTCCCGGACGGCGCCGGTCACGGTCACCCACTTTTCGATGACCGGCCGGCCCTCCAGGGCGGCAGCGACGTTGGCGAGCGTCTCCACATTCTGCACGACGCAGCCCACGTCCAGCGGCAGGCCGTTCTCCGGCACCACCCGCCCGGTGACCTCGTTGACAATGGCATGCTCGTCGCCGGCAGGATAGAAGTTCGGCAGCCCGAATATCTCCACCGGCGGGTTCCCGGCGGCTTTAAGAGCGGCTTCCAGCGCCGCGATGGCGTCCTTGTAATGCGCCTTGATGGCGATGACGGTCCGAGTGGCCCCGGTCAGCTCCCGAGCGGCCAGCAGGCCGCGGATGATCAGCGGTGCGTCGTGCCGAATCATTTCCTTGTTGGTATGCAGCAGCGGCTCACATTCCGCCGCGTTCATGATCAGAAACTCCACGTTTTTGGCCGCAAGCTTCACATGGGTGGGGAAGCCCGCGCCGCCCGCGCCCACGGTCCCCGAAGCGGCGACCAGTTCGAGGGGATTCATGCCAGACCCCTCCCCTTCATCACTTCGACGGTATCGATGATTCCGACCACCACCGCGTCGATGGCGACATCGCCGTCGTCGGTGGCCTTGCGGGCGCCGGAGCCCTGGGTGATCAGCACGGTCTCGCCGATGCCGGCGCCGATGCGGTCGGCGGCGACCAGTTCGGTGCCCACGGGGGCGCCTGCCGCCGTAATCGGCTGGACGACCAGGAGCTTGAGCCCCCGGAGCTTGTCATCTTTGCGGGTGGCCCACACATTGCCCACCACGTTGGCCAGCATCACAGGCGCTCACCTCCGGATGAGTCGGAGTCCCTTGGCCCGGGCGGTATCCAGGGCGAGGGCGGTCACCAGGGTCCCGGGGGGCAGCACAATCTCGGAAACTTGCCGGAGCAGCAGCGAGAGCACATCGGACTCGGTAAGCACCCGGCCCTCGAACGTAGCCGGGGGTGGGGTCGCCGGGGGTTGGGCCATCGGGGGTTGGGCCATCGGGGGTTGGGCGTCAGGCGCTTGGGGCACTAAGCCCGCGGGCACCGTGGTTCCGGGCAGGTCGACCTGCACCCCGAACTCCTGCAGCCGGTGCAGGTAGCCGCCGAACAGCTCCCGATACGCCGGCGGGCCGCCCTGGCTCCAGCCGGGCGTCGTCGCCACCGGCACCCCCGCCCAGAGCGCCGCCTGGGTCAGGTACGGCACGGTGCCGTGGTCCATGCCCAGGGCGATGCGGGCAGCGGTGCCCGCCCGCAAATTGGGCAGAAGCAGCAGTTCCAGGTGCGGCAGCACATCCCGCTCCAGCCGGTCGATCTCATCGGGGAGCGTGGGCAGCAACTGCTTGAAAGCCGCCATCTCCGGGGTGTTCGCCGCCCGGCCGCAGAGCACGACGGTGATGTTGCCCATCTGCAACAGGCGGCCCAGCAACGCCGGCAGGCCGGACCCGGGCTCCACCAGGGCCAGGCGTCGGGGGCGGGGCGCCGGCGGCGCCGGGTTCAGCCGTCGCTCCACCTCAGCCAGGACCAGCCGGACGATCTCATCCTTATCCATGGCGCTCGCTCCTCAGGCCTTCGCTTTCAGCAGTTCGACCAGGTCGCCGTCTTTAAAGAGGCCGGCGTTGGCCTCATCTGTATCCAGGTGCAGTTCCAGTTTGTACTTCGGGCTGACCCGCACCAGCACGCTGCCGAGCGTGACCGACCGCTCGCCGCCGCCCCGGACTTCGACGATCTCCCGGTCCGCCACGCCCAGCCGGGCGGCGTCCTCCGGCGTCATGTGGATATGCCGCTGGGCCAGAATGACGCCCCGGGTGAGCGTGACCGAACCGCACGGCCCCACCGCCGTCAGGCCGGCGGAGCCTTCGTGGTTGCCCGAGTCCCGGACCGGGGGCTCGACCCCGAGCCGGAAGGCGTCGGTCCGGGAAAGCTCCACCTGGGTGGCCCGCCGGAGCGGCCCCAGCACCCGGACTTTCTCCAGCACGCCCCGCAGGCCGACCAGCGTCACCGTCTCCTGGGCGGCGAACTCGCCGGGCTGCGAGAGGTCCCGCAGCTTCGTGAGCGGCTTGGCGCCGAACAGCGTCAGGCAGTCGGCTTCGCACAGGTGCAGATGCCGGTTGGAGACAGCCAGGGGAATCAGATTCGTCCGGGCGGCCAGCCGCCTGGCGACCTCCTCCTGAATCAGGTGGACCAGATCGGAGCGTTCCACGGCCCTACCCCCTCCCGGCCTGCATCCGCTGCAGCACAGCCGCGACGATCGCCTCCACATCGGCCGTGGACATCGCGCCCGCGCCCCCGGTCAGGCCGGTCACAGAGGCCGCGACCGCTGCGGATTTGATCGGCGAAGGTGAAGGGGCACTAACAGCGTAGGGCTTAATGCCATAAGCCAGCCGCTTGATGTTGATCATGTGCTTCGGACCCACGTTCTCCGATGTGATGTTGCCGCCCCAGGTGCCGCACCCCAGCGTGAGCGAAGGCGTCAGCCCCGTGGTGGCGCCGATGGCGCCCTGCGACGACGGCGTGTTGACGAGAATCCGGAAGACCGGCTTCTTCAGGCCAAACTGCATGATGACCTCTTCGTTCCGGCTGTGGATCACCATGGAATGGCCGAGGCCCCCGTAGTTCAGCAGGTCGATGGAGACCTGGCAGGCCTCCTCCCAGTCGTTCACGGTGTAAAAGGCCAGAATGGGCGACAGCTTTTCCACGGAGAGCGGATAGGCCTTGCCCACGCCGTCCAGATCGGCGATCAGCACCCGCGTGCCATGGGGCACATCGATCCCGGCCATTTTGGCGATGGTCGCCACGGACTTGCCGACGATCGCCGGATTCGCCGACCCCTTCGGCGTAATCGCGACGGCCTCCAGCTTCGCCTTCTGCTCCGGCGTGAGGAAGTGGGCGCCCTGCCGCCGGAACTCGTCCCGCACCCGCTCCCGGATGATGTGCTCAGTAATCACCGACTGCTCCGAGGCGCAGATGGTGCCATTGTCGAAGGTCTTGGAAGCGAGAATGCAGCCGACGGCGGCGGGAATATCGGCCGATCGCTCGATGTAGGCCGGCACATTGCCCGGTCCCACGCCGTAAGCCGGCTTGCCGGACGAGTAGGCCGCCTTCACCATGTCGGACCCGCCGGTGGCGAGGATCATGGCGACGTGCTTGTGTCCCATGAGTTCCCGGGTGGCCTCCAGCGTCGGCATCGTCAGACAGTTGATCGCACCGTCCGGCGCCCCGGCCTCCCGGGCCGCGGCCTGGAGAATCTCCGCCGTCCGGTAAATGGCCTTCGCCGCCCGGGGATGCGGGCTGATGATGATGGAATTCCGCCCCTTGAGGGCGATGAGCGCCTTGAAGATGGCGGTCGACGTGGGGTTGGTGGTCGGCACCAGCGCCAGCACCACGCCCACCGGCGCGGCGATCTCGATCACCTGCTCCACTTCCAGCTTGCGGAGCACGCCCACCGTCTTCATGCCTTTCATATGCTCGGCCACGTCGCGGGCGGCAAAGAGGTTCTTGACCACCTTGTCTTCCACGACGCCGATTTCCGATTCGGCCACGGCCATCTCCGCCAGGGGACGGGCGTTCGCCTCCGCCGCCCGGGCCATGTTCGCCACGATGCGGTCCACCTGCTCCTGGCTGAAGTCGGCCATGGCTGTGCAGGCCTGCCTGGCCAGGGTGGCCAGGTGGCGCGCCTCCTGAATGGACGCCAGGTCCCGATCTAATTCAGGCATCACTCATGCCCCTTCCCCTGGGTCTGAATCCGGACCAGTTCGTCGATCAGGCGGTCCTTGGGCATCCGGTTCAGGTCCCGCCCCTGAACGGGGAAGTCGGGAATCGACCGGGCCAGGGTCCGCAGGTCCGGGACGCTCCAGGTGATGTAACTTTCTCCCCGGACGCCTTCGGCGTCCGAACGTCGCGGCGCCACATCACCCTCCGCCGGCGATTTTCCGGAACCGGGACTGGACTCGGGCTCCGGGTCGTGCAGGCCCAGCATCCGGACCGCCTGGTCGTCCAGCCGGGGAATCACCTGACTGGAGACCAGGAACCCGACCCGGGCGGCTGCCAGCGAGCCCGCCTCCACGGCAGCCTGCACCGAAGCCGTATCCCCGACGAAGCGGATCATAACCAGCCCGCCGGTCACCTTCTCGATGCCCAGCAGGTGAATCTCCGCAGCTTTGGCGGCGGCGTCCGCCGCCTCAATCGCGCCGACGAATCCCCGGGTCTCGATCATGCCCAGTGCGGTGTACTGCAAGGCGGCTCACCCCCTACCACTTGTGAGGCATGCCCGCCACTTCCAGGACGCCGTCAGCAAAGGCCGCACAGGCCGCCGCACAGGCGCTCTGCGAACCGGTCAGCAGGCCGCCGCCGAAGTTCGTCTCCGAAGGCGGGCCGTAAAAGGCCGCCATCCGGACTTCGGCCGCTTTGAGCGCCAGGTCCAGGGAGTACATGGCCTCCAGCGGCGGGGCAATCAGATAGGCCAGCGGCTCCCCCTCCGGAATGCCCGCCACCTTGGAGAGGTAGCTCCCCGTCCGGGAGATGCACTGCGCATAAAACGCCAGCGACGCTTCTTCGTTGGCCGCCCAGAAATTCGCCTGGTTCTCGATCACGTCGACCGCCGCCTCGATGCCGCTCTTGACCTCAGCCGGGTCCGCCGCGGCCAGGATCCCGATGAACTCGCCCGAAAGCGGCCCGGAAGCGTGCGCCGACCCGGCATAGAACGACCGGGCATAGACCACCTCGACGGCGGCCTTCTTGGTCGCTTCATCAATAGCGGTGTAGCCGACATCGTCGATCGACGATGTGATCAGCCCCAGACTCCGCTGGTCCGGCCGCAGCTTGAATTGCTCATGCATGTACTCGTTGACATTCGGAATGATCCGCACCGCCAACACCTGCGCCCGAATAGGCTGCAAGTCGGTCCGCATCGTGGAACCACCTCCAGGAGGTCCGGCCAGAGCCGGCAAAGGGGAACATGGTGGAGTGAAAGATAAAAGTTCTATGCCGTCGTGATTCCCTGCCCGGCGCAAAACCATAGTAGTGAGTGCCGGCGCCCCGATGCCCTGACCGAGCGAAGGTGCGGGCCAGACCGAGCGCCGAGCGCCGGGCACAAGAGACGGCAGTCCCGCACTGGCCCGTCCGAGCGGCATGAGTACGGCAGTCCCGCGCTGGCCGGGGGTCCGAGGAGTATCGGGGCGGAAGTTCAAGATTCGCAGCCGATGGTGGCACCGCAGCGGCAACGACATACTTCGCCTACCCATGAGCGAGGACGCCATCAGCGGCGAGAATCATTACAAGAATGAGCGCCCCGCAACGACGAAGCGGCCCTCGGACAGTGCGGGGTCACCCGCAACCCGACGAAGCGGCCCTCGGACAGTGCGGGGTCGCAAAAGCCCCACGATCGGCCAAAGGAAGGGAGGCCAAAGGAAGGCTACAACCCCAGCTTAACCCCGCTAACCTTCGCCGCCAGGATCTTCGCAGCGAGATTCGCCGCATGGGCGCCAGCCTCAACCGGCGGAATCCCCCCGCGGTGAATGTTCGATATCAGCGTCCGGTCCGACTCGATCGCCTTCAAGTTCGGCCCGTAGCAGAAGTAAGCGCTCATCGACTCATCCGTCACCAGTCCCGGCCGCTCGCCCACCAGTTCCACAATAAGTTCAGGCTTCAACGTCTCGCCGATGTGGTCCATGATCGCCACCCGGCCCTTGCGCACGAAGATCGGCGTGCCCATCGTCCCCGCCCCGGCGATCCCGTTCAGCTTCAGCCCGTCCGAAAAGGCCCGGATAAAGTCCATGGCGTTCCGCTCCACCGCGATCCCCGACAGGCCATCCACCACCACGATCTGCACCCGGGCCGAACCCACGCACTTCTCCCGCAGCAGCGCCACCGAAGCCTCATCCAGCCGCCGTCCCAGGTCCGGCCGCAGCAGGTACTCATGCCGGTCCCGGGTCATCGTCGTCACCGGCACGGCGCCCAGCTTCTCGACGAACTCGTCGCCGATCTCGTGGAAAATGGCGTCCCGGGCCGCAGCGTGGTCCATCCGGAACTTCAGCCACGCCTCCGTGTCGTAGCGGGCACCCGCCCGCCCGATGCCGATGCGGGCCGGCGTCGTCGTCAGCATCTCCTTCATGGCCTCCGGGTTCTGCCAGTTCGTCCCGGTGACCCGGGGCTCATCCGCCTTCGTCTCCGCGGGCGGAATCGGCCCCTCCACCCGGTAGCCGAGGCCGGCCAGTACTTCTGACACGACCGCTTTCAGTTCGCTCTCGTTCAGCACAGCCGGCACCCCCTACTTGAAGAAAATCGTCGGATCGCCCGCCCGCTCCGTCAGCTTGCCGTCCGCCAGAATCCCCAGCTTTTCGCACCACACTTCGAACTGGGGCGCCGGCCGCAGGCCGAAAATCTCCCGCAGCGCCGCCGTGTCGTGAAAGCCGCTGGACTGGTAGTTCAGCATCACATCGTCGCCCTGGGGCAGCCCCATGAAGTAATTGCACCCGGCGGCCGTCAGCAGGACTTCGAGATTCTCCAGGTCGTTCTGGTCCGCCTCGATATGATTCGTGTAGCAAGTGTCCACGCCCATGGAGATGCCGGTCAGCTTGCCCATGAAGTGGTCTTCGAGGCCCGCCCGCAGCACCTGCTTGGAGTCGTAGAGATACTCCGGCCCGATGAAGCCCACCACCGTGTTGACGAGGAAGGGATTATACCGCTTGGCCAGGCCGTAGCAGCGGGCCTCCAGCACCACCTGGTCCACGCCTTTGTGGGCATCGGCGGACAACTCGGAACCCTGCCCGGTCTCAAAGTACATCACGTTCGGACCGGCCACCTTCGCCTTTTCCCGGGCGATGACGTAAGCCTCGTCCAGCATCTTCACCTCGATGCCAAACGCCTCGTTGCCCATCTGGGTGCCCGCCAGGGACTGGAAGATCAGCCCGAACGGCGCCCCGGCGCTCGCGGCCCGAATCATTGTCGAAACGTGCGCCAGCACGCAAATCTGCGTCGGGACCTCCCACTCTTGCACGAACTCATCCAGGGCGGACAGCACGTGCGTGACCGACTCCACCGTGTCGTTCACGGGGTTGACGCCGATCACCGCATCGCCGATGCCGTAGGAGAGGCCGGCCCGGGTGGAGGCCAGAATGCCCGCCACGCTGTCCGTGGTGTGGTTCGGCTGCAGCCGGGCCGCCAGCGTGCCCTTCAGGCCGATGGTCGTGTTGGCCGTCGCCGGCACCCGCATCTTCGCCGCTGCGTAAACCAGGTCGAGATTCGACATCAGCTTGCAGGTCGCGGCCACCATTTCGCTGGTGAGACCCCGCCGCGCCCGGGCGATGTCGCCGGGGCGGGTCTTGATGTCCAGCAGCCATTCGCGGAACTGCCGGACCGTCCAGTCTTTGATCGGGCGGTACTCCGCCTCGTCGACCTGTGCCTCGATTACCCGGGAGACCTCGTCCGTCTCCGGCGGAATCAGCGGGTTGTTGCGGATTTCGCCCAGCGTAATGCCGGACAGCACCGACTTGGCGGCCACCCGCTCGGCCACCGACGCCGCAGCGATCCCGGCCAGCTGGTCGCCCGATTTCTCCTCGTTCGCCTTGGCCATGACTTCCCGCAGGTCTTTAAACTGGAAGGAGTGCCCGCCCAGGCTACTCGCAAGTCTCATTCTCACTCCTCCTCCACATCCAACCAAAACCCGGTCTGCGGGCGAAGCCCGGCGCCGGCCCATCCGGGATGAACCCCGAGGAGCATCGGGGCGGCAGTTCAGGATTCGCAGCGCAGCGAGAATCATTTCAGGAATAGTCGCCCCGCCGCGACGAGGGGGTCGCCCGTGACGGGCCGTGCCCGCCGGGCGTCTATTCTTAAGCAGAGAAGACCAGGGTTTTTACTACCACCGGCACGACCGTGCCGTCGTACAGCGGCCGGCCGATGTCGATGAAATTGCCGTCCGCCACTGAGAGTTCATCAATGGTAATCAAGTTGGGAATCAAATTCCTGGCCGCACCCAACAGCAGCCCCAGGCCGGACGCCACGTCCTGCTCGGCCACCACCACCAGCGGCAGTCCCCGCTGCAGGTAGGCCGCCATGCCATCCCGGATGCCTTGCGCCACCCGGCTGAGGCCGTCGTAGGAGATGTCGCCCAGCGGACCCACCGCTACGGCCACCGCCCCCTCCGGGTCCTGCCAGGAGAGATGCCGGGAGAGCGTGCGGGCCCACTCGCCGGGGTCGTTGGGCGCCGCCGCCGGGAACGGCCGGATGACCGGCAGATTCCGCAGCGGCAACAGGCCCGCATCGCCGACCCGAATGGTGGAGCCGCTCAGGTTCAACGTGTGCACGCCCACGCCGATCACAGTCGCAAAGGTCGTCTCCTTGGGCCGGCCCACCCGGAGTCCCCGGGACTCCAGCGCCTGCCGAAGCGCCCAGCCCAGGGCCGGGCCGATGTCGCCGTGCCGCAGAGCCGCCTCCAGCGTAGCCGGCTCCGGGTCGTAAAGGTCGTTGGCCACGCCCCCGGAAACCAGCACTTCGGCCAGGTGATACCCACCGCCCAGCGGGTGCCCGTCGTACACGCCGGTGGCCCCCGACGGGAGCGGCTCCGGGACCAGCGCCCCGGCAATCGCATCCGCCAGGGCCTCACCCGTCCGCCGGATGGCAGAAAGGTCCAGCGCCTGCCCTTCGGACCGCTGCATCCCCCGGGCCGACAGCACCGTGCGGGCCGCCGGCGTAATCCGGCGAATCTGCCCGGTGGCCGGGTCCAGCCGGAGCGCCTTGCCGCCCAGGTTCAGGCAACAGGTGTCCAGCACGTGTCCGTTCCGAAAAATCGCGATGTTTGTCGTCCCGCCGCCAATATCCACCCCGGCGACGGTACCCCCGACCTGCTCGGAGCGGGCCGAAGCACCGGAGCCCCGCCCGGCAATAATCGCTTCCAGATGCGGCCCGGCGGTCGCCACGACAAAGTTGCCCGCCGCTTTGCTCAGTTCATCTAAAAGCGTCCGGGCGTTCTCCTTGCGGGCCGCCTCCCCGGTAATGATCACCCCGCCGCTGCCCACCGCCGCCGGGTCGATGCCCGCCTCAGCATAAGCGCGGTTCAGGAACTCCAGGAGCCGTCCGGCCAGGAGTCGGTCCCCTTCAACCGGGGTCTCCTGCACCTGGCTCCGCCAGAGGATCTCCCGGCTCGCCAGCCTGACCCGCGGCACCCCCAGCCCCATGCCGAGGTTGCGGAACCGCAGCCGGCTGAAAATCAGCTTGGTAGTCGCTGTGCCAACGTCAATGCCGACGCTGGTCAGCACTTCGCCCTGTCCAGCCATGAAACCGGACTATGCCTTCGCCTTCGGCAGAATCACTTCCACGTCGCCATGGGGACGCGGAATCACGTGAACGGAAATCAGTTCGCCAACCCGCTGGGCAGCAGCCGCACCGGCATCAGTAGCGGCCTTTACGGCACCCACGTCGCCCCGCACCATCACGGTCACGAGACCGCCGCCGACATGCTCTTTGCCAATCAGGTGAACGTTCGCAGCCTTCACCATCGCGTCCGCCGCCTCGATCGCAGCCACCAGGCCCTTGGTCTCGATCATACCGAGCGCGATCTGGTTTTCAGCCATGTGAATACTCCTCCTCGTCAATTAGATAGTCGTTAGAAAACAATAACGGCCCGGCCGCACTCCCATGCCGGGGTGCGGTCGGGCCTCGTTGCCCACAAGTTATTCTCTTATCGCTTTCCCGATGACCTCCCGGCTCAGGTGGTCCAGGGTCACCCGCCGGTTCATGCTCTGCCGCTGCAGCCAGCGGTAGGCCACATCTTCGCTCCAGCCGTAGGTCTCCATGAGGATTCCTTTGGCCCGTTCCACCGTCTTGCGGGCCGAAAGCTCCTCCCGGGCGGCCATGACCTCCTGCTCCAGCCGGGCGATGTGCCGTTGGCGGGCCAGGGCGATTTCGATGGCCGGAATCAGCTCCGACTCCCGGACCGGCTTCACCAGGTAGCCGGCGACACCGGCCCGCTGGGCTTTCTCCACCAGATCCTTCTGGCTGTAGGCAGAGAGCAGAATCACCGTCGACAGCCCCTGGTCGATGATCTTCTGGGCGGCCACAAGGCCGTCGAGCCGGGGCATTTTGATGTCCATCAGCGTCAGCGTTGGCCGCAGTTGCCGGGCCAGCTGCACCGCCTCCCAGCCGTCGCCGGCCTCGCCGACGACCTGGTAGCCCTGCTCCTGCAGCATCTCCCGCAAATCCATCCGGGTGATCGGCTCATCCTCGGCCAAGAGCAAGGTCGCTTCCAGCATAACGAGTCTCTCCTTCGGTCCTGGGGAACCGGATTGCGACCTCCGTCCCCCCGCGGGCGGTGGTACAGATTTCCAGGGTGCCCTTGAGGTCATGTTCGACGAGCGTCCGCACGATTTGCAGGCCGAGGTGCCCGGATGCCTGTGAGTTGAACTCCGCCGGCAGACCGACGCCATTGTCGGTAACGGTCACTTGAATCACGTCCCCCTCTTCAGCGAGGGCGACTTCGATCCAGCCCGATTCCATGCCGGCGAAAGCGTGATCGATGGCGTTTTGCACCACTTCGTTCATGATCAGCGCAACCGAAGTGGCTTTATCGGAGCGGATGATCAGCCGCTCGCCCCGGATTTCGATGGCAATCGCCCGGTCCGGGTGGAGCATGCCGCCGCGAATCAGCCGGAGAATGTCGGCGGTCACCTGCCGGAGGTCCACCAATTCGATGCCGCCCTTGGAGAGCGCCTCGTGCACGGTGGCGATGGAGGCGATGCGGTTGATCGACTCCCCGAAAATCCGGCGCAGTTCGGGGTTCTCGATGCGCCGGGCTTGCAGCCGGAGCAGGCTGGCGATGGTCTGCAGATTATTCTTAACCCGGTGGTGGATCTCCTTGATCACCACCGACTTGATCATCAGTTCTTTCTCCTTGACCCGGATCTCGGTGATGTCCCGGAGCAATATGATCTGCCCGACCGCCTTCTGCTGGTAGACCATGGGGATGGCCCGCAGTTGGAACGAGGCGCAGGCCGCCTGCAGTTCCCGGCTGATCACTTTCGATTCCGCCAGGTCGCCGGCCAAATAGCCCAGGGGGAGCTCCGTGACCGCCCGCCCCACGGGATCGTCCGGCCCGCCCAGGTCCTGGAGGAACCGGAGCGTCGTCTGATTGGCGTAGGAAACCCGGCCCTCGGGATCCAGAATCAGCAGTCCCTCCTGTAGCAGCGACGGCAGGGTCTGGACTTTCATCGCCATGGAGAGCAGCGTCTCGGTCAACCGCTCGGTGGTCTCGGAGAGGAGACCCACCTGCGCTTCCTGCTTCAGCTGCTCCGAAATATCCTGCTCCATGATCAGGGCGCCGATGGTCCGGCCGTCGTCGCTCCGCACCGGCACGACGGATTGCCGCACCGGGCGGCCCTCCTGGGTGACACCCCGGCGCCCCGGGGTCGGCCGGCCGGTGGAGAGCGTCTCCAGCACGCCGGGCTCGTTCTCCCGCAAGGCCAGCTCCCCGACCACCGGCGCCAGGTACAGCGACCGGCCGGCCGGCGGGTTCGCCTCCGCCACCACAATAGCGATGTCCGGGTTTCGGGTGGGACAGTCGATAAACACATCGGCCTGGGCCAGTTCAGCGAAGAGCGGCAGGCTGTTAGCCAGCCGTTCGATGCGTCCAATCTCCGCCGCCGTGAGCGGCGTGTTCGCTTCGCACAGCCGCCGCACGCTCAGGTCCCTTTGCTGGGTCAGCACGCCGTGCGTCCCCCCCGAGATGCAAAAAGACGCCCCGGCTCTTCCCGCACGCTGGGATTTGTCGAACGGCGCCCAGATTCGCAGGGTATTGTTATATCTTATAAGTAAATTTCGCTGCTCGAATATGAACTACCTGCATCGTGTTGGTTTTTCGTGTTTTAACTTTGCGGGGCTTCTGCCGGTGGTTCGGGCTCGACCAACCCCAGCAGATCTCGGAGTTCCGAGAGTCCCGCTCCGGTGACGCTGGAGACGGCGATGATCGGCCCGGTCAGGGCGATGGCCTGTAAGAACCGGCGGCTCCGCTCCACGTCGGCCCGGGGATCGTCGATTTTGGTAATAATGCCGACCGATTTGCCGGGAAAGGCCCGGGCGAAGTTCGGCGGATAATGATTGCGGGGCGAAGTGGCGTCCTGGATCAGCAGCACCCAGCGGGCTTCCATGGCGCTGGGCACCAGCACCCGGTAGTACAGGGGGTTCTCCAGGTACTCGCCGGGGGTGTCCGTGGCCAGCTTGGTGTAGGAGATGGCCTGGGTCTTGCGGGCCGGCCCGCTGAGTCCTTCCAGCGCCCGGAGCAGGGTCGACTTGCCGGCCCGGATCGGCCCGATCAGCACGATCTTGCGGGCCGCACTCATGACTTGGTGACCGGGCAAATGGCGTAGCCCAGCGTGCGGGAGAGGAAGTCGCCGATCGCCCGGACCGAGGTTTCCACGTCGGCCACCTGGCCGGTGATCACCAGCGCCCCGGTGAACCGGTCCAAAAAGCCGATCTCCACGTCGGCCGCCTTCGTCGCCAGGTCGGCGGCGATCATAACGGTCTCGCTGGGGGTCAGCGTGAGAATGCCGATGGCGCCGGCAGGTTCGAGTCCCAGCTTTTCGTACAGTTGCTGCACCGGGTTGGCAATCACATGGGCCAGCGTGACCTGTTTGCCCGGTACGAACTCCTGAATGATGCGCTGCTTGTCGTCCAAGTCGTTCCCGCCCCTCGTAAGGTCCTCGGAAACAAAGAAAGCCCTCCCCGCCTGAAGGTACAGGTGGTAGAGAGCAACGTTGCTCGTTCCCCCGGAATTGCGGGAGACTTTCTGTTGGTGTGCCTGTATTTCGACGGGATTCTGCCTGTTCCTGCTTCTGGTGTGAGTTTATGCGCGAAATCGCCGTTTAGCCGGGTTTTTGCGACTGGATCGCCCCCGCTCACACTTTACGGTGTCAGGCAGGATTTTTCGCTTTTACTTCTAAACATTGCATCAGATTAGCAAGGGAGAGATGCTGATGTTCCCCAACTTCCGGATGGTTGACTTGAGCGTGCCGCTGGAGCACATGGCCGTCTCCGAACCCGTCCCGGCGAAGATTCACTACACCGGGCATGCTGGCGAAGGGCTGGCCCAGATGCAGCAATACTTCGGCGTGAAGCCGGAGGACCTGGTCTGGTCCCACGGCGAAGGCTGGGCGCTGGAAGAGGTCCAGGCGCTGACGCACACGGCGACCCATGTGGATGCACCGTATCACTACGGCGCCACATCCGAAGGGAAGCCGGCCCGCACCATCGACGAGGTGCCGCTGGAATGGTGCATGGCCCCCGGCGTGGTGCTGGACATGCGCCACAAGGCGCCCGGGGAGTTCATTACGATCGCCGACTTGCAGGCGGCGCTCGACCAAATCCAGTACCAGCTCAAGCCGCTCGATATCGTCCTGATTCAGACCGGCGCCGACAAGCGGCTTGACAGCCCCACGTACTTCCAGCAGCCCGGCCTGGGCCGGGAAAGTACGCTCTGGCTGGTGGAGCAGGGTGTCCGGGTGATTGGCATCGATGCGTACACGCTGGACCGCCCGTTCGCCAACATGATCGCCGATTACCGGAAGTCCGGGGACGGCGCCTACATCTGGCCGTCGCACTTTGCGGGCATCACCCGGGAGTACTGCCAGATCGAAAAGCTGGCCAACCTTGACCTGCTTCCCCGCCCGCACGGCTTCTGGGTCTCCTGCCTGCCGGTGAAGATCGCCAAGGCCAGCGCCGGTTGGTGCCGGGCGGTGGCGTTCGTGCCGGAGGGGGATGGCTTCCATTAAGTACCGACACTTCACGATTGAGCAGTTGGCCGAGGGCGTCTATGCCGCGATCGCGACGCCGGACGGCAGTGCCGCATGCAACGCGGGCATCGTCGTGCTCGACGACCGGACGCTGGTCTTTGACACCTTCGCCACCATACCGGCGGCACGGGAATTACGCAGTGCGGCCGAGGCGCTCACCGGACTCCCCATTGCGTATGTGATCAACAGCCACGATCACCCCGACCACGTGCATGGCAATGTGGTGTTTGCGGTAGATGCGTCCCTGATCACAGCCAATGCCACCCGCACGGTCATGGCGGCCATGGGACTGCAACGGATGGACGGATTCCGCAACCAGATCCTGCAGTCTGTCCGGAGGCTCGAAGACCAACTGTCCCAGGCTGAAGACGCGCAAGAGCGCACCAGGTTGGCAAAAGAGTTGGCGGATGGGCGCGCCTTTCTCGCCGGCTTTCCGAGTCCAGCCGACTATCGACTGCCAAACCAGTCGTTCGCAGATGAGCTGACTTTCCATGGGTCTCATCGAACCGCCAGGCTGCTCGCGTACGACGGAGGGCATTCCGGATGCGATGTGGTCCTGCACCTCCCGGAGGAGTCCATTCTCTTCACCGGTGATCTGGTGACCGAGGGAAACCTGGTCTTTCGCTACGGTAACACCGAACGATGGCTCGCCGTGCTGGACCAGTTGGCAGCGTTGAACCCGCGGGTCATCGTCACGGGACACGGAGGGATTCTGCCTGCCGCTGCAGCCCTCAGCGAGGCCCGACGGTATATTGAGCGGTTGTTGGACATCGTGCGGCAAGCAGCAGCCGGCGGTGCCACAGCGGAGTTTGCGGACCAGATTCCGGTCCCGGAGGGACTGGCGGAGTATTGGTTTCGCGACAACGTCCGGTTCCTGATCGGCCGGCTTGTGGCCGGGGGGCCGGTCTGATCGGCCGGGGTAGTTTTTCACCGGGTCAGCCCTTCAGGCAGAACTCGTTGCCGTCCGGGTCCTAGTACAGGAGGGGCCGTTCGGCACAGATCCGGTTGCGGCCCTCCGCTTTCGCCTGATACATCAGCTGATCGGCGGCTGAGATGCGGCCAGGCACATCGTCCCCGGTTTCGAGCCGGACCAGTCCGCCGGAGATGGTAACGAAGATGCGCTTGCCATCTCCCTGCATGGGCATGCCTGCCATCGTCTGGCGAAGCCGGTCGGCAATTGCCGCGCCGGCGTCGAGCGGGCAATCCCGGAGCAGCACGACGAACTCCTCACCGCCGGAGCGAAACACCCAATCCTGAGACCGCACGGCCTCCCGCATCACGTGAGCACACTGCTTCAGCACGAGGTCTCCGAACAGATGACCGTAGGTGTCATTCACGTTTTTGAAGTGGTCAATATCCAGGACCAGCAGGCAACCCCCGTGTTCGTGGGTGGAAAGCATCTGGTGCATGGACCTCACGTTGTACAGGCCGGTCAGGTGGTCGGTCTCAGCCATCACTTTGGCCTCGTGTTCCCGCTGGGCCGCCTTAACCCTGTGCTTCATAAAGGAAGCGATTACCCAGGTGCTGGCCAGTTCCGCCACAAGCAGCGGAAAGGCCGTGAGCGTGAACAGCCGCACGCCGGTCCCGGGGAGAATCAGAATGGACAGCGCACCCATGTCGTAGGTCACGGCCGCCCGCCAGAGCACCCCGAATGGCTGCGGAAGTCCGGACGAACGGGCAAACAGCAGGCTGGCAGTGGCCCCGGCGACAAACAAGCCAAGAACCCCCGAAAGCGTCCCCGGACCGCCCAACTGATATCGATAGACTGCCAATCCCAGCGTCGTGGTCACACCCGAAACCGGCCCGCCTAACGCGGCCGCAAAAAAGACCGGAACAAGCCGCAGGTCAATAATCACACCGTCGTGCCATATCACCGGAAACTGCATCAAGGTCACGCCGATTACGACGGGAACAACGCTCACGACCAGCCACCGCCACCGTCGATCAGTGCGCTCGAACGGGCCCTTAATCAGGCTGGCGCCAAGCGAGGAGAGGGTGACGAGAATGCAGACGTTGACGAAGAGCCCGCGTAAGAACTCCACAAGCAAGGGCAACCCCACTTTCCGACGGGTGGTAAGACGTGCTGGTATGGCTCTTGTCTTGGCGGTGCATCGGGGTGCGCCCCTCATCTGCGCCCCCATTTCTGGGGATGTCCTGTAATATTGGACATAAGTCCTTGCGATCCTGCAACACGTTCGCCGCCCAGCGGCAGGGAATGACACCGATGGGCGCCGGGCCACGGGCGGCTTCTGCCTGGCGGGATGGCCCCAGCGCTTCCCGCTGCAGACCGGCAGTTTGATTCGGCAGGATTACCCAGTTCAGCCGAGAATTTTCATGAGTACCTGTATCCGACCAACAGAGGTGACAGCTCGTGAATCTGGACCTTGGCGTTGTCATGGTGCTGCTTCCTGTCCTACATGACCTCGTACAGGGACTACCGGCGCCTGAGGAGCTCTGGGAGGCCATCGCCCGCGACCCGGCCATGTCCGGAATCCTGGCGAATGGTAGAGTGTCTGAGGAAGGTGGCCGAAACCTCACGTTTGCCGAGTGGCGCCGCATCTGGGAGGCCGCCGTAAGCGATGAGCAGTTGGAACTGGGAGTGCGGCAGCGGAGGATGGTTGAGAATGCCTGCGCTTCTATCCAGCACCTTTCTGAGCTACGCGGGATCGCGGCCACGGCCGCAAACGGTTTGGGCGAAGCACTGGCGAAGTCGATGGATGCAGAGATCGTGCCAAACTTGCCCGCGGGAACCCGCGTCTCCCCGACAGTGCATCTAGTATTAGGAACATCCAGTGGCGGCTTTTTTTCGGGCAGCGACATCTACGTCGATCTCAATCTCCTGAGGCATCTGGCAGATGACCCCGAGGCCGTTCGGCAATTCCTGGCCCACGAAATCTGGCACACTGGCCATTCGGCAGCGGTGGAAGGGCATCGCATGGAAACGGAGCGTTGGTTCGGACCGCTGTTTCGGCTCCAATCTGAGGGCATCGTCAATTGTGTGATTGGCGGTACCCATGAACAATATGCCAGGGTGGCAGTTCAGACGAGTGACCAGGAGGCCAGGGACCAGGCACGAGCTTTCCTGGACTACGTCTGCACGATCGAGTCTCACCCCTGTGAACACCTGGACCAACTGTCAGTAGCTTTGCAGCGCCTGCTGAGAGGGGATATCCAAGCCTACAGGGACTATGAGGAATCGCTGCCCGATCAGCCCGGGTATCTTCATGGGCTGCACATGGCCAAGGCCATCGACCATCAGTTGGGACGGGACGTGCTGATCGCAACTGTGCCTGATCCCTTGGCCTTCCTGTTGGCTTACCAACAGGCCGCCTTGGCAGGCGGTCGATGCCGCCTGCCTGACGCACTGATCCAACTGGTGACCGACCTTCAGCACTGATGCACCAGGCTGCCCCACGATCCGGCATGCCGACTGGGTTTGGGCGCCCGAGGACGTGACGACCAGAGGGAGATGGCAGCATGCGCCGGGAAGACATCAGCGAGTACCTGAGAGCGATTCCGGACGAAGAGTTCTTGGTCATCTTGGAACAGGTCTTCAGGGCCAAGCAGCCCAACCCGGAGGAATCGCCATACAACCGGAACCACTACTTCCGCGGCATCGCCGAAAGCCGTCTGGAATCAACGCCAGGGGAACCGGAGACGTGGGGACCTTGGAGCGTGGAAGCCGTCGCCTACATAAATCGGGTCGTGTATCCGGAGGGCACTGGCCCTGACTGGGGTTTCTGCCAGTTTGGCACGTGTACCGTGTGCGGCACCAAGGCACGTTCCAACGTCAAGAGCGGAGTGTGCCCGATCTGTGGAGGCGAGGTTGAATTGTCGTGATGTCCGGGTGGTCGATGACCTCTCGCCGAAGGGTGGGTCAGCGGAATGACATGGGTTCCCGCACGAACGACCACAGGTTCCACACTTTCCGGAATGTCGGTCGGCTTCCAGCCATTCTGCGACAGCGGGCCGGTTCAGAATATAGGACCGGCCAAGAAAGGCCCCCACAGTTCATACCGTGGGGGAGCGCAGTCCGCTATGTCAGTCCGACTGAATGAAACAGGGCGATGCACGAACCTCCAAGAATGGAGAGGAGGAGCGCTCTGGCTGGCGACATCCGTAGGACCGACCGATACGCGATGTAAGCAACAACCACGCACCAAATGAGGAATACATCCACGTAACCAAGAGTGAGTTGCATGGAATGAGTGCTGGCATGTAACACGGTCCGCGCCGAAGAGTCAAACGCAAGTCCGGTGAATTGTTGGAACACGAAACTGACCGTGTTTCCGATCACGATCGCCGGCGTCAGGGCGACCATCAAGATGCGGATGTGTACGCCATAAGACGTCGGGTGCGGAGAAAACTCGGTTACAAGCCACGGGAGAAAGGCCGCCGCCAGTGGCATGACCAACGGCACTAGCAGCCCCGCCAAGACTGCGCCCCCGATACCGGCGCGGTATATGGCTTGTGCGGACAGCCCCGCTACTTCATCGGAGGTGGGAGCTGCAAATGCGAGGTTCACCGCGGCCACGCCGCCGAGAAGTGTAGCCACGGCGCTGAAGAGGTAGACCCCACCCAGGACCTGGGCTTTGGTAAGTTCACGTACCGCCTGCGGGGGATCGGTGATGGAGAGAAGGGTCCCCAGCAGGAAGCCGCGGAGGGCACTCACACCGCCTTCCTCCTCCCGCGCACCAAGTACGCGAGACAAGCGCTCACCGCCGCCGAAGCGAGGGCGGGGAGAAGGACCGCCTCCCTGACGGTCACGCTGACCTGATTGTCCACCATGTCAATCCAAACGATGTGGAGACCACTAAAGAGGTGTACCGCGGGTGTTATGTTTAGCATGACGGCCATAACCAGCCCAGCTATGGCGATACCCACAAGCAGTAGTCCCATCACAAAACCGGTAACCGCAGCCAGCGCTAGCTTCATTAACCTCTGCTTCGCCACTTGGAACACCTCCCTGATAATGTCGATCCCCACTTGCCTGACGCAAGGCTGTAACGACATTCCACCCATCTCCCCACACGGGAAG
This sequence comes from Symbiobacteriaceae bacterium, assembly GCA_036504075.1. Classification (GTDB taxonomy): domain Bacteria; phylum Bacillota; class Sulfobacillia; order Symbiobacteriales; family Symbiobacteriaceae; genus DASXVX01. The sequence continues at coordinate 64,883 of DASXVX010000013.1, read as the reverse complement.
CAATGTTGCCCCTTGAAGTAAGAAGGGTAGCATGACCACCGCAAATTGATAAGCCCCAAACCCGACGCTTACCAGGATCGCGAAAAATCCAACTGCAAGCGTTGGTATCGGTCCGGCCAGGCTAACGAGGCATTCCTGCCTCCAGTCAGTAAATCTGCTGCGATAAACGCTTGCAGTCAGTGGCTCGACAACGAGGTAGTAGGGATGGCGGCCTTCGCTAAGTGCCCTGATGGCTGCAACGTGTCCCGCTTCATGACAGGCCAATGCCGTTGCTAGACTTAACGGAACGAGCCCTAGAAAGAGCAGCCAGACATCAAAGTGAATCAGCGCAGCGGCCGCCAGCAGTGAGTAAAGCCCCAGCAACAGCAATCGCCATCGCACGAGGAACGCTACAGCGATCATAACTGTCGCATGAAAGAGCGAATAGGTGTCAAGGTCCAGGCGTGTAACGAATCCGTAGGCTCGAAACAGCCTGAGTAGGGAGAGTGCATCTCGTGGGAAGGATTGAGGGCCGCCGACAACCGCCAGGTTCAACAAGTGCGCCTGGTTAAGCTTGCGGGCGAACTGCACGACACTCTCTTGGACGTTGCCAGCCGGCACTTGATACAAGTCTACGAGAGCAGACACGGCGTCGGAAACGGTATGCCCCTCGGTCAGCCTGACCACGATTTGGTACCCGGTCTCGTTGAGGGGATAAGCCCGACCAACTGCATGGTCAAAAAGGGATTGCCCCACCAATGTCACCCGGCTAGGCATGGCGAAGCGCTGGTGACCAAACAACGGTCAGGCTCCCCTTTCAACCTCTGCGTCGCGAGAGGGCTCGTCCCACAGAGAGGTATGCTTCCAGACGGTGAGACGTAGCCGAGTGGCCAATAACGTAGCTGCAACTAACACAGGGGCGAGCACACTCCACGTTTCGAGCGCCTGAGGGAGCGAGAGGTGCGCGACGATGTTGATGCCGCCCCATAGGAACACCACGCAAAGGGAAGCAGCGGTGACTCGTACGTGATCTTCCAGTGTGATGGGTTCGACAGAACCGAGGTAAAAGCCAAGAAGGCAGACACTGAGTGCCGATAGACCTGCCAGCACCTGCTCAGTGCCAAATCCCCCCATCCCCCCGTCAAGCACGAGGAGCATTCCGAACAGGGCCATGCCCCAGCCGACATGTGCCCATGCCTTGCCAGCCAGGTATTGGCCGAAGCGAATTGGTGCAGTGCGAAGCACCCAAAAGATCCTTTCGTCATACCCGACCGCGCAGAGGGCGACCGACCCGGTTACGAAGCCTGCGATGTACAGGGCGGCACCGCTGACAAATCCGTATGCCTCCGGAACTTCGTAACGAATACCCCACAAACCCAAGCCCAATGCCAACAAAAAGACGTACACATATGAGAAAGCATCCAAGTCTCGCAGCAAACCGAGAAAACTCCAACGAGTAATCGTTCCTTGCAGGGAGCGAGACTGCAGGCGGACCTTTATCCAAGTGGTAGCCGCCGGACCGGGATTATCCACTCGCAAGGTTCTTTCCGAAACGACCCAACCAATGACACTAAGGATCAGCATCGTGAGAATGGCCAACAGGCTGGAACCCAGGCCATGCGTCGTCCAATCGGTGATGGTTCCCGGAGAGAGCCGTACGTTCCTCAGGGCAACGGCCGCTGCAATTGCAGCCAGGATGACGGCCCATTGGGTCACAAGGCGGCCGGTCTGGGAAACAGAGCCCCGTGTAAAGACCCGGGGAAGATATGTACCTATGGCGTAGCAGACAACACCGGCCCATCCGGAGGCCACCGTCAGCACCCAAGACTCAAGAAGTATTGTCCAGTGCACCAACTGATACTGATTCATGACGACGACCCATACCCCGCTGGTCATAAGCCAAAGCACATTCATCGCCAGAGCGAACAGGGGGAGCAGTTGACCAACACAGAGCGTTACGAGCGGCACGGGCAGCACACGGATCGACTCGGTGATCAAGCGGCCCCGTCGCAGTGCCAAAGCGGACAACACCGTTCCAGCGGCAAAGGCGATGAGGGAACAGAGGTCAATATAAACAGAGATGAACAGCGTAAGTGCGTTGGGGATTTTTGCGACCAACCCGCCGGCCAGAAGCAAGTTGGCCAAGACGATCATCGAAATTGCCGCCGCCATAAGTCCCCCGATCAGGTATGCGCCTGTGGGGTTCCGACGGGCGAAACTGATCACGGTGTTGCGCACGATTCTCCACTCAAAGCGCAAGACGATCCACAGTGTGCGCAACTTCCTGCCTCCATTCGGTGCCTCTTGCCAGGGAGAGCACGGCGTCTTCGAGGTTGCGTTCTCCCTTAAGTAGCTCAAACATGGGGCCAGAAAACAAACACTCGGACTGGTGGATGAGTGTTACGGAATCACACAGAGACTCCGCCGCCATCAGGTTATGAGAGGCCATCAGAATCGCCATTCCTCGGTTTCGGCATGCTTTGATTAGTTCCTTAAATACCGCCTGAGTCTCAGCGTCCAAGCCGCTGGTTGGCTCGTCGAGCACCAGTAATCGCGGCTTGCCCACGAGAGCTCCTACGATTTGCACCTTTTTCTTGGTACCGTGCGAGAGGGTTCCAAGGTAACTGTCAAGGTACTGCTCTGCGTGCAGAAGCTCCATGATGGCCTTGCCCCGAGCGATAGACTCGCCTCTGGGCAATCCGCGAAGTGCCCCCACGAATTCGAAGTACTCCGCCATGGTGACGAGATCGGGTAGATCATGGCCGTCAGGTACGTATCCCAGGTGGTGCTTGGCTTGGACGGGAGAGGCATGGACGTCGTGGCCGTTCAATAGAACGTGTCCACTCTCTGGTTCCAGAAGCCCGCAGATGGCCTTCAGGGAGGTAGATTTGCCTGCACCATTGGCACCTACGAGACCCATGAGTTCTCCCGGCAGAACTGTCAGGTTCAGCGCGGAGATGCCGCCGGTTCCACTAAACCTTTTGGTAACCCCACGAACCTCCAGCACAGGGGACGGCATGATCCGCACCTCCGTTACAAGTGGTGAAATCGGGGAAACGAGGTTAGATGTTAATGGGAACAGCTACCCACGCAGCTCTTCCAGTGGAAGTAGCTGGTAACCTGAACGTCCCACGAGATGGCGTGCCCAGTAATCATTGCCACCGTAGCGACTGCCGCGACTGCTACGATGAGTACGATGGCGACAACAGCGAGAGCCGGAAGAAACGAGTCCTGGGCCAGTTGCGCTTCCTGAATCTCGACCATGGGTTCTTCAAAGCGCCGGAGCGGCACCACAACAGCACTCACCTTGCACATGCCTCCTTGTGTTGGTCCGTTTCCCCGATCGAATCACCGCGTTTCCAATTATATGATCTAATACCATTTATAGTCAATTTTGAATCGGCAATATCGGCAAAGTTATTTCATGATATGAATACGGAAACAATACGCTTAAATGTTCGGCCCCTTGAGCTGGCTGGCGCCAAATATGGCGGAGAAACTGCTTTTAGCAGGCGATGACCAGACAAGCGTCGGGGCTTCTGACGTGCATCCAGGCCTGCTTCGGCCGCAGCGTCACCGGTACATCAGGCGCATTGTCTGCCGCCGCAACTCCGGAGCGCCGATCCTGAATGGCATGGGCGAGCGGACGTGGTCTTGCGGACGGGCGGCGTCAGTTTCCTTGCGGAGATATGGCGTGGCGAAAAGCCGGCTGGGAGGTGATCAACCTCCCGGCCGGCTTGCGTATGGCTTCGTACCGCAACGTCTCGGTCATGCACCGGCAGGATTTAAGTCGCAAAATCTAGAATTACGGAACTAGTAACACCTATAGTTTGAGGGATCGCATCGACCGCTCCCCGATGAACGCGCCCCACCAGCCAGCCCTGTCAACTGAGCTGACCACATGATCGCGGCGAAAGCCGAAAGGCACCCCCAGGTTGCCACGGTACTGGCGGAGGGCAAGTCGCTCCATTAGATTCGGTATCATCCCTCAGAGGGTGACTCCGGATGTGCCGTGGCCGGTAGATCACATAACGAAAGGGGTCCTTCCCATGCGGCGCCGCACACTCTCCCGGTTGTTATGCCTGGTTCTCCTCTGGGGGCTGACCGCCAGTTCGGCTCAGGCCCTGGGCCCGATCCTGCCCACAGTACCCCAGCTTCCCACCAGCGGCAGCGTCGCTGACACCCCCTCGGCAAAGGCTGCCCAGGTGGCAGCGGGCGGTGGATACTCGATGGCCGTCGACACGAGCGGCAAGCTTTGGCTTTGGGGCGAGAAGCCCATGGGGTACGACGTGACGCTGATCAATCCGACCGCCACGCATCAGCACATTCGGAGCGCATCGGCCGGAGCGGCAGGCCTGGCCATCACGACCGGAGGGTTCGTGGTGACTGGCAGCCACCGCCAACTCTTCGGGCTGGAGACCCTCGCCCAGGTCGCCGCCGTAGCCTCGAGCCCGCCCTCGGGCTGGGGACTGGGCGATGTGCAGCGCAGGGGCCTGGTAGCCGTCCTCTCGGATGGCTCCGTCTGGGCGGCACAGGCTGAGGCTGTCCTTGAAAAGGGCACAGCCACGGCAGCTGGAGCAACCGTACCAGGTTTTCCAACCCCGTCCAACCCGTTTGGCAGCACGACCTCCGGCGATACAACAACCTACACGTACAACGGCAATTCCGGCCTGGTGGCCGGTCTGCCGGCCATCAGCAAGGTGGCGGCCGCCAGCGAGAATCTGCTCGCTTTGGAGCTGAGCGGCGGCCTGTGGGCATGGGACTGGTCGGCGCTCCCCCTGGCTGCGGCGTCGTCGCCCGCAACCTGGCACCCCACACCGGTGCGGATCATGACCGACGTCAAAGAAATCGCAACGGCGGACCACCTGTGGATCGCCCTCAAGAAAGATGGCTCCGTCTGGCAGTGGCAGTTCCCCGTCTTCGGCCAGACCTCCGCCTCAGCCACCGGCCTGCCCGTGCAGGTGCCGGGGCTGGCGGGCGTAACAGCCGTGGCTGTGGGGCAGGACCATTCGCTTGCCGTCAAGGCTGACGGCAGCGTCTGGGCCTGGGGCGAGAACACGAGCGGCCAGTTGGGCGACGGGACCCGTTCCGCTCGCACCGCTCCGGTGAAGGTTCCTGGTCTGACTGGCATTGCTACTGTGGCAGCGGGCCGGGATCATTCGCTGGCGCTCGCAAGTGACGGCACAATCTGGGGTTGGGGGCGCAACGAGAAGGGCGCCGTCGGGGACGGCACCCAGTTGGACCGCCTGCAGCCGGTCAAGGTTACCCTCACGGAGCCGGCCTCCCCAGTTGGGGAACCAACGCTGGGCGCGTTTCAGACGGACGGAGCCGACACCGTGGCAGCCGGGGGCAACTTTTCGATTGCGCTGAAGCCGGATGGATCGGTCTGGCAGTGGGGCAAGGTAGGCGCTGGCAGCCCGGGACCCCAGCCGGCCGAGGTGGCGGGGTTGAGCGGTGTTACGGCTGTGGCCGCCGGCAGTTCGCTGGCAGCAGCCCTGAAGAGTGATGGGTCGGTCTGGGTCTGGGGCTCGGTGGAAGCGGACCTTCTGGGTGAGGGACACACCACAAAGGCAGACACCCCTTCCCGCGTGCCCTCCCTGTCGGGCGTTCAGTCCATCGCCGCGGGGGCGCAAGGGCTGGTGGCCTTGAAGACGGATGGGTCGGTGTGGGCCAGCCACGCCATCGCGAAGGAGGTGCCAAGCCAGGTCGGCGGCCTCTTCGGCGGGCTGGATACCTCACTGGAGTGGAGCCCCGGCGTCGTGCCCGGCCTTAGCAACGGGTATCAGGTGGCGGCGGGTGGCAACTTCTTCCTGGTGGTCAAGAAAGACGGAACGGTCTGGACATGGGGCTCAAACTGGTGCAACAACGCGCCCGGCACGGAAGCGGCACTCTTGAAAACGCCGGTTCGGGTCACGGGGCTGCCTCCGGTCACGACAGTGGCTGCCGGTACTTGTCATGCCCTGGCGCTGAGGAACGACGGCACCGTCTGGGCCTGGGGCATCGGCACATCCGGCGAGTTGGGTGACGGTGTTATTCACACCGCCTCGGCATCGCCAATAACGGGCACTTCCTCGGGGTTGGGGGTCAAGCAGGGGAATCCGGTTCCCGCCGATTATCCCACCCCTGTGATTGGCGTCTGGGATGTAAAGATGGTCGCTGCCGGCGATCGCTTCTCCCTGGCAGTCGGAAGTGACGGCAGTCTCTGGACCTGGGGCCGGGGCGACACGGGGCAACTCGGCACGGGCCTCTCGGAGAATATTCCCCTGCGTGCGCCGGTGTTTGGTCTGCCGAAGATCGGGACGGCGCAGGCAGGTGGCGGCCATATGGTGGCCGTAAGCACGCGGGGAACCGTCTTTGCATGGGGCTACAACGGCACGGGCCAGGTTGGCGACGGCACCTTCGACACACGCCGCGAACCTGTTCGCATTGCGGTCGCCGCGACCGGCACAACACCTACCGGCCCCACGACGCCAGGCACAGCTCAGAGCACGACGGCCACGCTGCGACTGGCGCAGTCTGCCTCCAGCAGCGAGTTGGGCGGAACGTTTACCGTGGAGGTTTCGGTCGAAAAAGCCAAAGAGGTTGTCGGCGTCGACTTCCTGATGACCTTCCCTGCGGGAGTGCTGGAGGTAGTCCCGCCCTATGCGGACCTGGCCGTCACAGGCAGTAAAACGTTGGAAGGACTTGTGGGCGCTAACCGCTTTGACAACACGGCAGGTACAATCCGATATGCTACGGCCAAGAAGGCGCCCGGTGTCACCGGCGGTGGTTTGCTGGGCACAGTCACGTTCCGCCGGCTGCGGAGCGGCCCGGCTGGCATTGCACTCAAAGAGAGCACCAGTCTGCCCCGGATTCTGGACGGTCAGCTACACCCGCTGGTCCCGGTTGTAGGACCTGCTGTGACCAACCTGTTCAGCGGCGACTCCACCAAGGGGGCCATCATGGGACAGATCCTGCTGAGCAATCCGTACGGCAAGCCGGATGGGACCATCGTAAGTCTTGGCGACCTGACGGCTGTCACGGATGCCAAGGGCCAGTTCAAGTTGGCCGGCATCGCTTCCGGCACCTACCCGCTGACCTACCGCCATGAGCATTACGCCTCGTGTGTGGTCCGCGTGGTGGTGGAAGCCGGCGCAGTGACACAAGTCGGGCCGGTCACCCTCGCTGCCGGCGACTTCGACGGCGACGACGCGGTGGGGCTGTCCGACCTGGGCCGCCTGGCCCAGATGGACGGGCAGAGCGTCTACGGCAAAGACGCCACGGACGCACTGGCCGACCTGAACGGCTCAAATTACGTGGACGCGAAGGACCTGGAGATTTTCGTCGTGCACTACGGCGCCGAGGGCGGGGAGGATCCCACCGGGGCCACACTCCCGCTGCTGGACGCCCCGCTGCCTGGTGTGCCCGGCGGGCAGCAAGGCACCTTCAAACCGAGCCCGCTGCCGACTCTGCCGGCCCCCGCCGGCAAGGTCACCGTCACCATGGACGTGCCGGCCAAGGCTGCCCCCGGCAGCGAGTTTGATGTTCGGGCAACGATCGTCAACCACACCGCCGGCGCAACGAAGTTCTCGGTTTCGATCGACGCACCTGACGATGTGACGCTGGTGGATCCGACCGGGGTTACCATCACAACGGTCGGAATCGCCCGTGGCGGCTCCGTCACCATTTCATGGACGGTGAAAGCTGCGGACACTGGCAGCCATGAGTTCGTCATCTCCGCAGCGGCCGCAGATGCGGCACAGGGCTCAGGTTCGGCGAAGGCAACCGTCGTGATCACCCAATAAGCGGCGGGTCCGTAATTGTCGGACAACGGGTCAGCCCGGTCATCGCAATCATTGCGGCGACCGGGCTTTGCTTTCACCCCAGACCAGAACCAGTTCACGACCTTTCACCAGTTCGCATACCCCAACTCCTGCTACTTGTCGCGGGCCAGCCATGCCACGCACTCCACATGCGCCGTGTGCGGAAACATGTCGACCGGCTGGACCTCCAGCGTCCGGTACCCCAGCCCCGCCAGCAGCCCCAGGTCCCGAGCCAGGCTCGCCGGGTTGCACGACACGTAGACGATCCGCTCCGGCGTCATGGCCGCCATGGCCTCCAGCACCGGCGGGTCGCAGCCCTTGCGCGGCGGGTCGACCACGATCACGTCCGCCTTCGTGCCTTCCGCCGCCAGCTTGGGCATTTCCGCCGTGGCGTCCCCGCAAACGTACCGGACGTTCTCCACCCCGTTTCGACGGGCGTTTACCAGCGCGTCCTCAATCGCCTCCGGCACCACCTCGATGCCGATGACCGCCCGGGCCTGCTTCGCCAGGAACAGGCTGATCGTGCCGATGCCGCAGTACAGGTCCAGCACCGTCTCCGCGCCCGTGAGCCCAGCGTACGCCAGCGCCTGGCCATACAGCACTTCCGTCTGCACTGGGTTCACCTGGAAGAAGGAGACCGGGGAGATGGCGAACTCCAGAGCGCCGATGTGGTCGATAATTTCGCCCCGGCCGGCCAGCACCCGGCTCTCCCGCCCCAGGACCACGTTGGTCCGCTGCGAGTTGATGTTCTGGACCACGCTGACCACCGCCGGCACCTGGGCCATGAGCGCCCGCGCGATCTCCTTGCCGTGGGGCAGTTCGGGGCCGTTGGTGACCAGCACCGCCATGGCCTCCCCCGTGCCCCGGCCGACCCGGGCCAGCACGTGCCGGAGAACGCCCCGGTGGGTGCGCTCGTCGTAAATGGACACGCCGTGCCGCTGGACCAGCGCCTTCACGGCCTGCATGACCCCGTTGCCCAACGGATGCTGAATGTCACACCCGGCGATGTCCACGATACGGTGCGTGCCCGGCGCGAAGAAGCCGGCGATGACTTTCCCGCTGCGCGTCCCCACCGGGAACTGGGCCTTATTCCGGTAATGCCAGGGCTCGTCCATGCCTTTTGTGGGATGGACCGTCACGTCTTTCAGTTTGCCCAGGCGCTCCAGGGCGTCCACCACCTGCTGGCGCTTGAGCCGGAGTTGGGCGGCGTAGTCGATGTGCTGCAACTGGCAGCCGCCGCACTCGCCTACTACCGGACAGGGCGGCACAACCCGGTCGGGCGACGGGGTGACAATGCCCACCAGTTGCCCCCGGGCGTAGTTTTGCTTCACTTCACCGATGCGGACTTCCAGGGTGTCGCCAGGCACCCCGCCGGGCACGAAAATGGTCAGGCCCTGATACCGGCCTACGCCTTCACCGCTCGAACCCAGTCCGTGGATGTCGAGCTCGATCGATTGCCCCGGGCGCACGGAGGCGGAAAGATTTGTCTCACTCATGGGTTTAGTGTACCACACGGCGGGCCGGAATAGCTCCCGGCGCTAGCCAACCGATTCTTCCTCTTGCTGGCAGGCGCGGCGGTCCACCCGCTCGGCCACTGCCCGCACCAGGGCCACCGCCCGGTCCACCGCCGCCCGGTCGACCCGGTCCGGCCCAGCGAGGCCGCCGGCGCCCATCAGTGCCATGGCCCGGTGGCCGCGGGCCTGTGCCGTGTAAGCTTCCGTCCGGGCCTGCCGCAAGGCGATTCCCCCCACGCCCCACTCGGGATGGGCGGCCGCCGCTTCCCGGACGATGCCCACCAGGTCGGCGTCCGCCCGCCGGTGCGGGAGGCCGCCCTCGCCCAGGCTGTAGCACAGCCCGCCGGCGGCTACCCGGTCCAGAACGATAAACTGTGCGTCCGCCAGCACGCGCCCGTGCCGGTCCAAAAAGGCGTGCAACCCGGCCATGGACGCCTGCTTGCAGCCGGTAAACACCGCCCAGATTTCCGTATGCCGCAGCGGCGCACCCCCTGCTGCTTCGGCGGCCTGCAGGGCAGCCGTCACCCCGGAGGCGTTCTCCAGCCCGGTGGCCCCCGGGTCGCTGCCGGTCGCCGCGGGTCCCAGGCTCAGGGCGGCCGCCCCGACGATGCCCAGGACCGGCGCCAGTCCAATCCAGGCCCAAACGCCGTGGGGCGCGACGAGGCCGGCCAGCGCCAGTAATGGCAGCGCTGGTACCGAACCCACCAGCAGGCGATTGGCCGCCTGAAAGCGGTCTGCCCGGACAGCCTCGGAAAGCTGCCGGCCCGTGTCGTAATGTGCGATCAACACCACCCGTTCCCGGATTGCCCCGAGCGACGGGACCACTGTGACCACGTTCTGGCCCATTCGCCGCCGCAGCGGCCACCCGCCCCGGTTCCGTCCCGGCGCCCGGGCGGCGATACAGCCTGCCGCCAGCGCTGTGAGGACCAGGGCTACGGCGGGCTGCCACCAGAGGGCCAGTCCGCCGGCCAGGGCCAGACAGAGAAACAAGAACCACTGCCAGAGCGAAACTGTATACGTTGGAAAGGGCTCCGTCCAGACCTGGTGGGTGTAGCCTTTCGCGGCTTCGACGATGTACCCGGCGGTCTCAAGCTCCCGGGCGCGGGCGGCGCAACGGGGACCGATTTCGTCTGCCAGGGTACGGACATGGCGAAGCAGGTCGGGCAACGGCCCACCTCCTAGACTTAAAACTTACGTAAGCGCCGCCTCCAGGACCGTGAGATCCGCGGAGCCGGCGTCCAGCCGGACAGGGACGCCCAGCGGCAGCGTCGCCCGGTAACCGGTGTGGCCGCAGGGGAACCCGTACAGCACGGGGATGCCCAGGGGCGCGAGATGGTCGTCCAGCACCTCCCGCAGGGTAAGCGAAGGCTTCCCCGCGGGTCCGGTCAGACAGGTGGGCGAGTCGCCGAACAGAATGCCGGCCGCCCGCTGGAGCTTGCCGCCCAGCAGCAGTTGCGTCAGCATGCGGTCCACCCGGTACGGCGCTTCGTCGACGTCTTCCAGCAGCACGATCCGCTCGGTGAAGTCGGGCTCCCAGGGCGTGCCCATGAGCGCGGCCAGCAGCGACAGGTTTCCCCCGAACAGAATCCCCTCTGCGGTGCCCGGTCGGATGACCATGGCCGCCGGCGAATCATCCGCCGGCTCCGGCCAGGGGATGCGGCCCAGCGGCTCCGCCGACTGCATGGCCTGCAGCAGCCCCGCCTCGTTGTACGCCACGGCCGAGCCGAAGGCCGTGGCCATGGGACCGTGGAACGTAACCAGGTGCGCCTGCTGCAACATGGCGGCATGGAGGGCCGTAATGTCGGAGAAGCCGCAGAAGAACTTGGGCTGCTCTCGGATGGCCGCCCAGTCGATTTGCGTGAGAATCCGCATGACCCCGTAGCCGCCCCGGGCGCAGAGCACCCCGTCCACCGCCGAGTTTGACCAGACGGCGTTGAAGTCATGCGCCCGCCGCTGGTCCGTGCCGGCCAGGTAGCCGTGCCGGTCCAGCACACAGTCCCCGACCAGCGTACGGAACCCCCAGCCCTCCAGCCGGGCCAGGCCTTCTTGCAGGGCCGCTTCCGGAATCGGCCCCGCCGGCGCCACGATGCCAATGGTATCCCCCGGCTGCAAACGGCGTGCTTTGCGAAGGACCGGTAACGTCTCTTGGTGCGCCATGGACAAAATCCCTCCACCCAAGGTTTACGCGGGCTCACCTTACGGCATGATGATGATTCGGCAATTGCTTTGGGATATCCTGCCAGAAAAAGAGCGCCGCCCAGGAAAAGGACGGCGCTGCTGCTCCGAGGTCACTCCAGATTCGGCACCTGGTTCAGGTTCAACCAGTACTGCACGAGCTGGTGCATGGCCTCCATGAACTGGATGAAATCCACCGGCTTGCGCACGTAGCTGTTCGTGCCCAGGCGGTAACTTTCTTGCACGTCACGCTGTTCGTCGGACGAGGTGAGGACCACCACCGGCAGAAACCGGGTCCGTTCGTCGGCCCGGATGTGCTGGAGCACTTCCAGCCCGTTCACCTTGGGCAACTTCAGGTCCAGGAGCACCAGGGTCGGGAGTTCCGGAAGCGGCCGGGCGGAAAACAGCCCGCGGCTATACAAATAGTCCAGGGCCTCCTCGCCGTCGAGCATGACGACAACTTCGTCCGTTACCCCGTGCCGCTTCAGCGCCCGCAGAATCAACGCCACGTGATCGGAATCGTCCTCCACCAGCATGATCCACTTCTTCGGCATGGTGTGTGTCCTCCGTTATCCCAGCGTGAAGTAAAAGGTGGCACCCTGGCCCGGCACGGCTTCGGCCCGAATATTGCCCCCGTGCCGGAGAATGATGCGCTGAACTGTGGCCAGCCCGATGCCGGTACCGGGAAACTCCTTGTCGGAGTGAAGCCGCTGAAATGGCAGGAACAGCTTGTCGGCATAATCCATCTTGAAACCGACGCCGTTATCCCGCACGAAGAACGCCGGTTTGCCCTCGACCAGGGTCTGCCCGAATTCGATGCGGGCCTGCGGGTTATGGGCGGTAAACTTCCAGGCATTTCCGATCAGGTTCTCCAGCAACACTCGCAGCAGCCGCCCGTCGCCTTTCGCGATCAGACCGTCGGCGACCTCGGTCGCGACGCACCGCGTGGGGTCGGTCCGCTCCAGGTCAGAAATAATTGTGCGGACACAATGGGAGAGGTCTACCGTTTCTGTTTGCATTTCGCTGCGGGTCACCCGGCTAAGCTGCAGGAGTGCGTCGATCAGCTGCCCCATCCGCTGGCTGGCGGCGCGCACCCGGTTCAAAACGTCCTTGCCCTCTTCATCCAGCCGGGGGGCGTAGTCCTCCAGCAGCACATGGCTGAACCCGTCGATCGAGCGGAGCGGCGCCCGCAGGTCGTGGGAGACCGAGTAGGCGAACGCCTCCAGCTCCCGGACGGCGGTCTCCAGCTGGGCCGTCCGCTGGGCCACCCGTGCCTCCAGTTCGGCATTCAGTTGCTGAATCTCCTTGGACTTGGACTCCACGTCCTTGTGGGCTTTCACTTCTGCCTCGTAGAGGTGGGCGTGGTCGATGGCGATGGCAACGCGGTCAGCCACCAACTGCAGCAGCCGTTCGTCGTCCTCGGTAAAAAGGCGTGGACTCGCCGCACCCACCCAGATGACGCCAATGACCCGCCCCTCCACCAGAAGCGGCGCACCTGCGGCCGCCCGAACCAGGCCCTGGACCGCCGGATGAACCAGGTCTTTGGCGAGATCCCCCGACATGGCGTGCCGACCGGTGGCGGCAATCTGCCCGGAAAAGCCTTGGCCCACAGGCATCTCCACCTGCCGCGCCACCTCGTCGGGCAAGCCCAGGGCGGCCACCAGCCGCAAATGGGTCCGGGCTTCATTCAGCAGGAGAATTCCGCCGGAATCCGCCGCCACGGCGTCCCGGGTCCGCTTCAGCAGTTCGGGCAGCAATGCATCGGTGGAGAGATGCGCCAGCACAGCGTCCGTCACGGCCTGAACCCGTCGCACCTGTTCCGCTGCCCGCTCGGCCTGCAGCCGGGCCTCCCGCTCCCGCACCAGCGCCCGGGCCCGCTCCTCCTCCGAACGCTTGCGGGCAAGGAACTGGCCGATCTGATTGCCAATGCCGTTCATGAGCTTCAACAGGTCGTCGTCGCCTTCCCGGACCTGCCGGCTATAGAACTCCATGACGCCGGCCACTTCGCCATCCAGTAGAATCGGGAAAAAGACGGCTCCGTGCAGCCCCCCTTTAACCGCCGACGGCGCGCGTTTGAACCGCTTGTCGGTGCTGACGTCTGCCACCCAGAGCGCCTCGCCGGTAGTCCAGACCTGCCCCAACAGCCCCTCGTCGGTACGGTACGTCGCCGCGGACGTCAGCGCCTCAAAGAGCGAAACTCGGGCCTCGGGGATATGCCATATGTAACCGCAGCGTAACAGTTGCTCCTGCTGATCCAACGTCCAGAGGTCGCCCAGATCCCAGCCCAGTTTCGCACAGGCCGCCGCCATTACCCGGGGGGCGGCTTCGTCAAGGAGGGAGCTTTCGGCCAGGATCGCCGTCACCGTATGGTTCACATCGGCAAACAGTTCCGCCCGTTGTCGCCCGAGGGCCGCGGCCAGCACGTTGGCCACCGACTGCACGAAATACGCATGGTCGGCGGTGAACGACCGGACCCTTGTGGTGTAAACACTCAGCACCCCGTAGGACCGCTGGTGCAAGGGGATGACGACGCTCAGGCACGAATTGATGCCGTAGTCATGGACCCGCAACGGACAGTTGAAGTGGCGGTCTTCCGCCAGGTCTTCCATGATCAGGGGCTGAGGCTGCCGTAGAATTTGCACCTGACAGTGCTCTTCGCCGGTCAGGGTTGTCGTGCCCACCATGCCATCCTGCCACCCCACGCCTTCCCGCAGCAGCAAGGTTTTGTCGTCCGGCTGCAGTTCCCAGACCGCCACAAAGTCCAGACCCAGCGACCAACGCAGCAGTCCGATGGCTTCCCGCATGAGTTCGGGAATGCCGGGTCCCTTCAGGGCAAACTGGCCGAAGTCGGAGACCGCCTCCTGCTGTGCGGCCCGGGTTCGCAGTTCCTCCTGCTGCTCCTGCAAGGTGTCGTTCTGGCTGGTGAGCTCCTCGGACTGGGCCGTCAGCGCCTCGTTTTGCGCCCGAAGTTCCTCGGCCTGCGCCTGAAGTTCCCGGTTGTATACGCCCAGGGTCGCCGCCATTTCGTTGACCGTCATCGCCAGAACGGTGACTTCATCGTCATCGCGCTCCCGGGGCACCCGCATGTCGAAATGCTGCTCGCCAACCGCCGCCGCCACCCGGCGGATTTGCCCGAGGCGGTGCGTCAACTGCTCTGATACCGGAACGGAGAGGCCGATAGCGACGCCCGCGATGCACAGGGCGCCGAGCAGCAGCGAGAGCGCCGTCGATTCGGCCACGTCGTAGGCCACGTGCAAATCCTGAACGACCGCGAGTACCAGGCCCAGGTCAGGCCGCTGCGCATACGTAACCAGCCGTCGCCCCTCCGGGGCCATCTCTTCCAGAGATCCATCGGTCGCTGTCCAGGCGACCGGGTGCTGCCCAATGGCGTAGACCACCGGCGTAGTGCCCGGTCGCAAGGTGAGGTTCTGTTGCAGCAAGCGGGTGAGCCGGTCCGGGTCGGGCGGTACGCCGATCATGATCAGCCGCTCGGTCTCCCGTTCCGCCTCCAGCCGGGCCACCTGCAGCGCCTCCCGCGCCTCCCGCTCGTTCAACGATTGCAGCCCATAGACCGCCACAGCCCCCAGCAGCAGCGTCGGCAACACCGACAGGGCGATGGAAAGCGCCAGAATCCGGCGCCGGAGGCCCCGGACCGGCAGTTGCCACGGGGCGATCACGTACAGCGCCCAGCCCACCGCTGAGACCGCCATGACGCCGTTAAGCACAAACCCGGTCCATTGGTCGATCGCCAGCCAGGCAAAGCTCATCCAGACCAGCGGCGGCATGGCGATCAGCATCCCCACCGCAGCCCACCGACGTCCGGGTCGAGCGAAGCCCAGCGCCTGCACCAGGGCGGCGGCAGCCGTCAGCATCCCCAGCCAGGAGAGGTCTGCCTTCAGCACCGTGGCGAGGCTCCCGAGTCGGAACACAACGGCGAGGCCGGTCCCCAGCATTGCCACCACGTAGAACCCGTGGAAGATGTCCTCTTCGCGGTCAGGCGTCACCATGCTGGCGACCAGCGCCAGAGAGAGTGCGCCCCAGAAAACCGCCCGATCGGCCATAGCGGAGCGCATCCCCACGGTCACCAGCAGGCCAAGGCCGCCCACGATCAGACTGGACTTGCCCGCCCGGTTCAGCCAGGACGGCAGGCCAATGTCGAACTCTGCGGCAGCCAGCAGCACGAAGGCGGCGCCAAACATGACGCCGAACAGCCGCAGGTAAGGATAGGCGAACTGGAAGACCGGCGCCTGGAACTGGTACGGTATATAGAGCGTCAGGAGCGCGAAGGCGAACGAGAGCGTGATGCTGAACCACGTGAGGGGGTGAGCGGTGTCAGGCCGCCTCGTGGATCGTTCGGACCCCATCCAACGCCCCCCCTTTCTGCCAGTCGGTGCGATTCGTAATCTTAAATGTTTGATGGCTGGTCAAAGAATCCCTTCAATGTTCCGTATTCAGTCATGTTTAGTGACAAATAAAAACCGGCGAGGCACAGGCCCCGCCGGTGTTGGTGTTGCGCAACCAGGATTACGCCTGGCCCGTGTGCTGCCTGAGCGCTTCGGTGACCAGCTTGACCGCCAGCTGCGGGTTAGCCCGACCCCGGGTTGCCTTCATCATCTGGCCGACCAGGAACTGGGCCGCGGCCGCCTTGCCGGCCTTCCAGTCCTCTATGACCTTCGGGTTGGCCACCACGACTTCCATGGCTACTTTGGCCAGTTCGCCTTCGTCGGCCACCTGGGAGAGTCCCTCTTCCTTGACGATCACCTCCGGGTCCTTCCCGGTTTCGACGATCTTCTCAAACACGGTCTTGGCGATTTTGCCGGTGATGACGCCTTTCTCCATGAGTTGGAGCAACTCGGCCAGTTGCCGCGGCTGCACCGGAATCTGGTCCGGGCCGAGGCCCTTGGCATTCATGACCCGGTTCAGCTCGTTGGTCTGCCAGTTGGCCACCGCCTTGGCGTTGCCGGCGCCGGCCAGTGCGACCGCTTCATGGAACCACTCGGCGGATTCTTTCTCTGCGACGATGACGGCGGCGTCGTAGGCCGAAAGGCCATACTCGGTCGTGAGCCGGCGCAGAATCGCGTCCGGCAGTTCCGGCAGGGTCGCCCGCACCCGCTCGATATCCTCCTCCGTCAGGACGACCGGCGGCAGGTCGGGTTCGGGGAAGTAGCGGTAGTCGTTGGCCTCCTCCTTGGAGCGCAACACTACCGACACGCCCTTGGCGTCGCGCCAGGAGCGGGTCTCCTGATCCACGGTGCCGCCGGCTTCGATCAGGGCGATGTGCCGTTTGGCCTCGTACTCGATGCCCCGGAGGGCCGCCGAGAAGGAGTTGACGTTCTTCAGTTCGCTGCGGGTGCCGTACTCGGTGGCGCCCACGGGCCGCACCGATGTATTGACGTCGCAGCGCATGGAGCCTTCCTCCATTTTCACGTCGCTGACGCCGCAATACTTGATGATGGCCTTCAGCTTGTTCAGGAAGAGACCAGCCTCTTCGGCGGACCGGAGGTCCGGCTCCGTGACGATTTCGATCAGCGGCACGCCCGCCCGGTTGAAGTCGACCAGCGACGACTCGCCTTCCGCCACGTCGTCCCCGGCGTGCAGGAGCTTGCCGGCGTCGTTCTCCAGGTGGATGCGGTTGATGCGAATCCGCTTGGTCGAGCCGTCGGCCAGCACAATCTCCACCCAGCCGTTCCGGCAGAGCGGTAGGTCCAGCTGGCTGATCTGATAGTTCATCGGGGAGTCCGGGTAGAAGTAGTTCTTCCGGTCAAACTTCGAGAAGTGGGCGATGGTGCAGTTCAGGGCCAGGCCGGCCTTGATGATGTACTGCAGGGCCGTAGCGTTCAGCACCGGCAGCGACCCCGGCAGGGCCAGACAGACCGGGCAGACGTTTACGTTCGGCTCGGCGCCAAACTCGTTTTTGCAGCCGCACCAGACTTTGGTTTCGGTGGAGAGCTCCACGTGGACTTCCAACCCAACGACGGTTTCCCAGTTCGTCGCCATGTCTACTTGTCCCCCTTTCCCAGCGGGGGCCTCGCATCAAAGGGGGCCGCCTTGCTGTAAGCCCAGGCGTACTGCAGCAGCTTGTGATCGTCGAAATGCTTGCCGATAAGCTGCAGGCCCACCGGCATGCCGTTCGCCAGGCCGCACGGCACGGAAATGCCGGGCAGGCCGGCCAGGTTGACGGGAATCGTGCAGGCGTCGGCCAGGTACATGGCCAGCGGATCATCCGTCTTCTCGCCCAGGCCCCAGGCGGTAATCGGCGACGTCGGGGTGATCAGGGCATCGAACTGCCGGAAGACCTGTTCGAAGTCCCGGATTACCAGCGTGCGCACCTGCTGGGCCTTCTTGTAGTAGGCGTCGTAGTAGCCGCTGGAGAGTGCGTACGTGCCGATCATGATCCGGCGCTTCACTTCGTCGCCGAATCCTTCCTGCCGAGTCTTCATGTACATCTCCAGGAGGCCGCCGGAATCAAGGGTGCGGTGGCCGTACCGGACGCCGTCGAACCGCGCCAGATTGGCCGAGCACTCCGCCGGGGCAAGGATGTAGTAGGCCGACAGGGCATATTCCGTATGCGGAAGCGAGCACTCGCCAATTTCGGCGCCCAGGCTCGCCAGTTTTACGATGGCCTCGTCGATCCGGGCCTTCACTTCCGGGTCGATGCCCGCCCCGAAGTACTCCCTGGGCACACCCAGCCGCACGCCCTTGAGCGATGGTTCGCCGCCGAGTTTGATGGCCGGCGGGGTCCGGCCCGCGTTGGTGGAGTCCCGGCGGTCGCCGCCGGCGATCACCTCAAAGAGGCGGGCGCAGTCCTCCACGTCCCGGGCAAAGGGGCCGATCTGGTCCAGCGAGGAGGCGAAAGCCACCAGGCCGTACCGGCTGACGTAGCCGTAGGTGGGCTTCAGGCCGACGATGCCGCACATGGCCGCCGGCTGCCGGATCGAGCCGCCCGTGTCAGATCCCAGAGAGAGCGTGACCTGTTCGGCGGCCACCGCCGCAGCCGAGCCGGAAGAGGAACCGCCCGGAATCCGGCCCGGGTCCCACGGGTTCTTCGTCGGCCAGAAGCCGGAGTTCTCGCCCGAAGAGCCCATGGCAAACTCGTCCATGTTCGTCTTGCCAATTATAATGGCGCCCGCGGCCCGGAGGCGCTCCACGACATCCGCGTCGTAAGGCGGCACATAATCGCCCAGGATTTTGGAGCCACAGGTGGTCCGAATCCCTTCGGTGCACATGTTATCCTTCACCGCTACCGGCACACCGGCCAGCAGGCCGATTTCGCCGTCGCCGTTTCTACGCCGGCCGTCCAGCTTCTTTGCGCGGTCTCGGGCCTGGTCCGCCGTTACCGTGAGAAACGCCCGCACAGCAGGCTCGGTCGCTTCGATTCTGGCCAGAAACGCCTCGGTGATCTCCACCGCTGAGAGTTCCCCCGACGCGAACGCCTTGTTGAGGCGGGAGGCACTTAGGTTATGTGTCATCGCGCTAGCCCTCCGTGATCTTAGGTACCTTGAAGCAGCCGGCCTCGGCTTCCGGCGCCTGGCTCAGTACCTTCGCCCGGTCCAGGGACTGGTGGGGCTTGTCCTCCCGGAGGACGTTCTGCAGCGCCACCGCGTGATAAGTCGGCGTCACGTCCGTGGTATTCAGCCGATTCATGCTTTCCACATGCTCCAGAATCCGGCTCAACTGCTCGGTCAAATGCTCCTTCTCCACCTCTGACAGGCCCAGGCGGGCCAGCCGGGAGACATGCTCAACCTGACTGCGCGTTAGCGCCATCCCTCATCACCGCCCATTTTCGTTCTCTCAATTCCATTTCAACATCAACGCCCAGTTAACCCTTTGATTTTACCACAGGCAGAAAACCAGCGGCAACGTTACATGGCAGGGATCGGCCCGACTCCCCGGATTCCAGTGCGAATTTGTAATAGTTAGGCAGAAGGAAAGGCAGCGGCGGGCGGCACCGTCACCGGCGGCATCATGAACACAGCCATGGTCACTCAGGAGAACACGGCCGCCGCCGAGGAAATGTCCGCCGGAGCCGATTCGGCGCTGAGCCACCTGACCACCGTTTCGCGGCTTTCCGGCGAGGCGGCGGAGTCCGCAGGCCAGGTTTCCTCAGCCACTACCGGTCTGGCCGAGACCACGCTCACGGTGGCCGAGTCGGCCCGGGAGCTGGTGGAGACGGCGCGACGGCTGACGGAAGTAGTTGCCAAATTCCAGGTATAGGGCAGTTATCGCCAGCAACCAAACCGCCTCTCCCACTGATGGGAGAGGCGGTTCCTGTTGGGGGGGCCCAACTTGCGAGTCTATATCGTCTTCGACCGTGGCAGGGCAAGGGCGATGCCTAGTGCTGCTGCTTGGCCGGCTCCTTCGCCGTTTCCTTGGCCGGCGGCATCCATTCCTCGTACTCTTCGGTGCCCGGAGCGACCTCTTTCAGTCCGACGATGCACTCGCCGTTGATGCACATGGTGGCCGGAATCAAAAAATGCCCGTTCTGTAACCGCTGCGGATTCATGTGACAGGCCTCCTATGGATCTTTGTTTTCCATCTTCGTTATACTGCCGCAGGCGATTCTGGACAAGTGATTTTATTCACATATCTGGCGGCAACTTTGTGCTGTTTGTAACAAGCGGAAGTCTATGGCAATGGCCCGGTTGGGTTGGTCCTGGTCAGACTTTCGATGGATTGGACCCCTCCTCCCTGAGGATGAGACTGCCTCCTGAGCGCCTGCCGGCGCCGGCAAGAAAGAACCCGGAGCCAAATGGCCCCGGGTGTTTGCGTCGCTTGGGTCAGGAAACGCTTACTTCGTCCGCATGTGGCAGGCGACCCAGTGGTCGCTGCCCATGTCGATCATGAGCGGCTCCTGGGTCCGGCAGATTTCGCCCATCTGCGCCGCGTAGCGGCAGCGGGTGTGGAAGCGGCAGCCCTTCGGCGGGTTGACCGGAGACGGGACGTCGCCTTCCAGAACGATGCGCTCCCGCCGCAGCGTCGGGTCGGGGATGGGAATCGCCGACATGAGCGCTTCGGTGTACGGATGCAGCGGGTTGGCATACAGTTCGGCGGCCGGGCTGATTTCCATCATTTTGCCCAGGTACATGACGCCGACGCGATCTGAGACATGCTTCACCACCGAGAGGCCGTGGGCAATAAAGATATAGGTCAGGTTGAACTCCTGCTGCAGGTCTTCCAGCAGGTTGAGCACCTGGGACTGGATAGACACGTCCAGGGCGGAGACCGGCTCGTCGCACACGATCAGCTTCGGGTTCAGCGCCAGAGCCCGGGCGATGCCGATGCGCTGCCGCTGGCCGCCGGAGAATTCGTGCGGGTACCGGCGGGCATGGAACGGCGCCAGACCGACGACTTCGAGCAACTTGTTAACCCGCTTCATTTTCTCCTGGCCCCGGGCGACGCCATGGATCTCGAGCGGTTCGCCGATGATTTCGCCAACGGTCATGCGCGGATTCAGCGAGGCGTACGGATCCTGGAAAATGATCTGCATTTCCCGCCGGAGCTTCCGCATCTCTTCCTTGTTAACGCTGAAAATGTTCTTGCCCTCAAAGAAGACCTTGCCCGCGGTAGCATCCTGCAGGCGCAGAACGACCTTGCCCAGCGTCGTCTTGCCGCAACCGGATTCGCCCACCAGGCCGAGGGTCTCGCCACGCCGCACGGCGAAGCTGACGCCGTCGACGGCCTTGACGTGGCCGACGGTGCGGGAGATAATGCCGCCACCGGAGATCGGGAAGTATTTCTTGAGGTCCTGGACCTCCATGAGGACCTCTTTCTGGGCTCCCGGCTGCACAACAGCTGCCATGTTCACTAAACCCCCTTGGAGAGTCTCTCTCCAGCCAGGTAACAGGCCACGTAACGGCCAGGGGCCACCTGCTCCAGTTCCGGCTGGCTGGTCTTGCACTTGTCGATGGCGTACGGGCACCGCGGATGGAATCGGCAACCCTCAGGCAGGTGCAGCGGGTTCGGCACGACGCCCTCGATGACGTGCAGTTTCTCCACGTCCTCGTCCAGGCGCGGGATGGACAACAGAAGGCCCTCGGTGTACGGATGCAGCGGATGCTTATAAATGGAGACGACGTCGCCCTCTTCCACGACTTTGCCGCCGTACATGACCACGACCCGTTCGGCCATTTCTGCGACGACACCCAGGTCATGGGTGATCAGCATGATGGCCATGCCCAGTTCCTTCTTCAGCTTCTTCATAAGCTCCAGGATCTGGGCTTGAATCGTCACGTCGAGCGCGGTGGTGGGCTCGTCGGCGATTAGCAGTTTCGGGTTGCAGGAGAGCGCCATGGCGATCATGACACGCTGCCGCATACCGCCGGAAAGTTGGTGCGGATACTCCTTGACCCGCCGCTCCGGCAGGGGAATGCCGACCAGGCGCAGCATTTCGATCGCCTTTTCGGTGGCCTCCTTATAATTTAGACCCTGGTGCAGTTGAATCGCCTCGGAAATCTGGTCGCCGATGGTGTACACCGGGTTTAGCGAAGTCATGGGTTCCTGGAAAATCATTGAAATGTCGTTGCCGCGAATCTTCCGCATTTCGGCTTCGGACTTCTTGACCAGGTCTTCGCCTTCGAAGAGAATCTCGCCTTCGATGATCTTGCCGGGCGGATTGGGAATCAGGCGCATGACGGACAAAGAGGTGACGCTCTTGCCGCACCCGGACTCACCGACAACACCCAGCGTTTCGCCGCGCTTGACATATAAATTTACCCCATCAACGGCCGGCACAACGCCATCTTCTGTGTAGAAGTGGGTCCTGAGGTTGCGAATATCGACCAGCCTCTCGCTCATCGGCTCACTCCTCGTCTTGGTCCTGTTGACGTCAGCCGGGTCGTCGGGGGATCCGGAACGCCTTTGGATGGTGCGTGCGCGAATAAGACGCACGTTTTGGCCTACCGGTTTGCTCAAGTTCCCGGCGCACCGTTTAACGATCCACCTAGTGTAGGCATCAACCATTACAATTCGGGCACTAAACACATTCAATTCGTTGCAGCCTTGGCTTCTCCTGCTCCCGTATGATTTCACCTTGTCTGATTTCACGAGAAGGGCCATCCAGGCCATGATTATGCCTGACGCTACTGGGCCATTCTACCGGCAAACCGGAGCGCTGAACGCTGCCTGATGCGGTGGGGCGGGCCGGCAAAAAAAGGCGCAGCACTACTGTCACGGCAAATGCTGCGTCCTTTTTGCCTCCAGGTAAAAAATGTGGTTGGTGGGGGCCGTTAGAATGGACCATATTGGTCTTGAAACTCCGCTTCAGACAGTATGGGCACGCCCAGTTCGCGGGCCTTGTCCAACTTGGAGCCCGCCGCTTCGCCGGCCAGCACGAAGAACGTTTTTTTGCTGACGCTGCCGGCGGACTTGCCGCCCAGGCCTTCGATCAGCTCCTCGATCTCCTTGCGGCCCCAGCGGGTCAGCGTGCCGGTGACGACCACGGTTTTGCCGGAGAGCGGCCCTTCCACGGGACCGGCCTGCTTTTCCCCGGTCATGTTGACACCGGCTGCCCGGAGCTTGCGGAGCAGTTCGTGGGATTTGGGACTCGTGAAGTACGCCATGACCGATTCGGCGATTTTCGGCCCCAGGCCGGGAATGGTTTGGAGTTCGTCCGCCGTAGCGTTCTCGATGGCCTCCATGGAGCCGGCATAACCGGCCAGCAATTTGGCGGCGCGCTCCCCAACGTGGCGGATACCAAGAGCATACACCAGGCGGTGCAGCGGATTTTGCCGAGTGGTGTCAATAGCGGCCAGGAGATTGTCGACAGACTTCTCGCCCATTCGCTCTACTTCGAGCAATTCCGCGCGGCGGGACGCCAACGTGTACAGATCGGCGGCATCCGCAATCAGGTCTTCTTCCAGGAGCATCTGGACCAGCGCATCGCCGAGTCCGTCGACGTTCATGGCGTCCCGGGAGGCGAAGTGCAAAATCGCCCGGTACTGCTGTGCGGGGCAGAGGTTATTGACGCAGCGGGTGGCGGACTCGCCTTCGGCCCGGACCAGTTCCTCGCCGCAGGCGGGGCAGCGGGCCGGGAACGTCCAGGGTACGGCACCGTCCGGCCGCTTCTCGGGCACCACCCGCACCACTTCCGGAATGATCTCCCCGGCCTTGCGGACGATGACCGTATCGCCGATCCGAATATCCTTCGCCTGGATGTTATCCTCATTGTGAAGTGTCGCCCGCTTCACGGTGGTGCCGGCGATGCGCACCGGGGTCAGCTCGGCGGCGGGCGTGACGGCGCCGGTCCGGCCGACCTCCAGCGTAATCGCTTCGACCACCGTCTCCTTCTCTTCCGCCGGAAACTTGTAGGCAATCGCCCAGCGGGGGAACTTGGCCGTGAAGCCCATCTGCTCACGCTGCCTGAGGTCGTTTACTTTGATGACGAGCCCGTCGATTTCGTAGGGCAGGTCGTAGCGCTTCTCCCGCCAGTCCGCCGTCCAGGCGATGACTTCGTCGATGGAGCCAAACTGCCGGCGCTGCTCATTCACCTTGAAGTGGAAGCGCTCCATGAGTTCGAGGCTCTGCCAGTGGTCTGTAACGGTATAACCGTCTGCCTCCACCAGGGTATAGATGAAGCTGTCGAGCCGGCGCTCCCCGGTTTTCTTGGGGTCCTTCTGCCGGAGCCCGCCGGCGGCGGCGTTTCGGGGATTCTGGAGCAGCGGCTTGCCGACCGCGGCGAGCTTTGCGTTCAACTCTTCCAGCACGCGCTTTTCCAGGTAGATCTCACCGCGCACCACCATGCGGGCGGGCAGGCGGCCATCCACCGGCTCCAGCCGCAGCGGCACGGAGCGAATGGTCTTCAGGTTCGGGGTCACGTCCTCGCCGGTTTCGCCGTCGCCGCGGGTAGCGCCCTGGACGAACACGCCGTTCTCGTAGCGGAGCGATATGGAGAGGCCGTCGATTTTCAGTTCGCAGACGTATTGCACCGGCTCGCCCTCCACCAGGGAGCGGGCGCGGCGGTCGAAATCGCGCAGGTCGTCGGCGCTAAACGCGTTGTCCAACGAAAGCATTGGCGGATTATGGGGGACTTTGGCGAAATCCGACGAAACTGCGCCACCCACCCGCTGGGTGGGGGAGTCCGGCAGGCGCAGGTCCGGAAACTCCGCCTCCAGTCGCTTCAGCTCCTGTGCCAGCTGGTCGAACGCAAAGTCGGCGATGACGGGCGCGTTCAGGACGAAATAGGCGTGCTCATGGCGGCGAATGTCCGCCGAAAGTACGGTGATTCTTGCGGCAGCCTCTTCCCGGGTCACGGGAGGCCCCCCCTTCGCTCTGCTGGTTCTAGTCTGTCACCGCACTTCTTTTCAACACGAACGGCAGCAAAGTCCTGCCGCGGATTGCCTACAACCTCCGGCACCGGGTCAGTCCCATACCACCGGGCTAAGACCAGGAACCGAGTCCACCGGCTCCCGAAATACTCTCCTGCTCTCTTCCCTGACCTGCCTGGCATCTGATACCATATTCCCTACCGCCGCGAATTCTGGTCCCCCACGCCCCCGGCGCCGCCAGCCCGGTTCCACCGTCACCCGGAGGTACAGTCGTCCCGGCTGCAAGGGTACGCCGTGCAGTTCCGGCGAAAGGGGCACTCACCGATGAACAGCTCCTGGACCCAAATCCCGATCTACGTCGTTGACCGCTGGCGCAAGCCGGCGGGCCTGCGCCTGGTGGCGGGGCTGCTGCTCATCGTCCTGTCGCTGGCCGGCGGGACGCTGGTGATTTACGTTACGGGCGGCACCAGCGCCGGCTTCACGGACCTCCTGCTGGTTCCCGTGGCGCTCGGGGCATTCCTCTTCCGGGTGCCGGGCGGCCTGGTCAGCGGCCTCCTGGCGGGCATCGCCACGGGACCCTGGATGCCGCACGCCACCCTGAGCGACCCGGTTCAGGCGACGGCGGCGTGGGTGACCCGGGTCCTGTTCTTCATGATCAGCGGCGTCCTGGCCGGGGAGCTGACGTTCCTATTCAGTGAATCCCTGGACGCCTGCGAACGGCGGGAGCGGCATTTCGAGGCCATCAGCACTGCCGTGGGCGACGGGGTCTTCGTGGTGGACCGGGAGATGCGGTGCACGTTCATCAACCCGGAGGCCGAAAAACTGCTGGGCTGGTCCGCCGCTGAACTGACGGGCCAGGTGATTCATGACTTCATCCACTATCAGAACCCCGAGGGGGCCTTCGTGGCGGCCAGTGATTGCCCGACCATGTCGCCGCTGAAGACCGGCAAGCCCTACCGGGTGGAGTCAGACGTGTATATTCACAAGAACGGCACCCGCCTGCCGGTCTCCCACACTTCCACGCCGGTCATGCTGGATGGCGGCATTACCGGCGTGGTCACCGTGTTCCAGGACATGACCGAGCGGCTCCGGATGGAAGCGGCACTCCAGTGGGAACTCCAGGCGAACAGGGCTCTGGCGAAACTCTCTGAGTCGCTGCTGCTGCAGGACACGCTGCCGGATATCAGCGAGCAAGTCGCGGAACTGGCCCGGAAGTCCACCAGCAGCATGCGGGGCTACATCAGTTATCAAGACCGGGCCACCGGGCAATTCGTCATGCGCCGGATCCTGGCGCCGGAATGGCAGGATTCCCGGCCGGCGGGCAGCAGCGACGACGGAAACGGGCTGCTCGCCTGGGGGCTGGAACACCGAGAACCCCTTCTGACCAACACGCCGGAGACCGACCCCCGCTTCACCGATATGCCGGTGGCCCAGCCGTCGATCTGGCGGTTCCTCTCGGTGCCGTCCCTGATCGATGACGATCTGGTCGGCCAGATCGCCGTGGCCAACGCCGACCGGGACTATACGGAGCGGGACATGGATCTGCTTCAGCGGCTGGCCACCCTTTACGCTGTGGCTATCCGGCGGGTGCGGGACATCTCCCGGCGGAAGCTGACCGAAGAGGCCCTGCGGGCCAGCCAGGAGCACATCAAAGGCATTTTCGCCGCCAGCGCTGCCGGCATCATGTTCATGGACAGCGACTTCCGGGTTACGTTCCTCAACCCGGCGGCAGAACGGCTGCTCGATGTCGACTTCGCCGAACTGTCCGGCAAGGACTACAGTTCACCCGCCTGGAGCCTGTACCACCCGATGACCTGGGAGCGCTTCCCGGTAGAAGAGCGACCGACTTCTCGGGCGCTGCACAGCGGCGAGCGGGTCCGGAACGTGGAGATGGGCGTGGCGTCCAAGAACGGGGAGCGGGCCATTCTCCTGGTGAACGCCGAGCCGCTCCTGAACAGCGAGGGCGCCGTGACCGGCGTGGTGGTGGCGCTTACAGACATCACCAGCCAGAAGGAGACGGAACGGGCACTGGCACTGGCCAAAGAAGAGGCGGAACGGGCCAGCCAGGCCAAATCGCAGTTCCTGTCACAGATGTCTCACGAGCTGCGCACGCCCATGAATGCGATCTTGGGCTTCTCGCAGCTACTGCGGCTGGACCGGACGGAACCGTTGACGCCCTCGCAGGGCGAGAGCGTCGAGCAGATCGAAAAGGCCGGCCGGCAACTCCTGGGGCTGATTAACCAGGTGCTCGACCTTGCCCGCATTGAGGCGGGCCGAGTTACGCTGTCGCTGGAGCAGGTCGCCGTCGCGCCGCTGGTCGGCGAAGTGCTGGCGCTGCTCGGTCCCATGGCCGCCCAGCGCAAGATCCGGCTGCTGCACCAGCCATCGTCCTGGGCCGTCTGGGCCGACCGGGCGCTGTTGCACCAAGTGCTGCTGAACCTGGCAACCAACGCCATCAAGTACAACTGGGACAGCGGCGCTGTCACCATCAGCTGCGGCGAACCGGAAGGCGGGAACTTGCGCATCTTCGTCACCGACACCGGCTTCGGCATCGCCTCGGAGGAGCAGGCGGCGGTTTTCGAACCGTTCTACCGGTCCAAGCTGCACGCCGGCACCACCGAAGGGACCGGCATCGGCCTACCGCTGGCCCGCTCCCTTGCGGAACAGATGGGCGGCGCTATCTCCCTGGAGTCCACGCCCGGCGTGGGCAGCCGCTTTTGCGTCACCCTGCCCCATGCGCCGGACCCGGCTGCCGACCTCGCCGAGACCGCGACCGCCGCGGCCCTGCGGGAAGGGCCGGATGCCGTGGCCCGGACGTTCCTGTACATCGAAGATAATCCGTCCAATGTCAGACTCATGGAACGGATTATCGCCGCGTACCCGTCGGTCAGGCTTCTGACCGCCCCCACCGCCTCCCTGGGACTCGATCTGGCTTTTTCGCTGCATCCCGATCTCATTATTGTCGACATTCACTTGCCAGACATGAACGGGTTCGCCGTCATGGAACGCCTCCAGGCCTCCGAAATCACCGGCCGCATTCCCGTCATCGCCCTCTCCGCTTCGGCGATGCCGAGAGAGGTGGAGCGGGGCAAGGCGGCCGGCTTCAGAACCTACCTGACGAAACCATTGGACGTCCCCCTCTTCCTCATGACCGTCGATCAGCTGTTAAAATCCGAACCCTAGAGGCGATATTTCATGATCGATCCCGCATTCGCCGACGCCAGAATCATGATCGTCGATGACCAGCAGCCCAACGTTTTGCTGCTGGAGAAGCTGCTGAAAAACGAGGGGTATTCGCAGATCAGGAGCCTGTTGGACCCCCGGGAGGCCGCCCGGACCTACCAGGAGTTCAAACCGGACCTGGTGCTGCTGGATCTGATGATGCCGCATCTCGACGGCTACCAGGTACTGGCGCAGCTTGCAGCGCTGGAGCCGCACTCCTATGTACCGGTGCTGGTTCTGACGGCGGACAATGCCCAGTCCTCCCGGCTGCGGGCCCTGGAGGCGGGGGCACGCGACTTTCTGAGCAAGCCGTACGACGTGGTCGAAGTGCGGGCCCGGATTCAGAACATGCTGGAGGTCCGGCTTCTGCACAACCAGCTGGCGGACCAGAACCGACTCCTGGGGGAGAAAGTCCGGCAGCGGACCCGGGAGCTGGAGCAGAGCCAGCTGGAAGTGGTCCGGCGTCTGGCACTGGCCTCGGAATTCCGGGACGACCAGACCGGCCTGCACACCGACCGGATGTCCCGGCTCGCGGCCCGGCTGGCCGAGGCCGCCGGTCTCTCGACGACAGAGTGCGACATGATCCTGCAAGCCGCTCCCATGCACGATGTGGGCAAGATCGGCATCCCGGACGCCATTCTGCTGAAGCCGGGCCCACTGACGCCGGATGAGTGGGAGACCATGAAGACCCACGTGCGCATCGGCGCCACGTTGCTTTCGGGCGGCAGCTCCGACCTGATGCAGATGGCCCACACCATCGCCTGGACCCACCATGAGAACTGGGACGGGTCCGGCTACCCGCAGGGGCTGAAAGGCGAAGCGATCCCCCTTTCGGGTCGGATCTGCCACCTGGCCGACGTCTTCGACGCCCTCACGTCGGACCGGCCGTACAAGAAGGCCTGGTCCCACACCGACGCTGCGGCGGAGATTGTGCGCATGAGCGGCCGCCACTTCGACCCCAGCCTGGTGGACAGGTTTGAATGGGTCTTCAGCGAACTGGTCGCCATTATCCGTGAATGCCGTTGAGCGCGATTGCGGTCAGGAGAGCGTCAGACGTTGAGGAACTTGCTCAACTGCTCAAAGTAATGGAGCCGGCCGGTGTCCAACTTGCGGCCCGCCTCCCTGCCACGTCAGATTGGTCAACTGAAACCACAGCAATTTGAATTTCGTGAGCAGCGCCTCAATTACCTGCCCGAACAGAAAGACGGAGGCGACCCTGACTGGTCGCCTCCGTCGCTTTACTCTTCGACACGCTGCAAGTAGCCGGCCACCAGCTGCTTCTGCCCGACGCCCGGAAAGTGAACGGTAATCGTGTCGCCACGGACCCCGTGCACAACCCCTTCCCCGAACTTGGCATGCCGGACCCGGTCGCCTTCGGCCAGGCTCGGTCCGGCCGCGGCCGCCGGCCCCGACGCCGGCTCCCCCCACGGTGCGCTCCGGGCGCGCCGTTGCATCTCCTTCGCCTCAGCCGTCTGGCCCCAGCCCGACGACCCGATGGCCGGGCTGCTCTCCTCCTCGGCGTTCGCCCAGGTGCGGCTGGGCCGGGCGGCGCCCCAGTCCCCGGTCGGCTGGGCTGAACCCGAACCCCAGCCCCCGACCCCGCCCGTGCGGGCCGCCGGGGCGCGCTCGCCACCGTAAGCGGACGCCGTGCCGACGCCCCAGGCCGAGCCCTGACGACGGCCACCGGCCACCTCCAGAAGCTCCTGTGGGATCTCCTCCAGGAAGCGGCTCGGCGAGTGGTATTCCGTCTGGCCATAGAGAGAGCGGGCCATGGCGCTGGTCAGATAGAGCCGCAGGCGGGCACGGGTCATGCCCACGTAGCAGAGCCGCCGCTCCTCCTCCATCTGCGTGTCGTCGGCCAGCGCCCGGTTGTGGGGAAAGACCCCCTCCTCCATTCCCACCAGGAAGACCACGGGGAACTCCAGACCCTTGGCGGAGTGGAGCGTCATCATGGTCACCTTGTTCAGCCCGGCCTCCACCGCATCAGCATCGGTCATGAGGGCGGCATTGGCCAGGAACGCATCGAGTTGGGACTGTCCTTCGGCCTCGGCGCCAGTGGGCATTTCGAACTCCATGGCCATCGCCTTCAGCTCCGTGAGGTTCTCCAGCCGGGCCGCCGCTTCCAGGGAGTTGTCGGCCTTCAGCTCATCCATATAGCCGGATTTCGTCAGCACTTCGTCGATCAGTTCGCCCACCGACAGGTAGACCGACTGGTTCGTCAGTTCCTCGATAAAGGCGGCGAACTGCTCCACTTTCGCCCGGTAGCCACCGCTCAGGCCCTGCACCAGGCTGCAATCCACGGCCGCCGTTGCCACGGGCAGGTTCCACTGGTCGGCGTAGTCGACCACCTTGTCCACGGAAACCGGCCCGATGCCCCGCTTGGGCACCCCGATGGCCCGCCGGAACGAGAGCGTGTCTGCCGGGTTCGCGATGAGCCGGAGGTAGCAGAGCACGTCCTTGACTTCCTTGCGCTCGAAGAACTTCAGCCCGCCATAGATGCCGTAGGGAATCGACTTGCGGACGAAGATCTCTTCCAGCGAGCGGGACTGGGCGTGCGTCCGGTAAAGGATCGCGATGTCCTGATAAGTAAGCCGGGGTCCGTCAGCGGTGCCGGCGAGCAGGCGCTCGATTTCGGCGGCCACCCACCAGCTTTCGTCATGCTCGTCGGTAGCGGCATAGCGGATGATTTTATCGCCCGGGCCGTCCGCCGTCCACAGCTTCTTGTCCTTTCGCCCCTGGTTCAGGCAGACGACCGCGTAGGCGCCCGCGAGGATATTGCCGGTGGAACGGTAGTTCTGCTCCAGCTTGATGACGTGGGCGTCGGGATACTGCTGCTCGAACTCCAGGATGTTCCGGATGTCCGCCCCGCGCCAGGAGTAAATGCCCTGGTCGTCGTCGCCGACGACCGAGAGGTTGCGCTTCTTGGCCGCCAGCAGGAAGACCCACCGGTTTTGCACGCTGTTGGTGTCCTGGTACTCGTCGACGAGAATCTGGTCGAACTTGTTCTGGTAATACTCCAGCACATCCGGGTTCTGCTCCAGCAGCCGTACCGAGAGCAGCAGCAAGTCGTCGAAATCCAGGGCGTTGTTAGACTTGAGCCGCTCCTGGTAGAGCTGGTAGACCTTTGCGACCTGCCCCTGCCAGTAGTCCTTGGCCCGCGCCGTAAACTCCTTTACATCGAGCATGGCGTTTTTGGCCTGCGAGATGGCGCCGGCAATCGCGGGCGGCGCGAACTGCTTATCCGATATGTTCAACTGCTTGAGGCAGTCTTTGACCACCGCTTTCTGATCGTCGGCATCAAGGATCGTGAAGCCCTTCTTATACCCCAGCCGCTCGATGTCCCGGCGAAGCATGCGCACGCAGGCGGAGTGGAAGGTGGACGCCCAGATCTCCTCCGCCCCGGGCCCCACCAACTGGGCCAGGCGCTCCCGCAGCTCCCCGGCGGCCTTGTTTGTGAACGTGATCGCCAAAATCCGCCAGGGTGCCAGACCGTCCTCAATCAGCCGGGCGATGCGGTAGGTGAGCACCCGGGTCTTGCCCGACCCGGCGCCCGCCAGGATCAGCAACGGCCCGTTGCCGTGCTCCACCGCTTCCCGCTGTTGGGGGTTGAGATCATCCAGGTTTACTGCCATGTGGAACCTCCGCTCTTGACTCTTTGGCTTTCTTGTTTTCTGCTTTCCGCCCGGAGTTTCCTACCGAACAGTCCGGTCCATCTCCTGGAGGCCCACTCATCTTGGCGGCCCTTCATCTTGGCGGCCCTTCATCTGGATTCGGCTTTTTGACTTCGTCCTAATACCTGGTCTAAACATGTCGACATAATAGGCAGTATGTACCATGAACGATTGACATATAGGCCCATCCTTTGGTAAAGTGATTCCCGTCCCCGAAAACGCCCGGTCTGATTCCAAATATCTACAATAGTCAAACAAGCTCTACTGCCGGGCGGATCCCGGCAGGACCGCCGCTCCGCTGGCAGAAACATTCTTGCTGACCGGAGACCACAGGCGGGAGCCTAGGAAGGGAGTGTCTTATGCTGAGACGTCTTCGCCGGCGTCGCGCCCTCTGGGCCGCGCTGGCTGTGGGACTGGTGGCCGCCCCCGCAATGCTGGGTGGGTCGACTGCCTTTTCCGCAGACGGGAGCGAACTGCTCACCCTGCCAGAACGGAACCCCTTGGAAACGGTCCCACCAGACCCGGCGACCATGGAGGCTGCGCTGGTCCTGGCGCAGTCCGACCAGATCGCCGACCTGACGCCCGAGGTGTACCGGAGCCTGATCGTGGCAGCCGCCAATCGACAAAAAGTCGACCCACGACTCGTCGCAGCGCTCATTACCATCGAATCTCACTGGCACGGTGAACTGGTCGGCCTGCACGGTGAAAAAGGGCTGATGCAGATTCTGCCGGAAACTGGCGACTACCTGGCCAAGAAAGCCGGACTCACGCACTTCGACCTGGCGGACCCCGCAACCAGCGTCGAGTTGGGCGTCCTGTACATCGCCGAGTTGCTGAAGGAGTACGGCAACAGCGTGCAGCAAGCTTTGGCGGCCTATAACGGCGGGCCTGGGGCCGTCGAATCCGCCGCGACCAACCTGTACGCCCGCAAAGTACTGAAGGTGTACGAGACGGTGTCGGGCGTCTCGCCCGTCTCGACATCATCGCCCGAGGTCCGGCCCCAGGCTTCGTAAGGCCGCACGATACCGCAAAGCCGCCCTCCGTCAGCTGACGGCAGGGCGGTTTTGTGTTCTGGCAGTGACAAAGGGTGTGATGGGATATAGTTACACATGCTCCCATAGAGGGAAAATGATGTACGACACAAATCGAGTAGAGCCCGAAAATTACCCCTAGCGATTCATTAGAATCGCGGGGGCGCGGAAATGACGACGAAGGAGTCGGTCACTTTGACGAATCGTGGCTACAAAAAGCCTCTCATCGTTGCCGCCGCTTTGCTCGGTCTCCTGACTTTCTCCGGTGGCAAGGCCATGGCTGCTACCGATTCCGCCATCGCCCCGGTGCCTGCTGTTACCCAGGCCCAGGTCCAATCCCTGGCTCAGGGTGCCACCGGCCCTGCGGTCGGCCGCCTGCAACAACAACTGAAAACACTCGGTTATTTCGACTACGACGACATCACCGGGTATTTTGGTCCGATTACCGCAGCGGCGCTGCGCGAATTTCAGGCGGGCTACGGCTTGCCGGTCACGGGCATGGTGAATTCCGCCACACAGCAGGCGCTTGGCCGGGCGGTCACGATGCAGCAACTGATGTGGGACACCGCGACATACACCGGGGTCCCTTACCTTTGGGGCGGTGAAAGCCCTGATGCCGGTTTTGACTGCTCAGGCTTTGTCTACTTCATGTATAAGACCCACAGGCTTCCCCTTGACCGCCTGACCTCGGAGGCCTACTTTACCATGGGGACCCCGGTCGATCGGGCTCACTTGCAGCCGGGAGACCTCGTTTTCTTCCACACCCACGGCACCGCCTCGCATGTCGGCTTCTACATGGGGGGCGGCAAGTGGGTGTCTGCGACTTCGTCCCGGGGAATCTGGACGTACACGCTTGGCAACGGCTATTGGGGACCGAAGTATGACGGAGCCCGGCGAATCTAGGTCTGTAACCGAAGACGAGAGCCCCCGCCATAGGGCTCTCGTCTTCGTTCCCCGAGCTATTTGCCGCACTCCAACGCCAGGCGGAGGTTGCCCAGGTTCTCCCGCATGACCGACAGGTAGCTCTTGCCGGCCTTGACCTCGCTGTCGGCCAGCCCTTCGATCGGATTCAGAGGCAGCGCCTTGGCGCCAACCTCCTGGGCCAGTGTCCGTGCCAACTTGTCGCTGACCAGCGTCTCAAAGAAGATGTACTTGATGCCGAGTTCTTTGGCCGAAGCGGCAACTTTGGCCATTGCCAGGGGCGTGGGTTCCGCATCCGGAGAAAGCCCCATGATCGGGTGCTGCGTGACCCCATACTGCCGGGCCAGGTAACCGAAGGCGGCGTGGGCGGTAAAGAAGTCTTTCCGAGGGCAGCGGGTCAGCCCGGTCTGGTACTCCTGGTCCAGAGCCGTGAGTTGCTTGATATACGCTCCGGCGTTCTGCGTGTATACGTCCTTGTTGGCCGCGTCCACCTGAATGAACCCGTCCCGGATGGCTTCTACCTGGCGAATGGCGTAAGCCGGGTCGAGCCAGACATGGGGGTCCAACGCTTCGGCCTCACCCTTCTCTTCGGGCCCGCCGTTCATCAGGTCAAGCCCCTTCGCGGTTTCGACAGCGACCAGCCGTTTGTTGTCCAGGCTCGCCAGGGTCTTGGGCACCCAGTGTTCCAGGCCGGCGCCGTTATACACGAACAGGCCGGCCGCGTTAAGCATCTTCATGTCCTTCGGCGACGGCTCCCAGTCGTGGGGTTCGACGCCTGCCGGAATCAGCGAGACCACATCCGCCTTGTCGCCACCGACCGCCCGGGCGAATTCGAACACGGGGTAGAAACTGGCGACCACGTTCACCTTGCCCGACCCACTCGCAAAAGTGGGAGTTTTACTGC
Source organism: Symbiobacteriaceae bacterium (assembly GCA_036504075.1). Taxonomy (GTDB): domain Bacteria; phylum Bacillota; class Sulfobacillia; order Symbiobacteriales; family Symbiobacteriaceae; genus DASXVX01. The sequence continues at coordinate 30,402 of DASXVX010000013.1, read as the reverse complement.
CCTGGCTGCAGCCCGCAGCCAGGAGCAAGATCACCGTAAACAGGACCGACACGGTTCCACGGCGCATGGGCAGAGCCTCCTTCCAACACGCCCGGGCGGCGCGTTGTATCTGAGCCAATTCTGCCCGGAAATGAGAACGGAAGTCAAGTAGTTTTTTTATTGATAGCGATGTGCTAGCATAGACGGCGGGCGCTGCCGATCCGCAGCATAATCCGCTGCTGGGCATGAAAAAGTCCCTGGAGTTTGACAGCCATTAGATCGGTTCCGGGCCGGCCGTGATGGGCGGCATGCGGAAGTCCGGCTTCTCCCAGACCAGGAGGGCCGGACTTTCGCGCGCTTGGCCTTGGCGGACGGAGGAGGGGCTTCGACAGAGGGTTATGTCGGGGCAGAGGGGGGTTGAAGGCCCCTCTCTGTTCAGTGATGCAGGCCGTTGCCGTCGTTGGCATGCAGACTCGGACGGAAGTCTTTATCCTCATAATTCATAAACGGTAAACCAAGCCCCTCCGACGCCTCCCATTCTTGACGCTATTGTTCGTGGCCCACAGGAGTGGTAAAGTCAGAACATGGGACATTAGAACGGCTCTAAGCCTTTTGGAGGTGAGATTGTGTACACAGTAAAGCAAGTTGCAGAGAAAATGGGAATCTCAGCATATACTTTACGTTTTTATGATAATGAGGGGCTATTCCCCTACGTCTCCCGTGATGGAAACAACGTGCGGCTATTCTCAGAACAGGATTTGGAATGGGTCTATATTGTTCAGTGTTTGAGGGATACAGGCATGCCGTTAGCAGAGGTGAAGGAGTATGTTCAGCTTTGCTTGCTGGGGGATTCCACTATCCCCAGACGCTACCAACTTGTTCAGAACCAAGTGCAAAAGGCGGAACAGGAACTAGCGGCGATGGAGAAGAGAATAAATACATTAAAAAGAAAGGTGGAGTATTACAACGGCTTATTAGAAGAGCAAAAAGAAGATGATTGTAATCCGATGAATCAAGCTCGAACTAATGTGCCAGGAACGACCGGTAAGCGAAGCTCCTCCATGCCGGCGTAGACCAGGCAGGTGGCTGCAATACGGATACACGAAGGATGACAGTAAATGATCGACCCCGCCCAGCCCGGGCGGGGTCTTCGTGTGCTTAACGGTCGACCAAGGCCATTAAGTGCTCAGGATAGCGTGGTCCCGCTACCGTATCCGACGGCAGCGCCGCATCAAGCGTCGCCATCTCCGCGGCGCTAAGCGTCAGTGTCGCCGCACCGAGGTTCTCTTCAAGATAAGTCCTGCGTTTCGTGCCCGGGATCGGCACAATGTCATCGCCCTTGTGCAGCAGCCATGCCAGTGCGATCTGCCCGGGCGTGGCGCCCACCCTTGCAGCCAGCTTGCGCACGGCGGCGGCGGCCTGCATATTGGCGTCAAAGTTGGCCCCTTGATAGCGCGGATCGCCACGGCGGGTATCGCCTTCCGGGTGCTCTTCTGCCCTCTTCGCCGTCCCGGTAAGAAAGCCACGTCCCAGCGGGCTGAATGGCACCAGGCCGATGCCAAGTTCACGCAAAACGGGGATGATCCGAGACTCCAGGTTCCGCTCCCATAGCGAATACTCGCTTTGCAGTGCCGAAATCGGGTGCACGGCGTGCGCTCGCCGGATCGTATTTTCCCCTGCCTCAGACAGGCCGAGATACCGTACCTTGCCCTGGCGCACCAATTCTGCCATCGCACCGACCACCTCCTCGATCGGCACGGCCGGATCAACCCGATGCTGATAGAGCAGGTCGATGTAATTGGTGCCAAGTCTGCGCAGTGATGCTTCAACTACTTCCCGGATGTGCTCCGGCCGGCTATTCAGACCCACGATCTTGCCATTCTCGATCCGAAAGCCAAACTTCGTGGCGATCACCACACGGTCGCGCCGCCCCTTCAGGGCGCGTCCTACCAGATCCTCGTTGATGAAGGGGCCGTAGACCTCGGCGGTGTCAAAAAACGTGACGCCAAGGTCAATCGCGCGGTGAATCGTGGCGATCGATTCCTCATCGTTCGGAACGCCGTAGGATTGGCTCATCCCCATGCAGCCGAGGCCAAGTGCCGATATTTCCAGATTGCTCCGCCCAAGTTTCCGCTTTTGCATTGTGCTCTCCCCCTCGAGAGGTAGCGAGCAGCCCCGCTACCGTTCGTGATTGGCTATTGCCATCCGGCCGCAACCAGTGATGATGAGCTGGGCCTGGCCTAAGCCAAGCCCAGAGACCGCCCGCGACACTCAGCGGTACGACAGGTCCAGAATCTCCTTGGGAAGCCGAGACCCCTGCACGGTGATCTGCGAGGCGACGCTCTCGATCTCCCGGAGGTCGTCCGCCGTGAGCTCGACGTCGGCCGCGCCGAGGTTCTCTTCCAGCCGGTGCAGCTTGCGGGTGCCGGGGATCGGTACGATCCACGGCTTCTGGGCGAGCAGCCACGCGAGCGCGATCTGCGCGGGCGTCGCCTGCTTCCGCTCGGCGATCCTAGTCAGCAGATCGACCACGGCCTGGTTGTGCGCGCGGGCCTCCTCCGTGAAGCGCGGGAAGGTCGCCCGGATATCGGAACTGTCGAAGGCCGTCTTGGTGTCGATCTTGCCCGTGAGGAAGCCCTGACCCAGCGGGCTCCACGGCACGAAGCCGATCCCGAGCTCCTCGCACGTCGGCAGCACCTCCGCCTCGGGATCCCGCGTCCACAGCGAGTACTCGCTCTGGACAGCGGTGACCGGCTGGACGGCGTGCGCGCGACGGATGGTGTTGGCGCCCGCCTCCGATAGGCCGAAGTGCTTCACCTTTCCTTCCTGGATCAGCTCCTTCACCGCCCCCGCAACGTCCTCGATGGGCACGTTCGGGTCAACGCGGTGCTGGTACAGGAGGTCGATACGGTCGGTCTTGAGGCGCCTGAGCATACCTTCGACAGCGACCTTGATGTGCTCGGGACGGCTGTTCAGGCCGCCGTGGCGCTCTCCGGTCTCCGGGTCGATGTCCCAGCCGAACTTCGTGGCGATCACCACCTGGTCACGGAACGGCGCCAGGGCTTCGCCGACGAGATCCTCGTTCGTGAACGGACCGTAGGCTTCGGCGGTGTCAAAGAACGTGACGCCGCGTTCGACGGCCGCCCGGATCACCTTGATGCCCTCCTGCCGGTCGGTCGCCGGGCCGTAGCCATAGCTCATCCCCATGCAGCCGAGGCCAAGTGCCGATACCAGGGGCCCCTGCCGGCCGAGCTTCCTTTTCGGTAGCATGATCATTCTCCTTTCCAGCAGTCACCTACAAAGACATCCGTAAGATCTCGGCGACATCCTCCCTCGTCAGCGTCCGGAACAGGCCGATCTCACCGTGCTGCGCGGCCTTCGCCGCCATCGCCGAGATCAGGTCCTCCCCAATCGCGTAATCGGCCAGCCGGGAAGGCGCACCGATGCCGGTCCAAAACTGCCGCAGGCGCTCGATTCCCTCCAGCCCGACCTCCCGGTCAGACCGGCCCGCCGGGTCGACGTCGAAGACCCGGACCGCCAGTTGCGCAAACCGCCCGGGGTTCGCATCCAGGCAGTATTTCATCCAGTTCGGCTGGAGGATGGCCAGCCCCCCGCCGTGGGGGATGTCGGAGACCGCCGAGACCGCATGCTCGATGTTGTGGGTCGCCCAGTCGCCGCCGGTGCCCATCGACACGATCTGGTTCAGCGCCATCGTGCCGCAGTAGAGGAGCGTCTCCCGGGCTTCATAATCCTCCGGGTTCGCCAGGGCCTTCGGCCCTTTCTCCATCACCGTCCGGAGCAACCCCTCAATCCAGCGGTCCTGCAGGGGCGTGTTGGCAGCGGCGTGAAAGTACTGCTCCAGCGCATGTGACATCATGTCCACCACGCCGTAGACGGTCTGGTCCCGGGGTACCGTAAAGGTGTAAACCGGGTCCAGAATGGAGAACGCCGGATAGGCGTCCAGCCACTGGCCGACCTTCTCCTTCGTCTCCCAGTTGGTGATCACGGAGCCGGGGTTCATCTCCGAACCGGTCGCCGCCAGGGTCAGCACGGTACCGAAGGGAACCGCCCCGGTCGCCCGCCCCTTTCCGGTGAACACCTCCCAGACATCGCCCTCGTATCTGGCACCGACGGCGATGGCCTTGACGCAGTCGATCACGCTGCCGCCGCCAACGGCGAGGATGAAGTCGATCTGCTCCCGCCGGCAGATCTCGACACCCTTATGGACGGTGCTCAGCCGGGGATTGGGCTCCACGCCCGGCAGTTCGTGCACCTCAGCGCCCACCTCCCGCAGGATGGCCATCACTTCATCGTGCAGCCCGCTTCGCTTGATCGAGCCGCCGCCGTACACCAGCAGCACCCGCTTGCCGTAACCGGCGAGTTCGGTGCGCAACTGCGCCAGCTGCCCCCGGCCGAAGATCAGTTTGGTGGGGTTATGGAAGACAAAGTTGTTCATGGTGCGTTGATCCCTTCCCTTCGTCTGTGAAATCGGTCCGGCCCAGGTCACTATAGGGCATTAGAGCGACTCTAAGTCAACGGGATTTTGAGAGTTTGGCGCTGTGTTTCTGCCCGAGTCGTGGCTGGACTTATACTCCGCATCGGCGAGTGGCATCCAAGGCAACAGAAGATACCGGCCCGTTCCTGCCGACCGCCGGAAGCGGGCCGTTGAGCTGGGAAACGAGGGCGAGCCGACTGCACACCCAATTCAGGGTGGCGGTCGGCTCTTCTAGCTCTGGGACGGTTATCCTCAATTACATAATGAGCAATTATTAAACAAGTGAATCGGTACAACAAGCTGGGCGTAACCCATGTTGGCGTCCAGGATCGGCTTCCGCCCGGCCCGCGCAGTGGTGCTAAGCATCGGCGGGTTAAACTTCAAGCGCCGACGAAGGCTGGGACTACGGTAATTGTTGCAGGTCCAGAAGCACAAGCCAGCCCGTGGCGACAGGCAGTATCGCAGCGTTCTTTGTACTTTGGACATGGGCACTGGCGAGTCTCACCGGAGGTGTTATAATGGCCTCGATGAGCAAACAACCAAGCTCTTCGGTGCCCTCTCAGGTAGGGTGCACCTGGGATCTCCCAAATGACGGGCTTATCCAAGCACGGTATAATCGATTGAGACGCGAGTCATAGGTGGAGGTCGTAGCCACGTGTCGCAGAGCAATGGACTTAGCCAGCAACTGAAACTGGACGATTCCCTCATCATGCAGGGGGATGCCATGGTGGCCCTAAAGCGGCTCCCTGATGAATCGGTAACATGTTGTATAACGTCCCCACCGTATTGGGGGCTTCGTGACTATGGCGTCAAAGGACAGATTGGCCTCGAAGCGTCGGTGGACGCCTTCATCGACAGTCTTGTTGAAGTATTTGAAGAGGTTAAGCGAGTTCTCAAGAAGGATGGCACCCTTTGGCTGAACATCGGCGATTCATATACAAGCGGTGGGCGTACATGGCGTGCGCCGGACAAGAAGAATCCTGCCCGTGCCATGGCGGTTCGCCCCGATACCCCCGATGGGCTAAAGCCCAAGGAGTTGATTGGGGTGCCATGGAGGCTGGCCTTTGCTCTTCAAAAAAAGGGGTGGTTCTTGCGGTCTGACATCATTTGGTATAAGCCGAATGCTCACCCCGAGAGTGTGAAAGACCGCCCCACCAAAGCCCATGAATACATCTTCTTGCTCACCAAATCCGAGAAATACTACTACGACTACAAGGCCGTACGGGAAAGGGAGAGCGGGACCGGGAAAAAGGAACGCAACAAACGAACCATGTGGGCTGTCAAGACTGTTGGCTTCCCTGGCGCCCACTTTGCCACGTTCCCATCGGCACTTATCGAACCGTGTATTCGTGCTGGGACAAAGCCTGGGGACTTTGTCCTTGATCCCTTCTTCGGTTCGGGAACGGTGGGAGAAGCTTGTAACATGTTGGGTAGGCGTTATGTAGGCGTTGAGTTGAACCCTGACTACGTTGGGCTGGCTGTCAATCGACTCACCACAGTCGTGCATGTCCCTACAGTCTTGAAGGTGGCACGCATTTCCGACGAAAAGCTTCGTGACGAAGCGGGGGTCACAGTCGCCGAAGTTGCTTCCACCAGTGAAGGAGAAAGACATGAGCGAGCGCAAGCCCCAAATTCCGAAGCCGCCTGTTCCTGCACCGAACCAGATTGAGTTACCTTCGGGGGAGGATCAGGTCGATTTCGCCAAGTCTCTGGAGAGATTGCGTCAGACCTACCTGCAAACCGCCTTGCTCGAAACCCTTAAGAGTTTGGACATGGACCGTTTGGATAAGGAACTGGCCCAGTATGTCGCGCCTTCACGCCGGGCAGAATTAGCGGGTTTGGCCTTGCGGGCAGAAATTGTGTACGCCCTACCCTATGTCTTGGAGAGCAGACCACAACTCTTAGCGTACTACCGGCTCCTTCTTGGGCACTCAGGCAAAGCCTTCTATGAAAAGGGGGCAGGGGCAAAATACTTCGAAAGCATGGAAACGAGGAACGCCATCGCCCCCGAGCAAGCAGTTGCATTACCGGCTTTGAGCCAGGCCTTGATTACTCAAGCGGCCCTGCTCGTGGACGGCATCGGTGTTGCCAAGATCAGCAAGGAGTTGATGGATGACCTGACTCTCCTGACCTTGGGCACACAACTGCGGGGGGGAGCCAACACTCAGCGTGGGGTTAAAGCGATGGCTGAGGTAAGGCAACTCGTCACGGAGATTGTGGCGCCAGCCATTCAGAAGGAAACCGAGAGGGTGATGACACTCAAGAACGCTGCGGGCGGACCGTCATCATCACTCTGAGTGGCGATCCCGATATGACCATTCGGGAGGACATGGGGAAGGGCCATTTCCGTAACACTGTGTCCGTTGAGGTCAAAGGCGGGGGCGATCGGCGCAACATTTATAACCGGATGGGCGAAGCTGAGAAGAGCCACCTCAAGGCAAAAAGCGCTGGGTTCACGGAATTCTGGACCATCGTAAATGTCCCTAGATCCAAGTATGATCCAGCCAAGGCCAAAGCCGCGTCTCCGACCACCCACGAGTTTTACGACCTGGCCTTGCTCAAAGTTCGAACTGGGTCTGTCTACGATGACTTCCGACGTCGCATCGTTTCCTATACAGGGATCTAAGCGAACTCGCCCCAAGTCTGCGCAAGTCGTCCCTGGCGTTGGCTTCGTGGTAGAGGACAGTGATGGCCGTGAATAGTCTGGTACAGTCGGGGGATGTTGTGAGTGGTCGGTCGGCGTACACGGACGAGAGCTGCAAGCAATGGCGCTTGCAGCTCTTTGCATTGGCATGTTTATGAAGTCTCCGGGACGCGATGAGACTCACCTTGCTTCACCTCACCGCACTCCTGTCAGACGGAGTGCCCTCGGGCATTGGGATCGGTAGAACAATCACGTGCTCTGCTGGCGTTTTCGATGCAGGGCCGTTCTTTGTGCCAGGACGGCTAATTCGACGCGACTCTTCAGGTGTAGTTTCTGCAAGATGTTCTTGACGTGGTTCTTGACGGTCTCCTCGGAGATATGAAGCCTGGCCGCCACTTCCTTGTTTGTGAGTGCGGCTGCCACCAATTCGAGCACTTCATACTCGCGTTCGGTCAGCCCCAGGTCTTCGACTTCCTGCACCTTGGGCTGCGAAAAGTCACGCAGAAGTCGCTGGGCCAATTCGCGGGGCATCGCTTCCCCGTTGATCACGCCCCGCAGACAGGTCAGCCAGTCGTCTTGTGCCAAGCTCTTCAACAGATACCCCTGCGCACCGCACTTGATCGCCTCGAACAGGTCGGCTGCGTCGTCGGACACCGTCAGAATCACCACGACGGCAGCGGGCATTTCTCGCTTGATCAGACGGGTCGCCACCAGACCATCGCAATTGGGCATGTTGATGTCCATCAGAACCAGATCGGGTACCAACTGGCGGGCGAGTGTGACCGCTCTGGCGCCGTCTTCCGCCTCGCCGACTACTTCAAACTCGGGCTCGCGGTGCAGTAAAGCGGTGATCGCCTGCCGGGCCAGGAGGTGGTCGTCTACTACCAGAACCCGTGTGCTCATGCCGGGGCCACCCCCTCAACGTGCACGGACACGCGTGTTCCACGCCCCGGGACCGACTGCAGTTCCAGTTCCCCGCCAATCATCCGTGCCCGTTCCGCCATGATTGTAAGGCCAAAATGCCCGTCCTGGCCGGCTGCCGATGGGTCAAATCCGCAGCCGTCATCGGTCACCTCGACGACCAGACTCCGGCCCTGGCGGCGTACCCGAACATCCGCTTTGTGTGCGCGTCCGTGGCGATGGGCATTGAGCAACGCTTCCTGAATAATGGCCAGCAAGTGCCGCTGCGATACGGTTGTAAGCGTGGTGCCGGCAACATCGCAACTTACTTGAAGACCCAGTCGCGCCGATGCCTGGGCAACGACGCACCGGATTGCCTCCCGGAGGTCCTGCTCCTCTTCCTGTTTCTTCAGATCGGCGATCACGGCCTTCACCAGGTGGTAAGCCTCGTTCGTGTACCCTTGCATGGCCTGGATTTCCGCACAGGCCGCCTTCTGGTCACCGGAGTGGACCAGCGTCTCGGTGTCCCGCAGTTTGACCGAAAGGTAGAAGAGCGCCTGGGCTACACTGTCGTGCATTTCACGCGCGATTCGCTGGCGTTCCAGTATAATGGCCTTATCGGCTCGGGCTTTCGCGACTTCTTCCGCCGAACGCTCAAGCAAGCGCTTGAACAGTTGGACGAAGCCATACATCGCTGCAGCAGCCAGGGCGGCCGTCACGACGTTGCCGGCTGACATCGACAGAAAGGATTCAAGGAAGTTGTGACGCATGTACTCAAATAGCAAAACCATCATGGCCGGTAACGAGACGGCGAGCCAGCCGATTCGCTTCGTGGACATTCCCGATACCTCCCCTTAGGCCGCAACGCCCCCTGAAGGTGCTGTACCGTGATCTTTGCAGAACCGTATACGCGGCGTCAATCCTGCCGTCGCCCTAGGACTAGTGTCGCCGCCCGATTTTCCCGTCACGGCGTCTAAGATGCCTCTTCCGAGTCATCTCAACGCCGAGTCCGGTGTTTATAATGGGCATGCACTGCAGACAATCACACATGAAAGCGGGAGAGGATACAAGGTGAAGCGGTTTGTGGGGTTACTGACAATCCTGGGGGTTCTGGTCGTGGCGGGCGTGGCCAGCGCCCACGTCACAGTCTGGCCGAAACAGTCACAGGCCAATGGGTATGAGCGGTACACCGTCCGAGTCCCAACCGAGAAGGAGATTCCCACCGTCAAGGTCAGGGTCGAGCTACCGGAGGGCACCACGTTCAGCGGCGTCCTGCCGGTCCCCGGCTGGAAGTTCGACACCGAGAAAGACGGTTCCGGCAAAGTGGTCGCGCTGGACTGGTCAGGCGGCGAAATCAAGAAAGGCGAGTTCTTCGAGTTCGGCGTGAGCGTCCGGAACCCGAAGACGGCCGGCCCGGTAGTCTGGAAGGCTTACCAGACGTACAGCGACGGGAGCGTCGTGGAGTGGAACGGCCCAACCGGTGCGAGTACGCCGGCACCCGCCGTGACCCTCACCGAAGCGCCTGCCACCGGGACTCAGGAGCACAGCGCACCGGCGGCGGCGACGCCGGCCGCCCCTGCGGCTTCCGCTGCGCCTGCCCCTGCACCCGTATCGCCCACGCCGGCGCCTGCGGCGAACCCCGGCTTTGGGACCTGGCTCGGTAGTGCTTCGCTCCTGATCTCTGTAATCGCCCTGTTCCTGGCCCTGCGAAAGCGCTAGCGCAGAGGGGAGTGGGTCGATTGAGACGCCTCTTATCGATTGTGGTGGTAGTCGCACTCATGGGAGGGTTGCTGTCCGGACAGGTCCTGGCCCACGCGGGGTACCAGGACTCCGACCCGCAGCCCGGTGCGGTACTGCAGTCTGCTCCTGCGCAGGTTAAGATGTGGTTTACGGAGGATCTGGACCCGGCCAGTTCGCTGACGGTACAGGCGGCAGACGGAACAGTCGTTAGCAACGGCCCGGCTCAAGTCAGCCCGGACAACACCCAGTTGTTGATCGTGAGCCTGAAGCCGATTGGGAACGGCACGTATACCGTGCTCTGGCACAGTGTCGCCGACGACGACAAGGGCGTGGAAGAAGGCCAGTTCAAGTTTCAAGTTCAAGCGCCATCCGCGCCGAAAGCACCGGTGGTCCGCGTCAGCGCCAGGCTGGGAGATCGCACGATTCGGATCGACGGTCGGTCGTCGGTCATGGACGTCGCTCCGCAGAAGGAAGGGGCCGTCGTCTATCTCCCGGTCCGCTCCTTCGTCGAAGGCCTCGGCGGTAGCGTCACCTGGGATGGCACGGCACGTCAGGTCAGCGGTCAGGTCCTTGGCCACCGGTTCCTGCTGAAAATCGGTAGCAGTACCCTGATGCTTGACGGACAGGCCCAGGCACTGCCGGCTGCCGTCTTCATCGACAGCCAGGCGAGCCGCACGATGGTGCCGATCGATACCTTCAGCAAAGCCATTGGACTGCGTACGCAATTCCAGGGAGACTCGGGAGCCATTACAGTCACCGAAGGTCAGTAAGAGCCGAGCAGTTGAACGCTCTGCAAAATCGAAACCCACGCTGACGAGTTCAGCGTGGGTCTTTTGTTTTCAGTGGCCGTGCCACAGCGAAAGAATGCCGGAGATCAGCAGGAGAATGCCGGCGCCCATTTTGATGAAGGGCATGGCCCGGTCGATGCCGTGCCACTGCAGACCCCAAAAGCCGGCCGACACGATCAGGATCACCGGAATGAGTTCCACGCAGGGCTGGATTCCGACGCCGACGGCCAGGAGCCAGGCCACCATGCGGTTCCGCTGTTCCAGCCCGTCCGGAGCCAGCAGGTAGCCCAGGGCCAGCAGGATTAGCAGAATGCCGCCGGCAAGCACGGTGGTCCGCCCCGCAAAGTAGGGCAGCCAGTGCATCGGAAGGGCGGTATGGAAAAAAGCCACGCCGAACGCAGCCCGAACTCCAGGGTCCTTTGCATGCCTTTGATTGGAATGTGGGCCGGATCGGCGATGACGATGACCACCTTGTGGTGCGCCGGCTGCAGATTGGCGAAGGTGTGTGTAGGCGTGAATATCATCGCCACCGGACCGTCGTCCAGGCTGATGTGGGGGTGGTAATCCTTCCCGACCGTCTGGCCTGGGACATCGACGGCCAGAGTGGCCTCGTTGCCCTGCACGCTGATCGTCGCCGTCCACGGCGGAATCCGCCCTTCGCTGGCAAACCCTGCCACGCGAGTCAAGCGAAAGGAGTGCCAGGATGTTACTGGCTGCGCATCCCTCACCAGCCCCGGTCGGGGTCAGCACTTTGAAGGAGAGCTGCAAGCAAGGCGCGTGCAGGTCTTTGCATTCGCATGCTTATGGAGTCTCCGGAACGCAATGAGACCCACCTTACTTCACCAATTGGAGTCTACGGAAAAATAATGAGACCCACCATGCTTCACCCATGGAGTCTACGGAGAAACAATGAGACCCACCTTGCTTCACCCATGGAGTCGGCGCCAAACCAATGAGACCCACCTTGCTCCACCCGTGGAGTCTACGGAAAAACAATGAGACCCACCCTGCTCCACCCATGGAGTCTACGGAAAAATCATGAGACCTACCCTGCTTCACCGCGGGAGTCTACGGAAAAATAATGAGACCTACCCTGCTTCACCAATGGAGTCTCCGGCGGCGCGACTGCTTGACCAATGGCCGCCACATGAACTACGCCCGCCTCACCTCTAGACCCCAGTGATTAATATTGTCAATCGATCATTTAATATAAAATCTATACAAAACCATCTTGCCAATCCATTTATACCCATGATATGCTATACCTTGAAAGGCCCACTTCCACAATCTGGGCCGACGAGGGAGGCTACCATGGCTACGAATCCTGATCCCACACCAGGTTCCCCGGAGATCGTTTTCAACAAGCCCGACGCCGAGTATGTCCATGGCAACGAGTCCGGGAACGAATGCAAGCTCTACGGTCCGGCCCAGCTCAGACTTCTGAAGGTTTCCGAACGGCTCCTCAAAAAAGTCTACGAAGAGCGGGGCTCGGTGGTTTCCCGGGTTGAGCGGGTCCGGGCCGCCATGGTCAAGGGCTCCGAGACCGTCTACATCATTCCCTGCGACAAGAACGACCCCGAAGGCCTACAAATCCTCAGGTCCGCCGCCGGCTCCAACGTCAACATCATCACCCTGCTCGGTCCCATGAAGATGACCGTCCCCACGGGCTACCGCCGGAAGTACGCCGTTATCAAGGTCGGGGAGGAGAGCCCGGTGGGTCCGGCGCTCGCGTTCGATCTTGGCAAGGTGCTGGAGCAAAAGGCCACCAAGAAGAAGAGTTCCAAGTCCGCCGCCGCCGCCAAGTCCGACAGCACCGAAGCCAAGCCCGCCGCCGCAGCCGGGGAAGAATCCGCCAAGTAGACTTGACCCAAGCCAGGCCCATATCGCGCGCTAGACCAACTTAAACGGAACGAAACCTATACATAGCCGGCCTGGGCGAAACGGACACCGCACCACGAGGTTCACCCTGTGGTGCGGTGTCCGTTCACGCTCGTGAGCGACTGGTTCGCGGCCGAATCGGCCTCCGCGTCGGGCGTGTATCGTCCCACGAAACCCCGGGCAAGCTAACCTCGGTCTCGCAAAACCACTCCAACTTCTGAGGAGGGTCAACTTTGACCAAACAGAGTCGTACGGAGTCGGTCAGGAATGCTAGGACGGCAAAGTCTCCTGCGGCTGGACGGAATGCCGGCGCTGACGCCAACTATGAGTTCGCCAACGAATTCACGGGGCACAAGTCGCTGGGCGCTAACACGGCTTACGGGAACTCGCCCCGCAACCAGGGCTTCCGGATCGGGCAGCCGGCCGCCGGCCTACGCGGCAAAGGCAGCCGTTAGCGAGACCCGGGACCCGGTTCTGCCGGACGTGGCAGGCCGGGTCCTTTGCGTTTCTACCAACTGCAGCGAGACATACTGCGGAGAGTCTCATGGCAGCGTGACGGTGAACGTGGTGCCCAGCCCCTCGTGGCTCTCGACGTCGATGCGGCCGCCGTGGGCCTGCACGATGCTGTAGCACAGCGCCAGCCCCAGGCCCGTACCCTCCTCCTTGGTGGTGAAGAACGGCACGAAGAGCCGCTTCATGTTCTCCAGGCTGATGCCCACACCGGTGTCCGCCACCTCCAGGGCAACCCCGGACGGCTCCGCCGACCGGACTGTCAGCCTGAGCGTGCCACCGAACGGCATGGCTTGCAGGGCATTGATCACCAGGTTCTGGAGCAGTTGCCGGAACATCTTCGGGTCCACGGTCACCGTCTCCGCCGCCGGATCGATGTCGGCGGTCACCCAGACGTTCTGCTCTTTGAATTTCGACTCGCCCAGCACCAGGATTTCGTTGAGCAGCCCCGCCAGGGAGGTCGGCACCCGCTCCAGGTCGGTCGGCCGGGCCAGCAGCAGGAGGTCGCGAATAATCCCGTCGATGCGGTCGATCTCATTTATGATGATCTGGAAGAACTCCCCCTCCGCTGCGGCGGCCCGAGCCTGGACCAGTTGGATGAAGCCGCGGATGGAGGTGAGCGGGTTGCGAATTTCGTGGGCGGCGCCGGCGGCCAGTTCACCGATGGCGGCCAGCTTCTCCACCCGGCGGACCTGGGTCTCCATGGTCCGGACCTGGGTGACGTCACGGGCGAGGCAGATCGCGCCCAGCTTCGTCCCCCGACTGTCCTGCAGCGGCACCGCCTGAACTTCGAGGATCTCCTCGCCCCAGCGGACGTCCGCCTCCGGCACCGACTCGCCGTTCAAGGCCCGGGTCACCTGGAAGGCGTCGTAAAGCCTCCCCGGCAGGGGACGGCCCAGTTCCAGGTCCTGGTCCCCGAAGCGGCGCCGGGCCGATGCGTTGACCGTGACTGCGAGTCCCTCCGGGTCCACGACCAGAATGGCCACCGACAAGTTGTCCAGTAGCGTGTCGGCAAAGGCCTTCAGGTTCTCCGTATGATGAAGCCGTTCGGCCACTTCGTTCATGAGGCGCGCATTCTCCAGCGCGGCGGCCGCCTGGTCGGCCATCAGTTGGATCAGGCCGATCTCCCGGGGCGTAAACCAGTGATAGCTTTGCATTCCCACCATGAGCACGCCGGAGAGCCGCCCGCGGGCCGCCAGCGGGACGAACAGCACGGAGCGGATGGACTCGACCCGTGCCGCCTCCTGGGCCAGCGGGCTGTTGATTTCGCGCAGGTCGGCCACTTGGAACGGCTCCCGCCGCAGGAGTCCGTGATAGAGCGGCGGGCCGTCCATGTTGACGGGGAGACCGATGACGTGCAGTTCCGAAAAGCCGTAGGCCGCCCGGAACCGCATCCGCAGGCCTGGTTCATCCTCTTCGCTGACCGCCAACGTTACCTTGGCGCCCACCAACTGCCCGACCGCCTCCACGGCGATTTGCGCCGTATGGTCGGGGTCGGTGCTGGAGGCGAAGAAATTGGCCAGGCGCGCCACCGCCTGCACTTCGGCCGGCAGTTCGGGCACCAGCCCGACCCTCCCCCGGAGTTGCGCCCACATGCGCCGGATGCCGGTAAACACGGCGGACGGCTGCTCGGACCCGACCATGAGCCGCTGGAGTTGCCGGATCGTCTCGGGTAGTCCCTCGTCCAACGCCTCAGCCTGGCCTGACCGGAACGCCTGCGTGAGCGCCGCCAGGATCCGCGGGCTGAAGCGACCGGCGCCGTTCCGCTGGAGCCAGTCCACCGCCTCTGCGGTGGCGGCAAGCCCCCTGGCGCCCTCCTGCAGGCTGACAACGGCGTTGGCGACCGCCAGCACCTGCGCCACCAGCGGAATGGCCTCCCCGGCGAGCGGCGGGTCGCCGGTGCCGTCGTAAGCGACCGCCCGCAGCCGGATCAGGTCGGCCACGTCCGTCAGCGCTCCATCCTGCCCGACGTACCGGGCCACCGCCTCCACCCGCCGGCGCAACGCCTCCCGCTCCGCGGGGGTCAGCGGGCCGGGCTCCCACGGCCGCCGGTCTGGCTCGGCATCGGGCAGAAAGTCCTGCAACAGTGCCGCGTAGCCCACCAACCGCACGTCCACGTTGGACAGCGGCATCGCCCGGGCCAGGCCGTATGCCACCCGTAACACTTTCTGCGCCCGGACGCGCTGGCCAGAGTGCTGTGGTGGATAGAGCCGGATCAGATCGCCCACCGCAAAGTCCTGAAAGAACGCGGTAAACGTGGTGCCGGCCTGGTATTGGATCAGCAGGAGCCCCACGCCCACCACCATCAGCAGATTGTACGGGTCCTGGTGGGCCTGTTCCATGGCCCACGACACGCCCAGCATGGTCAGGGGCACCCACCACGTCTGCTGCATGGACAGCAAATACTCGGAAGCCGGCTTCCGGCCTCGCTCCGGCGCCCGCCAGAACGTCCCGATTCCGATCAGGCAGGCCCAGTATGCGTACACGGCCAAAAACGCAAAGGTATCAACATCCGGGGAGCCCGCGTGGGTATACAGGACCCAGTTCCCCCGGAAGGCCCGGGCCAGCACCTCGGAGGCGCCCAGACTGAAGATCAGCAGCAGTGGCCGGAACCATTCCCAGTACGGCCTGGTGCTATGTAGCGAGAGCAAGCGGACGGCGAATTCCACCAGAATCAACGCGGCGGCCGTCAGAAAGCCGTGGTGCCAGGACGCCTCAAACATGAGGCCGCCCAGCATCACCACGTGGATACCGGTCCCCGGCATGACCACCGCCCAGCGCATGGCAATTCCCTGAAGAATGCCGTAGATCACCGCCGTGCTCCAGGAGAGGGGCCAGCCGAAAACGGCTGAAGCCGCGGCGATGGCGGCCAGGCCGAAGGCCAGCCCCGCCAGACGGTTCAGTCCGGGCGTTTTTCTGAGTTGATCGGTCATGGTTGCGCCCGCTTTCCTGGGGATTCACAGGGAGATTCGGGTTCCCCCACATTTTCTCCTCCCGCCGTCTCTGGCAGGGATTCGGCCCCTGGGAGCCGAACAAATCCCTTTTAAGCGCGGTTTACACGCCACATGCTAATGCCGCCCGGAGGGAACGCACGGTGAGTTATCAACCGCAAAACCCGCTGATTGTCGAGAGCGACAAGACCATCCTGCTCGAAGTCATGAACCCGCTCTTCGAGGAAGCGCGGGACACATTGGCGCGGTTCTCGGAACTGGTGAAGAGTCCTGAGCACATCCACACCTACCGCATTTCCCCGCTTTCGCTCTGGAATGCCGCGGCCAGCGGCCTCACGGCCGATGCGATTCTGGCCGATTTGGAACGTCTCAGCAAGTTCCCCCTGCCGGAAAACCTCCGGCGTGAAATCGTCGACTACGTGGCCCGCTTCGGTCGCATCCAACTGGTGAAAGACCCGGCCGGCACCCTGCTGCTTGCGTCCAAGGAGCCGCTGCTGCTTACCGAGGTCTGGCACAACAAAGCAATCCGGCCGTTCCTGCTGGAGCAGCGGGCGGACGGCCTCACGGTGGACCCCGAGCGCCGGGGCCACGTGAAGCAGGCCATGATCAAAATCGGCTTCCCGGTGGACGACCTGGCCGGCTACACCGAAGGGGAGCCGCTCTCCGTGGCGCTTCGCCCCCTTACGCTGACCGGGCGGCCGTTTGAGCTCCGGCCCTATCAGGAACAGTCGGTGCGGGCGTTCCACAAGGGCGGTTCGATTTTCGGCGGCTCCGGCGTCATTGTGCTGCCGTGCGGGGCCGGCAAAACGGTTGTAGGCATGGGCGCCATGTCCGCCGTCTCCCAGCAGACGCTGATCCTCACGACCAATATCACGGCGGTTCGCCAGTGGATCGACGAGCTGGTCGACAAGACCACGCTGCGGCGGGACCAGGTCGGTGAGTACAGCGGCGAAGTGAAAGAGATTCGCCCGGTGACGGTGACCACGTACCAGATCCTCACCTACCGGGATTCCGGGGACGACACTTTTCCGCACTTCCAGGTTTTTAACGCCCGCCGCTGGGGCCTCATCATCTACGACGAAGTGCACATGCTGCCGGCGCCCGTCTTCCGGGTGACCTCGGAAATCCAGGCCATGCGCCGCCTCGGCCTCACGGCCACGCTCATCCGGGAGGACGGGCGGGAAGAAGACGTCTTCTCGCTGATCGGCCCGAAGCGGTTCGACATTCCGTGGAAAGTGCTGGAGCGCCAGGGCTTCATCGCCACCGCCACCTGCCACGAAATCCGGGTGCCGCTCAAAGACGACCTGCGGCTGGCCTACGCGGTGGCCGAAGACCGCGCCAAGTTCCGCATCGCCTCGGAGAACCCGGCCAAGAACGTCCTGGTGCATGAGCTGGTCCGCCGTCACGAAGCTGACATGATCCTGGTGATCGGCCAGTATATCGATCAACTGAAGCTCCTGGCAAAAGAGCTGAACGCCCCGCTGATCACCGGCCAGGTGCCGACGCGGGAGCGCGACGAATTGTACGCGAAGTTCAAGCGGGGCGAGATCAACGTGCTCGTGGTCTCCAAGGTGGCCAACTTTGCAGTGGACCTGCCGGATGCGACCGTGGCCATCCAGGTCAGCGGCACCTTCGGCTCCCGGCAAGAGGAAGCCCAGCGCCTCGGCCGGATCCTGCGGCCCAAGAGCGACGACTCGCCGGCGTTCTTCTACTCCCTGGTCACCCACGAAACCCGCGATCAGGAGTTCGCCACCAAGCGGCAGCTGTTCCTGACCGAGCAGGGATACCGATACGAGATTTCCCACGCCGAGGAGTTCCTGGCCCAATAGCATCCCGACGGACGGAGGTGTGCGTGCCATGGACCTGTTGGAGTGCCTCTCCCGGCTGCCGGCCGACCAGCTGGGCCGGATTGCGCAGTCCGCCGGACTGGAATCCGTCGGGATTGACGCCGTCGGGATTGAAACCGTTAAGCGGCGGACCATCATGGAGCGCGAGCTGATCGTCCGCCTGACGGACCGGGTATGGTTACAGGGGCTCATGGCCGACCTTTCGGACGAAGAATGGGCCGCCCTCAAGGTCGTTTTCTTCAACGGGGGCGACCAGGGCATTACGGTGGAACTCTGCCACCAGATCGTCAACCTGCTCTCGGGCAAGCGGCGCAAGAGTTCCTCCCGGGCGGTGGAGGACCTGCAGAACCGGGGGCTGATCTATCCCCGGACCCAGAACTACCGGCAGGTGTTCTTCATCCCCAGCGACCTCATGCAGGTCCTGGGCGACATTCTCAACCGGCAGATGGTAAATCGCCTCTCGCTGCCGCCGGACGCAGCAGTCCGGACGGCCGCCCCCGAACGGGACCTGGTTGAAGACCTGCACCGTTTTCTGGCCTATGTCTACAAAAACGAAATCACACTGACCCAGCAGGGCCAGATTTTCAAGCGCCACCTGCGGGCGCTTCTGGACTTGCTGATGACGGGTGATGAAGACGAGGAGAGCCTGGTGGGCCGCTACCCCGAACCGCTGGGTCTCCTGGTCGGGTATGCCCTGGACCGCCGGCTGATCACGCGGGAGGATGGCCGCCTGCTGCCCTCCCCCACTCTGGCGGAATGGATTGCCGGGTCCACGGGGGCCAAGCAGTTGGACCTGTTCGCCTACTGGCAGGACCGGTACTACTACCAGGACCTGCAGACGTTCCTGTCGATCATGCGGACGGTCGGCGAGCAGTGGGTCTCCATGAACCGCATGGTGCTGGAAATCGAGCCGCTGATTAACCCGAGCCAGCGGGGCTCTTTCCTGCTGCGTTTGAAGCACCATCTGACGACGTTCCTGGGACCCATGGGCGCCGTGGAGCTGGGCGAGCCGGAGCGGGAGGAATCGGACCTGTTCTGCCGAATGACCCCCACCGGTGGGGCGATTCTGGACGGCGTCCCGCCCGGACCCGAGGCGGTTCCCGGCCACCAGGCACTGCTGCTGCAGGCCACCTTCGAGGCGATCGCGCCCCGACCGGTGCCGGCCGAACTGCTCTGGACCCTGGAACTGGTGGCCGACCTCATCAAGCGCACCGACCGGACGCTTACGTACCGGCTCTCCCGCCAGTCGGTCTACCGCGCCCTGAAGACCGGCCTCACCGGCGAAGCGATTCAGGCGTTCCTGAAAGAACACTCGGCCACCGGGGTGCCTCAGAATGTGGCCTTCGACCTGACCGCCTGGGCGAACGCCTATGGCCAGGTCTACTTGCAGCAAATGACCGTCCTGCGCTGCGCCAGCCCCATACTCGCCCAGCAGGTCAAGGCCTCCCGCCGGACGTCCCGCTTCGTCGTCGGCGAACTGACGCCCACCGACCTGATTGTCACCAGCGCCGACTACAAAGAACTCCTGGAGGCGCTGCAGGCCGACGGCCTGATGCCCAGGCCGGATATCGAGCGGTTAAGCTAAAGCCAAGGCGGCGGAGCCTAAGCGCCGCCGCCACCACTCTGCCCACCGCCCCCGCCTTCCTTATCGCCGCCGCCGGCTTTGCCGCCGCCTTTGGCGCCTTCCTTCTGAGCGCCGCCGGCGCCTTTCGTCTGGCCTGCCGTCCCCTTGGCCATCATCTCCATGATGGTATCACGCACGGCCAGCTGCATCTGGGTCTTGAAGGCCGGGTCGCTCATCATCTCGCCAACTTTGTTGATGATCGCCTGCTGGCCGATGGCCGAACTCAACTGGCGTTTGACCGCATCCTGGATCAGCTTTTGGCCGTCCGTGGTGTCAAGGGCCAACTCCAGCATTTCGGTGCCGCCCTGCGTGCGGACCGCTGTACGCAGAAAGTCCTTCATATCCTCGTCGTGCAGCGCCTTCTTGACCGCTTTCTCCGTCTGGTCGCTGCTGGGCTCGGGCGCGGCCTGGGGCTGCCCGCCTCCGCCGCCCCCACCACCGCCGCCACCCATGCAACCGGTGGTCAGCACCGCGGAGAGTACCATGACCGCCAACCACTTGCGCACCTGACTCGCCCCCCTGCCTTCCGGTTCCGTTGTACTGTCGGCTTTAACTTTCCCGTTCTTTTCCCCCGTCATGCTGGAAGAATCAACTGGTTATGCAAAGTTCACAGCAAAGGAGACACTAGTATGGCGAACAGGCACGTCCGGATCCTCTGCGACAGTTGCGCCGACTTGCCCCGCTCGCTGGCAGAGCAGCACCAGATTGTCTGCGTTCCACTGACCTTCAGCTTTGGTAAGGATGTCTTCCGGGACCAGATCGACATGCAGTGCGACGAGTTTTACACAAAGCTGAAAAGCGACCCCCGGCATCCCAACACATCGCAAATCACACCCGCCGAGTACGAGCCATTTTTCCGGGAAGCGACGGCGGACGGCGGCGAGGCCGTCTACATCGGACTCAGTTCCGGTCTCTCCGGTTCGCTGCAAAACGCCACGCTGGTGGCAGCCGGCCCGGAGTTCGGCGGCCGGATTCGGGTGGTCGACAGCCTTGGCGCCTCGATCGGCTACGGCCTCATGGTGCTCCGGGCAGCCGACCTTGCGGCGGCGGGCACCCCGGCCGGCGAGATTGTCACGGCGATTGAATCGCTGCGGGACCGGATGTGCCACGTTTTCACCCTCGACACTCTGGAGTATGCCCACCGGGGCGGCCGGGTCAGCGCCTTTTCGGCGGCTGCCAGCAGAATCCTGGATGTGAAGCCGGTGCTGCACATGGACATGGCCGGCAAGCTCGTGGCCATCGATCGGGTGCGGGGCCGCAAGAAGGCCCTGAACCGCCTGTTCGGAGAGCTGGAACGGCTGGGCGCCAACCCCGCCGGACAGCGGGTGGGCGTCTGCCACGCGGCGGCCGAATCCGAGGCGCTGGACGCAGCGGAGCGCTTCAAGACCCAGTACGGCGCCGCCGAGGTGGTCGTGGCGGAAATCGGCCCGGTCATCGGCACGCATACCGGACCCGGTTGCGTCTCGATATTCTTCGAAGGCCCGGTCGGTCGGGGCGAATAAACGTACATACATACGAAAATCCCGGCCGCAACGCTGCGGTCGGGATTTTTTGCGCTCAGGCGGCGGTCATTTGCCGGCGCATCCGCCAGACGGCCAGGCTGCCGGTCACCAGGGCGGTGGCGCCGATGACCGCCATGTCTTTCCAGACGTCCAGGAGCGACTTGCCCTGCATCATGACCAGCTTGAGGGCGTGGGTCATGTAGGTGCTGGGCATGAACTTCTGGAGCGCCAGCATGAAATCGGGAGCGCCGTCGATCGGCATCATGGCGTTGCCCAGCATCGCCACCGCGAAGAAGATGATGAACGCGACGGGGAAGGCCACTTCGCCGGACCTGGCCCACGAGCCCACCAACAGGCCCATGCCCAGGGCGGCGAGGGCGCTCAACGTCAGCAGGACGGCAGTGCCCGGAATCGAGGCGGGCAGGTGGACCCGGAACATGAGCCAGGCCGCTGCGAAGAGCACGACGATTTGCAGGGCGGCCAGGAGCAGGTTCGCCAGGACCTGGGTCGTCACCCAGAGGCTCATGGAGAGCGGCGTGCTGAACAGGTGCCGCAGCGTCCCTTTCACCCGCTGGCCGGCCAGCATGATGGCGATGGACATGAAGCTGCCGGCGAGCAGCATGTAGACCAGTTGGCCCGGCATCATAAAGTCAAAGAAGTTGAACCGGTCCAGGCCGGGCAAGTCCTGGACGTTCGGGTACAGGACGGGGCGGGCGCCGGCCAGGGAGAGGCCGTAGCCCTGAATCAGGTTTGCCATGACGCCGATTGCCACGCTGGAAGCGTTGGAGCTGGGGTCCCGCAGGACGGTGACGGCGGCGGGCTGCCCGGCGGCCACCCGGTCGCTGAGCCCCGCCGGCAGAATAATGACGGCCCGGACGGTGCCCTTGACCAGCAGCGCTTTCATGGCCGCCTCATCGCCGGAGCGCATGTCCACCACACCTGCATTCGCCAGGGCGGTGCGGGCTGCCTGCGCCACGGGTCCCCGGTCCAGATCCACTACGCCGACGGGCTCCTTGAGGTTCGAGCCCATGTTGCCGTACGCGGCGCCGAAGACCGCCACCAGAACCACTGAATTGATCAGCGAGAAGAAGAATGCAGTCTTGTTGCGCAGCAGGGAACGGAACTGGAACAGGGTCATCTGTTTGAGCGAGTGAAGCGTCCACATGTTAATCCCGCAGCCTCCTTCCGGTGAGGGCCATAAATACGTCTTCCATGGTGGCGGAACGGGTCCGCAGGTCGCCCAGGGGCAGCCTGGCGACCTGTGCATACTCCGAGAGCGCCATGAGCGTCGCCGCGGTGTTGGCGGTGTGCAGCACCGCGATCTGGTCCTCGGTCTTGACGCCGGTCACCGCGCCGAGCCGGGCCAGTTCGGCCAGGTTGACGGCGGCGCCGGCGGTGTCCAGCTCGATGGCCCCTTCCGGCCCGTGCTCCCGAATCAGCTCCCGGGGCCTGCCCTCGGCGAGCAGCACGCCGTGGTCGATGACGGCCACCCGGTCGCAGAGCTTCTCCGCCTCTTCCATGTAGTGGGTCGACATGATAATGGCCCGCCCGTCTGCCCGGAGACTCAGGATGACGTCCCAGAGGGAGTGCCGGGCCTGCGGGTCCAGGCCGGTGGTCGGCTCGTCCAGGAAGATCACTTCCGGCCGCCCCACCAGGGCGAGGGCCAGGGAGAGCCGCTGCCGCTGCCCGCCGGACAGCTGGCTGCACAGGCTCTTCGCTTTCTCGGCCAGGCCGGACTGGCGGAGCAGTTCCTCGGTGGCCATGGGGTTCGGGTAGAGCGATCCGTACAGGTCCAGCAGTTCGCGCACGGCGATCTGGTCCGGCATGTTGGCTGTCTGCAGCGACAGGCCGATCCGCTCCCGGACCTGCCGGGCGGCGGTGATGGCGTCGTACCCGCAGATGGTGCAGGAGCCGGCGTCTGGCTTGCGCAGCCCTTCCATCATCTCGATGGTGGTCGTCTTGCCGGCGCCGTTGGGGCCCAGGAGCCCCACGATCTCCCCGGCATGGACGGTCAGGCTGACGTTGTCCACCGCGGTGAGGTCGCCATAGCGCTTGACCAGGTTCCGGGCTTCCACTTTGATGTCCGACACGGTTCTCCGCCTCCGTTGCTTCAGCTTACGGTCTCAGCATACCGGGGCGGTGCCGGGGTCGCCATCGCCGAAGCGGGCGTTTTCGGGCGGGTCCTTTTGAGGGAGGGCCGGGCTCACCCATTTGGGTGATTCGATCGGCCAACGTTGGCTTTGTGACTCGGGGTTACAGCGTGATCAGGCCCCGGCTGAGCGCCCTGGTGACCGCTTCCGTCCGGTCCCGGGCGCCCAGCTTCTGGAACAGGTTCGACACGTGGGTCTTCACCGTGTTTTCGCTGATGAACAGTGCGGCGGCAATCTCCTTGTTGGCCGCCCCGCGGGCCATGAGCCGCAGGATCTCTAACTCCCGGTCGGTCAGCTGCTCGGCCGGCTCGCCCCGGGCCGGACCGCCCTGGCTGATCACCTGCATCAGCTTCGCGGCGATGTGCGGCGGCAGAATCGACCGACCGGCGGCGACCGCCTCGATGCCCTGCAGCAACTCCTCCGGCGGGGCGTCTTTCAGCAGATAGCCCTTGGCGCCCGCCTGCAGGCCGCCCCAGATCAGTTCGTCGTCGTCGTAGGTGGTCAGCACCAGCACCTGAATCTGCGGCCAGCGGGCTTTGATCCGCGCCGTGGCCTCCACGCCGTTCAGGACCGGCATCTGCATGTCCATCAGGACCACGTTCGGCTGCAGTTCCCCGGCCAGCCGGACCGCCTCCTGGCCATCGCCGGCCTCCCCCACCACCGCAATGGCGGGGCTCTGCTTCAGCAGGGCCACCAGCCCGGCCCGGACCACCCGGTGATCGTCTACCACCAGCACCTTGACTGCCATTTCAATTCCTCCCCGCCGGCAGGCGGACCGTCACCCGACAGCCCAGGCCCGGCGCAGATTCGACGCCGCAGGTTCCGCCCAGAGACCGGGCCCGCTCGGCCATGCCCGCCAGCCCGAATCCGCCGCCGGAGCGGCCGGACTGGGCAACGGCGGCGGGGTCAAAGCCGATGCCGTCGTCGGCTATGGCGAGTTCAACCACGCCGTCCCTCGCCGTGAGCAGCACTTCGGCTCGAGTCGCCTGCGCGTACTTGACCGTGTTGTGCAGCGCCTCCTGAGCGATGCGGAGCAACCCCGCCTCGACCTCGGGCGCAAGCCCCTTCAGGTCGCCGTCCGTGTTGAGCTGCACGCCCAGGGCCGCCCGCCGCTCCATGCCGGCGATCTCGTCGGCCAGTGCGCCCGCCAGGCCCTTGCCCTCCAGCCGCCAGGGGCGCAAGTTCCAGACCGACCGGCGGGCCTCCTGCAGGCTGGCGCGCGCCAGCGCCTCCGCCTCTTCCCGGAACCGGCCGGCCGTCTCGGCGTCCGGCGCTCCCTGCATGGCCCGCAGGTGCATGATGATCCCCATGAACCCCTGGGCCAGGGTGTCGTGAATCTCCCGGGCCATCCGGTTCCGCTCCTCGGTGATCGACAGGTCCCGGAGATGCCGCTCGGCCTCCAGCAGCCGGGCATTCTCCAGGGCCACCGCCACCTGCCCGGCGATGGTCCGGACGGTAAACAGGTCCTCGCTGTCGAACGCCGCCGGCCTGAGACTCTGCACCACCAGCACGCCCACCGTCCGGTCGCCCAGCCGCATGGGCACGGCCAGTTCCGACCGGACCAGCAGGCCGGCCACCAGCGGCGACGCCTCATCGGCGACGGCGCCCTCGCCCGCCAGACAGCCCGCCAGCGGCGGCGCACCCGGCCCGGAAGCCGGAAAAGCCCGGCCCAGCGGCACCTCCTCGACGTTGCGGGCGGCGCAGGCCGAAAGCACCAGGTGGTCGCCGTAGCGCCCCAGGGCGCCGACCACGTCGTAGCCAAACGCACCCCGCATCACCCGCACCACGAAGTGCAGCAGGGCTTCCGGCTCCAGCACCGCCGCCACCTGCCGGCCGACCTCGCCCACGGTGCGCAGCTGCTCGGCTTTGCGGGAGAGCGCTTCCGTCCGGTCCCGCACCTGCTCCTCAAAGTGCTGCGTCGTCTCGTCCAACCGACCGGCGAGCTGGTTCAGCACCTCCGCCACCAGCGCCCAGTCGGGCGGGCCGGACACCCAGGCGCGGGCCTTGAGGTCGCCGATCTGCAACCGGCGGGCGGCGGCCAGAATCGCCATGGGCGCCCGGGCCACGGCTGCCGCCAGGCCGTAGGCCGCCGCCAGGACCACCGGCAGCAGCCAGAGCGCCTGCCAGGAGGCCAGTCCCAGCAGTGGCAGTGCCAGCAGCGGCGTCAGGCCGGTGGCTCCGACGAGCAGGAAGAGGCGCGTCTGAAATGGTAGCGGCGACATATGATCAGCCTCCCGGAGGAACCAGTCAAGTCAGTATGTTCACGATTGGGCGGCCCTTCCCCTTTCAGCCCGAAAACCGCGGAACCGAAGTTCCGCGGTTTTCGTGTGAGCGTCTACAACTCGTAAGTCCCATAGAGCCCGGAGAGTCCACAACGCCAGCCCATGCCTTGCCCAGCCGCCCGGGGCGCCGATTCCAGCAGCAACGTGCCCAGGCCCGGCGGCCGGCCGAAGCTTTTGGCGCCGGGGAAACCGGAGATGCCCGGAACCCCCGTGGCGCCCGTTAGCCACTGCTGCATGCCTTCCAGACCCCGCATGGTGGCAGTCCGCCAAGCCGGCGCCGGGAGCCGCTCCTGCCGGACGATGGCGTCAGCCACCGCCGGAGGGACGCCCTGACCGATCAGTGCGCCGGCCAGCGCCGCCTGCCTGCAGGCATGCGTCACAAGGGCATCCATGGCTGAGAGCATATCCCGGGCATACTGCCGGGAAACCAGCGCCACCAGGCTCCCGAGCGAGTAAGGCATGTCGAACCCCTCCGTTTTCGTGAACGCCACTTTACGATATGTCAAGTTGTTTGCCACCGTGCCTCGCAGGGGCACCACTCCGCCCCGAGCACATGCCAAAGCGGCTTCTGAGCTCGCTCATGCAGCCGCTTGTTGCACCATGCCCGCACCAAATCGGCCCGTTTCACTCCCAAGCCCCGGACGAGTCCGCTGATGTAGAGACTCGCCAAAGGCAAACAGACATTGTCATGCTGCGCCAGAGATGAGGGCGTGTCAGAGTCCTGCTGGAGTCCTGCTGGAGTCCTGCTGGAGTAATGCTGGAGTACTGCTGGAGTACTGCTGGAGTACTGCTACAGTACTGCTGGACGGCCTTAGGGGCCAAAGCCGCTCCGCTGTAGACCCTGGCGATAAGCCGGGAGCGCTCCTGTCCGCCTGATCTACCCCACAAACATCACGCCCACTGTAGCCGAATCGGCTACAGTGGGCACCCTGCAAGGGTCCCGGGGTACTCGATCCGAGTACTGCTGGAGTACTGCTGGAGTACTGCTGGAGTACTGCTGGAGTACTGCTGGAGTCAAACGCAGCCGCGAACCAGTCCACCATCTCTTCTGCCGTGGGGGAGTCGGTCCCGACATACTCGGCCAGCATATTAAGGGCGGCCGCGCAGGCGGGGTACGGTTAGCGGGTCCGACCTCGTGCTGTCTTGTGCCTGCATAACTATTCAGCCAGCGTCGTCAATCTGTGTGAAGACAAGGACGG
This sequence comes from Symbiobacteriaceae bacterium, assembly GCA_036504075.1. Taxonomy (GTDB): domain Bacteria; phylum Bacillota; class Sulfobacillia; order Symbiobacteriales; family Symbiobacteriaceae; genus DASXVX01. Next base: position 3,913 of record DASXVX010000013.1, on the reverse strand, counting down.
GATTCTTGCGGTGACCGCCGGTTATGCGGAGGGCGGTTATGCTGGTAGCGCTTGGCTGGGCCGGTCAAGCCGCCCGTTGGGGGCGGCCGCACCGCGGTTATACACGCTGGTAGGAGTTCTCGAATTCGTCCTGGATCACACGGGCCTCCCCGCTCACGCACAGGGCCAGTTCCTGCTCAAGCTGCCGGACACGATACTGCCAGCCGGCAGGAAGCTGCAGCCGCGCACCAAGCGTCTTCAGGGCGGCCTCCGACAGCGTGGGGTCGACACTGAGCGAGTAGCTCTGCATCACATAAGTAGCACCGCCGGGCGCAACCAGTTCATAGACCTCCCGGCCGGGCCGGTAAACAAAGGTGGTGGAACGCTTTACCACATTCTCAGCGTATGGCCTGCGCCTTGCGCTGCCCAGCAGGATCCTGAGCGGGATCCTGACCGTCGCCATGCGCCGCATCTGCAGGCCGCCGAATGTAACGATCTCCCGGCCCACGCTGGCGCCGGTTACCTTGTCCATCAGCCAGTAGCGCGGGCCGTTCAGCAGCACGAAACGGGCCTTGTATTGCCGCTTGATCTGCTCTGCGTCCAGCGTATGCCACTGGTCATCGGGACACGCATTGAGTCCGAACGTGTTGTACACCGTCGCTTCCATGTGCGTCAGACCGCCCGCCACAAGCAGGACCTCGCCATACCGTGCGCCGTGCATCTGCTCGTTCAGCTTCCCGGTCGGGGAGGCTTGCGGCAGCGGGTTGGCCGCCATGAATGCCACCACCTTTTCCGCCAGAACCGGGCCGATATCCTCCTGAATGAAATGGCCGGCCTCGTACCGCTCGTGCGGGTGGCCCTGTGCACCAGAGACATGCTTGATCCAGCGCTCCTGGTTCTCCCGCTTCCCCATGTTGTGGTCCTGCTCGCCGGCGAGGAAGAGGAACGGCTTCCAGTAATCGCCCAACGCCCGCCAGGCGGGCTCGTTCTGGTTTTCGACGGCAGCGATCATCGAGGGGAAGGTGCGGACTGCGGCCTTGTAAATGATGCTGGGATAGGGTGCGTCATACGCGGCTGCGATTTCGGGCGCAAGCGGGCTGGTCGTCATCGCCCCCACGACCTGGCTGGGCCGAAAATCGGGTGTGGTCAGGGCGTAGAGAATCCAACGCTGGAAGAACTTCAGAAAGGCAGGCCGGTTCATGTGCCCGGCCGGTCGCTGCAGTTCTCTGAACGTGCAGTCAATCGCCACCGGATTCGGAACGCGGAAAGGGTTCATGCCTTTGGGGAGGATGGGCAGGTTCCCGTTCGCCACCACAATCCGTGCAAATAGGTCCGGTTGGTCGCCGGCGACCCGCAGGCCGATCAGACTGCCCCAGTCCTGGCAGAACAGGGTGATATCCTTGAGCCCAAGCTGGGCGATGAACGCCTTCAGGCGCCCGACGTGCTTTTCGAATGTATGGAAGCTGAGATCCACCGGCTTGTCAGACCGCCCCATGCCGATGTGATCCACGGCAATGACCCGGTAGCCGGCCGCTGCGAGCGGTGGGATCATCTTGCGGTATAGGTAGGACCAGGTTGGCTGACCATGGAGCATCAAGACGACCTCGCCGTCTGCCGGCCCCTCATCGACATAGTGCATGCGCAGCCCCTCGATCAGGGCATAGTGCGGCGAGAACGGGTAGCCGGGCAGGTTGGCAAAGCGCTCCTCGGGGGTACGTACAAAGCGCACGCCCGCCTCGGTCGTATGAATCTCCACCTCCCCGTCAGGGGGAACACAGCCGGGACGAACGGGGGAGTCGGCCAGATTCCAGTCGGGAACGGCGGCCGGGGAGAACAACTTGCGGCTCTTCGCATCCTCGCGGGCGATGGTGACGAAGTTCCCGTAGCGCTGGGCCGAGGTTACCCGGTGCTTCTGGGCCTCGATGTATTCGGGGTTGAGCCTCAAGTCGGTGAAGACCGCGCAACTGGGCCAGCGGACGAAGACGCAGAGGTCCCACGGGACCGGTCCCAGCAGGTGATGCTCGATCTCGCACCGGAAGTAAGGAAAGGCACCGTGGGCCGAAACCTGGCGGCGCGCCTGCCGGTTGTATGCCTTGTGGCCCTCATCTCCGCTCAGATTCCGGGCAGCCGGATCACCGCCGAACTGGTACAGGTTAATGAAATATAGCGGGGCATTCCTGAACCCCGGCATGTTGGTGAGCGCCTCCAGCTGTTTGCGGGTTGGATCCGCTCCACCCGCCGGATAGATGCGCAGCAATTCCTCCACCAACTCGCGCGGGCTCTTGCCATCGACCCGGGGCGTCTTCACCTGATCGGCCCGCTTCTGCTTGAAAAGCAGCCGGACCACAGCGGGGATCGTATCCCTGCCAATCAGCAGGTTGGCCTCGGCAATGGCGGCGACGCGGAGCTGGTTGGCGGCCCGGTATGCATCGGTGAGCAGCGCCCGTACATACGCCGCCCGGGACGGGTACTGGCACACGAACGCGGTGCCGCCACCGTAATCGAAGGCTTCCGCGTCGCCCACCCCGGGCATCACCACATCGGCCACCTTGATGATGCGGCCGCCGGCGCGCTCGATTACCGGGGTCACCTGTTCGATATAGGCGTCATACCCGGCCTTTGCCGTAGGAATCGCCTGCAGCTTTACGAACTCGATCACCACGATCTGGCCGTCCATGTAGCGCTCGTGCGCAAAGAGTTCACGCCATTTGGCCTCACGCGGATCAAACTGGGGGTGGCAATAGGAGCGGAGAATCTCCGTCAAGTCGGCTGATCGGTTCGCTTCCATTTACGTTCACCTCTGTCGCTATGGTTGCTGCTCAACACACTGTTGATTATAGTAGGCAGGGGAGTACGGTTACTGAACAGTGACGATCAATCCGTTGATTAACGTGGCCCCTGGGGAGCTGTGGGTAAATGGATGTACGCATCGAACGGACGCGGCAATCGCTAATGGAAGCCTTGATCACCCTGATGGGCGAAAAGGGGTTTGACAACATCAGCGTGGCTAACCTGACGGCGCGTGCCGGGTGTAACCGCGGGACCTTCTATCTGCACTACAAGGATAAGGATGAACTGCTGCGGGAGATCGAGGAGGACCTCCTGCACGGTCTGGTCGCCCAGGCCGGGCCGTTCTCACTGCAGCGGGTCAGTGCGGACCAGCCTCCGGCAGAGCCCGAACCTGCCCTGCTCGATGTTTTTCGCTATCTGGCTGCGCACGCGGACGCCTTCCGGGTGCTGTTAGGGCAAAGGGGCGATCCAGCGTTTCTGGCTCGCCTGAAAGCCATTATGCGTCAGAATGTGTCTAATCAACTGGCCTGGTTTCAGGCGCGGGGCCAACAGCCCCCGATGCCGCATGACTTCCTTTCGGCCTACCTCACGTCGGCCCACGTGGGGGTAATTCAGCACTGGCTGGAGAGCGGCATGAAATACAGCCCTGAGTATCTGGCGCTCCTGATGACCCGCATGGCCCGGTTCTGGGCGTCATCAGCACTTCAGCACCTGCTCCCGCTTTAGAACTTGCGTCGGCGGCTTTGGCACCGAGGTGGACCTCGAATGTCAGAGTGTTACAGCGCGGTACATCCGTAAGACGGAACACACCAGCAGTCAGTTCCGAGAGTTGCCGCTGTCCAGATTTGCATGAACCAGCCATCTCAAAGCCTGCAAGAACGGACGCAGAGCGGTGAAACCCTCGCTTTTGCTGCTGTTTTTCGCCAAAGATCAGGTCTGCGACAGCACTCTGTCCCTTCTTGCATGGGACATTCAGGCCTCAGCCTGCAAAAGTGGACAGACTCCTGCCCATGTTGCCCCTCCCACGGCTATGCGCATCGTCTGCGTGTCCTGTGACATGCCGGCAGTCAACAAAAATTGAGCTGGAGTGACCGTGCTTGTCAATCATCGGGGCCGTTCGTAGCGAAAAGGACCAGGGCAGTTC
>DASXVX010000012.1:0-67371 GCA_036504075.1 Symbiobacteriaceae bacterium | reverse complement strand
TTTTCAGGGCGTAAGCTCTGGTTGTTTTAGGGTGGCTATGCCGAGAGGGATCACCCGTTCCCATTCCGAACACGGCCGTTAAGCCTCTCAGGGCCGATGGTACTACGTCTTGAACGTGGGAGAGTAGGTCGCCGCCCAAACCTTTTTTGAATGCCCGAGCTTCGGCTCGGGCCCATACTGGGGAATGGGGTAACGGTAGCCCGGCTGACTCTGACTCAGCTAGTCTAGGTTCGAATCCTAGTTCCCCAACCAGTCTGGCCCTATCGTCTAGAGGCCTAGGACGGCGCCCTCTCACGGCGCAAACTGGGGTTCGAATCCCCATAGGGTCACCAGTTTCTTCTTAAAGATGTCGGCGTGGCGGAATTGGCAGACGCGTACGTTTGAGGGGCGTATGGGCAACCGTGCGGGTTCAAGTCCCGCCGCCGACACCAGGTATGCAGATGTGGCGGAATTGGCAGACGCGCACGGCTCAGGACCGTGTCGGGTAACCAACCCCGGTGGGAGTTCGAGTCTCCCCATCTGCACCATGCTGTTGTAGCTCAGTAGGTAGAGCACGTCCTTGGTAAGGACGAGGTCACCGGTTCGAGCCCGGTCAACAGCTCCAGTCCCCTTCGGTCGGGAAACATCCTGACCATGCGAATCGTCCATGCGCCCGTAGCTCAGCGGATTAGAGTACTTGACTACGGATCAAGTGGTCGGGGGTTCGAATCCCTCCGGGCGCACCATGTTTCCTTTCCGGTCCTGGTTCCCGTTTCCGGCCCCGGTTCCACCTTATATGTGCGCCCGTAGCTCAGCGGATAGAGCGCTTGCCTCCGGAGCAAGAGGCCGCAGGTTCGAGCCCTGCCGGGCGCGCCACATCATAGGGGTATAGCTCAACTGGTAGAGCGACGGTCTCCAAAACCGTAGGTTGCGGGTTCAAGTCCTGCTGCCCCTGCCACATCATGCAGACCATAGCTCAGTTGGCTAGAGCGCCAGATTGTGGCTCTGGAGGTCGCCGGTTCGAGACCGGTTGGTCTGCCCATATTCGGGGCTATAGCTCAGCTGGGAGAGCGCTTGAATGGCATTCAAGAGGTCAGGGGTTCGATCCCCCTTAGCTCCACCAACTCGACCCCTTCTTTAATCGGGCTGTGGCGCAGCTTGGTAGCGCGCTTCCTTGGGGTGGAAGAGGTCGCAGGTTCAAATCCTGTCAGCCCGACCAGTCTCCTGTCTCACATAGGGCATCTTCCGGGGTGTAGCGCAGTTTGGTAGCGCGCTTGGTTCGGGACCAAGAGGTCGCAGGTTCAAATCCTGTCACCCCGACCAGTTGAACACAGAATGGGTCAGGCGCTTTAGCGCCTGACCCATTTTTCGTTTCTGGCGCTACGCCACCAGGCGGAGTGAGCAAGCGGCAGGATTCGGCCTGCTTGAGCGCTAATGTTTAGAGATACGAATAGTGTAGTGTGTGAACTGATGGGGGTAATGACGCTTGAGCGCCCTTATGAACGGCACGCTCCGCCCCATGCGGAGTCGGAACTTCCGCCTGTTCTGGTTTGGCTTCATCGTCTCAAACGCGGGCGCCTGGATTCAATCGGTGGCGCAGGGGTGGCTGGTTTACGACATTTCGGGCAGTGCGGCCTGGCTTGGCGCCATTGGGTTTGTCCGGGCGCTCCCGCTCATTTTCCTTTCCTTGATCGGCGGAACGGCGGCCGATCGGTTTGACAAGAAGGCAATCCTCTACATCGCACAGGCCGTTCAGACGCTGACGGCCCTGGTTCTTGGATTACTCACCTACGCACACGTCGTGCAGGTTTGGCATGTGATCGCCCTTTCCGCACTTTCGGCGATGGCGCAGGCGTTTGACCAGCCGGCCCGGCAGTCGCTGGTGCCTACGCTGGTGGAGCGGGAGGATCTGCATGCCGCCATCTCCCTGAACGCCATTGCTTTTAATGGGGCCGCGGTCTTCGGCCCTTCGTTGACCGGCGTACTGGTGCCGCTGGTGGGTCTCGCGGGGTGCTTTATGATTAACGCCGTCAGCTTCGGGGCGGTCTTCCTGGCGCTGGCCCTGATGGAGTTCCCACCGGTCCGGGTCCGGAAGTCCGGGCAGTCCATGCTGGCTGACCTCGTTGAGGGACTCCGGTACGTATACTCCCGGCCGGTGATTCTGGCGCTCATTTCGATGGCAGCGGTGACGAGCTTTCTGGCCCGACCGTATCAGCAGTTTATCACGGTCTTTGCCAAGGACGTACTTCATGGCACCATCGGCCTTGCCGGACTCATGCAGTCGGCGCCGGCGCTGGGAACGGTCATCTTCATGTTGGCCGTGGCGAGCATGGGGAACATCCGGTGGAAGGGGAAGCTGCTGATCGTGTCAGGGTTCGGGTTCTCTCTTGCCCTGATGGCGTTCGCCTGGTCCACCAACCTGTCGCTGTCGCTGGTGCTGCTGGTGATTTCCGGCGGGTTCAACATGACGTGGCAGACGACTGTCAACACGCTGCTGCAGGAGAACGTGGGGGACGACATGCGGGGGCGGGTCATGTCGACCTATACGATTACCGCCCTGGCCATGATGCCCCTGGGCCAGGGGCCGATGGGCTTCACAATGGCGCACCTGGGGCCGGCCCGTGCGCTGACACTGGGGGCTGGTTTGGCCCTTGCCTGGGTCGTATACATGGCATTCGTCCGTGTGAAAGAAGTGGTCTCCCTGCACTGATGCGTGTACGCATAGCTAACCCCCGCCGCCAGCGTTGGCGGCGGGGGTTTTTCGCGCAAGCTAGGGGCAGGAGGGATAGGCATGGCGGTAGCGGAGTTCCGGCCGGAGCCGTTCACGGACTTTGGCCGGGAAGAGAATATCCGGGCCTTTCAGGCCGCACTGGATCGGGTGCAGAAGGAGATGGGCCGGGAGATTCCGCTGATCATCGGCGGGGACCGGGTGATGAACGGGGTGAAGTTCGACTCGGTCAACCCGGCGGCGCCGGGTGAGGTGATTGGCCGGGTCAGCGGGACGGAGGAGGGGCATTACCGGCAGGCCATGCAGGCGGCCCTGGGGGCATTCGAGATGTGGAGCCGCACGGAGCCGGCCGCCCGGGCGCGGGTACTGCTGAAGGCAGCGGCGATGCTCCGGCGCCGGAAGCACGAGTTCTCGGCCATGCTGGTGTTGGAAGTGGGGAAGACGTGGCCGGAGGCGGATGCTGACACCGCGGAGGCGGTCGACTTTCTGGAGTTTTATGCCCGGGAGATGGTCCGGCTGACCTCGGAGCGGCGGTTGACCCGGATTCCGGGGGAGGATAACGAGCTTACGTATGTGCCGATGGGCGTGGGGGCGGTGATTCCGCCGTTTAACTTCCCGCTGGCGATCGCCTGTGGGATGACCGCGGCAGCCGTCGTTACCGGGAATACCGTGCTACTGAAGCCGGCGGTGCCGGCTCCGGTGGTCGCATACCACCTGGTGGAACTCCTGGAGGAGGCGGGGCTGCCGGCGGGAGTGGTCAACTACTTGCCTTCGGCGGAGGCGGATGTGGGCCAGTGGCTGGTGAGCGACCCGGCGACCCGGTTTATCAGCTTTACGGGATCGCGGGCCGTGGGCACGAAGGTCTGCGAGGAGGCGGCGAGAGTCCGGCCGGGGCAGCGGTGGTTGAAGCGGGTGGTCGCGGAGATGGGCGGCAAGGACGCCATCGTCGTGGACCGGGACGCGGACCTGCAGGAGGCGGCTTTTGGCATCGTGTCGGCGGCGTTCGGGTTCGGCGGGCAGAAGTGTTCGGCCTGCTCGCGGGCGATCATCCACCAGGACGTTTACCGGCGGGTGCTGGACCTGGTCGTCGGTATGGCGGAGAGCCTTCGGGTGGATGACCCCCGGAACCGGGATGCCGACGTGGGGCCACTGGCGGGCCGGTCATACTACGAGCGGGTGTTGCAGTATATCGAAGTCGGCCGGCGGGAGGGGAGGCTGGCACTGGGGGGCGGGCCGCTGGAGCGGGCGGGTGGGGGGTATTTCGTCCGGCCGACGATCTTTGCTGACGTGGACCCGCAGGCCCGCATCGCTCAAGAGGAGATCTTCGGGCCGGTTCTGGCGTTCCATTCGGCGCCGGACTTCCGCACGGCGATTGCCATGGCCAACGACACGGAGTACGGGCTGACCGGGGCCGTCTACTCCCGGAACCGGGAGCATATCGAGTACGCCCGCCGGGAGTACATGGTGGGCAACCTCTACTTCAACCGGAAATGCACGGGGGCGCTGGTGGGGGTCCATCCGTTCGGTGGGTTCAAGATGTCGGGGACGGATTCCAAGGCGGGCGGGTTCGACTATCTGAGTCTGTTCCTGCAGGCCAAGACGATTTCCGAGCGGCTCTAGCACGCAGGAGCTTACGTGTCTCAGTGGCCGGCGTCTAGCTTGGGCAGGAGCTTGCGTGTCTTAGTGGCCGGCCTCTAGCTTAGGCAGGATCTTCAGGAGCCAGGCGGGTGCCCACCAGTTCCAGTCGCCCATGAGGCGCATGAAAGCGGGCACCAGGATGATCCGAATGAGCGTGGCGTCGAGGAGGACCGCCACGAACAGGCCGACGCCGAACTCCTTGATGGTGATCATGCCGTTCACCAGGAACGTCGCAAAGACCACCAGCATGATGGTGGCGGCGCCGGTGATGATGCCGGCCGTCTGCTCCAGGCCGATGGCGACGGCTTCCTCGTTGCGGCCGGTCCGGTCGTATGCCTCCTTGATCCGGCTGAGCAGGAAGACTTCGTAGTCCATGGAGAGGCCGAAGAGCACGGCGAACAGGAGAACGATGGTGGGCGACCCCACGTAGCCCAGGGGCTTGAAGCCAAGCGGCCCGGAGAGGAAGCCGTCTTCGAAGACCAGCACCAGAGCGCCATACGCCGCAAGCACCGAGAGCGTATTCATGATGATCGCCTTCAGCGGCAAGAGGATGGAACGGAGCAGCACCAGCAGCACTACGAAGGTGATCAGCAGCACCAGCCCGATGACCCGTGGCAGCGCCCACTTGATCTGGTCGTTGTAGTCCAACTGCTCGGCGGTGCTGCCGCCCACCAGGATGGTGCCGAGGCCGTCGGTGTATCGGGGGGCGAGGGTGCGCAGACGGTGCACCAGGGCCTTGGTTTCCGGGGCGTCGGCGCCCTGCTTCGGAATGACCATGAGCCGGGCGACGTTGGCCGCCCGATTGATGTTGACGAGGTCCGGGATGGCATCCTGTGCAGCTTTGCCGCCGCCGGCCATCATGAGCCGAAGGCCAAAGTCGCCCCTGGTGAGCACCGGGCGCAGGTCTACCTGCCCGGCCTCTTGCCCGGCTTGCTGGAGTCCCGTGGCGGCCTGATTCAGGCCGGGGATCAGCCGGTCGAGACCGTCGACGACTTTCGTGAGCGACACGGCGGTATCGGTGACGGCGCCGCTGCTGACCGTGAGGCCGCCGCTGATGCGGGCGAGTCCGTCCTCGGCGCCGCTCAGTTGGCCGGCCATTTGGGCCAGGGCGGCCCCGGCAGTCTGCAGGGAGGTGGCGGTGGTCTGGACGGCAACAGCGGTGCCGGGATGGCCCTGCCCACCGGCCAGAATGCCGCGGGCGGTGGCTACGTTCTGATAGATGGCCGGGTATTTGGGATCGGCTTTGGACTGGGGCTGCATGGCATCAAGGTCGTTCGTGGCTTGGGCGAGGAGGCTTTCGGCCTGAGTCAGGGCCTGCGCGAGCGCCTCGAGGTCCCTGGCGCCCTGGCTGAACTGGGCGGCGATTTGCTGCAGGCCCGCCCGGGCCTGGCCGATGCCGGCCTGAATGGACCCGGTGCCGCCGCTGCTGGACTGAAGGCCGGCGGCCAGGTCGGGGACCCGGGTGGCCATGGTGTTCAGGCCGGTCCGAATCTCTTTGAGCGACGTGACCGCCTGCGCCATGCCGCTGGAGCTTTCCGAGAGGCGGCCGGGCAGGTCGGCCAGTTGCGCCGGGTGGTCGATGTAGAGGTCCTGGTAATTGGCCAGGTCCCAACCATCTTTGAGGCTGACGTAGCTGACCACGCCGGAGACGGCCGGGTCCGCTTTGATCTCCCGGGTCAGGGCGTAGATTTTCGGCAGGTTCTGCGCATCGGCCACGGTGCCGGTCTTGACCTGGACCAGCACGCTGATGGGCTGCATGGTCCCCTCATCGAACTGCTGCTTGAGGACTTCGTAGCCCTGACGGGCGTCCGATTTCGCCGAGAGCAGGCTGACGTTGGGCCAGCCGGTGTTCAGGCCGGCGGCCGGGTATGCCAGGGCGAGCAACGGCACGACGGCCACCGTCGCGAACAGCCAGGGGCGGCTCATGACGGCCTGCGCCCACCGGCGCCAGAAGCCGTCGCCTGAGGCCGCTACCTTGGTGTGCGGGAGCGGGATGCGGAGGGAGTTGACCCGGTGGCCCAGGAGGAACAGCACGGTCGGCAGCAGGGTGACCGCGACCAGTACGGCGACCAGCACCACCAGCATCATGGCAATCGCCAGGGACCGGAATAGCGGGTTGTTGACGATGAGCAGGCTGGCGACGCTGACGATGACCGTTGCACCCGAGAAGGCGACGGCCTTGCCCGCCGTGGAGAGGGTGCGCTTCATGGCATGCCAGCTGTCCCGCCCGTGGGCCAGTTCCTCGCGGAAACGGGTGACCATGAAGAGCGAGTAGTCCACGCCGACGCCGACGCCCAGCATGGAGACCACGGCGGGAGTGGTGTTGTCGGTGGGGCTGACTCGGGCGTAAAAGTAGAAGAGCGCCATGGTGACCAGGACGCTGACCAGTCCCAGGCCCAGCGGCAGGATGCCCGCCACGAGGGAGCCGAAAATCAGCGCCAGGATGACCAGGACCGCCGGCACGACGAAGAGATCGGACTTGCTGACGGCGTTCATGGCTTCGTGGACCAGGTCGGCGCCGATGGCGGCCCCGCCGGTCACATGGACCTGAAAGCCGGGTGGCGCCTGGGCTGCCAGCTCCCGCAGGGCGGGCACCAACACATCCTCGGCCTCGTCGCCGGAGACTCGGGCACTGACCACGAGGAACGTGCTGCGCTCGTCCCGACCGAGCAGCCGGGTGTCGCCGGTGTCCCACCAGGTGCTGATCCGCTCCACGCCGTGCAGCTTGGCGGCCTCGGCGATGAGCACGTCTGCCTCGTGTTTGAAGGCGGGGTCGGCCACCCGCACGGTTTCGGCGCTGATCACCAACAGCAGGTCTTCGGTCTTGTCGGCGCCGTATAGCTCCTCGCCCATCAGCGCGCCGGCCCGGTCGCTTTCGCTGCCCGGCGTTGAGGAACTGCCGGCCTGGAGCACGCTGCCCAGCTTCGGCGCAAAAAACGCCGACAAGGCGATGATGACGACCCAGACGACCAGCACCCCCCAGCCGATGCGATGGATCTTCTTTTTGCTCACGATGCTCTGCCCTCCCCCTAAACGTTAAGGCTTTAACAAGAACAATGGTTCAACTTCCCTCGAACGATGTCAACTACAGGAACGGGGTGGTCGTCTGTCGAATTGCTGGTGCCTTGATAACCTAAAAAGGTGGAAAAGAGCGAGCTATGAGCGGACTGACCGGGGTTGTGGCTTCGGACCTGGAGGGCACCCTGACGACGGGGGAGACCTGGAAAGGGGTCGGGCGGTACCTGGCGACACACGGACGGGGGCTGGCCTACCGGACGTTTTTTGCGCTGCACGTTCCCGGGGTGTTGCTGGCCAGGATTGGCTTCATTCAGGAGCAGCGGTTCCGGGCTGAGTGGATGCGGGCGATGGTGAAGCTGCTGGCGGGCCTGTCCATTGCGGAGATGGCGGCGCTGTCCGAGTGGGTGGTGGAGCAGGAACTCTGGCCAAAGCGCCGGCCGGAGGTGCTGGCGGAGTTGCTCCGGCACCGGGCGGCGGGGCGGCGGGTGATCGTCGCTTCGGGGACCTACCTGCCGGTGCTGCAGGCGTTTGCCGACCGGATGGGCGCGGAGGCCCTGGGGACGCCGCTGGAGTTTGTGGCGGGCAAGCTGACCGGGCTCCTGGCGGGACCGGTAAATGCCGGGCAGGCCAAAGCGGAACAACTGGCAGTTTACCTGAACGGTGGGCGGCTGACCACTGCCTATGGGGATACATTGCCGGACCTGCCCATGCTGGAGATGAGCGCCGAGCCGGTCGTCGTTTGTCCGGCCCCGGACCTGCAGCGGGTCGCTGTGGCCCGGGGCTGGCGGGTGCTGACGGGCTAACCTTTCAGAGCGGATAAGCGCAAAGCGGCAGGCCTGTGGGCCTGCCGCTTTTATCTGGTGCCGGCTATGGCGTCTGGTTTTGACATAGCTATTTGGTATTACAGAAGGAACCCAAAACGCGTGGGTCGAACTATCTGGTGTTACCAGTCCGGATGTGGGAGGTTGTTTTATGGGCGTGGCTCCATTTCGCAATGAACCCCTGACCGATTTTGCGGGTGAAGAGAATATCCGGGCGTTCCGAGGAGCGCTTGAGCTTGTGGAGAGCCAGTTCGGGCGGGAGTATCCGCTCGTGATCGGCGGCGAGCGGGTTTCGACCCTGGAGAAGATCGTTTCAACGAATCCGTGCAACCCGGCGGAAGTCGTCGGTTACGTGGGCAAGGCGAACAAGGACCTTGCAGAGAAGGCCATGAACGAGGCCCTCTGCGCGTTCGAGATGTGGCGGCACGTCGATCCGAAGGCCCGAGCCCGGGTGCTCCTGCGGGCGGCTCGGATTCTCCGGGAGCGCAAGCACGAGTTTTCGGCCGTGATGGTCCTGGAGATCGGCAAGTCGTGGGTCGAGGCGGACGCCGACACGGCGGAGGCGATCGACTTCCTGGAGTTCTATGGCCGGGAGATGATGCGCCTGGCCGATCCGCAGCCGCTGACCCGCATTCCGGGCGAGGACAACGAGCTTTATTACATCCCCCTGGGCGTGGGCCTGGTGATTCCGCCCTGGAACTTCCCCGGCGCCATCATGGTGGGCATGGCTTCGGCGGCAATCGTAGCGGGCAACAGCGTCATCCTGAAGCCGGCTTCGATTACGCCGGTGATCGCGGCCAAGTTCGTGGAGATCATGGAAGAGGCGGGGCTGCCGACGGGCGTGCTCAACTTCCTGCCGGGCCCGGGCGGTTCCGTGGGCGACTACCTGGTGGCGCATCCGCAGACCCGGTTCATCGCCTTCACCGGCTCCAAGGAAGTGGGCCTGCACATCACAGAGACGGCTTCCAAGCCGGCGCCGGGCCAGAAGTGGATCAAGCGGGTGGTCGCGGAGATGGGCGGCAAGGACTGCATCGTCGTGGACAAGGAGACGAACCTGGTGGAGGCGGCCACGGGCATCGTCGCCAGCGCCTTCGGCTTCCAGGGCCAGAAGTGCTCGGCCTGCTCCAAGGCGATCATCCACCAGGACGTCTACGACGCCATGCTGGACCTGATCATGGAGCGGACGAATAATCTGGTGCAGGGCGACACCCGGAACCCGATGATCAACCAGGGGCCGGTGGCGGACAAGAGTGCTTACGAGTCGGTACTGGGGTACATCGAAATCGGCCGCAAGGAAGGGCGGGTGCTCACGGGCGGCGGGCCGAGCCCGATCGCCGCGGACACGGGCGGCTACTTCATTGAGCCGACGGTAATCGCCGACGTGGACCCCCACGCCCGCATCGGCCAGGAGGAGATTTTTGGCCCGGTGCTGGCGATTCACAAGGCGGAGTCGTTCGAAGATGCCATTCGGATCGCCAACGACACGGAGTTCGGCCTGACGGGTTCGGTCTACTCCCGGAACCGGGCGCATCTCGAATATGCCCGGGAGCATTACTTCGTAGGCAACCTCTACTTCAACCGGAAGTCGACGGGCGCCCTGGTGGACGTGCATCCGTTCGGCGGCTTCAATATGTCGGGGACCGACTCCAAGGCCGGCGGGCGGGACTACCTGTTCCTCTTTACCCAGGCCAAGGCGGTCAGCGAAAAGCTCTAGGCACAACGAGACTCCCGCCGGGCGGCCGGCGGGAGTCATGTCTTTGCCGCAGTGAATGTTTTGGCCTCAATGGTAGCATCTTATGGCAGGCGGGGTAGTAGTTCGCTGGATGAAGTGTATACTTATACAGCCTCCAATTACAGCCGCCAACGGGCAGACGCCAACAAAGAAGGCTGTAACGCGTTTGCGCTACAGCCCTTCACTTCACCCTCAGTGTACCACGAATTTCCTAAAATTTCAAGCCTGTAAGTGATCCGAATCTGGTAGTACACTAGGCGGGCCGAGAGTATCGACCGGCGGGAGGGGTCTCCTTGCAGATCAGTTGGACGAAGTTGCCGTTTGCCGCCCGTAACCAGCAGGAGTTCAGCACCCAGCTTACGGACTGGCTGGGGCGGGTCTTCTACGATGAACTGCCGGCCCGGGGCTACGAAGTCCGGGAAGAGCAGATCTATACGGCGTTCCGGATGGCTCGGGCGCTGGCGGACGGGACGACGCTCTTCGCGGAAGCGGGGCCGGGCACGGGGAAAACCTTTGCCTACCTGCTCCCGGCGGTCTGTTATGCCCGCTTCAAGGGGAAGCCGGTGCTGGTCGCGAGCGCCACGGGGGTGCTGCAGGCGCAGCTGGGGAACCCGGACGGCGACATCCAGACGCTCTCCCGGCTTCTGCACCTGGACATTGACGCCCGGGTGGCAGCGGACCCCGGGGAGTACGTGTGCGAAATCAAGGTGGACCGGATGTTTACCGAGCAGCATCTGAAGGGCTGGAAGGCGTTCCAGGACTGGGCCGGGAAGACGGCGACCGGTGCCCGGACCGAAGTGCCTGAGGTTGCGGATGAACTCTGGGGCCATTTTGGCTGGGATCCGTCGCTGCCGTGCGACACCTGTAACCGGCGGGGACACTGCCATGTGATGGCGGCCCGGCGGCAGTACCGGGAGGCCGGGGACCTGGTCGTCTGCGACCACCGGCTCTTTGCCCGGGACCTGCTGACCCGGGCGGACCGACAGGAAGGGCGGCAGATGCCCTTTCTGCCGGCCTACTCGGGGGTGGTGCTCGACGAGGGGCATCACTTGCCGGAGACCTGGCAGCGAATCCAGGGCTTTCAACTGAGCGCCCGGCGGCTGAAGAACACGCTGGAGCTGATTGCGGAGTATGCCGACCGGCCGGGGCTGTCCTATGCCCTCGCGGAGGCCCGGCGGGCGAGCCATGAGTTCCTGGTGAAGGCGCTGGCGGGCGCCAAGCGGGCGAGCCGGGAGTTCGTGACCACGACGCTGGCGGCGGCGCAGCCGGGAGAGGGCAAGCGG
This sequence comes from Symbiobacteriaceae bacterium, assembly GCA_036504075.1. GTDB lineage: Bacteria > Bacillota > Sulfobacillia > Symbiobacteriales > Symbiobacteriaceae > DASXVX01. Next base: position 56,172 of record DASXVX010000012.1, on the reverse strand, counting down.
GACGTCTCCCGGGAGGGGGCGGTCATGGCGGCCGCCGAACGGCTGGTCCGGGCGGTCGCCGGACTGCAGGACGAGATGTCGACCGAAGAGGCCATGAACGAGGGCCACGAAGTCGAGCTAACCTTGCGGGCGTTTCAGGGGCGGCTGGATGACGTGACGGCGGCGCTGGCGCTGTTCCGGTCAGAGCAGTCGGTGCCCTGGGTGGAAGGGGAGGACCTCTGGGTGGTGCCCCGGCGTCCGCTGACGCTGTTCGGGCCGGGGCGGCTGACTCCCGGCACGCCGCTGATTTTCTCTTCGGCGACCTTGGAGCCGGGCTACATGGCCCGGGTGCTGCAACTGAAGGAGTACGACGCCTCGAAAGTGGGCGTGCCGTTTGATCTGGGTGAGCAGGCGCTGGTCTACCAGCCGCCGGCGGACGGGGATGAGATTGAGCAGACGCTGGCGGTCATTCGCGCCATGAACGGCCGGACGCTGGTGCTGCTGAACTCGCTGGCGGAGGTGCGCCGGTATAAGCAAAAGCTGGCGCCCCTGGCGTTGCCGTGGACGCTCCTCTTCGAGGGCGACGGCGACCGGGGCGCCATGCTGGAGCGGTTCCGGAGCGACCTTTCGTCGGTGCTGTTCGGGTCGACTTTCTGGGAAGGGGTGGACGTGCCGGGGGCTTCGCTCTCCTGCTGCGCCATCCCGCACCTGCCGTTCCCGGCGCACGACCCGCTGATTCGGGAGCGCCGGGCCCAGGCCGAGGCCCTGGGGGAGGACCCCACGCTGGCCGTCGACGTGCCGGAGATGCTGCTGAAGCTGAAGCAGGGGGCGGGCCGGCTGATTCGGACGACGCAGGACCGGGGCGTGCTGGCCTTGCTGGACCGGTCGTTCCTCGCCGAACCTTGGGCGGACGACGTGCTGGACGTGCTGCCGGAGGATGCGGAGCGGACCGACGACCTGGAGCGGGTGGCGGGGTTTGCCCCGTTAGAGCAGGCGAAATAGCGAGGCCATCTCTTTCATGGCCTGGTCGCCGACCTGGTAGCCCCAGTTCCAGAGCACCAGGTCGACCGTGCGGATGCGCTCGCCGGTTTCATCGGCGATGCGGCGGCACAGATCTTCGGCGGTGGTCTCGAGAAAAGCCGCCAGCCTCGGCACGGGGCCGGTCTTCACCACCACGTCGTACCCGAGGTTGCGGGCCAGGTGGTAGCGGTTGTTGGCCCCGACGAAGGGGAGCGTGGAGAGCTTCGCCAGCACCTCTTTTACCGGGGCCGCGGCGAGGCGCACCATCAGTCCCGGCGCCCGGGCCAGGTCTTCGGCGAAATCGATAATGTGGCCGATTTTCCGCGGGTTCCTCATGACGCCCAGGGCGGCGATACGGACGTCCAGGGGGCGTTTCGCGACCGCTTCCGGGTGCCAGTCCCAGAACGCTTCGGTGAGGGCAGGCCAGTGCTTGTAGACCACGTGCGGGGTAAGGCCACAGGCGATGACAACCCAGCCATACTCCATGAGCAGGTCCCGGTCGGTGCAGCGCTCCGGCCGCTCGGCCCGCCATTTGGCCAGGCATCCCTGCGGGTCGGGGTCCGTGGCCTCCAGATGCGTCAACGCGTGATCGTAAAGTGCGCGTGTGTTCATGCCTCACGAATTCGCCGTTCGAACTATAGAACCTTTCTTGTCACGGTAGCAGGAAGGTTCGGCGTGTCTGCGAAATTTACCAGAATATATCTCAAGAGGAGGCCTGGGTGCAGCCATGGAGAACACGACGATGCGAATCGGCCTTCTGGGCCTTGGAACGGTTGGAGCGGGTGTGGCCAAACTCCTGCGGGAGAACGGCGAGATCATCCGCGCGACGACCGGCCTCCACCTGGAAGTGGCCAAAGTCCTGGTGCGGGACCCCAAGAAGCCCCGCCCGGGAGCAGAAGGCTTGCCGCTGACGGAAGACGTTTCGGAGATTCTCGGGGATCCGTCGATCAAGATTGTGGTGGAACTGATGGGTGGAATCGAGCCGGCCCGCAGCTACATGGTCGAAGCCCTGAAGGCCGGTAAGACCGTGGTCACGGCCAACAAGGACGTCATGGCGGAGTATGGCCAGAACCTGTACGACGCCGGCGACATCGGCGACGCCGAGCTTTACTTTGAAGCCAGCGTGGGCGGCGGTATTCCGGTCATCCGGCCGCTGAAGGAAGGCATGGCGGCTAACCGGATGCAGAAAGTGATGGGCATTGTCAACGGCACGACGAACTACATCCTCACGCAAATGTCGCAGTTCGGCAAGCCGTATGAGGTGGCCTTGAAAGAGGCTCAGGACTTGGGCTACGCCGAACCCGACCCCACGGCCGATGTCGAGGGGCTGGACGCGGGCCGCAAGCTGGCGATTCTGGCTTCGATCGCGTTCATGACGCGGGTGAAGCCGGGGATGGTCTTTACGGAAGGCATTACGAAAATTACGCCGCGGGATATCGAGTACGGCAAGCGGCTGGGGTGGACGATCAAACTGCTGGCCATTGCCAAGGAAGTGGACGGGGAGATTGAAGCCCGGGTGCATCCGGCTTTCATTCCCGCCGAGCATCCGCTGGCAGCGGTGAGTGGGTCGCTGAACGCCATCTTCACGCTGGGCGATCCGATCGGCGAGACCATGTTTATGGGCCGGGGCGCAGGCGCCGGGCCGACGGCTTCGGCGGTGGTGGGCGATCTGATCGCGGCGGCGCTCTCGAAGCGGACGCCGGGGCGCCGGGCGGGCGACGCCTGCACCTGCCTGTTCGACAAGCAGGTCATGGACATGGGGAAGGTGGAATCGATCTACTACCTGCGGCTCACCGTCGGGGACAAACCCGGCACGCTGGCCCGGGTGGCGGACGCCTTCGGCTTCGAGGGTGCATCGATCGCCCAGATCATTCAGACCAACGGCGGGCCGGACCGGCTGGACAACGGCGATGAAGCCGAAGTCGTACTGCGGACCCACCGGGTATCGGAGGCTGCGATGCGGGCGGTGGTCCGCCGGCTGGAGGAACTGCCGATGGTCCGCCGGGTGGACAACGTGATCCGGGTGGAGGCGTAACCGGGTCTTGTCTGCAGCAATACTACACGGCTTCATGCTGGCGCTCGGGCTGATTCTGCCGCTTGGCGTACAGAACACCTTCGTGCTAACGCAGGGGGCGCTGCACCGCCGGTGGGCGGGAGCGCTGCCTGCGATCCTCACCGCTTCGGTCTGCGATACGCTGCTGGTCTCTGTCGCCGTCTCCGGCGTCTCCTTGCTGGTCCTGACGGTGCCCTGGTTCAAGGCGGCGCTCAGCTGGGTTGGGGTGCTCTTTCTGGCGGTCCTCGGCTGGCTGACCTGGCGGAGCGCCCCGGCGGTGGAGACGACCGGCGATGAGGAGTGGCCGGCGCGCCGCCAACTGATTTTTACGGCCTCGGTTTCGCTGCTGAATCCCCACGCCATTTTGGATACGGTGGCCGTTATCGGGACGAACTCGCTGCAGTACGGCGGGACGGCCCGCCTGGCCTTTACGCTGGCCTGCATCGCCGTCTCCTGGCTCTGGTTTTTCGGGCTCGCGACCGGCGGGCATTTTTTGGGGCGGCTGGCGGTGAGCGGGGGATCTGGCCAGGACCTGGGCCGGAATTTCCTCCGTTGGCTGAACCGCATTTCGGCGGTCATCATGTGGGGCGTGGCGTTTCAATTCCTACTCAACCTGATGTGAACGCTGAAGGAGGAGTCATGCCATGTCCATGCCACTGCGACCGCCCATGTCGCCCAGGCAGCGTCGGTTAGTCATCTGGGGCGCCGTCATCGCGATCATCGCCGGCCTGCTGATCGGCCGGGTCGCCACGATCCACCCCCGGCTCGTGAAGGCCTACCTGGCGGACGAGAAGCCGGTGGTGCTGGGCCACCAGGGCGCCTCCGGCGAACGCCCGTCCAATACCATCGAGTCCTTCAAGCGGGCCGAAGCGGTCGGGGCCGACATTCTCGAACTGGACGTCAGCCTGACGAAGGACGGCGTGGTGGTCGTGAGCCATGACACCAGCATCGACCGGATGTCCAACGGCAAGGGGCAGATCAAGGACCACACGTTCGCCGAACTCCAGACGTTCGACTTCGGCTACGGTTTTACGCCGGACGACGGCAAGACTCATCCCTTCCGGAACCAGGGAATCAAGATTCCCACCCTGGCGGAAGTGTTTGAGAAGTTTCCGGGCAAGCGGGTGAACATCGAGATCAAACAGGTGGACCCGCCGATGGAGCATGCAGTCTGGGATGTCGTCCGCAAATACGGTATGGAGGATAAGATCCTGATCAACTCCCTCCCCAGCGGGCCGACCGACCGGTGGACCAAACTGGTGGGCGAGCGGACGGCGGTAAGCGCCGATCAGCCGGACATGTATATCTTTGCGGCATACTGGCTTCCGCACCTCGATTGGCTGTACAACCCGACCCGGGACTGTTTCCAACTGCCGGTGTCGCAGAAATTGGGGCCGTTCACCATTCACCTGGACACACCCCGACTGATCAACCGGGCGCATAAGCTGGGCATTAAGGTCCACTACTGGACGGTTAACGACGAGGCGACCATGCGCCACCTGATTGAAGTCGGTGCCGACGGCATCATTACGGACTTCCCGGACCGGGCGGTCAAGGTGCTGAAGGAGATGGGGAAGCGATAATGCAGGCGCCCGCCACGACGGCGGGCGCTTCTGTTCGCGACTGACTCCGTCAGTCGCCATCGCGGCCGGCAGACTTTTGCGGGGCAAAAGGCGGGAGGCAACTATGTGTGGGTGGCTTTTGGGGAACTAGTCACCCCTGCGTCCGAGTGCTAGAATTTGGATCACACGAATCAGGATGGGGGCGAGGGTGGTTGTTGAGTTCGCAGGAAGCCAGAGCGCTGGCCAAGGCCCAGGCGGAGGACATTGAGCGGCTGTTTCAGGCGACGGCGACCCGGGGCGACCGGTTTGCGGATACGGTGGCGAAGACTGTCGGTTCGTGGAAGTTCATCGGATGGCAGTCGAGCATGCTGGCGCTCTGGATTCTGTGGAACAGCCTGAGCGCCACGGCGCGCTTCCATTTCGACCAGCCGCCGTTTATCGCCCTGAACCTGTTGCTCTCGTTCCAGGCGGCCTACACGGCCCCGTTCATCATGATGTCGCAGAACCGATCCGGGACCAAAGACCGGGCCTACGCCGAATCGGACTTCGAGACGAACGTGAGCGCAGCGACCGAAATCGAGGAGATGCACGACCACCTGGACGCCCTGGTGGAGACGGTCCACCTGCGGACGGTAACCGTGCAGCACTTGGAGACGCTGCTGGAGCGGGTCGCCCGGCTTGAGGAGCAGAACACCCGGCTGTTGGCGGAAATGGCCTACCTGCGGAGTAATTCAGAGCGCCAGACGTAAACAGAGGGCACCCCACGGGCGCCCTCGTTGCTGTCTAGAACTCGAACTGATCCAGCATAAACAGGTTATTGGCCTTCATGATATTGATCAGCTTGGTGGGGTACGCCGAGTCGGTCGCGTAGCCGGACCGCTTCAGCGCCCAGGCGCCAAGGACCGGGTCGGGCATTACCGCCCGAACCGGGGCGTACCAGGGCCGGACCAGCAGAATGTCGGCGTGGTCCCGCCAGGACTCCGCCACGTTGTGATAGGCCCGGAACTCGGCGTCCACCCGATAGGCGACGCCGCCGTACTCTTCCCACGTGTTGGAGGTAATCGTCCCGTTGGGGCCGGTCCCCTTGATGCCGAAGAGGTTGTAGGAGAGCTGGCCGGTGTATTTGTCGACCGGCACCGACTGGCCGGAACCGGTCTCCAGCATCGCCTGGGCCACCTGAAGCGCGGCCGACAGTCCGACCTCCCGGTAGACGGGGAGGGAGAGCTTGACTGCCAGGTCCTTGAAGTCGGTTTTCGGCACCAGGGCCACCGGGCCGTAGACCTTGCCCAGGTAGACCCGGAACTTGATCACACTGGTCTTGAGCACGTTGCCGGCGGCATCCCTGGCCACCGCCTGGACGCTCCGCGGGCCGGCATCCTTGGCGGTCGGAGTCCAGGCAAAGGACCCATCCGGGGCACCACGGCCTGCCAACTGCAACTGGCCGCCGGCGTCGCTGACGTAGTATTCGACAGAGCCGGACAGCGGGACGTTGGCCGAGACTTTCAGAGTGGCCGGGCCGGTCACGACCTGGTCGGGACCCACCCCGGACAGCCGGACGGTGGGCGTCACGTTCACCGTGAAGCTGATGGGCCCGATGGTCCGGACGGTGCCATCCTTGGCCGTTACTTCCACGGAGAGCTTGTGGGGGCCGTTGGCCTCCGGACCGAAATTCCAGGTATAGCTGAGGCCCCAGCCCAGCACCTGATCGTCCAGGACATACTTGACGCCGTCGACCGGGTAGTTGCGGGTGACGCTGAGTGTGACGGACCGGGTCAGCGTGGCGCCGTCCGTCACGCCGGAAAGGACCGCCCGGTAACCGGACTGGACTTTGACCGGAATCGGCGCTGATGGGTAGGCGGTGCCATGACGGTCGTAAGCGATGGCCTGGATCGTCCGGTCGCCGTTGTGGCTGACCTGCGGGTACCAGGTCAGCTTGTCGCCGGGGCCGTTGGTGCCCAGGTCTTCCACGGTGCCGTCGGGGTTGATCAGCCGGTAGGCCACGTGAGTCGCCGGGAACGTCTGGGTGGAGCTGAAGCTGATGGGCCCGTCCACCAGGCCATAGAACTCGAGGCCGGTCAGGCTCACCTGCGGGTCCGGGGCCAATTGCACCGGCACCGGGTCGGAATACCGCGTGACGCCGGACGTATCCCGGACGGCGGCAACCAGCAGCCGGGGACCCTGCACGGCCGGGTCCGGGGCGTAGGTGTAGGCGCCTTTCGGGTCGGCGCCGGCGGCGACGATGGTGCCCATGCCGGTGGCGGGATCCAGCAGATAGAACTGCACGCCGGTGCCGCCCTCGGCGGCGGCCTGGAGCATGACCGGGCGGGCAACGGTCTGGCCCGGGGTGACGGAGGCGAGCGCCACCGCGTTCGGCTGGGTATCGGGGGTTCGGGCCGTATCGATGACCACGGCCCGCCGGGCGTCTTCCCAGGAGACCTTGGCGCCCATCGCCTGCGCGATAAAGCGGACCGGGACGTACGTGCGGCTGTCCACCAACCGGGCGGGCGCGTCCAGAACGGCCGCCCTGGTGCAGTCCGCGCTGAGGCAGGCAAGCTTGCGGCCCAGGGTGAGCCGCAGGTAGGCGTCGCCCCGGGTCACCTCCACGCTGCGGGTCTCCCCGTTCCAGACCGCCGTGGCGCCCATGGCTTCAAAGACCCCGCGCAGGGGTACGAATGTCCGGTCGTCCAGAATCAGCGGAGCCGAGTCCAGGGCCAGCGTCCGGCCGTCGAGGATCACCCGGACCGGGGCGGCGGCCTGGACGGCCGGCGCCGGAAGCGCGGTGGTGAGCAGGAGCGGCAGACCGATAAGACCTGCCAGCCAGGGTCGTGTGCGCATGCCGGGTTCTCACCTCCCAGAGACGGCGACCAGGGGATGCTGCCCCTGGTCACCGGTATACTTGTTAGACGGTAATTCTGGGAGATATGTTTCAAGCCAAAATGTAGAAAGCGCCTGACCGGTTTAAGTCAGACGCTTATGGACGATGATGTTACAGCGATTCGCTGGAAGTAATGGGTCCGGCCAGCCGGTAGGCGACAAACCCGCCCAGGGCGACCATGGGCAGGTAGAACCAGCCCACGGCCTGTGCCACCGCCGCCCGGTGTAAGGACGGCAGCCAGAGCAGGCCGTAGCCGGCGCCGCAAGCCAGCGCCGTCGCCCCGGCGGCAACCGCGCCTATCAGGACGGAGCGATGGCGTCCGGCGGCCTGGTGCACCAGCCAGCCCACGAGCCCACCGATGGCGATCGTTGAGATGTCCCAGACCCGGCCGGTCGCCAGCGTGACGCCGAACTGGGCCGCTGCGCCCACCGCCGCCGTCCCCAGAGCCGCCGCAACCGCCTTGATGTTCTCCCAGCCGGTCGGCGGCTCACATTTGCAGAACTCATCTCCGGGGGTCAAAGGCGGACCCGGCGTCAGAGATTTTCCCACAGCGTAGACCCTCCCCGAACAGCAGCATCTCCCTTCATACAATTTCTGGATCGATGTGGAAAATCCTGTTAAGCGGAAAGCGAGAACGCTGGCGTGCATGGAAATGAACTGGTAAAATCAGGATGTACTTGGATGCCCAACCTGGCGTAATGGAGGATTTTGTCGCAAGTTGTAGAAGTTCTTGCGGCATACGAAGCGTAGGCGTTGGATAGAGTTGGGTCAAGCAGCACGTGGAGGGATATATCCTTGAAGCTGAGTGAACTGGCAGCGGCTTTCGCCGACAGCATAACCGTGCCGGACCTGCCCGACGTGGAAGTGCTGGGCATCGCCTCTGACTCCCGTCAGGTGAACCCGGGTGACCTTTTCGTCTCCATTCCGGGCGCCCGTGTGGATGGTCACCAGTTTATCGGACAGGCGATTGCGCGCGGCGCGGTCGCTGTGGTAGCCGAGCGGGAGTTTTCGGCGCCGCCGGGGGTGGGCGTCATTGTGGCGGAGAACGCCCGGTATGCCCTGAGCCTGCTCGCCGACAAATTCTACGGCTCGCCCTCGCGGAAGCTGAAAATGGTTGGGATTACGGGCACGAACGGCAAGACCACCATCACGTACCTGCTCAAAGCCGTGGCGGAGGCGACGGGCCGGCTCCCCGGCGTCATCGGCACCGCCGGTATGATGCTCGGCAATACCGTGGTGGAGGAGAAGGCCGGCTATACGACGCCGGAAGCCCACGTGGTGCAGCGGCTGCTGGCCGAAATGGCCCGCCTGGGGGCCGACGTGGTGGCCATGGAGGTCACCTCTCATGCCCTGGAGCAGCACCGAGTGGCCCACTGCCGGTTCGACGTGGCGGTTTACACCAACCTGACGCATGAGCACCTCGATTATCATAAAGACATGGAGTCGTATTTCGAAGCCAAGGCGAAGCTATTCCAGATGCTGCGGCCCGGCGCTGTGGCTGTGATTAACCTGGACGACCCTTACGGCGCGCGCATGGCCGAACAATGCGGCCCCGGTGTAAACGTGTTGACCTATGGCTTCAGCCCCGAGGCGGCCGTGCGGGCGGAAGAGGTCAGTCTTACGGCCTCCGGCGCCGCCTATAGATTGTTGACGCCGGTGGGTGAGGCGCAGGTGGAGGCCCCGTATCTTTTCGGCGCGTATAATGTCAGCAACGCCCTGGCGGCCATTGCCACGGGCATGGCCCTTGGCTACGGCATGACTGCGGGCGTTACCGCCATGCGGACGGCCAGGGGTGCGCCGGGCCGGTTCGAGCGGGTGGACCAGGGCCAGGACTTTACCGTGGTCGTCGACTACGCCCATACGCCCGACGGCTTCGAGAAACTCCTGCGGGACGTGGCCCGGATCAAGTCACCCGAGACACGGGCGATCATGGTCTTCGGGTCGGCGGGCCACCGGGACCACACCAAGCGACCGGACATGGGCCGCATCGCCGGCAACTATTGTGACGTGCTTGTACTTACGGAAGAGGACCCGCGCACGGAGAATGCGCTCGAAATTGCCCGGGAGATCGCTGCAGGCGTCCGGCGCAGCGGCGTGGAGGTCCACTTTATTGAAGACCGGCTGGAGGCCATCGCCAGCGCCTTCAACATGGCGGCGCCCGGCGATATTGTGCTGATTACCGGCAAGGGGGACGAGAAGGACCTGGAGGTATTGCATCCCACTACTTGGCACGGCGACGTGCCGGCAGCGGAAGCGGCCCTGTCCCGCCTCCTCAGCGACCCGACCCGGAAGCGCCGGGTTACGGCTTAAGCGGCGGGGGAGGGGCGGCAGCGAGCCCCTCCCCCGTTTTCGGCATCGTACTCAGGTACGATCCGAATTTCACACTCCTGTACCTGTGACAAGCCCACTGGCTCTGGTAGTCTCATATCAGACGGAACGCAGAAACGTCTTAGACGGGCTGAACAAAGGAGCGAACTACAGTGATGTGGAGCTTTAAGCGCCAGTTCTGGGGGATTGTCCTGATCATTCTGGGCGGTCTTGCCCTCGTCCAGATGGCTGGTTATAATTTGGGCCTCCGCTTTTGGCCGGTGTTGTTGCTGGTGACCGGCGCCGGGATCATGTGGAGCGGCTTGCGCCGGACTTCCTGGTTTTCCCTCGCCCTGGGCGTGTGGCTCGGTGGCATTGGGCTGTTCGACATTCTGAACGGGGCCGGCCTGACCACGATTACGGGTGGTCACATCGCTGCGGCGGCCTGGCCGCTGCTGCTGGTGGCGGTGGGCGTGGGGATGCTCTTCGGGCGGAACCGCTGGACCAAGTTCGTCCACATGCGGATGAGTCCGGAAGGCCATATTGTGGGCGACCTGCGCTACGGGAATTCCAACTGGCTGCTGGACAAGGACCTGAACCTGGAGCATGGCATCGGCGACGTGAAGCTGGACCTGACCACCGCCAACATTACGCCGGGCGTCCACAATATTAAAGTCGGCGCCTGGATCGGCGAGATTTTCGTGCGGGTGCCGGATAACGTGACGGTTTACGTGGACGCGGCGACCAACATCGGCGAGCTTGATGTGCTGGGCGACCGCCGGGACGGCCTGAGCCTGGGACTCTCCAGGCAGGTGGTGGTGGCGGATTCGCCGACGGAGCTCCATATTGACGCCCGGCTCGCCATCGGCTCGCTGCGCATCGTCCAGCGGCCGTCCACGCAGCGGTTCGTACCGTGAACGGGCAGAGCCCCCTGGGGCTGCAGTGGAAGCTGGCCGCCATTTACCTGGCGACCAGCCTCCTCAGTTCCGGAATGGTGGCGGCCGGCTACTTTTTGGGGATTCAATCCGGTCTGACGCCGGCGTCCGCGTGGGGCGCCGGCATCGCCGCGGGTTTGGCGGGCGGGCTCGTCGGTTCGTTCATGGGCTTTTCCGCCGCCCGCTCGATCAAGCTGCGCCTCTGGGAGGCGGGCGACATGGCGGGCCGCATCGCCCGGGGCGACTTCAGTTTCCGGCTCACGGTCACCACGCAGGATGAGATCGGCGCCCTGGAGGAGCGGCTCAACGAAATGGCCGGCCACCTGGAGAAAGCCGTGGATGACCTGCAGTGGCTGGCGGAGCGGAATCGGGAGATGTCGGAGGAGTTGGGCCGGGCGGCTGCTCTGGAAGAACGGGCGAAGCTGGCCCGCGATTTGCATGATACAGTGAACCAGCAGTTGTTCGCCCTCTCCATGCGGGCGGCCGGCGCCCGCCGGCGGCTGGAGAAGCTGGGCGGCGATGCGGCGGAGCTGGTGCCCGAGTTGGCGACGCTGGAGGAACTGGCCCGCCAGGCGCACGGGGAGGCCCGCAAATTAATTCTCCAGTTGCGGCCGACCACCCTGGAGCAGCAGGGGCTGGGCCCGGCCCTGGCGGAATACGTCAAGACGGCCGCCGCCAAGGAAGGCTGGGAGGTCGAGCTGGAGATCGATTCGTGCGTCCAGATCAAGGGTCCTGTGGCGGAAAACCTCTTCCGGGTAGCACAGGAGGCGCTGAACAACGCCAGCAAGCACGCCCATGCCCACACGGTGACGGTGACCCTGACTTGCGAAGAGGGCTCGGCGACGCTGTCGATCAAGGACGACGGCGAGGGCTTCGACACCCATGCCGACGTACGGCCGACGGCCGTGGGCCTGGCGGGCATGCAGGAACGGGTTTCGGCCCTGGGCGGCCAGTTGCGGGTCCGCAGCGTCAAGGGAAAAGGCACCGAAATTGCCGTTATGCTGCCTCTGCCGGAAGGAGCTGAAGCACTTGATTCGCATCATGCTGGTGGATGACCACAAAATGGTCCGGGAAGGGCTGAAGAGCTACCTGATCACGGAAGGCGACATTGAGGTGGTCGGGGAGGCGGGGGACGGCGCTGCCGGCGCCGCACTGGCCGGTAGCCTGAAGCCCGACGTGATTCTCATGGATCTGATCATGCCCGGGACGGACGGCATCGAAGGCACGAAGCTCTGCAAGGCCGCCAGCCCGGACTCCAAGGTCATCGTCGTCACCTCCATGCCGGACGACGAGCGGGTGATGCCGGCGATCCGAGCCGGTGCGCTCTCGTACCTGCTGAAGGACGTCTCGGCAGAAGAGCTGGTCCAGGCGATCCGGAATGCCGCCGCCGGCAAGCCGACGCTGCACCCGATGGCCGCCACCCGCATGATGCAGGCGCTGAGTGCCCCCAAGAGCCATGGGGGCGTGGACGATATCAGCCCGCGCGAGATGGAGGTGCTCCAGCTGATCGGCAAGGGTCTCTCGAACAAGGAGATCGGCGATAAGCTCTTTATCGGCGAGCGGACGGTCAAAACCCACGTGAGCCATCTCCTGGAGAAGCTGCAGCTTCAGGACCGGACCCAGCTGGCGATCTACGCCGTGCAGCATAAGCTGGTTTGAACTGTGCGTACCGGCAGGAAACGTAAGGCGGCAGCAACCGGGAGTTGCTGCCGCCTGATTATTTGCGAGAGCCGAAAGATGAATAACAAGGACCTAACTACATGATATCGGAAGTCTAAACCAATTATCACTAGAAGGTAAATTGAGAAGGCCAACGAATCATTACCATGCCTGATAATCCTGATTACGGGGGGTTTCACATGCGCAGACGGGCCGGTATCATCCTGATCGCCCTCTTGATTCTCAGTCTTCTGGCTGGCTGCTCTTCGAGTTCCGGGCCCGGTACCAGTTCAGCCAAAGAGAAGGCCTGGAAATCTGGTGACAAGACCGACCTGATTTTTGCCACCGGCGGCACCGGCGGCACTTACTATCCCCTCGGCGGCGGCATGGCCAAGCTCTGGCAGTCCATTCCCGGCGTCAATGTAACGGCTCAGGCAACCAACGCGTCCGTGGCCAATATTCGCATGCTGGCCAAGGGTGATGCTGACCTGGCGCTGATTCAGAACGACACGGCAGACTACGGCCGCAACGGCACGGAAGCCTTCGCCGAGAAGAACGAGAAGTACACCAACTATTCCGCTATAGGTGCGCTTTATCCCGAAGTGGTTCAGATCGTCGTGCGGGCGGATTCTGCCATCAAGTCCATTACCGACCTGAAGGGCAAGAAGGTCGTCGTGGGCGCTCCCGGTTCCGGCACGGAACTGGCCTCCAAGCAAATTTTCGGTGCCTATGGCCTTACCTATAAGGACAAGAAGGACATGGAGCCGCTTTTCATCTCCTTCGCTGAAGGCGCGACCGCCTTCAAGGAAAAGAACGCCGACGCCCTGGTCATGGTGACCGGCGTGCCCGCCGCCTCCCTGGCGGACGTGGTGACGGCTGCCGACATCCGGCTCCTGCCCATCGACCTGGCGAAGGTCAAGAAGGAGTACAAGTTCTACGTCGGCTTTAACGCTCCCAAGGGCACCTACAAGGGCATGAACGAGGCGGTCGACACCGTGGCCGTGCTGGCGATTCTCGTCGTCCGGGACGACATGAACAGCGACCTGGTCTACCAGATGACCAAGCTGCTCTTCGAGAAGAACGGCGACATCGGACATGCCAAGGCCAAGGAGTTCGGCGTGAAGAAGGCGGCCGAGGGCATCACCATTCCGTTCCATCCGGGCGCGGCCAAGTACCTGAAGGAGCAGGGCGTCAACGTTAACTAGACGTTGGGTTTTGGCGGGGGCGGCGGCCCTGGTGGCCGTCGCCCTCTTATGGCCTGTGCAGGCCCTGGCTGTCAGTCCCGGACGCGGGCCGGGCCTGCTCTGGGCTGTGCCGGCCGGGTCCGGCGCGCAGTTTCGCCTCACCTGGACACATACGGTCACGCTACGGCCCATCTCGGAAACTTACGAAATCCAGCCCGACGGGCGCATTCATCTCTTGGAGATGGTCTTTGACGCATACGGCCCCAACCTGCCCGCCGGCCCCGAGGAGGGGACGGTCTGGCGGATTGAGCGGGACCGCTGGGTCGTCACCGGGTACCAGTTGGAACTGGACCGGCTGAGCCTGGGCGTGGGGCCGATTCGGGATCGACTTCAGGCCGGCGGCCTGGAGTGGGATCTGGTCGCCGGCGCCGGTGCGGGCCGGCCGGTGGTCCTGGAGGTGAAGCGTGTCCCGATCATCCTGATTCTCCTGACGGAGGGATGGCAATGGCGGAACACTCAGCGAACATTACTGCCGAAGAGGAACTCCTGATTAAGATTGACCGTGAGTCTGCTTACCGGCGTCTGACCGGCAAGTGGGCCGTTCTGATCACGTTCATGGGCGTCGCCCTGGCCTTGTTCCACGTCTATACGGCCGCGACAATTCCGTTCCCGCCACAGTTGCAGCGGTCCCCGCATCTGGCCATCGCCCTGGGGATGATTTTCATCCTCTATCCGGCGAAGCGGGGCGATATTCGCAACCATGTGCCCTGGTACGACATGGTGCTGTCGTTTGGTGGCCTGGCGGCGGGCTTTTACAACGTGATTTTCTATGAGCAGCTGATCAACCGATCGGGTCTGGCGACCTTTGCGGACCTGGCGATCGGGGCCGCCGGCATTCTACTGGTGCTGGAGGCGACCCGCCGGGTGGCGGGCTGGCCGATGGTGATTGTGGCGGGCTCGTTCCTGGCGTACGCGCTGTATGGCAATGTGCTGCCGGGCATGTTCGGCCACCGGAATTACTCGTATGAGCGGGTAATTGACCACATCTGGCTGGGAAACGAAGGCGTCTTCGGCACGCCGATCGGCGTTTCGGCCACCGTCATCTTCGTCTACCTGCTGTTTGCCCAGATCCTGGAGAAGACCGGCATTCGGGGTTTCTTCATCGACATCGCCATGGCGATCACCGGGCGCTCGCCCGGCGGGCCGGCCAAGGTGGCGGTCGTCTCCAGCGCTTTTGAGGGGACCATTTCGGGCTCCTCCATCGCCAACACGGCGGGGTCGGGCTCGTTTACCATCCCGATGATGAAGCGGCTCGGTTACCGACCGGAGTTTGCCGCGGCGGTCGAAGCATCGGCCTCCACCGGCGGGCAAATCATGCCGCCGATCATGGGTGCTGCGGCCTTCGTGATGGTGGAATTCCTGAACGTGCCGTACATCGAAATCGCCAAGGCGGCTGCCATTCCGGCCCTTCTCTACTTTACGGCGATTTTCATCATGGTCCACTTCGAGGCCTTGAAAAATGGCCTGGTGGGACTGCCGGGCGACCAGTTGCCGAAGCTGAAGGATGTCATCCTGAAGCAGGGCTACCTGATTCTTCCGCTGGTCCTGATTTTCTGGATGATGGATGCCGGCTACAGCCCCGCCAAGGCGGCCATTTACGCCATGGTGGTCTCCTGGGTCTTCGGCATGTTCAAGAAGGAGACCCGCATGGGGTTCACGGCCCTTCTGAAGACCATGGAGGATGCGGCCCGGGGTGCTCTGGCCGTGATTGCGGCCTGTGCCACCGCCGGCATCGTCGTCGGCGTGGTGACGCTGACTGGCATTGGGCTGAAGCTCTCCAGCAACATGGTGGACATGGCGGGCAATCACCTGTGGATCGCCCTGGTGCTGACCATGATCGCCTCGCTGGTCCTGGGCATGGGTATTCCGACCACGGCGACGTATATCGTGCTGGCGACCATGGCGGCCCCGGCCCTGACGAAGATGGGCGTGGTGCCGATCGCGGCGCACCTCTTCGTCTTCTACTTCGGCATCGTGGCTGATATCACGCCGCCGGTGGCGCTGGCGGTTTACGCCGGAGCGGCCATCGCGGGGTCGAACCCATGGAAGACTGGCGTCGAAGCGGTAAAGCTGGCGCTGGGCGCCTTCCTGATTCCCTACATGTTCGTGCTCTCGCCGGCCCTTGTGCTGGTGGACGTGACGCCGCTGGGCATCGTGCAGATGCTGGTCACGTCGATCGCGGGCATGGTGGCCCTGGGGACTGCGGTGACCGGCTACTGGTCGGGCCACTTGTTCTGGTGGGAGCGGCTGGTGCTGGTCGCCGCCGGCCTCCTGCTGGTGGACCCGGGCACGCTGACGGACGTCATCGGGATCGTGCTGCTGGTGGGCATCTTCTTCCTGCAGCGGACCCGCAACAAGCCCGGGGCGGCGGCCGTCGGGGCCTGAACTGTATCGTGTAAACATCGTTGACATTTCGGATTCTGGGTGAAAATGGAAGCCCTCTCTGTGTGGTCACGCACCAGAGAGGGCTTTTCCGTTCCGTTGGATCGGACCTGGGCATTCGCCAAACAAAACCTGTCAGGGAAAAGAGGACAAATATACAGGATAACGAATAACTATGCTTCAAAATGATCGGGGCACAAGAGGAGTGTGTGCTTGGTGATTCAGATGGAGGGTGTGCAGAAGCATTTCGGGGCGCTGCACGTGCTCAAGGGCGTCAACCTGACGGTGAAGTCCGGGGAGAAGCTGGTGGTGATTGGCCCCAGCGGGTCCGGCAAGAGCACACTGATCCGCTGCATGAACCTGCTGGAGAGGCCGACCGGGGGCAAGGTCACCGTGGACGGGGTCGAAATCACGGCTCCGGGCTCGGCGGTCCAGAAAGTCCGTCAGTCCATCGGGATGGTCTTTCAGCAGTTTAACCTTTACCCGCACAAGACCGTGCTGGAGAACGTGACGTTGGCGCCGATACTGATCCAGGGCGTGCCGAAGGCTGAGGCGGAGGAGTCAGGCCTGGCCTACCTGGAGCGGGTCGGCCTGAAACGCAAGGCCCGCGCTTACCCGGCACAGCTATCCGGCGGCCAGCAGCAGCGGGTGGCAATCGCCCGGGCGCTGAACATGAAGCCGAAAATCATGCTGTTCGACGAGCCGACCTCGGCGCTGGACCCGGAGATGATCCAGGAAGTGCTGGACGTCATGGTGGGGCTGGCGAAGGAGGGCATTACCATGGTGGTCGTCACCCACGAGATGGGCTTCGCCCGCCAGGTGGCGGACCGGGTGCTGTTCATGGACGAAGGCGAGATTCTCGAGGAGGGTCCGCCCGAGCACTTCTTCACCAACCCGACCCACGAGCGGACCAAGCTGTTCCTGTCCCGGATTTTGCGGTAACTCGGGGCCGCCCGGCCCTGTTACAGGCCATACAGAGAAAGGGGATCACACGCATGAAGAAGTTTTTGGTTTCGATCATGGCTGGGGTGTTGGCCCTGGCGTTCGTAGCCGGCTGCAGCAGTTCCACCCCGGCGCCCGCTCCCGCCGCCGACAAGAAGGCTGAGGCGCCTGCCGCCGCTCCCCTGCCTGCGGACGTGAAGGCGATCAAGGACCGGGGCGTCTTCAAGGTGGGGACCAAGGCAGACGTGCCGAAGTTCGGTTACAAGGACCCGAAAACCGGCCAGATCGACGGCTTCGAAGTCGACCTTGCCCGCGCCATCGCCAAGGCGATCATCGGCGATAACGCCAAGGTCGAGGCCTCCCCGGTCAACGCCAAGACGCGCGGCCCGGCCCTGGACAACGGTGAAATCGATGCGGTTATCGCGACCTTTACCATCACCGAAGACCGGAAGAAGTCCTGGAACTTCTCCGACCCGTACTATCAGGACGCCGTCGGCCTGCTCGTCAAGAAGGACGGCGGCCTGAAGTCGCTCAAGGACTTTAATGACAAGACCATCGGTGTCGCCCAGTCGTCTACCTCCAAGGCGGCCGTGCAGGCCGAGGCCGACAAGGCCGGCGTCAAGCTGAACTTCCTCGAGTTCGCCACCTATCCGGAAATCAAGGCCGCCCTGGACGCCGGTCGCGTGCAGGCTTTCTCCGTGGACGGCGCGATTTTGGCGGGCTACGTAGATGACAAGTCGGTCATTCTGCCCGACCGCTTCTCCCCGCAGAACTACGGCGTGGCCACCAAGCTGGACAACAAGGGCCTGGCCCAGGTCGTCAACGATGTGGTCACCAAGATGAAGGCGAACGGCGAAATGGACAACCTGCTGAAGAAGTGGGGGCTCAAGTAAGACGTGCAACGGTTCGCCTGGTTCAAGTGGCAGGCATTGTTTCATGACTGGCACCTGTTCGGTCAGGGCCTGGTAAAGACCGTATCGACTTCGGCCCTGGCCCTGGTGGTGGCGCTGGCGCTGGGGATACTGTTCGGCATCATGGCCACGGCGCCGTGGCGCGGGACGCGCCTGATCAGCCGGGCTTACGTGGACGTTATCCAGAACACGCCGCTGTTCACCCAGGTGATGTTCTTCTTCTACGCCCTGGGCCACTGGAAGATCTACCCGACGCCGCTCTGGATCGGGGTGATCGGCCTGGGTACGTACCACGGGGCCTATGTGGCTGAGGTCGTACGGGCCGGCATCCAGTCCATTCACCGTGGGCAGATGGAGGCTGCGCTCTCCCAGGGGTTCACCTACTCGGGGGCAATGCGGCATGTCGTTCTGCCACAGGCGATCCAGGTCATCTTGCCGCCGCTGACGAACCAGGCGGTCGCGCTGATCAAGAACTCGGCGATTCTGGCGACCATTTCGGGTTACGACCTGATGCACATGGCCGACTCCTGGTCTGCCGAGAAGGGCTATTACGGCCCGGCCTACCTGGCGGTCTGGGTGGTCTACTTCCTGCTCTGTTTCCCGCTCGCCACTTACGCCCGTAAGCTGGAAGCTCGGGTTGCCCGCGAGCGGGGCGGGGAGGTGAAAGCGGCATGAAGGGCTCTATCATGGAACTGCTGCAGCCGCATCTCCTCCTGTTCATGGGGAAGGGGCTGCTGGTCACCCTGCAGATTGCAGTGACGTCGATTCTGCTCAGTTTCGTTTTCGGTACGGTCATCGGCGTCATGCGGTACTCCCGCCATAAGGTTCTGGCGCCAATCGCCGGCTTCTACGTGGAGGCGGTCCGCAACTCGCCGCTCCTGCTGCTGATTCTCTTCGCCCGGTTCGCGAGCGGCCTCAAGCCGGTCAACTCCGGCATCGCCGCAATGACGGTCTTCACGACCGCCGTGCTGGCTGAGGTGGTACGGGGCGGGCTGAACTCCATCGACAAGGGGCAGTGGGAGGCGGCCAAGTCCCAGGGTTTCTCCTACTTCAAGACGCTGCGGTACATCGTTTTGCCGCAGGCCTTGCGCCGGATGATCCCGCCGATGTTCTCGCAGTTCATTACCGTGATCAAGGACACGTCCTACGTGTGGGTGGTCGGGGTGGAGGAACTGACGGGCAAGGGCATGATCATCATGGGCCAGTATGGCTCGACGAGCCAGTTCTTTGCGATCTTCCTCTTCATCGCGTTCGTGTACTACGTGCTCTGCCATCTGCTGGGCCGTATGGCCCGGGCGCTGGAGCGGCGGTCGATTTTGCAGACGTACTGAATGGTTCGGGCCGCCCCTTTTACGGGGCGGCCCGATGGTTTTTGTGGGGACTACTCGCCGGCTTCCGGCTTCTTCGGCTTGACCATGGCGTCGGCCTTTACGTACTGTACCTGGCCGTTGTAGTATTGGTCGCCGCCGCTGGCATCGTTGATGCAGACGGTGGGCAGTTCGCTCACGGTCAGCTTGCGGACCGCTTCCGCACCCAGTTCTTCGTACGCGACGACTTCGGCCGCCTCGACGCGCTTTGCCAGCAGAGCGCCGGCGCCGCCGGTGGAAGCCAGGTAGAGGGCGCCGTTCTTCACCAGCGCCGCCTTGACCTCATCGCTCCGGTAGCCCTTGCCGATCGCCGCACCGACGCCCTGCTCGTACATGGTGGGGGCGTACTTGTCCATCCGGTAAGAGGTGGTCGGGCCGCAGGAACCCAGGGCCTGGCCGGGCTTGGGCGGAGTCGGGCCGGTGTAGTAAATGATGGCACCGGTGGCGTCGAAGGGCAGGGCCTTGCCCGCCGCCAGGTCGTCCACCATCTTCTTATGGGCGGCATCGCGGGCCGTGTAAATGGTGCCGGTGATGATGACCTCATCGCCCGCCTTGATGTTCTTGATCTGCTCTTTGGTGAGCGGCGTCGTCACATAAACCTTGGCCATTACAGCACGACCTCCTTGTGGCGGTGAGCGTGGCAGTCGATGTTGACGGCCACGGGCAGACCAGTGAGGTGGACCGGCATGACTTCAATATGCACGGCGAGAGCGGTGACTGTGCCGCCGAGGCCCAT
This sequence comes from Symbiobacteriaceae bacterium, assembly GCA_036504075.1. Lineage (GTDB taxonomy): Bacteria > Bacillota > Sulfobacillia > Symbiobacteriales > Symbiobacteriaceae > DASXVX01. The sequence continues at coordinate 36,200 of DASXVX010000012.1, read as the reverse complement.
GGGTCCCACGCCCAGCTTGTTGATCTCGGTCAGGAGTTCCTGCTCACGGGCCGCCCACTCCGGGTCCGGGTTGGAATGGCCCACGTGACGGAGCAGCGACTTCTTGGCCAGCAGGGCCACCTTGTCGAAGTTGCCGCCACAGCCAATGCCGACCACGAGCGGCGGGCAGGCGTTCGGGCCGGCCGCAGCGACGGCCTCGACCACGAACTTGCGGACGCCTTCCCAGCCGGCCGACGGGGGCAGCATCTTCAACTGACCCATGTTCTCGGAGCCGCCGCCCTTGGAGTCGACGGTGATCTTCAACTGATCGCCGGGGACAATCTCGGTGTAGATGAACGCGGGGGTATTGTCCTTGGTGTTGACCCGCTTGATCGGGTCGTTCAGGATCGACTTCCGCAGGTAGCCGTCGGTGTAGCCCTTGGCGACGCCCTTATGGATCGCCTCGTAGAGGTAGCCGCCGGTGAAGTGGACGTCCTGGCCGATCTCCAGGAAAACCAGCGCGGAGCCGGTATCCTGGCACATGGGCACCCGCTCAGTCATGGCGATGGTGTAGTTTTCGATCAGCTGACCGAAAATCGCCTGGCCGACCGGGGACTGCTCGTCCTTCGTGGCTTTGTCGATCGCCGCGACCACGTCGGGAGAGAGGTAGTAGTTGGCCTCCATGAACATCTTGGCGATGGTCTCGGCGACCTGGTCTACATGAATCTCGCGCACCGTTATTCCTCCCACTTTGCTAGAACTTGGCCAACCCAAGGCGATAGGCCATGGCCGCCTTCTTCAGATCCTGGATCGCTTCAGCCTGGTTGATATGCTTGGGGCACGCTTCCACACAGTTGAACGCCGTGTGGCAGCGGAAGACACCGTACTCGCTGGCGACGATCTCGAGGCGCTCCCGGTTCGCCGTGTCCCGGGTGTCCTGGAAGAACCGGTTGGCCCAGACCAAGGCGTGCGGGCCGACGTACTCTTCGTTGGAGACGCCCGCCGGGCAGCCGGCGAAGCAGGCGCCGCAGAGGATGCAGTCGATCTCCATGTGGTAGCGGGCGCGGTCTTCAGGGCTCTGGAGCCGCTCTTTCTCGGGGTCGGGTTTGTCGTTGATCAGCCACGGCTTGATCTGGGCGTAGTTGGCCCAGAACTTGTCCATGTCGACGACCAGGTCCTTGATCACCCGCATGTGGGGCAGCGGGGCCACTGTAACTGTGTCGCCCTCCAGGGAGTCCTTTACCTGCACTTTACAGGCCAGAGTATACTGTCCGGAGATATACATGGCGCAGGAGCCGCAGATGGCTTCCCGGCACGAGGCCCGGTAGGCGATAGACTGGTCCTTGTGCTCCGCGACCCAGATCAGCGCTTCCAGCACGGTCATGCCGTCCCGGTAATCCACGGTATACGTGTCGTAGTGGGGCGCCGCACCCGTTTCGGGGTCGTAGCGGAAAACGCGTAGCTTGAAGTTTTCCATATGCATGTCCCCCCTTAGTACTGCCGCGCAACCGGCTGGAATTTGGTAATCCGCACCGGGCTGTACTCCAGGCGGGGGCCTTCGCTGGTGGCGTAGGCCAGCGTGTGCCGGAGGAAGTTCTCGTCGTCGCGGTTCTGGTAGTCACGGCGGGCGTGAGAGCCACGGCTCTCCTTCCGGGCCAGTGCGCCTTCGGCGATGACCAGGGCCACGTCCAGCATGCCCCGCAGTTCGTTCTGCTGCATGAGGTCCATGTTGAAGAACTTGCCGGTGTGGCGGACCTTTACCTTCGCGTAGCGGGCTTTGAGCGCCTTCACTTTCGCGACGCCCTCGGCCATGAGCGACTCTTCGCGGAAGATGCCAACATGCACGAACATGGTCTCCTGCAGTTCCCGGCGGATGGTCGGGCCGTCTTCCGTGCCTTCGCCGCTAAAGAGCTCGGCGAACCGGGCTTCGACCTCCTTCTGGGCCTCGGCCAGGGCGGCTTCGGCGCCGGCGGGAGCGGTGTTGCCGACAACCCACTTGCCCAGCGCGTCGCCGGACAGCTTGCCGAAGACGATGGTGTCGAGCAGGGAGTTGCCGCCCAGGCGGTTGGCGCCGTGGACGGAAACGCACGCGCATTCGCCGGCTGCATACAGGCCGGTGACACGGGTAGCGCCGTCGATGTTCGTATCGATGCCGCCCATGGTGTAATGCTGGCTGGGCTGCACGGGAATCGGCTGGTAGACCGGGTCGATGCCGGCGAAGTTCTTGCAGATCTCCCGGACTTCGGGCAGGCGCTCGTTGATCTTCGCTTCGCCGAGGTGGCGGAGGTCCAGATGGACGTAGCCGCCGCCGGGGCCGCCCAGGTTGAAGCCGCGGCCTTCGTTGACCTCGGTCTGGATCGAACGGGCGACGATGTCACGGGGGCCAAGCTCCATCGCCTTGGGGGCGTACTTGACCATGAACCGCTCGCCCAGGTTGTTGACGAGGTAACCGCCTTCGCCGCGGCAGCCTTCGGTCATGAGGATGTTGGTACCCCACAGGCCGGTCGGGTGGAACTGAATGAACTCCATGTCCTTCAGGGGCACGCCGGCGTGGTAGGCCAGGGCCATACCGGCCCCGACGTTCAGCAGGTTGTTGGTGGAGTGGGCGTAAATGCGACCCGCCCCGCCGGTGGCCAGCAGGACGGCGTCGGCCTTCACGGTGCCGAGTTCGCCAGTGAGGATGTTCATGGTGACCATGCCCTGCGCGCGGCCGTCCTTCACCACCAGCTTCAGCACCAGGAACTCCTGGTAGACCTTGATGCCCCGCTTGAGGGCCTGCTGGTACATGGTATGTAGGAGGGCGTGACCCGTCTTGTCCGAAGCGAAAGCGGTGCGGGGGTAGCCGGCGCCGCCGAACGGCCGCTGGGCGATGGTGCCGTCCTCGAAGCGGGAGAACGGGCAGCCCCAGTGCTCCATTTCGTAAATGCGCAGGATCGCCTCTTTGGCCATGATTTCCGCCGCGTCCTGGTCGGCGAGGAAGTCGGAACCCTTGCAGGTATCGTACATATGCTTTTCCCAGTTGTCGTCTTTGCCCTGGGGATGGTTAGCCAGGGAACCGTTGATGCCGCCGGCAGCCGCGACCGAATGCGACCGAACCGGTGGCAGTTGCGACACAATGACGACGTCCTTGACGCCGCTGTCGTGCGCGGCGATGGCGGCACGTAGGCCTGCCAGACCGCCACCGACGATAACTACACGATGAGAGAGTTGCACCTTTACACCTCCGATCCTACTTGGTGTTAATGAACGCGAGAAGTGCGGTCGAGCCGTAGCCCGCCGCCACGATGCCGATCAGACTGAGCACCCAGCCAGCCGTCTTGCCGGCCTTCGGCCACCAGTCGAGGATGATGTTCCGGATGCCGTTCAGGCCGTGGAACAGGCCCACCGCCAGCAGCCCGGAATCAAAGATGAAATAGAGTGAGGACTTGAGATTGAAGCTGCTACGGGCAAAATCAATTTCCGCCAGCGGGTCGACAAAGTGCATGACAAAGAAATGAGTGCCAAGCAAAAGCACCAGCAGAACGGCCGTGAACCGCTGGAAAATCCAGGCCCAGAGTCCCTTCACGGGGTATTCCTCCTTTAATGCGCCCAGGGATAGGCGAGGAACTTCATGCTGAAGAAGTAGCTGCCCAGGACGATGAGCACGGCCGAAATCAAAAACACCGTCCAGAACGCCGACTTCTGCTTGCGCACGCCCCACCCAAGGTCATGGAGCATCAGGCGGACCCCGTTGATGCCATGGAACGAAATCGCCAGGAACAGAAGCCACTCGCCGATCACGAAGAACCGACTTTCGAGCAGGGCCATCTGAGCGTCGAAACCCTTGGCGCCGCCACGGGTTACCGACGTGATCTCCCAGATGTGCATGAGCAGGAAGAGGGTGATTGCGACACCCGACACCCGGTGTAGTACGTAGGACCACATCCCGGTGCGGTAATACTTGGGCTTCAAATCCGCATAGACCCGAACGTCCCGTTCTCCTTGAGTCATGGCCATCTCTTCACTTCCTCCATATAGACTCTACTGATCATTCAAGTGCACTCTTTCACGAAAAGCAACCGAAGCTCCGAAAGATGGACTGAAAATGACCCATAAGTGCCCCTCTTAAGGATGAGGCACATTTCCGTCTATAGGAGGAGGCGGGTCTTCGGAGCGGAACTTGAGCCCCTTGCCTGACATAACTTGAACATGTGGCGCTGGGAGCAGGTGCAGCACACCCAGATTCAGGGGGCAAGGGGGCATTTCGGTGTTTCAACCAACGGGCGGTCAGACTTCGGTGACCGTCACCCAGGAGCAGGCGGCCAATGTGGTTACCTCTGCGAGGGCGCAGATCAACGTGGCGATCCAGCTGGTGCAGCAGGCGATCGCTCAGGCGCAGGCGACGGGCGGCAATGTCAGGCTTACGGTACAACTGCTGCAGTCGATCCAACTGCAAATTCAGGCGGCGGCGCGGTCACTGGCCGCGGCGCGGATCTTGCAGCAGCAGAGTGCCAGCGTTACAACCGGCGGAACCATGGTTTCCGCTGCACAGCAACAGCTCGTACAGGCGCTTTCGGCGGCCGAGGCCCAGATCAGTGTCGCCGTCTCACTCGTCCAGCAGTTGCTGGCGCAGGCTCAGTCCAGCGGCGGGGCAGTCACCCTCACGGTGGCAGCCGCCCAGCAACTGCTCGCAGCCCTTCAGGCCGTGGCCACCTCAGCGGCGCAGATCGAGGCCGCTCAACGTCAGGTGATCGGCGTCATCAGCACCACGCCCACGGGTTTCCCAACCGGATTCCCAACCGGATTCCCAACCGGATTCCCGACCGGGTTCCCGACCGGATTCCCGACCGGATTCCCGACCGGATTCCCGACCGGGTTCCCGACCGGGTTCCCATCGTTCTCGCCTTTTGGGGCCGGGGGTCTCTTCGGCAGCTAGCGGCACGAAAAAAGACCGCCCTGCCGTCGCGATGACGGAGGGCGGTCTTATGCTTGTACCCGAACGTCACCCCAGCGCTTTCACCAGGTTCGCCATCTCGATCGCACTGACGGCGGCCTCGAACCCCTTGTTCCCAGCCTTGGTACCCGCCCGCTCCACCGCCTGCTCGATGGAGTCGGTGGTCAGCACGCCGAAGGCGATGGGGGTGCCGGTGCCGAGCGAGGCATGGGCGACGCCCTTGCTGACCTCGGCGGCCACGTAGTCGAAGTGCGGCGTCGAGCCCCGGATGACCGCTCCCAGGCAAATCACGGCGTCGTACCGGCCGCTGGCCGCCATCTTCTGCGCGACCAGGGGGATCTCAAACGCGCCCGGGACCCAGGCCACGTCCATGTGCTCCAGGTCGCCGCCGTGCCGGCGGATGGCGTCTTCGGCGCCCGACAGCAGCCGCCCGGTGATGAATTCGTTAAACCGGGAGACGACGATGCCAAATTTCAGGCCGCTCCCGTTCAGATGGCCTTCAAAAACCTTGCCCATTTGAAAGAACCCTCCTAATTCGCGCTAGGCGGCCTTCTGAACCGCCTGCCGCCCCAGCAGGAACGGCTGGAGGCGCCGGTAGAACGCCAGGCTGAGGACCGAAGAAGCGAACCCCTTGAACAGGTTGAACGGCGTGGACACGGTGACAGCAGCGCTCCAGGCGGCGGCGCCCTTCATGCCCCACACCGGATAGACCAGCGTTGCATTCAGCGGGATCATGATGGCGGCCATGAGCACGGTGCCTGCTGCGGCGGAGACGAAATCCCAGCCCCAGTGCCTGGCGCCCGCCCGCTCCAACAGCCCACGCACGAACCCGGCCACAATGACCAGCACCGCACCCGCCAGGAAGTTGGCCATTACGCCCACCCAGCCGGCCGTGGACCGACCGGAGATCAGGAAGAGCACCGACTTGATGCCCTGCACTGCCACGCCCGCCGCCGGCCCGAGGGTATACGTCGCCACCATGGCGGGCACGTCGCCCGGGTCGTACGCAAGGAACGAAGCAAACGGCGGAATGTGGATTTGCAGGAGCATGAGCAGGAAAGCCAGCGCACCCAGCATGCTGATACGAACCAGCCGGTTCAACCGTTCAGATTGTGTCATTTCTCTTCAGCGTCCCCTGTCAAGAATCGGATGTGTATGATGCAGCGTCCGGGTCTGCGAAATCAGTCGTGGCCGATGAGATGGCCCATCTTTTCGCGCTTGGTCTTCAGGTACTGCCGGTTCTCGTCGTTGGGCGCCATTTCGATCGGCACCCGCTCGACGATGGTCAGGCCGTAACCCTGGAGACTAAACTGCTTGAGCGGGTTGTTGGTCAGGAGCCGCAGGTGCGTGATGCCCAGCGCCCGGAGAATCTGGGCGCCGGTGCCGTAGTCCCGGGCGTCCGGAGCGAACCCGAGGGCCACGTTCGCCTCGACCGTATCCTGCCCCTGGTCCTGGAGGGCGTAAGCCCGCAGCTTGTTGGCGAGGCCGATGCCCCGGCCTTCCTGCCGCATGTACAGCAGCACGCCCCGGCCTTCCCGGGCGATCTGGCTCATCGCGGAGTCCAACTGGGCGCCGCAGTCGCAACGCAGCGAGTGGAACGCGTCGCCGGTGAGGCATTCCGAGTGGACCCGGCAGAGCACCGGCTCGCCGCCGGCCACTGCGCCCATGACCAGCGCCACATGGGTCTGGCCGGAAAGCCGGTCCTCGAACGGATAGGCCGTAAACTGTCCGTACTCGGTGGGCATCCGCACCGGGGTCAGGGCGTCGATCAGCGATTCGTTCGACATCCGGTAGCGGATGAGATCGGCAATCGTGACGACCTTCAACCCGTGAAGTTCCGCGAACGCCAACAGCTGCGGCAGCCGGGCCATGGTTCCGTCCTCGTTCATGATTTCGCAGATGACGCCAGCCGGGTAGAGGCCGGCCAGCTGGGCCAGGTCCACGGCGGCTTCCGTGTGGCCGGGCCGCCGGAGCACGCCGCCGGGCTTGTAGCGCAGCGGGAAGATATGCCCGGGCCGGACCAGGTCCAGGGGCCGGGTGACCGGGTCGAGTACCGTCTGGACGGTATGGGCCCGCTCGAAAGCCGAAATGCCGGTGGTGTTCTTGGCCCGGGCATCAATGGAGATGGTGAAAGCCGTCCCCATGTGGTCGCCGCCGCGTTCCACCATGATCGGAATATCCAGCTCGTCGAGCCGCTCCCCGATTACCGGCAGGCAGATCAGCCCCCGCCCGAACCGGGCCATAAAGTTAATGGCCTCCGGCGTCACTTTGGCCGCCGCCATGACCAGGTCGCCTTCGTTCTCCCGGTCCTCGTCGTCCACTACGATAACCATGCGCCCAGCTGCGATGTCGGCAATAGCTTCGGCGATGGTGTGTAAAGCTGCCATAGGGCGCACCTCCTTAAAACCCGTTTTGCTTCAGGAAATCTTCCGTAAGACCGCCGGACTTCCGCCCAGTTACCAGACTGCCCGCAGTCCCGCTTTCCGGCCCGCCGCCGCCCAGCCGGGCCTCCAGCAGCCGCTCCACGTACTTGGCCAGCACATCGGTCTCCAGGTTGACCGTGTCGCCCACCTGCCGGCGGGACATGTTGGTCGCTCCGGCCGTGTGGGGAATCAGCGAGACCCGGAACCGGTCCGGTCCGACATCCACCACCGTGAGCGAGATGCCGTCGATGGTGATCGAGCCCTTCGGGATCACGTAACGGAGCACTTCCGGCGGTGCGGCGACGGTCACCCAGACGGCGATCTCTTCCCGCTCCATGGCCAGAATGGACCCCGTGCCGTCCACATGGCCCTGGACCATGTGCCCGCCCATCCGGTCGCCGACGGCCAGCGTCCGCTCCAGGTTGACGGGGTCGCCGGGGCGTAGCAGCTTGAGATTCGTCTTCGCGAAAGTCTCCGGCATCACATCGGCCGTAAAGCTGTCCTCGTCGAACCGGACCGCCGTCAGACAGACGCCGTTGACGGCGATGGAATCGCCCAGCCGGCTGCCTTCCAGCACGGTCCGGGCGCCCACCGTGATGTGGAGCGACCGCCCGGCCCGCCGGACCGACCGCACGGCGCCGGTCTCCTCGATCAGTCCCGTGAACACGGTCTCACCTCATGCCCGAGTAAAGTCGCCCTCCAGCAGCACGTCTTCGCCGATCTGGGTCATTTTCAGGGGGCTAGTGGTCCAGGCCTGAGACATGAGCTTCAGCCCGTTGCCCGCCACCGGGCCGGCCGCCTGCATCCCACCGACCGCCTTGGGGGCCACGTAGACCATGACGTAATCGGCCAACCCCTGGGAGAGGAAGGACCAGTGGACCTGGCCGCCGCCTTCGACCAGCAGGCTGGTAATGCCCCGCCGGCCAAGTTCATCGAGCAGCGGCTCCAGGGCGACGACCCGGTCCCGCTCCGGCAGTTCCAGCGTTTCGCCGCCGAGGCGCCGGATCTCCGCCAGCTTGGGCGGGGAGGAGAGCTTCGTGGTGGCCATGAGCGTCTTGTTGGGCAGCGGCCGCTGCAGCAGTTCCGGCGAGAAGAGCTTGGCCTCCAGGCTGGTCTTGGCCATGGAGTCCAGCACGATCCGCAAGGGATCTTTCGGGACCCAGGTGGCATCCGGACCGGGGTCGATTCCGCCCGCCCAGCCGGGCAGCGGGCCGGGGGCGGCAGGCCGGGCTGTAAGCTCCGGGTCGTCCTTGCGGGCCGTAATCTCGCCGACCAGAATCGCATCGACCTGGTCCCGAATCTGGTGCAGGTGGGCCCGAGCCATGTCCCCGGTGACCCAGCGGCTGTCGCCCGACGCACAGGCGATTTTTCCGTCCAGCGTCATGGCCCACTTTAGAATCACCAGGGGCCGCCCGGTGGTCTTGTGCGTGATGTAGGCCCGGTTGAGCAGCCGGGCTTCGGCTTCCAGCAGGCCGCTCTCCGCTGTGATGCCCGCCGCCTGCAGCCGCTGGAGTCCCTGACCGGCGGTGCGCGGGTCCGGGTCGACCATGGCGGCCACCACCCGGCTTACCCCAGCCCGGACGAGTGCGTCGGCGCACGGCGGCGTCCGGCCCTCATGGGCGCACGGCTCCAGCGTCACGTAAACCGTCGCGCCTCTGGCCGCCTCGCCCGCCGCCTGCAGGGCGAACGTTTCGGCGTGGGGTTCGCCGGCCTTCCGGTGGTACCCGGTGCCCACCACGTTCCCATCCCGGACGACCACGCAGCCGACCATCGGATTGGGATGGGTGCGGCCCCGGCCCAGCGCTGCCAGCTTGAGCGCCTGCAACATGAATTCCCGGTCCTGTGCAGAAAACGGCATACAAAAACACCCCCAGGCTCATCTCCTCGGGGTGTTGCTTTTCCACGTATGAACAGGACACACCCAAACCGGCATGCGCGCCGGCGGTAAATCAATACCGCCCAACGGCATAGCCGCGGGCCACTCCTGAATACGCCTTCTTCCATCCGGACTGTACCGTCGGCCCCGGATTCACACCGGTGTCTGCCCCCGGACGTTGTCCGGAAGCTCGCGGCGCTCGTGTCGCGACTGCGACCATCACCGCCGGTAGGGAATTTCACCCCACCCCGAAGGCAAACTTTTAAGTTGGTTACATGGTACCACATTCACAAAGCTGGATGCAATAATCTTTCGGAACTCGGGTGCGTGCCGGAGGGCGGGCGGCGCTCCCGAACCCGCACGCCGTTACTTCGTGTACTAAATTATTGATGGCAGAAGTCATCAAGATTGCTGACCGTCACTGCCTTCCGGTATACTGGAGATATCGACCGTGATGGCAAATCGCGGCCACGTGGAGGGAACTGCTCGGCCATGCGAATCCTGAAACGGTTTCTGCCCTATTATCGATCCGGCTGGGTGCTCGTGCTCGTCAGCTTTGCGCAAATCGCCCTGGCGGCGGCCCTGGGCGTCGCCCAGCCGCAGGTGATTCGCTGGATGGTCGACCGCGTGCTGACCGCCGGCCAGTGGCACTGGCTGCTGCCCGGCGCCGCGCTGGTCGTGGGCCTGGCCCTGATTCAGGGCGTCATCCGCTTTGGCCAACGCTATACCATGGAACTGGTCTCCCAGAAGGTTATTTACGACGTGCGCAGCCAGCTTTACCAGAAGCTCCAGTCGCTCTCCTTCGGCTTCTACGACAAGGCCCAGACCGGCGAACTCATGAGCCGGGTCACCGCCGACGTGGAAGCCGCCCGTCAGGCGGCGGGCATGGGCATCGTCAACGGGTCGATGCATTTTGGCACCGTGGTCTTCACCGTGGGCGCCATGCTCTACATGGACTGGCGGCTGGCCGCGGTCTCCCTGGTCTTTCTGCCGTTCCTGATGAATGCCGCCATCCGGTTCTCGGGGCACGCCCGGTCGGCCTGGGGCGACATCCAGGCCCAGACGGCGAAGCTTTCGGCGGCCATCCAGGAGTCCATTTCCGGCATCCGGGTCGTCCGGGCCTTCGCCCGCGAGGAGACCGAAATCCAGAAGTTCCAGAAGGAGAACAACGTCTTTCAGACCTACAACCTGAAGGCGGTCCGGCTGACCTCCTTCTGGAGCAACTACATGAACTTCCTGGCCGCCCTGGGCGCCATCATCGTGCTCTGGTACGGTGGCCGCCGGGTGATGAGCGGCGGCATCTCCATCGGCACGCTGATCGCCTTCAACGCTTACCTGGCCAACCTGCTGAACCCGGTCCGGATGCTGGGCAACATCGTCGGGATGTTCACCCGGGCCGGCGCCGGCCTGCAGCGGATTTTTGAGCTGATGGACACCCGGAGCGACGTGGCAGAAAAGCCCGGAGCGAAGGCGCTGGGCCGGCTGACCGGCCAGGTGGCGCTACGGGACGTCTGCTTCAGTTACGACACCGGCGAAACCGTGCTGGATCACATCGAACTCGATGTCCAGCCCGGCCAGCGGGTGGCCGTCCTGGGCATGACCGGCTCCGGCAAATCCTCGCTGATCCACCTGATTCCCCGCTTTTACGACCCGACTTCCGGCGAGGTGCTGGTGGACGGCGTCGATGTGCGGGACGTGACGCTGGAATCCTTGCGGCACAACATCGCCATGGTGCTGCAGGAGACGTTCCTCTTCAGCACGACGCTCAAAGAGAACATCGCCTACGGCAAGCCGGGCGCCACCATGGACGAAATCGTCGCCGCGGCAAAGGCCGCCCAGATTCATGAGTTTATCGCGAGCCTCCCGGACCAGTATGAGACGGTGGTCGGCGAGCGCGGCGTGGGCCTCTCCGGCGGCCAGAAGCAGCGGGTGGCCATCGCCCGGGCGCTGCTCATGAACAGCCCGATTATCATCCTCGACGAGTCCACCAGCGCCGTGGACGTTCAGACCGAGCATCTGATTCAGGCAGCGATGGACCGGGTGATGCAGAACCGGACGGCCTTCGTCATCGCCTCCCGGCTCTCGACGGTCATGAACGCCGACACGGTGGTGGTGCTGGACCACGGCCGCATTGCCGCCGTGGGCACGCACGACCAGCTGATCCAGCTGGAGGGGCTCTACCGGACCATTTACGAGCTGCAGTTAAAGCCCGCCGAAGAGTTCCGCGCCGCGAGGGGGGTGGCGGTCTAAATGGGCATGCCTTTCAATTCCGGCGGCCCCGGCGGCCTCAGGCTGGACGAATACGAGGTCAAACTGTCGGACGTGGACAAAGCCGTATACCGGCGCATGTGGGGATTCATCCGGCCGTACACCGGAAAGCTGCTGATCGGCGTGTTGCTTATGGCCGTCACCGCCATTTCCGGCCTGGTCGGCCCCTACATGGTCCAGGTGGCCATTGACTCGTTTATCAAGACGAGGGACACGGCCGGACTCAACTGGATCGCCCTGGCGTTTCTGGTGACCGCTTTTCTGAACTGGTGGTCCAGCTACGGGCAGGACTACGTCGTCTCGTGGGTCGGCCAGACGATCATCTACGACCTGCGGGACCAGATGTTCCGGCATCTCCAAAAGCTCTCCTTCAAGTTCTACGACCAGATGGCAACGGGGCGGATCATGTCCCGGCTCATGTCCGACGTGGACGCGATTAACCAGCTGGTCTCATCCGGTGTGGTCTCGATTTTCGCGAACTCCATGGTCCTGGTCGCGATTATCGCGACGATGCTGAAAATGAACTGGCGGCTGGCCCTGGTGGCGTTCCTGACGATTCCGGTCCTGCTGCTGGTCATCCGGTACTTCCGGGACCGCATGCGGGAGACGTTCATGACCATGCGCCGCCGCTACGCGGACCTGAATGCGAATCTGGCGGAGTCGATTTCGGGCGTGCGGGTCACCCAGTCCTTCACCCGGGAGAACCAGAACCAGGGCCAGTTCAACCAGGTCAACGAGCAGACCCGGCAGGCCAACATGGACGCCATTTCCGTGCTGGCGATGTTCTTCCCGTCAATCGAAGTGGTCGCGGCGCTGGGCATCACGCTGGTGCTCTGGTACGGCGGCGTGCTGATTCGGGGCGGGGCGGCGGGCGTCACGGTGGGCCAGGTGGCGGCGTTCATTCTCTACCTGCGCCGGTTTTTCGACCCGATCCGGGACCTGAGCCAGGTCTACAACGTGTTCCAGGCGGCCGTGGTCTCCGCCGAGCGGGTGAGCGAGGTGCTGGACCAGGAGCCGGAAGTGGTGGACGCGCCGGATGCGCAGGCGATGGCGCGGGCGGTCGGGCAGGTGCGCTTCGAGCATATCGATTTTGGGTATGTCCCCGGCCAACTGGTCCTGAAAGATGTCAACATCGCGGCGCAGCCGGGGCAGACCATCGCCCTGGTCGGTCCAACGGGCGCCGGCAAGACTTCGATCATCAGCCTGCTGGCCCGCTTTTACGATCCCGAGGCCGGCCGGGTGCTGATCGACGGCCACGACCTGCGGAACGTGACCCAGTACTCGTGGCGGAGCCAACTGGGCGTAGTGATGCAGGACACGTTCTTATTCACCGGCACCGTGCGGGACAACATTCGCTACGGCCGGCCGGCCGCAATCGATGCGGACGTGGTGGCCGCGGCCACAGCGGTGGGCGCGCACGAGTTCATCGCCCGGATGCCCAAAGGCTACGACACCGAAGTGAACGAGCGGGGTTCCAAGCTCTCGGTAGGCCAGCGGCAGCTAATCGCTTTCGCCCGGGCGCTCTGCGCGGACCCGGCGTTGCTGATCCTGGACGAGGCGACCTCCAATATTGATACCTATACGGAAGTGCTGATCCAGAACGCCCTGAAGCACCTGCTGACGGGCCGCACCTCTTTCGTGATCGCCCACCGGCTCTCGACCATCCGCAATGCCGACCGGATCTACCTGATCGACGACGGCGGCATCGTGGAGGAAGGCACCCACGATGAGTTGCTAAACCTCGGCGGGCGGTACGCCGATCTCTACCTCGGACAGTTCAAGGCGCTGGCGGAGGCGGAGGCGAACGTGGCGGCGGCCGATTCCTTAAAAGCGTAAAACAACGGCCCCACCCCTTGCATCAGGGAGTGGGGCCGTGCTTGCGGCGGGAGCTCGCCGCCTCCTTCAGGTCACATCGGCTTGAGCGGCTTCAGGGGCCGGACCACCTGCCATACGTTAATGGCAAAGCAAATCAACCCAACGGTCTGAATGCTCGCCCCTACCGGCAGCAGCCACGGCACGAGTCCCCGGCAGAAGAACCCCAGCACCTGGCCTGTGGTGCCGACCCAGCTGCACCACAGGTTTGCCTGGCCCAGCCACGGCCACCGAAGCGGGTTGCCCGTGAAGCGGGGGAAAATGTGGTAGCCGACACCCATGAGCATCATGAGCAGGAAGCCCGGCAGGAGGGCGTGAGCGTGGGCCAGACTGGGCTGCCCAAGGCCGATAGCCGTCAGCCAGCCGAAGCCGTCAGGGAAGGCCATAATGAGTCCCAGGCCTATGCCTACCAGGAGCCAGATGATGCTGCCCCGGATGAATCCGACCGACAGGTTGGACATGGGCCGTTACGCCCCTTTCATGACGGGCGTCAGCGCACTCACCACTGTCTCCCAGGCGATGCCCTTTTTGGCTGCTGCCTGGCCGACGGCCTCCCAGCCGCCGCAGCAGGTGTCGAAACCGAGATCGCCCAGCACTTTCAGCGCCGGCGGGAAGGCGTCCGTAATCTGATTGAGCGTCATTTCCGGCTGAAGCTGCATATCTGATCAACCCCTTGCGAGTTTTTGCGGTAAACGTCTGCGTTGATTGTGCCATGCCCGGCCCGTCCGTCTCCGTGACGAAAATCACGTGCGAGCGCAGCGTTATGCTACAGGGCTTATCCGCATAGCTTTTCCCTAAAGAGGGGGAAATGCTGTGAGCCGCAAGGAGTCCCTGCTCAGGGGGGCTGCTGCCCTGGCGATTGCCGGGCTGATCATCAAATTGTCGAATCTCCTGATTCGAGTCCCCCTGACGCGGCTGATCGACACGGAGGGCATCGGGATTTACCAGATGTCCTTGCCGGCCTTTTATGCCCTGTTTCATCTCGCAGCGGGCGGGGTGCCCGTGGCGGTGCAGAACCTGGTGGCCGAATACACGGCGAAAGGGCGTCGGCCGGTGGCCGAGCAAGTGCTCCGGCTCGCCATCAGCTACACCGCCACGGCTGGTGTGGCTGCAGCCGCGATCCTGCTGGTCAGTGCGCCGCTGCTGGCCCGGATGCTGGGAGAACCCCGGGCCTACTATGCGTTGGTGGCCGTCGCACCGGCAATTCCGCTGTTCGCACTGGACGCCATCTACCGTAGCTACTTGCAGGGCCGCAAGCTGATGACGCCCAGCGCCGTGGCCGGCGTTCTGGAGCAGGCGACCAAAATGGCCGTCACGCTGGCCGCTGCCTACCTGCTGATCCCGCTCGGCAAGGCGCAGGCCGCCGGCGGTGCGGCGTCGGGCATCACCGCCGGGGCCGTCGTCTCTATATTGTGGATGGTCTACAGCTACGGATCCATCCGGGGTGAAGACGACCCGCTGAACGGGCGGGAGGAGTCCCGGCCGCTCTTGGCCCGCCGGATGATCTCCCTGGCCTGGCCGGTCACCCTGGGCAGCGTGACCATGCCCATGCTCAACCTGTTGGACGTGGGCATCGTCCAGCGGGGCTTTCTCAAAGCCGTGGCCGGCGCCGCCAACCCCCAGCGAATGGCGACGGCCATGTACGGATCCTACGCCGGCATCGCCGTACAGGTGGTCTGGTTCCCGGTGGTGCTGACCAACGCCCTGGGGAACGCCCTGGTGCCGGTGCTCGCGGCCGCCAAGGCCCGGGGCGACATGGCGTCGGTGCAGAACCGGGTGCTGCTTGGCATCCGGGCCACGGGACTCGTCTGTTTGCCGGTGGCACTGGGCCTGGCGATTGTGGCGGCACCCATTGCCGCCCTGTTCGGCGACTCCGTGGCCGCCGTGCCCTTGCTGTACATGGCGCCGGCGGCCTACCTGGGTCCCTTGTTCTGGCTGATGACCGCCCAGCTGCAGGCGCTGGGGAAGACCGGCGTCCCCATGCGCAACTTCGCCGTTGGTCTTGTCGTGAAAATCGGTCTGGACGCCCTGCTGGCACCCATGAAAGGCGTGGACATTAAAGGGGTCGCGTTCGCCAGCGTCGTCATGTGGGTGGTTGCCTGCTGGTTGAACGCCCGGGCCCTCGCAGTCGAACTGGGAGAGCCGTTACCCTGGAATTGGCTGATACGGGGGCCGCTTCTGGCCTCCATGGTCATGGGCGGCGGGCTTTTCGGGTTCCACGCCACGCGCGTGCTGCCCGCCACCAGCGTCACATCGCTGCTGGTCGCACTCACCCTGGCGCCCGTTCTGTACCTGGCCACGCTCATGCTGACCCGGGCGCTTACCTGGGCTGAGTTCGTGGAGATGTCGGGGCCGCTGGGACCCCGGCTGCAGCGCTGGTTCGGCGGCTTCTTTACCTGGAACTGAGCGAGCGCGCGAATAGTTGCCTCCCGCCTTTTGCTCCGCAAAACAACAGTCGCCTCCCGCCTTTTGCTCCGCAAAAGTCTGCCGGCCACTCCGGCGGCTGGCGCCGCGGTCTGCCGGCCACTCCGGCGGTTGGCGCCGCGGTCTGCCGGCCGCTCCGGCGACTGACAGAGTCAGTCGCGAAAAACCACCCGGACCGATGCGGCCGGGTGGTTATCTGTTCATACGGAGCGAACGAACCGGGTTTTTTTGGGACGCGGCGGGGTCGCCCGTGTGCTAGCCTGCTTCAGAGCTCGGTTCCTCCGCCGGGCGGACCACCTCGTGCTTCAGTTCGGAATAGATCCGTTCGAGCGCCCGGTGCATGATGATCCGCTCGTCGAGCGACCAGATTTTGGCCATTTCCGCCAACTCTTTGGCCAATTCCTTCTTGACTTCCCAGACCATATTGCCCTTTTCGGTCAAACGGATGTTGACGACGCGGCGGTCTTCCGTACTCCGCTCCCGCACCAGCCAGCCGTCGCGCTCCAGGCGGTCGGCAACCCCGGTCAGGTTGCCCCGGGAGCAGTTCAGTTCGTCCGCCAGGCTACCCAGCGTTGTGGCATCCCCGTCCATGGCCGCGAGGAGCAGCTGATACTGGGGCATGGTCAGGCCGTACTTCCGGTTGAGGAACCGGTGGCAACGTTTCTCAACCAAGTCGGCGATGGTCTGGAGTAGGGGAAGGATGTTGTCCGGGTTGGACTTATGAACTACTGGCATCTGTGCCTGCTCTTCCAAGCATGGTCACCTTCCTTTCACCATTTTGGCGCTCGGCTCTCCCGCCCCGACGATTACCGGCGGAATTGGAACCGCTGACGATCTACTACGAATTATCCCATAGACCCCAAATAATGTCAATAAATGGATTTACAAAAAATGGGTTTTAGCGTCACTTTGTCAAAACCACTTGTTTGAGGCGGGGAGAAGAACCACCCTCGATCACTGCGCCACGCCAGTATTGTTCCCGTGTACCGTTTACTCATGCATATATGCCAGACAAAAGAAGGTATGACCATCTGCCTTCTAGTCGGTGAGGAAATAACGTGGTAAAATCAGCCCCAATACTCGGGCATGGTGAGGTGGATTCCATGGTGGCGGTTGCCTTTCAGGGGGAACGCGGCGCATACGGAGAAGAGGCGATCGTCCGCTTTTTCGGTGCTGACGTCCAGCCGGTTCCGTGCAAGAGTTTTGGCGATGTGTTCGCGGCCGTCTCCAGCGGCCGGGTAGATTTTGCGATGGTGCCGGTGGAGAATTCCCAGGCCGGTTCCATCAACGACAACTTCGACTTGCTGCGCCAGCACGATCTCTTCGCGACCGGCGAGTTCTGCCATACGGTGGACCACTGCCTCATGGCCCTGCCGGGGCAGTCGTTGTCGGACATCCACCGGATTATTTCGCATCCACAGGCACTGGCCCAGTGTGATCAATACCTGCGGCAACTGGGCGTGGAGATCGTCGCCACTTATGACACTGCGGGCAGCGCCAAGATGATCCGGGAGCAGGACCTGCAGGGCGTCGCCGCAGTGGCGGGCGCCGGGGCGGCGGAACTCTACAACCTGCAAGTTCTCGCGACCAACATTCAGACCGTGCCGGAGAATTACACCCGGTTCGTGGTGCTCTCCCGCACCCAGGGTGAACTGCTGCCCGGGCCGCATAAGACCATGCTGGTCATGGCGGTGGCGCATCAGCCGCGCTCGCTCTACCAGGCGCTTGGCTGCCTGGCTAACCGGAATATTAACGTGCTCAAGCTGGAGTCCCGGCCATCCCGGAACCGGCCGTGGGAGTACTTCTTCTACCTGGATTTTGAAGGCCACCGGGAGGACCAGATCGTACGGGAAGCACTGGCCGAACTGGCCACGTACACCGTGTTCTGCAAGGTGTTGGGCTCTTTTGTGCGGGATCGTCGCGTCGAGTAATATCCGGAAACGCCAGCATTGGTTATGTCAGCTATTCCGTTCAGGAATGAGTCAAATATCGGGTTTGGTATTGACGCTTGGCAGCCGCCGGGCGTACAATCTGCTCTAATATCCGATTAGCCTAGGGCGACAGAAACGCATAGCGTACGGAAGTGTACCTAGGGTTCCGCACATCTCCGGAAGGACATGTGGTCTGGTCCAAGCGGTACAGCCCTCTCAGGGGAGGGTACACCGTGGGTAAAAAATACCCCAGCGGCAAGTTCCGACCAGTCCCGGAGGGGACGTGTCGGTAGCCGTCTGGGGTTTTCGTATACGCCAAAACAGCATATTTTAACAGCAATGACGGGACCAGTAAGCTGGAAGTGGTTACCTACAGAGAGCGGCCGGTAGTGCAAGCGCCGCGGAACACTCCAGACTGAACATCACCCCGTAGCTGCCGGGCTGAACAACCCCTTTGGGTTTAGTAGGTTATGGCCGGCCCGCCCGGGTCGTTAGCCAAGTGAGGCTTCCCCTTGGGGAAGCAAAGCAGGGTGGTACCACGATTTAGATCGTCCCTGCCGTACGGCGCAAGCGTCAAAGCTCTGCGCCGCGCGGCGGGGATTTTGTTTTTGGAGGCGACCGGCTTTCAATCCAACACAGTCGAAGGAGGTGGCGGCGGGTGAAGCGCATCCTGGCGGTCCTGGTGGAAAATCATCCCGGCGTTCTGACGAGGGTTTCGGGTCTGATTCGGCGGCGGGGGTTTAATATTGAGAGCCTGGCAGTCGGGGTGACTGATAACCCGGACATCTCCCGTATCACGCTCGTGGTTGATGGGGACGAAGCCCAGTTGCAGCAGGTTACCAAGCAGTTGCAGAAGCTGATCGAGGTTCTCCTTGTCAGTGACCTGGATTCAGACAACTCCGTTGCCCGCGAACTTGCCCTGGTCAAGGTGGCGGCAGGACCGGCGGTCCGGCCCCAGGTGCTCCAGTTGGCGGGGATTTTCCGGGCCAACGTGGTGGATGTGGGCAAGGAAGCGGTGACCATCGAGGTGACCGGCACCCACGATAAGGTAGAGGCACTGATCGGTCTCGCCCGGGAGTTCGGAATCCAGGAAGTCGTTCGAACCGGTGTGATCGCCATGTCGCGGGGCGCCGGCGTGATCCGATATGAAGAAGAGGAGGACCGCACTTATGACCAAGATGTTCTACGAATCTGATGCCGATCTCAAATATCTGGCGGGGAAGAAAATCGCGGTAATCGGTTACGGGAGCCAGGGCCACGCTCATGCGCTGAACCTGAAGGAGAGCGGCATGGACGTGACGGTAGGCCTCCGGCCGGGCCGGTCCTCCTGGGAGCGGGCGCAGGCCGCCGGCCTGAAGGTCGCCACGGTCGCTGAAGCGGCCGCCCAGTGCGACGTGATCATGATTCTGATCAACGACGAGAAACAGGGTGCGGTGTACGACAACGAAATCGCCCCGCACCTCAAGCCCGGAAATGCGATCGCCTTCGGTCACGGTTTCGCCGTTCATTTCGGTCAGGTGGTTGCGCCCAAGGGCGTCGACGTCTTCATGGTCGCCCCGAAGGGTCCCGGGCACCTGGTCCGCCGCACTTATACCGAAGGCAAAGGTGTTCCCTGCCTCATCGCCGTGGCGCAGGACGCCACGGGTAACGCCCGGAACCTCGCGCTGGCCTGGGCTCGGGGCATCGGCGGCGCCCGGGCGGGCGTCATCGAGACCACGTTCAAGGAAGAGTGCGAGTCCGACCTCTTTGGCGAACAGTCGGTCCTCTGCGGCGGGACTACACAGCTGGTAAAGTACGGCTTCGAGACGCTGGTCGAGGCGGGCTACGCGCCGGAAATCGCCTACTTCGAATGCCTGCATGAACTGAAGCTGATCGTGGACCTGATGTACGAGGGCGGCATGGCCTCCATGCGTTACTCCATCAGCGACACCGCCGAGTACGGCGACTACGTCTCCGGCCCCCGAATCATCGGGCCGGAAGTCAAGGAGCGCATGAAGCAGATTCTGACCGAGATCCAAAACGGCACCTTTGCCAAGAACTGGATCATCGAGAATCAGGTTGGCCGGCCCGGATTTAACGCCCTCCGGCGCCAGAACGCCGACCACCAGATCGAGCAGGTGGGCAAGCAA
Source organism: Symbiobacteriaceae bacterium (assembly GCA_036504075.1). Classification (GTDB taxonomy): domain Bacteria; phylum Bacillota; class Sulfobacillia; order Symbiobacteriales; family Symbiobacteriaceae; genus DASXVX01. The sequence continues at coordinate 16,365 of DASXVX010000012.1, read as the reverse complement.
CTCCGGGGCTTGATGTCCTGGCTGCCGAAGCCGGTCGGCGACAAGGGCAACGAATAACAAGGGGACGAACCGCACGCATATGGAGGTGTATCAGCTTGAGTCATTTCAAGTCTTCACAGGGAACCAAGGTGCTTCCGTTGCAGTTGTTCGGGTCACAACCCGCGAAGGCGTCCGACAGGAAGCGGGTGCCGGGGACGGCCCTGTGGATGCCCTCTACGGCGGTATCGACCGGGCGGTCGGGGTCGGCGGGACGCGCTTCGGTGATCAAATCCGAACACAAGACGATGCCCTAGGCGGTGACGGTCCAGGCCATCAACCAAAGTTTGGGTCAGGCAACCATACCGGTGTCGGACGAGCCGGTGCCGGGTTGGCAGATGAGGGCCTGGGGAGATTAGGCGTATGACCTCTCCGTAGGACCAGCATCACAAGGAGGGCTACCTTTGAGCATCCAGGTTTATATCGATGGCAAGTATTACCCCAAAGAAGAAGCGAAAATCTCCGTCTTTGACCACGGGTTCCTTTACGGCGACGGCGTGTTCGAGGGCATTCGGGCGTACAACGGCCGGGTGTGGAAGCTGACGGAGCACCTGGACCGGATCTATGATTCGGCGAAGTCGCTCTGCCTGGAGATCCCGCTGTCGTGGAAAGAGACGGAGCAGGTGGTGCTGGAGACCTGCCGGCGGAACGACCTGCGGGATGCCTACATCCGGCTGGTGGTCTCCCGGGGCTTCGGTGACCTGGGTCTCGATCCCCGGAAGTGCCCGAAGCCCTCGGTGGTCTGCATCGCTGACACCATCAGCCTGTACCCGCCGGAGGTCTACACGGTGGGCATGAAGGTGATTTCGGTCTCGACCCGGCGTAACCCGGTTGACACGCTCTCGCCGCAGATCAAGTCTCTGAACTACCTGACGGGCATTCTGGCCAAGATCAGCGCGGTCACGCTCGGGTATCCGGAAGTGATCATGCTGAACAAGGAAGGGTACGTCACGGAAGGCACGGGCGACAACATCTTCATCGTGAAGAAGGGGAAGGTTATCACCCCGCCGGCTTACCTGGGCATTCTGCCGGGCATCACCCGCAACGCCACCATCGAGATCGCCGAGAGCCTCGGCCTGAAGGTGGAGGAAGGGGTCTTCACCCTGCACGATGTCTACACGGCGGATGAGTGCTTCCTGACCGGGACCGCGGCGGAGGTCGTGCCGGTGGTCATGGCGGACAGCCGGCCGGTGGGGGTTGGGACGCCAGGGCCGATCACGGTTAAGCTTTCCGGTCGGTTCCGGGAGTTGACGCAGACGTCGGGTACCGCCATCGGTTTGTAGATCGGTCGGCGCCGTGTCCGGGGGTCTCTCGGCGTTGCGGAGCACTTATCTTTGAAATGATTCTCGCCTTGGCTTGCCTCCTCGCTCACTGGTAGGCGATGATTGTCGTCGCCGCTGCGGGGCGGCGCCCTGGCTGCGAATCTTGAACTGTTGCTCCGATACGCCTCGGACCTCCGGCCAGGCGCCTTCGCTTTCGCTCGGCCTGTGCTTCCCGCCTGGTATGCGGGTTCCGGACCCGGGGACTTGCTTCCTGTGGTCCAGGCCCCGGCCCGGGTTGGGGAGGATTTGTCCAGGCCCCTCTACTCCTCGGATGTCCAGCCATCGGCTGCGTTAGGAAGATTTGAACCTTTGGCTTCCATGTTTGCGGTCCTCGTCGGACCTCGTCTCAACCTACGATTTTCAGGGAGGGAGATACCATGATGAAGGTTGCCGTTTTGCTGTTTGATGGTGTCGAAGAGTTGGACTTCGCCGGCCCCTTCGAGGTGTTTGGCGCGGTGGCCGAAGTGTTTACTGTTGGGAACTCCCGGGAAATCCGTGGGAGCCATGGGCTCAAAGTGACTGCCGAGTATACGTTTGCGGATGCGCCGGAATTCGACGTGCTGGTGGTGCCGGGCGGGCCGGTCACCCGGGAGCGCCCGGAGTCGGTCTCCGACGTGGAAGAGTACGTTCGGAAGATGGCGCCTGCTTGCCGGCTGGTGCTGGCTTGCGGAACCGGGTCGTTCTTTCTGGCCCGGGCGGGGATGCTCGGGGGGCGGTCCTGCACGACGCATTACCGGCGGCGCCATCAGTTGGCGGCCCAGTTCCCGGAAGTCAATGTCCGCTACGCCCGGGTCGTCTCGGACGGCAAGGTCATCACGACCGGCGGCGTTTCGGCGGGCATCGACGGGGCGCTCTTTGCGGTCTCCCGCCTGGAGGGGCTGGAGCGGGCCCGCAAACTGGCCAAACAGATCGAGTATCCCTGGCATTCCTCGCATGTGCTGCATGCGTCGGCCGGTCCGGAACCCTACGAGTTTCCCGAGGAGTCGGCCACGTTCTGGGCCTGGTAAACTCGCCTCATTTCTTGCTAGGAGGGCTCTCCTTTGCGTAGCGATACCATCAAGAAGGGCTTTGAACGGGCGCCTCATCGGGCTCTGCTGAAGGCCACCGGCGTAACGGACGCCGACATGGGTAAGCCCTTTATCGGCATCGCCAACAGCTATATCGACATCGTCCCCGGCCACGTGCACCTGAAGGAGTTCGGCGACCTGGTCAAGGCGGCGGTGCGGGCGGCGGGCGGCGTTCCCTTCATCTTTAACACCATCGGCGTCGATGACGGTATCGCCATGGGTCATATCGGCATGCGTTACAGCCTGGCTTCCCGGGAACTGATTGCGGACTGCGTGGAGACGGTCATGGAGGCGCACCGGCTGGACGCGATGATTTGCATCCCCAACTGCGACAAGATCACGCCGGGGATGCTCATGGCGTCCATGCGGATCAACGTGCCGACGATTTTTGTCTCCGGCGGGCCGATGGCTGCGGGCAGGCTCGCCAGCGGCCAGAAGGCCGACCTGATCTCGGTGTTCGAGGGCGTCGGGGCGCACAGCCTCGGCAAGTTGGACGACGCCGGGCTGAAGGAACTGGAAGACCTGGCTTGTCCGACTTGCGGCTCGTGCTCCGGCATGTTTACCGCCAATTCCATGAACTGTCTCTGCGAGGCGCTCGGGCTGGCCCTGCCGGGCAATGGCACGGCCCTGGCCAAGTCGGCGGAACGTGAGGCGCTGGCGAAGGCGGCGGCGGAGCGGATCGTGGCCATGGCCCTGGCCGGCGGACCCCGGCCGCGGGAGATCGTGACGGTGCAGGCGATCGACAACGCTTTCGCCCTGGATATCGCCATGGGCGGTTCGTCTAACACCGTGCTGCACACGCTGGCGATCGCCGGCGAGGCAGGCGTGGCATACCCGCTGGAGCGGATCAACGAGCTTTCCGGCCGAATTCCTTACCTCTGCAAGGTCGCTCCCTCGACGCCGGACGTCCATATGGAAGATGTGCATGCGGCCGGGGGCATTATGGCGATTCTGAAGGAGCTCGCCCGCAAGGAGGGCGCGCTGCACCCGGACTGCCTGACCGTGGCGGGCGGAACGATCGGCGAGCTTTACGGCCAGGCGGAGAACAAGAACCCGGCCGTCATCCGGCCGGTGGAGAACGCCTATTCCGCCACCGGCGGCCTGGCGATGCTTTTTGGGAACCTGGCGCCTGACGGGGCGGTGCTCAAAGTGGGTGGCGTCGACCCTTCGATCAAGGTTTTCCAGGGGAAGGCGATCTGCTTCGAGTCGCAGGATGAGGCGCTGGCCGGCATCTTCGGCGGCAAGGTAAAGCCGGGGCACGTCGTGGTCATCCGGTACGAGGGACCCAAGGGCGGGCCCGGCATGCCGGAGATGCTTTCGCCGACCTCGGCCATCGCCGGGATGGGCCTTGGCAAGGATGTGGCGCTGATTACCGACGGACGCTTCTCCGGCGGGACCCGGGGCATCTGCCTGGGGCACATCTCCCCGGAGGCGGCGGAAGGCGGACCGATTGCCCTGCTTCAGGACGGCGATCCCATCACCATCGACATTCCGGGGCGGCGGCTCACGATGGACCTGGCGGAGGCGGAACTGACGGCTCGCAAGGCATCCTGGCGGCGGCCGGCGCACAAGATCTCTTCCGGATGGCTCGGGCGGTACTCCCGGCTGGTGACCAGTGCCAACACCGGCGCCGTGCTGCGACTACCCGACTAACTCGGTTGGCGGGGGGGCTTGCCCCCCCGCTCCGCATAAGGAGGCCCTGCGACAATGGAGATACAGGCGGCCCAGGCGATCCTGAAGGCGATGGAGCTGGAAGGCGTCGACGTCATGTTCGGCTATCCCGGGGGTTCAAATCTATACATTTATGATGCGCTTCACGGCAGCAAGATCCGCCACATTCTCACCCGCCATGAGCAGGGTGCCATCCATGCAGCCGAGGGCTACGCCCGCGCCACCGGCAAGGTGGGCGTGGTGCTGGCCACGTCGGGGCCGGGCGCGACGAACCTGGTCACGGGGCTGTGCGATGCCATGATGGACTCGACCCCGGTCGTCGCGATCACCGGGCAGGTCATGCGGCCGCTCCTTGGGCGGGACGCCTTCCAGGAGGCCGACGTGACCGGCATTACCATGCCGGCGACCAAGCACAACTTCCTGGTGACCGACCCGGCCGACCTGCTGCGCACCATTAAAGAAGCTTTCTACATCGCCCGGTCGGGAAGGCCGGGGCCGGTGCTGATCGATATTCCCAAAGACGTCACCAACGCGAAAATCGTTTGGGATTACCCGGCGACGGTGACGCTCCGGGGCTACAAGCCGCCGGTGACGGCGGGGGCGGACTCCGTGGCCAAGGCCGTTGCGGCCATTCGGGGGGCGGAGCGGCCGGTCATGATCGCCGGCGGCGGCCTGATCCACTCCGAAGGGTCGCCGGCGCCGTTCCGGCAACTGGCCGAACGACTGGGAGCGCCGGTGGTGGATACGCTCATGGGCATGGGCGGCTTCCCCATGGATCATCCGCAGTGCTTCGGGCTGCTCGGTATGCACGGCACGTTTGCCGCCAACCGGGCGGTGGCGAATGCCGATGTGCTGATCGCCGCCGGGGTCCGGTTCGACGACCGGGTGACCGGTCTGGCGGCCCGGTTTGCGCCGAAGGCGACCATCGTCCACATCGATGTGGACCCGGCGGAGATCTCCAAGAACCTGATCAGCCACATCCCGGTCATCGGCGATGCGGCGGTGGTGCTGGGGCAGTTGAACGCCGACCTGGGCGACTACCGGCGGGCTTCGGGCGAATGGCTGGCCCAGGTGCAGGCCTGGCACCAGCAGAACCCGCTCTGGGGGATGCATCCGGGCGAAGTGCTTTCCACCGACCCGGAGCAGCGGCCGAAGCCGCAGCAGGTGGTGCAGGCGATCCAGACGGCCTGGGGGCCGGAGTCGATCGTCGTCACCGACGTGGGGCAGCACCAGATGTGGGCGGCCCACTATTGCACCCGGACGGAGCCGCGGACGTGGCTCACTTCGGGCGGCCTGGGCACGATGGGCTTCGGCCTGCCGGCAGCCATGGGCGCCGCCGTCGCCCGGCCGGATAAGGACGTGGTGGTCGTTTCCGGGGACGGCTCCATCCAGATGTGCATTCAGGAACTCGGCACCATCGCGGGCGAGCAAATACCGGTCAAAGTGGTCGTGCTGAACAACGGGTACCTGGGCATGGTGCGGCAGTGGCAGCAGATGTTCTACAAGGGCCGGTACAGCCAGGTGGATCTGCGCACGGGCTCGCCGGATTTCGTGCTGCTGGCAGAGGCTTACGGCATCAAGGGCATGCGGGTGACGCGCCTGGGCGACCTGGCGGCGGCCCTGGCCGAGGCTCGGGCGCATCAGGGGCCGGTCTTCGTGGACGTGCGGGTGGAGGAGGAGGAGAACGTCTTCCCCATGGTGCCGCCCGGCGGGGCCAACACGGATATGCTGCTGAAGCCCGCCGACTGACTTCTGATCCGAAACGGGGCCCCGGCGAAACGCCGGAGGCCCCGTTATCGATCGAAATTCTGTTTTTACGAAACGATAATACGAGTGCCGCGCCGCCAGTCCCGGACGGGGCAAACTACGATAGAAAGGGACGGGCCTCCGGCAATGTATCGATAGACGCTATCAATCGAGGTAATCCAATATTTTGATGGCGTCCGTGTAGGAGAACACTGCCAGAGCGCATAACTACCCTGATGGGCCAATTTCAGGCGCGATAGCGTCTTTGCAGGAGGAAGCTCTACATGCCGTTAGTTCCGCTGAAGAATCTTTTGGACGCTGCCGATAAGGGCAATTATGCCGTCGGAGCGTTCAACTGCAACAACATGGAGATCGTGCAGGCGATCGTCGAAGCGGCGGATGAGCTCCGGTCTCCGGTGATCATTCAGGCCAGCCAGGGCGCCATCAAGTACGCGGGCCTCCATTACATCTCCGGGCTCGCCCGACTGGCGGCCGAGGCGGCGACCGTGCCGGTGGCGCTCCACCTGGACCACGGGACCGACTTCAACACCGTGGTGGCCTGCATCCGGGCCGGCTTCACCTCCGTGATGTTCGACGGCTCCCAGTGGTCCAAGGAAGAGAACATCGCCCGCACAAAGGAAATCGTCAAGATTGCCCATGCGGTCGGCGTCTCTGTGGAAGGCGAAATCGGCAAGATTGGCGGCGTGGAAGATGACATCGCCGTCGACGAGCGCGACGCCATGCTGACCCCGGTGGCTGACGCCATCGACTTCTACCGGGCGACCGGCATCGACGCCCTGGCCATGTCGTTCGGCACGGCCCACGGCCACTACAAGGCGAAGCCGAAGCTGGCGCACGACCGGATCGAGGCGGTCCACAAGGAGACCGGCGCGTACCTGGTCATGCACGGTGGCTCCGGCGTGCCCGAAGAGGACGTCGTGAAGGGTATCTCGGTCGGCATCCGCAAGGTCAACATCGATACCGAACTGCGCGAGGCGTTCCTGGGTGAAATCCGGGCGCAACTCGCCGCCCGGCCCCACGAGATCGACCCGCGCAAGATTTTCACCCCGGCCAAGAGCCTTCTCAAGGAGAAGCTGAAGGAGAAGATGCGGCTCTTCGGTTGCGCAGGCAAGGCCTAGTCACACGTTGACGCACAGACGCCGGGAGTCCGGCGTCTGTTTGCTAATAACTCCGAGGGGGGAGCGCGCTTTGGAAAAGAAGCAGTACCGGTTGGAGACCCTGGCCGTTCACGGCGGGCAGAGTCCGGACCCCGTGACCGGGTCACGGGCCGTGCCCATTTACCAGACGACGGCTTACCAGTTCCAGTCCACCGAGCACGCCCGGCGGCTCTTTGCCCTGGAGGAAGCCGGGAACATTTACACCCGCATTGGTAACCCGACGGTGGACGTCTTCGAGCAGCGCATCGCCCTCATGGAGGGCGGCGTGGCGGCGGTGGCCTTCGCTTCGGGCCACGCGGCGCTGGTGGCGACGATCCTGAACATCGCCCACGCCGGTGATGAGATCGTCACCTCATCGAGCCTGTACGGTGGGACGTATAACTTATTTGCGACCACGCTGCCCAAGTACGGCATTACGGTCAGGTTCGTGGACCCGGCGGACCCGGAGAATTTCCGGGCAGCGATCACGCCCCGGACCCGGGCCGTGTTCGGGGAAACCATCGGCAACCCGCGTCTGGACGTGTTCGACACTGAGGCGGTGGCCCGGATTGCCCATGCCAACGGCGTGCCGCTGATCATCGACAATACGTTTGCCGGCCCGACGATTTGCCGGCCAATTCAGTGGGGCGCCGACCTGGTGCTCAACTCGGCCACGAAGTGGCTGGGCGGGCACGGTGCGGCCATGGGCGGCGTGGTCATCGACTCGGGCAAGTTCGACTGGAACAGCCCGAAGTTCCCGGGCTTCACCGAGCCCGACGCTTCCTACCACGGACTCCGGTACGCCATTGACTGCGCCCCCGCGGCCTTTGCCACCAAAATCCGGGTGCAAATGCTCCGGGACCTGGGTGCCTGTCAGTCGCCGTTTAACGCCTTCCTGCTGCTGCTGGGGCTGGAGTCGCTGCCGCTGCGGATGCGGGCGCACAGCGACAACGCCATGGCGGTGGCAAAGTATTTGCAGAGCCACTCCGGCGTCGCCTGGGTCCAGTATCCGGGCCTGGCAGGGCACCCGACGTACGAGCGGGCCCGGAAGTACCTGGCGGGCGGCTTCGGCGGCATGCTGGTTTTTGGAGTGAAGGGCGGAGTCGAGGCGGGCGGCAAGTTCATCGACAACGTGGAGATTTTCAGCCACCTGGCGAACGTGGGCGACGCGAAGAGCCTGGTGATTCACCCTGCCAGCACGACCCACTCGCAGCTGACCTCCGAGCAGCGGGCGGCGGCGGGCGTGGGCGATGACCTGATTCGGGTTTCCGTGGGCCTTGAGAACGTGCAGGACCTGATCGCCGACCTGGAGCACGCCCTGTATGCCGCCACCGGCAGCGCCAGCGGCGAGCCGTTCCCTGGCGAGGCCCCCGACATGAACAGCGAGGCGGTCGTCCGCTGGATTTTCGGCAGTCCGGTCGCGGCGGAGGGCGGGGAGTACCGACCCCGGACCATCGCGGTGGTCGGGCTTTCGGACAAGCCGGACCGGCCTTCGTACGGGGTGGCCCGCTTCCTGCAGGAGCAGGGCTTCAAGATCGTGCCGGTTACGCCGAAAGGCGAGTATATCCTCGGCGAGCCGGTCTACCGGTCCCTCGCGGAGATTCCGTTCCCGGTGGATATCGTGGACGTTTTCCGGGCGCCGGAGCATGTGCCCGGGGTGCTGGCCGACGTGAAGGCCATGGCGCACAAGCCCCGGATTCTCTGGCTGCAGGAAGGCGTGATCCATGATGAGGCCGCCGCAGGCGCCGTCGCATACGGGCTGCATACGATCATGGACCGCTGTATGCTCAAGGAGGCCCGGCGGGTTCGGCGGTAGCCGGTGAAAACAGCCCCCTGACTGCAGGTTGCAGGCAGGGGGCTGAACTGTACACCCATCAAGGCGCTCGGGCCGGCGTTCGGACCAGGATGTGGTTGGACTCCGGCGACCAGCCGGTGCCGTTACCGGCCTGCGCGTGGAACTCGTACTCGGTATCGGGCTCAAGGTTGTGGATGGTGCAGAACGACGCCTGTGCGGCACCTTCGAAGACCGGCGTCTGAATCGGCGGATTCAGGGCAGGGCGGACCATGATGACCGCATACCGGTTGGCGGTTTCGGCCCGGTCCCACTGCAGCGTGACGCTGTCTCCGGTGGCTCTCGCCAGGCGCAGGTTAGCCGGGGCATGGGGAACGGGACGCACCAACACCAGCGTGTTGCCGTGTAGCACCTGCTCGTTGGCCATGACCTGGCCTCCTTCCATATACCGGCATACCGGCCAACACCGCACAAAAACACTTCTCATTCAACAATAGCATTTGCTAACGGTGTCGTGGGATTTATTGTTAAAATCGAAAAAAAATTCGGGATGGATGAAGTCGCCCGATTCGGGGGCCACCGGGCGCAGCAAACGTGGGGCGGCAGGTCAGGCCGACAGAGCGGAGCGGCGTTCGATCTGCTCCAGCACCTCCGCCCACCCGTCACAGCGGTGGATGAGGGGATGCTGGAGTTTCGCATTGTACGGCGCCCCGAACAGCAGCACCGGAATGCCGGCGCCGGCCAGGGCCAGTGCGTTATTGGGTGCGTCTTCCACCATGAGGTGGATGCCGGCCTGCAAGGCTGAGGCGACTTTGCTGCGGCCCTCCAGGAAATGCATCTCACCGATCGTCGGGAAGCCGTACCAGTCCAGCCAGCCTTCCGTCATGCGGCGGATGCGGGCCGCGCGTGCGGTGATGACCACGAGGTCGTGGCCCCCGTCTGCCAGACGGGCCACCGCTTCCGGCGCCCCGTCCACCGGCCGGGGGAGCATCAGCATTTCGATCTGATGCTCGTCGCAGAAGGCGCCCAGGACCGGCGTGCCGTACGTTTCGGGCAGTTCGTCCAGGGTGAAGCTGGTGCCGGCGCCCCGGTTCATCAGCGCGATCCAGGCCGGGATTGAGTTGACGATGACGCCGTCGAGATCGAGTCCAATGCGCAAGGTGGCTGACACTCCTTTGTGGGTGTTCGGCTACACGGCCGGGTGGGTGCGTTGGCTGCACGGCCGGATGGGTGCGTGGGCTACACGGCCAGGCGGCCAAGCAGCGACTTGAACCGGAGCTCCTCGAACTTGGCCCGGCCGGCCTCCCGATCGATGGCCAGCAGGCAGTCGCCGGGTTCCGGGAGGTCCGGCACAGCCCGGTCGATGGTCGCCAGGCGCTTGCTGAGCAGGGCCATCTCCCGCCCGTCCTCCAGCTTCTGGCGGAGCTTCGGCGTTTGGGTGTGGGCGTTCGCCAGCACACCCTCGACGGTATCGAAATCCTTCAGCAGCTTCACGGCGGTTTTCGCGCCGACGCCGTGAATGCCGGGGATGTTGTCCGACGGGTCGCCGGCCAGCCCCTTCAGGTCTGCCAGTTGGCCCGGTAGCAGGTCGAACTCCTGGGCGAAGCGGGGGACATCGTACGTTTCGGTGGCGTTCAGCTTCTTGACGTACCGGACGTGTGTCTGCCCCGAGAGCAACTGCAGCACGTCCCGGTCGCCGGTCAGGAGGCTGGCCTCCATGCCGGCGGCCTCCGCCTTGAGCGACATGGCACCGAGAATGTCATCCGCCTCGTAGCCCGGCGACGTGAGCCAGGGAATCCGAAGGGCCGAGAGCACCTCCCGGAGCAGGCCGAACTGCGGCGCCAGGTCCGGCGGGCACTCCGTCCGATTGCCCTTGTAGGAGGCCAGCAGCTGTGTCCGGCGGTTTTCGCTGATCGGCACGTCGCAGGCGACGGCCACATGGGTAGGCCCCATGGCGAGAATCTCCCGGAACATCATGGCCATAAAGCCGTAGACGGCGTTGACCGGGCGTCCGGTGGCGTCATGCATGGGGGGCAATGCGTAGAAGTTGCGGAAAATCAATCCGCCATCGATGACCAGTAGTGTAGCGATCCCGAACCCTCCTCGGTGAGGCACGAATAAAACGGCGGGCTCGAATAGAACGACGGCGGACTTTCCCCGGCAGCGAACGGGCAGACTAAGCCCTGGACTGAGTCGATTCAGGCAAACCGGGGGGAGTAGTCGTGATCTGGATTCTCTTGCTGGTAGGCGTGGGAGCGCTGGCGGCGTGGCTCGTCTGGCCGCGCCGGCTCCAGACGCTGGAGAACATCCCGGCGGTAGTCGACTCGAAGTTCCAGGCGCATGACATTGTGGAGACCACGGAGGACCCGCCGGAGCCCCGGCACTAGCGGGGGGCCGGCCAGACTGCCGCCACCGCTTCAGCGGCGGTCTCAGCGAAAGCGATCTCAATCGAACGCCGCTCGTCCAAGTAGCGCCGGTCGTAGAGCGCCTCCTGGATGCGCGCAGACCAGCCGCCCGACGGCGTCAGCACGACCGACGGCTTTCGGTTGAGGTAGGCGGTCGAAAGCTCGCCCAGCGTCCCGTTGCCGCCGGCCACCATGATCACCGCATCCACGGAATGGATGAGGATATTGCTGCGAAAATCGAAGCCCAGGCCGGTGGTGATGGGCACGTCCAGCCACGGGTTTCCTTCGGAAACGTCGTCGCCGGGCAGAATGCCCACGGTCAGCCCGCCGGCCTCCTTGGCGCCCCGACTGGCGGCTTCCATGACGCCGTCGCGCCCGCCGGAAAAGAGAATACCGCCCCGGAGGGCGATCTCACGGCCCACGGTGTAGGCCAGGGTGGCCACTTCCGGCGAGAGGCTGCCGTACTGGCCGATGACGCCGATGCGAACAGGCAAGTTTTTCACCTCAGGTTATATGGAGATAGAATAAAACTCTTCGTCCTCGCCTGGTCGCTTTCCTTTCGCCCTTGCGCATTGCCCGCTTTGCGGCGATCATAGAAGGGAATAGTTTGGAAGGGGTGGCCTTTGTGGTAGAGCATATCGTCTGTTTCAAGTTGAAGCCGGACGCCACGCCGGAGCAGAAGCGGCTGCTGATTGAGCGGCTGCGGGGCCTCAAGGATAAGATTCCCACCGTGGTCGATCTGTCGGTGGGCGAGACGTTCACCCCGGAGCGCGGGCAGGGATTCACGGTCGGCCTGGTGGTCCGGTTCAAGGACCGGGAAGGGCTGGCCGTTTATGGACCGCATCCGGACCATGTGCCGGTCAAGGAGTATGTCGGCCAGGTTTGCGAATCTTCCCTGGCCATCGACTACGAGTTCTAATGCCGGAAGAGCAGAACCCCCGGGGCGGCCGAGCCGCTCCGGGGGATTTTTCGCATCCCGAAGGATTAAACTGCCGCCTGCCCGAGTTCCAGCTGGTTGGCCTCGGTGGCCCGAATCACCCCGCGCAGAGCCTGGCGCGCCCGGTGCAGGCGAGACTTCACGGTGCCGACCGACGTCCCCAGCAGGTCGGCGATTTCGTGGTACGAGTAGTCGTTCAGGTCACGGAGCACCACGACGGTCCGGTACTCTTCCGGCAGCCGGCCAATCGCCCGTTGCACCGCCGCCTGCACTTCCCGCCGCTCCGCCCGCTCAACTGGGCTTTCTTCATCCGCCACGCTCTGACGGGGCAGCAGCGATTCGTCGGTGGCGACCGGGTTGTCCAGAGAAGCGTAACGCAGCCGGCCCCGCCGCCGGAGTTCGTCCAGGCAGGTGTTGGTGGCCACCCGGAACAGCCAGGTGGAGAAGGCCGAATCGCCCCGGAAATGATGCAGATGCGTGTAAACCCGGACCAGGGCCTCCTGGGCGGCGTCTGCGGCGTCCGCATGGTTGCCCATAAGCCGGTATGCCAGATTGTAGGTCTTTCGTTCATAGCGATCAATGAGCTCGCACAACGCCGTCTGATTACCGTCTTGAGCCCACTGTACCAGCATAGCGTCAGAGGCCGTGGACATTACCTGGTCCCCTCCTGTGTCCCCCAAGGTGCTGTTCGTTTCACATAACGGTCCCTGTGACCAGGAAGTTACGGGTCTCTGGAAAAGTTTCTTTGTGCACCACAAGTTTCAATTACCAGCTTATTATGACCTACTTGTTTCTCAAATGCAACACATCGAATATGCAGAAGTCCGGTATTCGTAAAATCACTGTAGCGAAGCGAATGGCGCGCCACGCCGGCGCTCACGCGGGCGCTGCAGCAACACTGAGCGCAACAAAGCCCTGCCGAACGGCTGGTGAGCCGGACGGCAGGGCGGCGGGGGGCCGGGGCCGATTTCAGTGCAGCCCGTCCAGGCCAAACGTGAATCGGCGGTCGGCACCCCCGGCCAGATGCAGAATGATGATGACCGTTCCCGTGCCGGAGATGTAGTCGGTGGGCACCGAAACGATAACCCGCTGGTACCCGGCCGGAGCCCCGCCCACCCGGGTGACGGATGTGCCCGAGATGGTACCGTCCGAATCCCACCACTCGGCCGCGGGGGCGTCGCCGAGCTGCCAGTGGGCGGCCAAATCGATCTGTACAGCCAGTGTGTGAGTCGGCAGCGCCGGCAGCGATACCTGCGGGGTAAACCCGGTCGCCGCCGCCTTGAGGTAGGGTGTCACCAGCACGGCTTGCGAGTCGCCGGCCAGAGCGGTCCACGGCGCCAGGAACTCTTCCGCCGTCAGCCCATCGAACAGCTTTCCGTAGGACTGGGCGCGGGCCGCCTGGGCAGCAGTCGGGTTGAGCCAGAGGCCCGTCGCCTCCCTGAGCAGCCGGGCCCGAGCCGGGCGAACCCCGAGCCTGATCGTTACCTGCCGTTGATCCTTGTCGCCCCGCACGAAGGTCGCCGTGATGCCATCACCGGGCCGGTGGCTGTCCAGAAAAGCGGAGACTTCTTCCATGTGGATGACGTCGGTGGTGTCCAGGCGAATCAGGGTATCCCCGGCCTGAACGCCAGCCTGTGCCGCCGGGCCGTTCTCATCTACGCCGGTGACAACCGGGTTTGCCGAACTCGGTAGGAGGTCGACGTCCAGACCAGGGGCAAATTGCAGACCAAGCCAGGACCGTTGAATCGGCCCTTTGATGGCGATCAACTGATTGGCAACCTTTGTCGCGACGTCGCCAGGAATAGCGAAGCCCATGCCATCGGCACCGGGGATCCGGCGGGCGATCACGCCCACCACCTCGCCGCGAGCGTTGAAGAGCGGGCCGCCGCTGTTTCCGGGATTCACCGGGGCATCCGTTTGGATGAACGGATAGTCGACGTCCAGCGGCCGGGCCAGCCCGCTGACGACCCCGGCGGAGACAGAGCCGGGAAAATGCACCCCATAGGGAGCACCGATGGCAAACACGGAGTCACCCACGGGATCGCTGTTGGTATCCGCCCATTTCACGGGTTTCAGCGTGGTCGGGATGTGCAGGACGGCCAGGTCGGAAACGGAATCGACCCATCCATTGCCGTTGTCCGCCTCGTAGGACTTGCCGTCGGCGGTCATGACGGAGATGTACACGCCGTCTTCCACTACATGGGCATTCGTGAGCACCCCGCCGTCGCTGGTAATGGCGAAACCGCTGCCTGTGACGACGACCATGCGGGCGGGTTGATCGCCGGTTGCCGCCAGGCGTTTTACCGCGATGATCGTCACCACGGACGACGAGACCTGCTGAACCAGCGCGGGCAGGCCGGAAATCGGGGTGGCCTCAGCGACTGCCGAGGTCAGGAGCGCCACGGCAATCAAGAGCACGGAGACTGCACGGCGAAGCACTTATTACGCATCCCTTTCATAAATTCAACTCGTACTCAAACTAATACGCAAATCAACCGGTTGGCGTTCGGTGGATGAAAATCTAATTATTTACATGAAACGAATGCCCACAAAAAGGGGCATACCGGTGTGGTATGCCTTGTTTGAAGACTTGTTTATAACTTAGTAGGTATCTCAATTATGTTTATATTGAGTATTGCGCATCGAAACGAAGTGTTGTACGATAGTTGCGGGAAGGCCACAGACAAAGGAGGACCGCGAAATGCCGGCGATTATTCCGACCCTGGACTTCAAGATTGGGATCGTGGGGTTTGAGCAGACCGCTTGTGTCGCGCTGCCGATGCACACGGGTACGAATTTCCGGTGGGTTCCGAACGACGGGTGGCTTCACCTTTCCAACACGCATGTAGGCGTGATGGACCCCGGTGGTCCGCCCGGACACATGACTTATGACGTCTACGCCGTCAAGCTCGCCGACAACGCCATCAAGGGTGTTGGTGGCTTCGGCCTCGCCGAAGGTGGCAAGGGTCCCATCACACAGGTGGCCCATATCGAGGCGGACCTGCTCCTTCAGAAGTAGTGACCTGTTCCACAGTTCGGGCCCCCGGCGCGATTACGCGCTCGGGGGCCTTTCTGTTCCGCCGACTTCACCATGCCCCCGTCGGGGCTGCATGGTTTCTGGAGGGTGAAACGTTCGGAAAACGAAGGGATAACTGGGAACGATGCCCAATCTCTGCACAGACCCCTGTCAGGGGTGAACCAAGAAGGAGTGAGTGTTTGTGGCGAGCGCAGAGGAAAGGGCTCTCTCGGGTCTGACGAAGGTCAACAACATCGGTTTCCCGGAATTCACTGCCAAATTGATCGGGGAGAAGTTATCGTAACAACAAACTTGGGCCTCCAGGGCATGTGGGAGTAGTATTATCGGGTGCGGAGGCCGTGATTCGGGGCTTCTTCTGACGGGAGATGGAGTGTAGCCAATGAGACGTAAACAAAGAGGACTCATGTGTAACCTTACGGAAGTGGGCGAGCCCAGTCCAGACCTGGTGGAGTTTGGCATGCGGCGCTGGGCGGAGCTGCTGGTGCCGCACGCTCTGGAGCGGGAGCAAGTGGGGGAGGGGGCTCGTCGACGAACGAGGCAAGGAGAGTCGGCCTAGCTATGCAACCAGAAAGACCCGCGGAAAGCCCCGAGCCAGGACCGGCTCGGGGCTTCACTATGCGCGCAGCTTGACCGGCTGGACGTTCCCGAACTGTGTCAAAGATAACCGGCCTACCGTTTTACTTTACCTCCCATAGGACTGGTTCTCCGCACCTTCATCTTAGGCCTCTTGGGGGTTGCAACGACAGTCCAACCGCCCCTGTCAAGCAGAGCCTTCAGGACGGCCCTTATGGTGCCTGTCTTACCAGTGCCTACCGCCATCTGTAAGACCCCGGAACTACCAAAGCTCGTAGTGAGCTTCTGCCACTCCTGGACCTGCCGGACCTCAGTCCTGAGCGGAAGTCGAAACCGATCGTCAACTGCAACAAAGGTTCCGGGTTCCACCTGTTCACTTTTCACCGTCATGGTTCCCCGGCACCTCCCGTCATTTCGCCCATCCCGCTTGGCACATGAACTGGCTCAAAGCGGTAGCGTTTCGTCGCGACCATGTATTAACTAGGCTCTGTTCGTGAGAACGGGTGCTCCCGTAGACAGCTAAACCGCCGGACGCTCACCAAAGACTGAACATGCACTCGCCAGCATCTGCCGAGCAGCCGGTACTTGACTCATCTTCCGAGCCTGGTCCAGGTAAATGAAC
>DASXVX010000011.1:0-55077 GCA_036504075.1 Symbiobacteriaceae bacterium | reverse complement strand
AAGGTCACGTGACCTTGTGCTCCCTGCTCGCTTGAACAGGCACTCCCTGAAATGGGGCAACAGTAGAGAAAGCCGGATGCGTTAATAGCGCACGTCCGGTTTGGGCGGGGGCCAGTTTCCGTGAGGAAGCTGGCCTACCCTATGCTGACCGCGGGGCAGCCGCCGTGGTGGTGGTGGCGATTCTGGTCGACAGGATTCGGCCAAAATCCCTTGACCACGATTGTAAGTTTCTGGTAATATGAACTCACAGCGAGTAAGCTGAGGGTTCAACCAGGAGGGAGTGATCTCGCCTTGGATGATCAGGACCTGCTGGAACTTGAACGGGCCTGCGCACGGGGCGAGTACGGTCGCGTAATATTCGCTTGCACTGAACTCCTGGCTGACCCAGTCAACGTACACCGGCGGGCACGCCTGTTGTTTCAAAAAGGCACAGCCTACCTTTTCAGCGGCCCCGCCTGGCACGGCGAGGCCTTGACTTGTTACCGCGAGGGCATTGAAGTAACCGGGAAGGACCGGGCCCTCGCGGCACAGTTCATTGCCGGCCTGGCACGCATTTTCGCTGACGCCGGCGACTGCGACGCATTCCCAAGGCTGGTGCAGAACTTCGAGCGCCTCAGCAAAGGCCGGAGCCGCGAGGTCAGGCAATGGGGCATCCACCTCTGGCAGAACTATGGGACCGCCCTGCATAACGCTTTCCGGTTCGGCGAGGCCGCTGCCGCCTTCACCAGGGCCGCAGACCTGGCCCGCCAGTATGGCCTGGCCCACCTGGAGGGCCGCTGCCTCCATGACCTCAGCTGGGCCCAGCTTGAAGGCGGATGCCTGCCAGAGGCAGCAGACACAATGGCGCGAGCCCGGAATCTCTTCCCAGACGCCGAATGGGGCCACAAAAAGCTGAACGTCGAAGCTGAATACCTGGTGGCCACCGGTGACCCAAGTGGCGCCCTGCAACGGATTCGGGCAGCGCTGGTTCATCCACGCCTGGACGACACAACGCGAGCCGATCTCTGCTATACGTCGGCAAAGGCGCTATTCGCGCTCGGCAACCCAGCAGAGGCGAAAGAGAAAGCACTGCTGTCTCTGGACTACGCCGTCAAGGCGGTCCATTATCCGGTCATCCACAAGGTAAACCGGTTCCTACAAGAAACTGCGGGCCGGGCCCGCGCTGAATGACCCGAAACGGGTCGGTATTCTTAGAGGAGGCAAAGGTAAATGAAAAGACTCACGGTCGCGCTTGCCATGGCCGTTCT
Source organism: Symbiobacteriaceae bacterium (assembly GCA_036504075.1). GTDB lineage: Bacteria > Bacillota > Sulfobacillia > Symbiobacteriales > Symbiobacteriaceae > DASXVX01. The sequence continues at coordinate 53,830 of DASXVX010000011.1, read as the reverse complement.
GGTCATCTTTAGCGTGAGCATGGCTCCGTCCAGCGGCAGCGGCGGGTTACCTCCCACCATGAGCGGGCGCTGACCGCCGCCCGTGTCCATTAAAAAAACCGGAGCGATGGCTCCGGTTTCTTATTTTTCTCCGTCCCCTTTAGCCCGACGGCCCCCGCGCCTGGCGCCCCACAACTTCTGCTCCGCCGCTTCCGGTGTGGTCCCTTCGGCATGGAGCCGCTCTACAAGCGCGCGATACTTGACAGCGGGGTCTTCCAGCTGCGGCTCGGGCTGGTAGAACCATAGCTCCGGCAGGTTGGCAAAATGGGCAAACCGCTGAATGACCGGGCTGGTAGGAATGGCCTGCTCAAAGCACATGTGCCGGAGCGTCTCTTCGGAAATCAGGAGCCGCCGGGCGATCCGGCTCAGGCTAAACATTTGCGGGTCTTTTCCGGCCAGGAACTCCACCGCCAGACGGAGCCGGTACCCCGGGGTCTTGTTCTTGAGCGACGGCTCTTTCGACCGCAGGTATGCCGCCAATTCCCGCTTGCTCGCGCGCACATGCGGGCCATCCATTTCCGCGCCTTCACGCCCCAGCAACCAGTCCGTGGTCACGCCATAGTAATCCGCCAGCACCAGCAGGTGCTCGAACGATGGCTCTCGCATGCCGGTCTCCCATTGTGACGGGACGTTCCGATTCGTGTGGAACAAATCGGCCACGTCTTGCTGCACCAGCCCCAGACTCTCACGCAACTGCCGGAGACGGCTTGCCAGCGCTATTAGATGAGGCCGCCGGGCATCGGTGCGTGACGTATCCATCTGGAAGACACACCCTTTTCGTTTAGGTATCTCCATTTTAACGTTGTGTTCTCGTTTTGTGAACACGCATACCGCGATTCTCGTTGGGCGATGCAACACCCTCAGGCCTTGTCCAGCATGGGCTTGCGGGAGTCCGACCACAAAATACAAAATTTCTATTGACGATTTCGCTGGAAGATAGTACCATAAAAGCAGATCGAAGGAGTCACATCCTGAGAACAGGATCAAAACAAAGCCAGGTTCCGTGAACAAAGAGATGCTAATCTCGCCGAGGAGGTGCGCCCATGCTGTGCAGCCGAACTGGCCCCAGCCGGCGGTCACAGTTGGAGTCCGGGCCCGGCCCACCAGTCTTCCGGTGCCGCTTTCCTGGGGATAAGCAAAAAGCAATTTGAACCTAAGCAAGAAAAGGCCCGCTATCCGGTGAGGATAGCGGGCCGCTCCATTTCCGCGCTACTTGTCGAGTACCTTCTTGATGGCGTAGCCGGTTAGCGCCCGGTTGATATTCGCGATGGACGTGGTCAGCGGAATCTCCTTCGGGCAGGCCTTCACGCAGTTCTGCGCGTTGCCGCACTCGCTGGCCCCGCCCGGACCCATAAGGGTCTCCAGGCGGTCGTCGGCATGCATGGCGCCGGACGGATGGGCGTTGAACAGCCGGACCTGGCTCATGGCCTGCGGACCGACGAAAGTCGTTTTCTCATTGTAGTTCGGGCAGGCTTCGACGCAGCACCCGCAGGTCATGCACTCGGAGAGGTGATACATCCACTCCTGCATCTCCGGGGACTGCTTCGGGCCCGGCCCGAGGTCGTGGGTCCCGTCGATATCGACCCAGGCTTTGACCCGCTTCAGCGCCTCGAACATCCGGCTCCGATCGACCGCGAGGTCACGGACGGTCGGAAAGGACTTCATGGGTTCCAGGGTGACCGGCTGGGTGAGGTTGTCAATCAGGGTGGAGCAGGACTGCCGCACTTTCCCGTTGACGACCATCGTACAAGCACCACACACCTCTTCGAGGCAGTTGCAGTCCCAGACCACCGGGGTTGTCTTCTTGCCCTCGGCGGTGAGGGGGTTCCGCTGAATCTCCATGAGGCAGGAGATCACGTTTGCGTTCGCCCGGTAGGGAAGCTTGAACTCCTCATAGTATGAGGGCTTCCCCGGCCCTTCCTGGCGCTTGATGCGCAGTTCAATGAACTTCTGTTCAGACATGGCTCGGTTGACCCCCTTTAGCTCTTAGTGTAGTCGCGCTTACGCGGCTTGATGTGGGACACGTCGACCGGCGTGTAGGTAATCACCGGGCCGTCCGGCGAGTAGGCAGCCATGGTGGTCTGCATGAACTGCTCGTCGTTGCGCTCGGGGAAGTCCGGCTTATAGTGGCCGCCGCGGGATTCGTCGCGCAGCAAGGCACCCCGGGTGATCACTTCCGCCAGCGTGAGCATGCCGTCGAGCCACCGGGTGAACACGGCCGGCTGGTTGGAGTGGCTGCCGGTATCGGGCACGCCGACCTTCTTGAAGCGCTGCTTCAGGTCGGCGATTTTGACCAGCGTCTCTTCCAGCTTCTTATTGAAGCGGACGACGGTGACGTTGTCGGTCATGATCTTGCCCAGCTCATCGGCGATCACGTACGGGTTCTCCGGGCCGTCCATCTTGAGGATGTCATTGTAACCGGCTTCGGCCTGCTTGACCGCCGCTTCGAAGATCTCCTCAGGCAGCGTCTCGGCATGGGTCGCCTCGAGCCCCTTCACGTACTTGACGGCCGCGGGACCGGCGATCATGCCTTCGAAGACGCAGGAGACCAGGGAGTTCGCACCCAGACGATTGGCGCCGTGGTACTGGTTGGAGGCCTCGCCAACGGCGTAGAGGCCGGGAATGTTGGTCATATGGGTCTTCGGGCTGGCGGCGTCGAGGTCGCCGTTTTCCTTCTTCTCGTAGCCGGCCCAGAGCCCACCCATGGTGTAGTGCACGCCCGGGAAAATCTTCATCGGCACTTTGGTGGCGTCGTCGCCAACAAACTTCTTGTACATGTCGATGAGGTTGCCGATCTTGCGCTGCAGCGTTTCGGCCGGGATGTGGCTGACGTCCATGTAGACCTGGTTCTTGCCGTCGACGCCCAGACCCTGGTTTACGCAGACGTCGAAGATCTCACGGGTGGCAATATCACGCGGCACGAGGTTGCCGTACTTCGGATACTTCTCTTCGAGGAAGTACCAGGGCTTGCCGTCCTTGTAAGTCCAGACACGGCCGCCTTCGCCGCGGATCGACTCGGACATCAGGCGCAGCTTGTCGTCGCCGGGGATGGCGGTCGGGTGCACCTGAATGAACTCGCCATTGGCGTAGATCGCGCCCTGCTTGTAAACGATGGCCGCCGCCGAACCCGTGTTGATGACCGAGTTGGTGGACTTGCCGAAGATCATGCCGATGCCGCCGGTGGCCATGACGACCACGTCGGACTTGAAGGCCTTGAACTCCATGGTGTGGAGGTTCTGGGCGGTGCAGCCGACGGTCCGGCCCTCGTGCAGAACGAGGCCGGTGAAATCCCAGCCCTCGTACTTCGTGACCTTGCCCTCCACCTCGTACCGGCGCACCTGCTCGTCCAGCGCGTACAGCAGTTGCTGGCCGGTGGAGCCGCCGGAGAACGCGGTCCGGTGATGGAGCGTGCCGCCAAACCGGCGGAAGTCGATCAGACCTTCCGGCGTCCGGTTGAACGGAACGCCCATGCGGTCGAACAGGTAAATGATGCCCGGAGCCGCTTCGCACATGGCCTTAACAGGGGGCTGATCGGCGAGGAAGTCGCCGCCGTAGACGGAATCGTCGAAGTGAACCCAGGGGGAGTCGCCTTCACCCTTGGTATTCACGGCGCCGTTAATGCCGCCCTGGGCGCAAACGGAGTGGGAACGCTTCACGGGAACCAGCGAAATGAGATCGACGTCGAATCCGGCTTCGGCTGCCTTGATGACGGTCATGAGACCAGCCAGGCCGCCACCTACAACAATAATCCTGGGCACGAACTGATCCCTCCTTTAGCGGAACGCGAGGACCGCAAAGATGCCCATCGCGCTGACAGCCACGAACGCTGCGTTCGTAATGAAAAAGGTGACGCGCTGGCTCTTGGGGCCGACGGTAATGCCCCAGGTAATCATGAACGTGTAGATGCCGTTGCACAGGTGATAGGCCGCTGCCACGACGCCGACGAGATACAAGGTGAAAATGATGTTGTTGGCGAAGGCGGCCTTGACGATGTCAAACGAGGGCAGGCCGCTCATGGACTCGCCACCCTGAGGGGCGCCGTAATTCCCCAGGAGCTTCTGAAACCGGAAATGGTAAATGTGCCAGGTCACAAAGAACAACGTGATAATGCCGGTAAGGCGCTGGAAATAGAACGCCCGGTTGCGGCCGTACCCGTAATTCGATACATTGTGCTTTGCATCGGCGGCAATGTAGATCCCGTAAATGGCGTGGAAGTACAGCGGCAGGAAAATCATGAAGATCTCCAGCAACCATACCAGGGGCATTGAGTTGATGGATCGAATTGCCTCGTTGTACGCCTCTGGTCCCCCGGTCCACGCATGGAAATTCTCGTACAGGTGGAATAACAAAAATCCACCGACCGGGATGATCCCGAACAGTGAGTGGAGGCGCCGCATCAAGAAGTGATTCCGCTCGAAAAACTCTCGCATGCCCGTGATCTCGCTCCTTTCTTGTCGCTCGTTGCTAGATTTGACCCCATGTGCGCTTGATCTAAGACTACGAACCTACCCCAGATGCTCCAGCATTGAACGAAAGGACCCCCTAAGACGCCCTAATTGTATCCCCGTGCTATAAGTACTGTCAACGAAACCGCCTCTCATTAGTTTCGCCGCTTGTTACGATAAGTGCGTATTATAGTTCCGGGAAACCTTGTGCCACTAGCAGTTTACTCCCGGGTTTCATCAGCGATTCTTCTAGGAAAGTACTGCCGGGGGTATTTCGTTCGTGCCAGTCGTATAATTTCCCTTGTATGATCGATAGAAGCGTTCTATATGGGAGGGTAGGCTCTTGCGTCCTTCGTGCTACTTGCAGGTGCCAGGCGGAAACACGTACACGCTGTCGCTGGCCCGGGTAAAGTCGCTCCAGGCGGTCGTCGCGGGGCTCGAAGCGGTGGCCTACCCGCTCTTTCTGCGGGTGGGCGCCCGGCCTACAGCCCAGTTACAGCCGGTGACCGCCCGGACTCTGCTGGCGGAAGTCGAACGCTTCGCACCGTTGCTGAACGGGCTGGCCATTTCGGGTATCCGGTTCCGGGACGGCGCCGAAACGGTGCTAGGCTGTATCTACGCCGGACCGGAAGGCGACGAAGTCGCCCCCGGCCTGCACACGTCGCCGGCAGGCATCCGGGTGGTGGTGGCCGAGTTCCCGCCGCCCGTTGGGTTCCGGTCCGGACCGGGAATGGTGGCAGGCCGGTACGAGTGCTACTTCCGGGAGATTCGGCGGGACCCGGACGGCCGGTGGCTGGGCTTCCGGACCGCTGCCATGGGCGGTTCCGGTGCCCCGGTGGAACTGCCCGGCCTGGCGATTCCGCCGGCCACCCGCTGGGACATTGCCGCAGTATCCGGCAAGCCTAATGTGGTCGCTTTAGAATCGGTTGAAACCCCCGCTGCAGAAGTTTTCCGGGATATCATCCACGGCTTTGTCACCGCAAGCACGGAATCACTCCGTTTGCGGGTGCCGCTGGAGATCCGGCGGGACCTGCTCACGTAGAAAGCGGCCGCCCATGGTGGGCGGCCGCTCTGCTTTCTTACCGGGGGAAGGGGGACTGCTGCTGATCGGGCGGAGTAGGCGGCTGTTTCCGCCGCCGCCGGGAGCTGCGGACGGCGAAGAAGGTCGGGATACCCAGCAGAATTCCCATGAAAACAAGCACCGGCAGGGCCGAAATCACGAAGACCAGCAGATCGCCGGCGAAGTTGACCACGCCGTGCCAGGAGCCGGTGAAGCCCCGCGTGATCCGCTCGGCCAGGGTCTTGGGCGGCTCGATCGGCGCCGGTGCGCCCGGCTCGTAGAGCGTCACGATGATGGTGCTGTAGGAAACCAGGTTGTCGAGCAGCCGGAGACGGCCTTTTATGGATTCGAGATCGGTGTTGACCCGGGCGACTTCGGCCTCCACCTCCATAAGCTCTTTGATGGAGCCGCCCTGCGTCATGAGCTTCTCCAGCTGGGCCAGGTGAATCTCCTGGGACTTCTTCCGGGCATCCAGATCGACAAACTCGGCGGTCACGTCCTGGGTCCACTCCCGCTGACCCACTACCTCGCCGGCTGACCGGATGAGGTCGGTAATCGGACCGTACTGACCTGCCGGCACCCGCAGGCTCATGGTGACGGTCCGCCCCTGCTGCTTCGTGCCGCTCTGCTTCGTCTCCTGGACATAGCCGCCCGCGCCCCGGACGGTGATGCTGACTTTCTGGACCATTTCGTCGGCGTCTTTTACTTTTAAGTCAAATTGGGCGTTGAGAATAATCTTCCGGTCCGACGCCTGGGGAATCGGCGCAGAGGCGGGCTGACCGGGTGCTGCCTGCGGACCGGCAGGTTTTGCGGCCGCGTTGGGGGCCGGCGCGCTGTCCCTGCTGTACGCCGAACCGGGCGCCATGGGTGCGCTCACGGACTGTTCCATGCTCTTCGACTCGGTGGTGGTGGCTCTTGGTGAGCCGCCGCAGGCGGCCAGAAGCGCTGCCAGCAAAACCAGGATCGCTGCCAGTGACCAGAATCGCTTCATACTCGGTGCCCCCTGTCTCTCTATGTCGAACTGTATACCTTTCTGACCAATAGACGAGAGAAATGGGCGTTCCGGTTCAGGGATTCGTAAAAAATCAGGCCGTGCGCCCATTTTCCGGACGCACGGCCCCTGTGTACATGTTAACCCTTAAAGACAGCGGTGGCAGCCGTGACGCCGGCACCCCGGTCGCACTGGTAGCCCTGTTCCACCAGCGCCTGCTCCATGCCGCCCAGCAGCGTGGTGACGGACTTCGCACAGGCGTTGACACCCATGACGCCGACCCGCCAGGTCTTGCCGGCCAGCGGCCCGAACCCGCCCGCGACTTCGATGTCCATCTCCAGGAGGCGCTTGCGGAAGGCCAGGTCGTTGATGCCCTCCGGAATGTTAACCACGTGCAGCATCGGCAGCTTGGGTCCGCTGGTGAAGAGCTTCATGCCCATCGCCTCAAGGCCGGCCACGAACGCCTCGTGGGACTTCTGGTGCCGGGCGAACCGGGCGTCCAGTCCCTCCTCCAGCACAATCCGGAGTGCTTCCCGCATCGCGTACATCATGGAGACCGGGCCGGTGTGATGGAAGACCCGAGTATTGGCCTTGCCGTCACCCCAGTAGGCGAACAGCAGGTTCAGGTCCAGGTACCAGGACTGCACTTTCGTTTTCCGGGCCGCAACGGCCGCCATCGCCCGCGGGCCGAAGGTGACCGGCGAGAGTCCCGGAGGTGCGCCCAGGCACTTCTGCGAGCAGGAGGCGGCAGCGTCGATGCCCCACTCATCGATTTTCACGGGCATGCCGCCCAGCGAAGTGACAAAGTCGACGGCGCAGAGCGCCCCGTACCGGTGGGCAATCTCCGCGACTTCGGCCACGGGCTGCGCCGCACCGGTGCTGGTTTCGGCGTGCACGAGGGCGACCAGCTTGGCCGGCTTCCGCTTCAGCTCCGCCTCGAACTTCTCGGGCGGAATCACCTCGCCGAAGGGCGCCTCGATGATCCGCACGTTGGCGCCCGTGCGGGAAGCGACTTCAGCGATGCGCTGGCCGAAGTAGCCGATCACGCCGATGACCGCGTCGTCCCCCGGTTCCAGCAGGTTGACCATCATGGCCTCGATGCCGGCGCTTCCGGTGGCGGACATGGGTACGGTGTGGTGATTCGCGGTCTGGTACACCTGACGCAGCCAGGCCATGGTGTCATCCATGATGCCGAGGAAGGCCGGGTCGAGGTGGCCGATGACGGGCGTGGACATGGCCTTGAGGACGCGTGCGTCGGCATTAGACGGCCCCGGACCCATAAGGAGACGTACCGGTGGATTCAGTTCAGGGAGCTGCGGCATCAGAAATCAGGCTCCTTCTCATTCCGAGTCTGTATGCTTTATGGATGTGAGGACTGATCAATGGACGACCGGTTCCCCGTCGTCTTCTTCGTCGTCTTCGTCTTCGTCTTCGTCTTCGTCTTCGTCGTCTTCTTCCTCGTCTTCCTCGTCCGCGTCGAGCACGGACTCCCCTTCTTCCTCATCGATCCCGGCCTCAGCCAACACGTCTTCGCTCACCGTAACCGGGGCACCGGTCCGCAGTGCCAGCGCGATGGCGTCGCTGGGCCGGGAGTCGATTTCGATGCTCTTCTCGTCTTGCTCGAGGACGATGGTGGCAAAAAACGTTTTTTCCGCGTAGTTGCGAATCTGGACTTCCACCACGCGGGCTCCTAACCGCTCAACCACCTGGTGCAGCAAGTCGTGCGTCAGTGGACGGGGCGCCCGGATGCCTTCGGCCTCCAGCGCAATCGCCCGCCCTTCCAACAGGCCGATCTCCATAACCAGCAGCCGCGCCAGGTCCTGCGCCCGCAGCACCAGAATGACGCTGCCGGTGTCCTGCACCATGCCGACGCTTACCAGGTTAAGGTGAACCATGGCACGACCTCCTTTCTCCCGGTCTAGTATACTCTTTGCCTTTGGCAAGCACAATTCTTCCTGGATGCGTGCGGATAGACGGCAGGAATGACCTGGGCTATACTGTGAAGCGACTGATACCCGCAATTTTGTACTGCCTGGAGGAGGAGCGCTTTGATCACCGTAAAGCTGTTTGCCGCTGCTGCCGATGCCGCCGGACGCCGCCAGGTGGAGGGCGATTGGGCCGGGTTGACGCCACCGCAGCTGGTAGCCGCTCTGCAGGAACTGTTCCCGGGGCTGGCCCGGCTGGCGCCGGTACTGGCGGTCGCCGTCAACCGGGAGTACGCCGAAGCGACCCGCATCCTGGAGAACGGCGACGAGGTCGCCCTCATTCCGCCGGTAAGCGGCGGTTCCGGGGAAAAACCGCGGTTCGAGATCACCGATCAGCCGATTTCGGCCGATGAGGTAGCAGCGCGGGTGACCAACCCACGCTCCGGCGCCACGCTGGTCTTCGTGGGCACGACTCGGGAATGGACCAAAGGCAAGCGCACGATCCATCTGGAGTATGAAACCTACCCGGAAATGGCCGTGGGGCAGTTGGCCCGGATTGGCCGGGAAATCGCCGAGCAGTGGCCGGAGGCCGAGACTGCCATCGTCCACCGGATTGGCCGGGTGGATGTCACGGAGTCCAGCGTGGTCATCGCCGTGGCGACGCCCCACCGGGCAGACGCCTTCGCCGCCTGCCGTCACGCCATCGAACGGCTGAAGCAAATCGTCCCGATCTGGAAAAAGGAGATCTGGGAAGACGGCGAACAGTGGGTCGGCAGCCAACTCGGCCCGGACTGGATGCACAGCAAATAGTGTGCCGTAACAGAGCCCGCCCTTACAGAAGGGCGGGCTCTGATCATGACCGGGTCAGTGGGAACGGTTGGCCAGCGTTAGTTCGGCCTGGGCAATCATTTTCTTCACCATCTGGCCGCCGATGCGCCCGCCTAGCCTGCCCCCGATGGCGCCGGCCTGGCGGGAGGTCAGTCCGCCGTTGTACCCGTGGGAGAGCGGTACGCCGATCTCGCTGGCTACTTCGTACTTGGCCCGATCCATGGTCGCTGAAAAGGACTCCCGGTCAAAAGCCATGTTGCGTCACCTCCCGCAGCGGTAGGATGCGCGACTGACCAGCGGAAAATAGTTGCCTCCCGGCATTTGCTTCACAAATGCCTGCCGGCCGCTCCGGCGACTGACCTCCGGTCAGTCGCGGGTTAGTCGTACCGGCCCATCTCAAAGTACTGGCGCACCGCCTGCGGGTCGTGGGTGGCGCCCAGGGCCAGCATCAGCTTGATGCGGGATTTCTGGCTCGACAGGTGGTCGGCAAAACTGACGCCCATGTGCCGGAGCATCTTCCCCGCGCCCTCGTAGCCGTAGGCGTCCAGCACCCGGCCCCGCAAGGCCCGGGAGGTGATTACCACCGGCAGGCCGGCTGCAAGCGCACGGGCGATGCCCGGCACCACCGCCGGTGGCACGTTGCCCCGGCCCAGTGCCTCGATGACCAGGCCCTGGGAGCCGGTATCCACGGCGTACTGGATGAACCGGTCGTCGGCGCCGGTATACATCTTGAACAGGTCCACCCGCGGCTCCAGCCGGGTGGCGGGAATCGTCTGCCGGAAAATGGGCTGCCGGTAAAAGAGCACCTTCCCCAGGTCCACGATACCCAGCGGGCCGAAGTTCGGACTCTGGAACGTGCCTGAGTCTTCCGTGTGGGTCTTGGTGGCCTCGGAGGCCGCCAGAATCTGCTCGTTCATGCAGACCAGCACGCCCAGGCCCCGGGCGGCCGGGCTCGCCGCCACCAGCAGGGCGTCCCGCAGGTTGGCCGAGCCATCGTAGCCCAACTCGGAAGCGTTGCGCATGGAACCGGTGATGACCACCGGCTTCTCGGAGTCGAGCAGCAGTTCCAGGAAGTAGGCCGTCTCCTCCAGGGTGTCGGTGCCGTGGGTGACCACCACGCCCTCGATATCAGGCTGCGCCAGAAACTCCCGCACTTTGGCGGTCAGGGTCCACATAATTTCCGGAGTCATATGTGGGCTGGGGTACTTGCCGAAGTCGAAGACCCGGGTCGCGATGTTGGCGTCCAGGTGGGTAATGCCGGAAAGAATCTGGTCGCCGGAAAGGGCGGGCACCGCAGCGCCCACGGTGGGGTCAATCTGCATGCCAATGGTGCCGCCCGTGAAAATGACGAGAACGGTCTTCGTGTCCGACAAGGCTTAACGCCCGCCTTTCATTTGATCAGCCACTTTTTATCATATTGGTATGTGACGCAGGCACTTCCGCCTTCGCAGAATGAGACTGAGGCGCCGTCCGGGGCGACAATGGTCGACAGGTCCGCCCCGCCCTTCACGTAGAGGCCCCGGACCGGGTCCGTCTGACCCGGCTTGTAAGTGATGCGGGCCGTGGCGCCCACCAGCCGGTCCACCCGTTCACCCAGCGCGTCGACCGGCTGCCAGGCGGCGCCGTCCCACGTGTAGAGCAACACCGCTGCGCTGGATGGCGAACGCCCGACCACGAGCAGCCACCGGGCCCCGCCTACCTCCACCACCTTGGCGCTGACCCAGCCCGACACCGTGCCGGGCAATGCCGACTCCACCACTGCCGACTTGTCGGCCTGAATCACCACCGGCACGATTCCCGCCGGGTTCGGCGGCAGACCGACGACCCGGGTGACGGCGTCGGCCTCGAACACCGCCACATCGATGCCCTGGCCAGCGCCCAGCGCCTGGGCCAGGGCGGTCACTGACAGCCCCTGGGCGTCCGGGGAGGGCAGGAACTGCTGGACCGCCGCCGCGGCCAGGGTCATGTCGGCCCCCGATACTGGTTTGCCGCCCGACACCCGCCGGAGGGCGCCCTGCACCCAGCCGGCGCCGCTCAGGCGTCCACCAGGCGTGAAGGCAAGGCTGAAGCAGTCGCCGCCCGGCGGGCAGACCTTCGCCGCCGGGGGTCCCGCCAAGTCGAGCGACACCTGGGCCGAAGCGGACGCCGCCCACTGGATGTTCAGACCCGCCGCCCCAGCGGGCAGTTCGATTTTGAGACCGGCAGGCGCCGGCAGGAAACCGAAGTAGTCCGGCGCCGGTTCCCACGTGTTGCCCGCGGTCAGCCGGAACAGGGAGACCGACTTTTGCCTGACCGGCTCGCCCTTCTGCTCCCGCGGCGTGCTTTCGGAGAAAATCAGCAACGCCGGCAGTCCCTGGTGGTCCACCAGCCGGAACGCTTCCATGACGCCGGGCACCGGCAGTACCTGGGCCGACGGCATGCCGCCTGAAGCCCGCTGCTGCACCACGGTAAAGCCCAGTTCTTTGGCGAAGTCCGGCGCCGGAATGGAGACAACCCGCACGGCCAGGTTCGACATTTGCTCTTTTTGGGCCCGCCCGCCCGGGGGCAGCTTGGACGACAGGTCGTCCGTCCAGGATTCGATGTCCCGCAGGTAGTCCGGGAGTTTGCGGGTGGCCTTTTCCCAGGCCTCTGTCCGGTCGTCCTTGTTCGCCTTGGCGTTCAGAGCGACAGACAGCCCCTGGAACGCGTTAAAGTTACGTTCGTCCAGAACGGAAAAGCCGTTCTTCCACTCCAGCCCCAGGTCGCCGTTCAAGTAGAGGCGAAGTGGCCGCTTGCCGTCGAAGTAAGGCTGCCACGCCTCGGTGCCGGCTGCGGCCCCGGAGACCAACAGAAAGCCGTCCTTCACTTCGAATGCGACATTGCCCACGTTGGCCGGCAGGGCCTTGAACACCGTGGGGTAGAGCTTGAACTCCCCCCGGGAGTCCCGCTGGAAATGGGCCACAAACCCGCCGTCGCCGCTCCCCACGGCTGCGGCCAACGTCAGGTAGACCTGCCCCGACTCCTCCAGCGCCCGGGCAGCCGCCAGCCGCCCGCCGGGCATGAGCGTCACCTCGGTGGCCACCGGCGGCCCGGACGGCGGGACATACTGCACCGCCACCCGCTCGCCCGGCGGCACGATGCCGGACCCCGGCAAGGTGACGGCGTAAACGCGCACCCGCCCGCTCTCGTAATACCGGATTAGCGGCGCGGCACCCGCCTGGAGCGGTTTCTCCCAATCGGCCTTCGACACCTTCACGCTCTCCGGCAGTCTTAGAAACGCTGCCAGCGTGGTCATCGTATCTTCCCGGGCCTGACCGCGCTGACCGCTGGGCGCCGAGTTATCGAGCGCCAGGCTGGCGTGTTTGCGCACCAGCTCAAGCGTTGGAGCCGGAGCACTCGGATTTGCGGTCTCCTGCTTCTGACACCCCGTCGCCACGCTGAGTGCGACCGCCAGAAGCAGCGCCGGCCAGAGTCGTCGTTGGAACATGTATGTACCTCCCAAAAGGGGGCAAATTCCCTCTGTGAAGTATTTAGACTCTCACCGTTCGACTCCCTGCAAGACATGAAACGAGCAGGGCTAAACGCCCTGCTCCCGATTCTGCTCGTAAACCCGCCGGATGCCCTCCAGCGTAAGGTGCGGCTCGATGCGCTGAATGGTTCGGCTCTCACCCGCCACCAGATGCGCCAGGCCGCCCGTCGCAATGACCACCGGTTCGGGCCCGTCCGGAGCGATTTCGCGGGACAGCCGCTTGACCAGCCCGTCGGCCTGCCCGGCAAAGCCGAAGATGATGCCCGACTGCAGCGAGGCCACGATGTTCTTCCCCAGTACCTGCTTCGGCCGGACCAGCTCGATGCGCTGAAGCCGGGAGGCCGCCCGGGTCAAAGCCTCGGTGGAAATCCCGATGCCCGGAGCGATGCAGCCGCCCAGGTACTCGCCGGCGGCACTCACGCACTCGAGTTTGGTTGCCGTCCCGAAATCCACCACGATCACCGGGCGCTTCTGCGGCTTGCCGTACATCTCCCAGGCTGCCACGGCGTTCACCAGCCGGTCGCAGCCCAGGGCCGCCGGATTCTCGTAGTAATTCGCCGGCAGCGTCTTCAGGCTGCTGTTCAGCTCTACCAGGTGGACGTTCAGGTACTTGTTGCAGGCCAGCCCCAGGGCTGAGTTCAAGGGCGGGACCACGGAGGCCATGGCCGCTTCGGTCACGTCGTAAGGCGAGTAGCCCTCCCGCTTGAGCAAGTGGACAATCTCCAAGCCGTACTCGTCCGCCGTGCGATTCCGCTCCGAGGCCATCCGCCAGGTGGCGACCAGTTCTTCGTCCAAATAGAGGCCCAGTGTCACGTTTGTATTGCCCACATCTAATGCCAGGAGCATACTACCGTTCCCCCCTGGCGTGATTCCGTTCATAAATGATCCGGAGCCCTTCCAGGGCCAGGTACGGGTCCAGCACTCCTACCTGCTTGCACTCGGAGACCAGTAGCTCCGCGTGCTCGCCGGTGGCGATCACCCGTACGCCCGCAGCCGGGCCGCCGATTTCCGCAATCAGCCGCTCCACCAGTTCGTCCACCTGCCCGGCGAAACCGTAGATCACACCGGCCTGCATGGAATGAACGGTGTTGCGGGCCAGCACGGTCTTGGGCTTCACCAGTTCGATGCGCGGCAACTTGGCCGCCTGACTGAACAGTGCGTCCACCGAAATCAGCACGCCCGGCGCCAGCACGCCGCCGAGATACTCGCCCTCTTTAGAGATCACGTCGAAAATAGTCGCCGTACCGAAGTCGACGACGATGAGCGGCCCGCCATACTTCTCGTAGGCCGCCACGGCGATGACAATGCGGTCGGCGCCCACTTCCCGCGGGTTGTCGTACCGGATGATCATGCCGGTCCGAACCCCCGGCCCCACCACCAGCGGGGTAATCTTAAAGTATTTCTGGCACATCCATTCGAGCGTCGGCAGAATCGGCGGCACCGACGAGGCCATCGCCACCGCCCGGATATCCGCCGCCTTGAACCCGTGATGCTCGATCAGGTCCAGAAACAGGAGTCCATACTCGTCGTGGGTCTTACGCCGGTCAGTGGACACGCTCCACTCAGCACGCAACTGCTTGCCGTCGTAGATGCCCATGCTCATTGCCGCGTTTCCCACATCCACAGCCAGGAGCACAGCGATAACCCCCCTGGTGGCCGGCCCGATTGGGTCCAGCCCCGCTATAGCACGATCTCCAGGCTCAGGTCCAGCGCCTTCACCGAGTGGGTCAGCGCGCCCATGCTGATAATGTCCACCCCGGTGCGGGCCACGTCCGCCAGGTTCTTCTCCGTAATGCCGCCGGAGGCTTCCAGCGTCGCCTTGCCGGCGCTGATCTCCGCCGCCTTGCGCATGGTATCGCAGTCCATGTTGTCCAGCAGGATGATGTCGGCGCCGACATCCAGCGCCTCCTGCAGTTGGTCCAGCGTCTCCACTTCGACTTCGACCCGGCTGGTGTGCGACGCGACCTTGCGCGCGGCCATGACGGCCGCCCGGATGCCACCGGCGACCGCGATGTGATTCTCCTTGATGAGGATCGCGTCATGCAGGCCGTACCGGTGGTTCAAGCCGCCGCCCACCCGGACGGCGTATTTTTCGACCAGCCGCAGGCCCGGCGTCGTCTTACGGGTCTCAACCAGCCGGGCGTGGTAGTACTTGATCAGCTCCGACAACCGCCGCGTGGTCGTAGCGATGCCCGACATCCGCTGCAGGAAGTTGAGCGCCACCCGCTCACCGGTCAGGATGGAGCGGGCCGCTCCGGTGATGCGGGCCACCTCCTGCCCGGCAATGACCTGGCTCCCTTCCGGCACCAGCACTTCGTAGCGCAAGGCCGGGTCCATGACCCGGAACACCGTCTCCGCCACCGTTTGTCCGCAGAGCACGCCGTCTTCCTTGACCAGGATGACCGCTACAGCCTGCTTGTCCGCCGGCACGGTGGCCTCCGTGGTAATGTCTCCCGGTCCGATGTCCTCCAGCAGCGACCGCCGGACCAGGTCCTCCACGGCGATGGGGTTCAGACTCATCGGTCAAGTCCTCCTCTGTGCGACATGGCGCCGCCAGGCATCGTCGCGCTCGGGGAAGTCGGACCGGTAATGCCCGCCCCGGCTCTCCTGCCGCTCCAATGCCGCCTTCGCCACCAGCAGGGCCACACTGGCCAGGTTGGCCACCTGGAAGCCCTCGCGGGTCAGCAAGGCGCCGCTCATTGACTCCACAATCGCGGACAGCCGGGCGATGGCCGCCTGCAGCGCATCGGCCTCCCGCACGATCCCAACTTTGTCCCACATCAACTGCTGAATCTCGGCCCAGAGCCAGTTCAGCGGCCGGTCCGGAATGGCCGGCGCCGACCAGCGTCCGAACATGGGCCGCTCCGGCAGCGGTTTCAGCTCCCGCTGGATGGTTTCGGCGATGCGCCGCCCGAAGACCAGCCCCTCCAGCAGGCTGTTGGAAGCCAGCCGGTTCGCCCCGTGGATGCCCGTGCAGGCCACTTCGCCGCAGGCATACAGACCGGGAATGTTCGTCCGGCCGTTCACGTCGGTCTTCACGCCGCCCATGATGTAGTGGGCTGCGGGTGCGACCGGAATCAGGTCCTGGGTGATGTCGATGCCCCGCTTGAGGCAGGCGGCATAGATGCCGGGGAACCGCTCGGTCAGGTGCGGAATCTGCCGGGCATCCTCATAGACGCAGGGATGATCGGTCTTGCGCATCTGGTCGGCGATGGCCCGAGCGACGATATCCCGCGGGGCCAGTTCCGCGTTGGGGTGATAATCCGGCATGAACCGGATGCCGTCCTTGTTTAGCAGCAGCGCGCCCTCGCCCCGAACCGCTTCTGATATCAGGAACTTGGGTGACCCTTCCCCGTAAAGCGCGGTGGGATGGAACTGCACAAATTCGACATCCTCAATCTCGGCGCCGGCCCGGTACGCGATGGCAATGCCATCACCGGTCGCCACTTCGGGGTTGGTACTGTTAATGTAGAGCTGTCCGGCCCCACCGGTCGCCAGCACGGTCGCCCGGGCCAGGTAAGCCGTCATCCGGTCGTTCTGGTCCAGGGCCAGCACACCAATGCAACGGCCTTCATGGGTGAGAACATCAACGATGTACTGGTTCTCGTAGACCATGATCCCGTCGTCATACGACTTCTGCTGGAGCGCCCGGCGAATCTCGTCGCCGGTAGCGTCGCCCTTGGCATGGAGGATCCGCCGCATGGAGTGGGCACCCTCGCGGGTGAGTGCGTACTCGCCCTCCTCCGTCTTGTCGAACTGGGTGCCAAAGCCGATCAGTTCCCGGACGCAGTCCGGACCCTCCTCGACCAGTACCTTGACCGCTGCCTCGTCGCAAATTCCGGCGCCGGCCTCCAGGGTATCCTGCAAGTGCAGGCGCGGGGAGTCCTCCGTCCCCATCGCCGCCGCGATGCCACCCTGGGCAAACTCCGTGTTGGACTCCTCAAGCTTCCGCTTGGTGAGCACGACTACCCGGCCGACGTTATGGACCTTGAGCGCCGTATACAGCCCGGCGATGCCAGTCCCGATCACCAGGACGTCGCAGGTCACCTGAGGTAGCTTCGCCAGGTCAAAGTTCGAAAGATAGCGCGCAGGCATCGTCAAGCCCCCTTCCCGTAAGCGTCCGCTTTATTGTACCCCTCTGACGCGCTGGAGGAAAGCCTCGGCAGGCAGAGACGAAACGACTCCCTGGTCCGGAAGACGTGCCAGCGCTGCCTGGAGCGACTCTTCGCCTCCCGGAAACATCAGCGTCGGGTCGATCTCTAGCAGCGGGATCAGCACAAATGCCCGTTCCGCCACCCGCGGATGCGGCACCACCAGATCGTCCGTCCGGATCACGGCCGGCCCATAGAGAATCAAGTCGATATCGACCGTCCGGGGTCCCCATCGCTCTGAGCGCACCCGTCCGAGGGTTCGCTCCACCTGTTGCAGCCGGCGCAGCAGGTCATGAGGCGCCAGGTCCGTCTCCACCGCCGCCCCGACATTGAGATACATGGGCTGGTCGGTTTTCCCCTGGGGCACGGTCTCGCAGACCGAACTGACCCTGACCACCCGCACGTGGTCGTCCTCCAGCAGCCGGGCGGCTTCGGCCAGGTACTCCAGCCGATCCCCCAGGTTCGACCCCAGAGAGAGGTACGCCAGGCGCCGCCGCCGGATTTCGACGGTCACGTCGTCGAAGTGGCCGGGAATGGGTGCGCCCGGCTTGTGGACCCGCACGACGATGGCGGAGACCGGATGCGCCTTCAGCACGGCCTGCGCCACCCGCTCCGCGACCGCCTCGATCAGCTTGAGCGAGGGACCCTCCAGGATCTCCTTCGTAAGTGCGTAGACCTCGGCATAGTTGATTGTCTCCCGCAGGTCGTCGGCAGCCCCGGCGGCCTGCAGGCCGGCGTAAAGCTCCACATCCACAAAGAACGTCTGCCCCAGGCGATTCTCCTCAGGCAGCACCCCATGGTACCCAAAGAACCGCATGCCCGAGAGCACAATCCGGTCGCTCATAGCGAAATCCCGCCTCTTCCCGGACGGACAATGGCGTCCGTCACAACGGCCACCCGCTTCATGTATTTCACGTCGTGCACCCGCACAATGTCCGCCCCGTTGGCGATCCCGATCGCGATGGTGGCAGCGGTCCCTTCGACCCGCTCCTCCACCGGCAGCCCGCCCAGCACCTTGCCGATGGTCGATTTCCGGCTGGTGCCAAGGAGCAGTGGCCGCCCCAGCACTTTTAGTTCGGCCATGTCCCGGAGCATATCCAGGTTCTGCTCCGCCGTCTTGCCGAACCCGATGCCCGGGTCGATAATCAGCAGTTCCGGCGGCAGGCCGGCCTCCACCCCCCGGCGGATGGACCGTCGTAAGGACCGGATGACGTCGTGGACCAGGTTTTCGTAGTCGGTGCTTTCCTGGTTGTGCATGACGACCGACGGCACCTGATGTTTGGCAGCGACGAACGCGATTTCGGGATCCCGCAGGAACCCCCAGACATCGTTGATCATGTTCGCTCCGGCCTGCAGAGCCGCCTCGGCCACCTGCGCTTTGTAGGAGTCGATCGAGATTACGGCGTTTGGGCAGGTCTCCCGTACCGCCCGAATGACCGGAATGACGCGCGCCAGTTCTGTCTCAGCATCGACGGACTCGTGCCCCGGCCGGGTGGACTCCCCGCCGATATCGATGATATCCGCGCCTTCGGCAACCATTTCCCGAGCCCGAGCCACAGCCGCCTCGACCGTTGGATAGCTGCCGCCGTCCGAAAACGAGTCTGGTGTCACGTTGAGAATGCCCATGATGTATGTGCGGTGCCCCAGGGCCAGCGGGGCGGGCCCACAGGGAATGCTCCAGGTCTTCCAGCGGTAGTCATGCAAGCAGATACACCTCTTTGGGCAGCATCGGTGGATGACACATCCACTACCAGATTATTATAATCCAGAAATGACCGGCGCTAAAGTGCGGCGGTCTCCCGGTCCGATTTCCAGTGAGTCCGATTTTCGGTGATAAAGAGAAAGACGCAGAGATAGGCAGGAATACATCCACATCACCGCGAATACAGGATCAATCTATTACGATGGCCCAAATGTCTCGTTTCTACAGGAGTGGTGGACAATGCGTATTGATCCCCGCACGGCGTCTCCGCATGCTCCTTTCGCCCAGTCCCCTGCTGCGCAGCGCGCGGCACGGGTCAAAGCCACAGGGGCAGGCGAGCCTCTGACTGTGGGTCCGGCGATCAGGGCCGTAAGCTCGGAAGGGGCTTATCGATTGGCCGCTCCGATTGCCGACCTCATTCAGGCCGCCCGCACAGGCCAGGTGTCGGCCGGGGAGTTCGACCAGCACCTGAGCGAAATTGCGGGCCAGTATGTAAATGCCGGTCTGCCGGCGTCGGAGAAGGGGCGGCAGATTAACCTCGTCGCCCGCATCGCCGGCCTGGAGAACCAGCTGGTGGAGCGCCTGCGGCCAGGGGCGCCCCCGGTAACCGGGCCGTCCGTCGACCAGATGGTGAACGACTGGGCCGCCCGCTTTGCGGAGGACCATGGCGTGACGCTCTCGCCGCCGGTGGCGTCGCCGGGTTCCCTGCTGGAGCGAAGGGTATAGGGAGAAAAAGCCGACCCCGGGAGTAGTTCCCGGGGTCGTTCGTTTCTACGAAAACCTAGCTAAACGACCCCGCCACCACCAGCCCGATGGCCACGAAGATGCCGAAGAGCACCTTGCCGGCCGCGGGCGAACCCTTCTGAATGGATGCGGTCAGGCTCCATTTGGGTGTAAACCATTCCCACAGATAGTAGCCCAGGTAATTAATCAGAATGCCGAGCACGGAGTAGGCAATGCCCTGCAGCCAGCCCACGTTGTGGCGGAAAGCGTCGCCCAGCACGATGCCGGTCGAGATCAGGAAGCCCGCCACTAGCCAGCCGGCGGCTTCGTTGCCATTTTCCACTTCCGCGAAGAGGTTGAACGGGAGCAACACATCAAAAATCAGCAGGCCCAGGAACATGACCGCCAGGCCCGAAAGCGCAAAGCCGAGGGTCCATCCGAAGTTCTCCCAGGGCAAGTACATGGACGGGTCCCCCCTAATCGCTCAGAACTTGAATTTCCCGCTGCAGGTCCGTATTGACCCAGATGCCAACCACGCCGCCGGAGGGATCATCTACCTTGACGAAAATCCACTTGTCGCGCACCCGCTCTACCGTGCCGGTGAAGCCGTTTTCCGGCCCCTGAATATCACGCATGATCCAGACTTTCTTGCCTTGCAGCTCAAACATTAGTAACGCCTCCTCCGGGAAATCATGGCCGAAATCAGTCCAAGGAGTACCCAAATGCCGACACCCGCAAGCACAATGGAAACCCAACTGACACCCCAACTGCCGTCACCGTAGTATGCCGGCCGGTGCCACATGCGCCAGTACCAGGGCCGCCCGTAGTAGTAGTCATGCCAGTACCAGGGGTCCGGCGTGGGCGCGTAGATGACGATCGGCGGCCTGGTCGAATACCGGGTCCGCCCGGTATCGTAGCTGGGCTGAGGGGACGACGACGGGGAACTCCGCCCAAAGCTGAAGGGCGACGTGGAAGAAGTGCCGGAAGGCTTGGTCCCCGAGTACGACTGACTCGGGCTGGAATACGACCGGTCACTGCTGGAGTAGCTGTTGTCCTTGCTGGAGTAGCTCCGATTCGGCGACGAGGTCGACGCAGGCGGAGGCGTGGAGTAGGTCTTGGGTGTCGTCGATGGGGTGGTCGATGGTTTTGGCGTCGAGTACGACTTGGGTGGAGTGCTGGGCGTCGCAGGCTTAAGAGTGGAGAATGACCGGCTCCCGGAACTGGTGCTGGGGCGGGGGCTGGAGAACGACCGGCTGCTCGCAGCAAAGACCGGCCCGGCCAGCACGCCCAGCGCGAACACAAGCGTAAGCACCAGGGTCATGATCCGCCTGACCCAGGTCCTGGTGCGCATGGTATCACATCCCCCGGCGAATTAATTACCAGGGCAGAATTTCCGGTAGTTGATCCGGAATTCCTGCCGGCTTCAGTTAGAAGAGTATACACACCGGGCGAAGAGTTCGCCAGTTGGGTAAAAAAATGAGCCTGCGGAGGGAAATCCGCAGGCTCATTCGTTGTGCAGTTGCTGAAGACCCGGTACACGCTGTCTATACCTGAAAAGCCATGTGCCGCTTCACGCGGCGTTGCCGCTCCACTGACCAGTCTGCTTACACTTGGGACATTCAACACCCGTCCGGTTGCAGCCGTTGGCAAAGAGTTCCGAAGCCCATTCGATATACCCGCCCCCCGCAGTACCCAAAGGCGGGAAGAGATCGGTCAATTTCGCAGCAGCCGTCTCGACGGACATTTCGTACCCGCAACCCTTGCAACCAACGGCCATGGGTCTCACTCCTCAAGTAGCAGTGTGTGCGGCCGGGTCCTACGCTCCCGCCAGGGTCAGCGTCTTCGCAGCGTTCTGTTGCCGCCCTGAGGCCAGACCTTCCGCCAGGGCCGCCGCCGTCGGTTCCTCCAGGACGAGGTCGACGTCGAGCCCTTCGGCCGCCGCCATCCCGGCTGTCTCACGGTCGAGGCAGACCACCGCCGCGCCCTCGGTGAGCGGGAGCAACTCATCGCTGAACAGCTCTGCCCAGCCGGTCATGGCGCCCGTTCCGGCAAAAGCCACGGCGCTGATTGCCGCGTCGGCCAGAACCTCCTTGAGGAATACCCGCCGGCCGTCCACATGGTCCGGGCGGATGCCGCGACTCCGCAGGGCCTCTGCAGTCCACGCCCCCAGGGCGTTCACCCGGGGGCCGGCCAGCGCCCGGATGTCCAGGCCCGCGGCGTCCAGGCGGCTGAAGAATCGCTCCACGCCGGCGGGCGAAGTGAACACGACACCGGGGCACTCCCGCAGGCGAATGAGCGTCCGGTCCGCTCCCCGCCAGTCTGCCGGTTCCTCGCCGTGGATCACCGGAATTTCGATCACTTCGCCGCCCAGGTGCTCGATCGCTTCGGCCAGGTTGCCGGCCCGGTCCCATTCCCGGAACAGGGCGATGCGGCGTCCGAAGAGCGGCCGGGTTTCAAACCAGCGGAGCTTCTCCCGCAGGGAGACCACTTCGCCGACAACGATCACCACCGGCGACTCCAGGCCGGCCTCCCGGACCACTTCCTCGATGGTGGCCAGCGTTCCCGTGACCGTCCGCTGCTCCATGAGGCTGCCCCACTGAATCAGGGCGATGGGCGTTCCGGGCGGGCGGCCGTGTCCAGTCAGCCGGCGGACAATGCCCCCCAGGTTGCTGAGTCCCATGAGGAAGACAACGGTGCCGGTGCCGGTGGCAATTTTGGCCCAGTCGATGGACGACTGCTCCTTCGTCGGGTCCTCGTGGCCCGTGACGACGGCGAAGGACGAGGCGCAGCTCCGGTGAGTCACCGGAATGCCGGCATAGGCTGGCGCCGAAATGGACGACGAGATGCCCGGCACCACTTCGAAGGGAATCCCGCGACCGGCCAGCACTTCGGCCTCTTCGCCGCCGCGACCGAACACGAAGGGGTCGCCGCCCTTCAGGCGGGCTACCACCTTGCCCTCCTCCGCCTTGCGAGCCAGGAGCAGGTTGATCTCCTCCTGCCGCATGGCGTGATTCCCGGAGGCCTTGCCCACGTAAATCAGTTCTGCCCCGGGCCGGACTTCCCGGAGCAACTGCGACGTGCCGAGCCGGTCGTAGACGACCACTTCGGCCTTGCGCAGACACTCCAGGCCTCTCACCGTAATCAACTTGGGATTCCCGGGTCCGGCGCCGATCAGGTAGACCATCCCAGTTGCCATGGGCACACCTCATTGCGATTGACTGAGTTACACGGCCCCGGCCCGTTCGACTCGGATCAACTCCTCGGCCAGGGACTCCACCTGGTCCCGCCGGCCCTGCCGGAGCAGGTTCAGCGCCTCCGAGTAGACCAGCCGCCGGTAGACCTCCATCCGCCGGCCCTGGTCCGGGATTTCCCGCTTGAGTCGGGACCGGAGCCCGCCGAGCAGTTCCAGGAGTTCCGCGTACTCGGGACCGAACTGGCCCGCCAACTGCTCCCGAATCTGCCGGGCCAGCATCGGGCTCTGGCCGCCGGTGAACACTGCGAGGATCAGGTCGCCCTGCCGGACGACGGCCGGGACGATAAAACTGCACAGTTCCGGTCGATCGCAGACGTTAACCGGGATCTTCCGACTCCGCGCCTCCGCCGAAACCCGCCGGTTGACCGGCTCGCAATCGGTGGCCGCCATGGCGAGCACAAAGCCCGCCAAATCGCCTTCCCGGTACTCTCGGGGCAGCCAGCGCACGAAGCCGGCCCGGGCCAGGGCCTCCAGGTTCGGGGTCAACTCCGGGCTGACGACGGTAACCCGGGCGCCGGCCTGGAGCAGAGCGTCCGCCTTGCGCTCGGCGATTTCGCCGCCGCCGATCACCAGGCATTCCTGATTCGCAAGCTCCAGGGCGATGGGGTAGAGGCCCACGGCACATCACCTCGTTGATCAGTCCTCGGCACTGTGGTGCTTCCGGCCGACAAACCGGGCAGACTCCAACAGGAACGCCTTATCGTCCGGATTGAGCCCGTCCACGATCTGCAGGAGTTCCTGGGCGGCGGGGTCCGTGGCGCAGCTACCCCCGGTCCGAATGGGCATTCGCCAATCGGTCAGCCAGGAGAGCACGCCCAGCAGTTGCGCCCGCTCCTCGGCGGACAGCTCGTCCACCATGGCCAGGAAGTTCCGCACTTCCGGGTACTCCAGGCTCCGCGTGACGGCATCGTCCACGGCCTGGCCGGACCGAAACACGTCGCTCTCCTCGATGAGAAAGTAGCACGGCGAGACGCCAAGGGCCGTAGCCAATGCGCTCAACGTCGAGACGGCGGGCTGCATCCGCCCGTTCTCGATTTGCCCCACCAGGGTGTGGGAGACCTGCACGGCCTCGGCCAGCTCCTTCTGGGTCATTCCGACTCGCTCACGCAGCCGCCGGAGGCGCTCGCCCAGCGGGTCGCACTCGTCCTTGCCAAGGAGGACCGCCGGCGATATGTCCAGCACCTCGGCGATTTTCTCCAACGTTTTGAGCGATGCGGCGGTGAGACCGCGCTCCACTTCGCTGAGGTGGGCCGCCGACAAACCGGCTTTGCGCCCCGCCTCGCTCAGGGTGAGCCCCTTTGCCTCCCGCAACTCGCGAATTTTCTTGCCAATGGCCTCCGGCTTCACTTCCGGAGGAACTTCTACAGGCGCCACGCTCCGCGGCGCATCCTGCTCCAGGAGCTTCTCCTCAGATTCGCCGAAAATGGAGGCCACCTCTTTGATGGTCGCCTTGGAGAGCCGCCGCCGGCCTTCCTCGATGTCCTCCATGCAGTCCACCGGAATATCCAGCCGGTCCGCCAACTCTTCCACGGACATGCCGTGATCCATCCGGAGCCGCCTAAGTTGCTCGCCTACCAAAATTTACACCCCCAGCGATCTCCCTGCACGGCCCGCCGTCACACCGCTGACGCCGATGCCCCTCGGTATTCCGCAGCCCTGGCCACCAGCGCCGGCGCCCACCCTGGAACCGCCGCCGCGTGGCAATGGTTATACCCCGCGAGAACGTTTCGGTAGACCAAGCCGTCGTGCTTGTGGTCGACGCCGTTCCCCTTATGCACCTGGTAGGCGAAGCCCACGCGGCTCAGGTCGACGTTGGCCAGGCGCGAGTTGTGGAACTCGTGGCCCCGGATGAGGCTGCCGATCGGAAAGAACGGATTTTCCCCCGTTACTTCCATAAGGGTGTACCCATGTCCCTGCGGCTTCGCTTCCATTATCACATCGGCGGGGAGTACGCCGGCCATGGCGTAGTCCCGACCCTGGTACGAAATGGACCGGGACAGGTACATGAGGCCGCCGCATTCGGCGTACATCGGCATGCCCCGCTCCGCTGCCTGCCGAACTGCGTTGCGCAGCCGGGAGTTGGCCTCCAGCGAGGCCGCAAACTCTTCCGGAAAACCGCCGCCGAGATAGAGCCCGTCCAGCGCCGGCAGACCGCCGTCTTCCAGCGCACTCACAGGCACCAGATCGGCTCCGGCCGCCTGCAGGGCCTCCAGGTTCTCCGGGTAGTAGAAGCTGAACGCCGCGTCCCAGAGGTACCCGATCCGAACCCGCGGCCCGCCGCCGCCCCGTTGTTCCGAACCCGGCGCCGCGCCAGCGGCCGGCGGCAGCGGTTCCGCCGACCGGGCCACCGCCAGAATCGCCTCCAGGTCGAGATGCTCCAGGGCGACCGTGCGGGCCCACTCCAGCGCCTGCAGTCCGCATTCGGCCTCCACAGCCGGGACCAGCCCCAGGTGCCGGTCGGGAATGGACAGATCCCGGCTCTTGGGCACGAACCCCAGCACCGGCAGCCCGCAGTACCGGGCGATGGATTCCTGCATGATCTCCCCATGGCGCTGGCCCGCGACCCGGTTCAAAATGACGCCGGCCACCCGGATTTGCGGGTCGAAGTCCATGAATCCCCTGACCAGGGCTGCCACGCTGCGGGTCATCCGGGTGGCGTCCACCACCAGAATGACCGGGGCGCCCAGAACGCGGGCGATTTCGGCCGTGCTGCCGGAGCCCGCCACGTCCAGCCCGTCGAACAGGCCCATGGCCCCTTCGATGACGGCCACATCGGCCCCGCGGATCCCCCGTTGGAACGCACCGGCCACCTCGTCCGCCGTGCAGAAGTATCGGTCCAGGTTCCGGCAGGCCCGGCCCGCCGCCCGCCCGAGCCAGCCCGGGTCGATGTAGTCGGGCCCCTTCTTGAACGGCTGTACCTTGTAGCCGCGGGTCGCCAAAGCTGCCACCAGGCCGATGGTCACCGTGGTTTTTCCCGACCGGCCATGGGGCGCTGCGATGACCACCCGGGGCACCTGGCTCCCGCTGCTCTTGCTGAACGCCGTCCCATCCATCGCCGGTCCCCCTTTCACAACTCCACGCGTTCCTCGACCAGTTTTCGGACCAACTGGTTGCAGCCCTGACACAGCACCGGGTTTTTCAGGAAGTGGTCGTGGCTCCGCTTTTTGGCCTTGTTCTGCTCCAGTTCCGCTTCGTCGAACCGCACAATCACGTGGCCGCACCTCGGGCACCGCAGCTGCAGGACGCTCATCTCATCACCCTCCGTCAGGGCGTCAGGAGCCGGTCCTGGCGCCTGCTTGATGCAAGAACTCGTCCAGGCCCACCCGGTCGATGTAATCGGCGACCCGTTCACCGGGTTTGGCACCCGTCACCCACGCCGCAATCAGGCGCTTCACGGCCTGGATGATGGCCGGATAGTGGGGCGGCTCCGCCGGCAGATAGGGTACGGCCATGCAGGCCAGGTTCGCCCCGCGGCCGCCGGTCAGGCCCCGCCCGCCCACGACGATGGCCGCTCCCCGGCGTGGCCCCATGCTGATGCTGTCGGGCGCCACCATGACGCAGGAGGTACAGCGAATGCACCGGTCCTCCAGGATGGTCAGCAGCCGCCCTTCCGGGCCGCATTTCACTTTGATTGCGCCCCCCGGGCACCAGCGTCCCAGCAGGCCGAAGTCCGGCGGCGCTTCCGCCATTCGCTGCAGGTCGAGCTGCGGCGGGTCCCGGAAGATCCCGACGATCCCGATATCGGCCTCCACGCCTGCCCCGCAGTGGTTGGGACAGCCGCTGACCGAGAGCTTCAGGGGGGCCGGATAGCAGCAGGCGTCGATCTCATCGGCCAGCGCGTCGCCCAGCGCCTTCATGATGCCGGGCGAGTCGATGGCCGCGTTCTGGCAGTGGACGAAGCCCGTGCAGCCTTTGATCTGATGCAGGGCCGAGCCGGTGCCGCCGACCAGGAACCCGTGCTGCCGGACCTCGTCCAGCAGGTCCGCCAGCCGGTCGGGCGCCACGCCCACCAGCTCGAAGGCCTGCCGGCTGGTGCGCCGGCCTGCCTCGGCATACGTCCGGATCCACCGGGCGAGCACACGCAGCGTTGCAGCCGAGAGATAGCCGTTCGGCGGCAACTGCACCCGCACCGAGATGCACGCCTCGCCCGCCGCCGTCAGGTGCCGGATGACCCCCGGCGCGGGGAATTCGTGCCAGACCCACTGGCCGTAGTTCTCCCGGAGCCGGGGCGAAAGCATCTCCCAGAAATCGGGCATGATGCCCGCCGGAAATTGCCGCTCCACCTCAGCACCCCCCTTCGGGGTCAAGCCCCATCTCACGGAGGATGTTGTCGGTGCCATACCGGACGATGAAATCGCCGACGCGTTCCTTGATGCCGCCGTGCTCGGACCACACCTCAAGGAACCGGGCAAAGACGTCCGCGACCTGGCTGTAGTCCCCGTCCACCACCGGGATGAACGGGATGAGCACCGTACCGACCATCGGGCCAGCGGGACCGCGGCACCCATACTTGCCGCCGACCACCCAGGCCACCCCCCGCTCCCGCCCCGGGCGGAACGCCGGGGACCGGTTGATGCAGACCATGCAGCGGGCGCAGCGGTCGCCGTCGATGACCGCCTCCTGGCCGTCAAACCGGATGGCCGCCCCGGGGCAGGCCGCCATGAGTGCGTCCATCTCCCCGCCGCCGGCGATCCACTCCCGCAGACGCTCCTGGTCCAACCGCGGCAGGTCCCGGTAGACGCCCACGAACGTGTGGTCCTTCTGCATCACCGCACGGATGCAGTCGTTCGCACAGCCGGCCACCGCGGTCTTGCACTTGTGGGGAAAGCCCGGATACTGCTGCTCATCCATGAACTGCCGCCCGATGGCCGTCGCGAGCCCCGTGGCATCCACGATGGCGCAGTCGCACCGGGCCGGGCCACAGCAGGCCGTCACGCCCCGCAGGTCGTCGCCGGTGGAACCCACGTCGAGCCCGCAGTCGTTCAGGGCCGCCACCAGCGGCATGACGTTCTCCCGCGGGACGTAGATTTCAATGGTGCCGCCGGTGGTCAGATGGATCAGGCCCTCGCCGTGCTGATCGGCGGCATCCGCCATACGGTCCAGCAGGTCGGCGGAAAACCAGCCGCCCACCGGTGCCAGGACCCGCACCAGCACCGACTCGCTCACCAGGTCCGGGCGGCGGCTGGCCCGATAGGTCACACCGGCCGCCAGGTCGTCCAGGAGGAGAAAGCCGCCGTGCCCCCAGGCGGGCGTGCCGTCCGCCAGGCCGGCCTCGTACATGGCAATGGGGAACTTGCTGGCCACGAGTTCGCGCACGTGGCTCGGGTACCGCCCCTCCGTCGGAGCGTGGCGCAGGTTGGTACGCTCGTCATCAGGTCTCGTGCCTGCCACTCGAACACCTCCCCGAGAGCGTTAGCATTCCGGAGGCATCGGCAGTCCCGTCAGGTAGCAGATCCGCTTGATCGGATTGCCCGGGAACAGCCGGTAGGTCTCCTTCTTATCGTAGCCGCCCTCGCGAACCAGCGTTCTGAGGTTGCACGTCGTCCCGTGGCGCCGGTGATACGCCAGGGCAAATTCGATCATACCCCAGTGCTCCTCGGTGAGTTGCAGGCCGATCTCATCAGCTCTCTTCAGCAACTCTGTTTGCTCGCGTGCAGTCAAAGTCATCACCTGGTCCCCTCGCGTTGTGCGGCGATGGTGAACCATTCGTGGTGCAGATTTTCCCTTCCTTGACACAATAGAAGCGGATTCTGACCCCTATTGGCGCTTTCAATCGTCACACATTCATCGGGTGAATAACACCAATTACAGGCCCTCTTCCCTGACCGAAACAGCGAGCTTGCAAAGCACCGTGAGCACCAATAGCCCTACCGCCCAAACCCCCATAGTGACCAGGGCTTCCAACCCGGTCGGGCTGTAATCCGTGACCCGTCCAAAGGCATTGGGCACGAAACCGGCCACGATCAGTCCCAGACCCTTGTCGATCCAGAGGGAGACGAAGACCGCCACACAGGCGAAGATGAGCGTGGACTCCTGCGCCCGGGTCTTCGGGTTGACCAGGAGCACCGCTCCCCCCACCCCCAGGACGGCGCAGGTCCACATGAGCGGCACCAGCTTACTGTGGCCTTCGAGCCCGGCGAACAGGTACTGCAGGGCGTGCATGTGGGTCGGCACCTGGCTGTAGAACGCCGTGAAGAACTCCAGGCCCACGAAGAAAATCGAGATCAACATGGCGTAGGTCATGATCACCGACAGCTTCTGCACGGCCTCCCGGCCCACGTCCACCCGGGTGAACTTGCGAAGCACGAAGGTGAGCCCGATCAGGAACGCCGGACCGGCGGCAAAGGCCGAGGCCAGGAACCGGACCGCCAGGAGCGCCGTCAGCCAGTAGTGCCGCCCGGGCAGGCCGGCGTACAGGAACGCCGTCACCGTGTGGATCGACACTGCCCAGGGCACCGAAATGTAGACCAGGTTCTTCACCCACCTGGGCGGCGCCACCGCTTTTAGCTCGGCTTCCAGCAGGTGGTACCCGCTCACAAGGTTCAGCAGCAGGTAGCCGTTCAGGACCACCATGTCCCAGAACAGGACCGAGTGCGGCGTCGGGTGGAGCAGCACATTGAAGAGCCGCATGGGCTTGCCCAGGTCCACCACCACGAACAGGAGGCACATGATCACCGCCGCCACCGCCAGGAACTCGCCGAAAATCACCAGCCGGCCGAACGCCTTCACATCGTGGAAGTAGTACGGCAGCACCACCATCACGGCCGAGGCGGCCACGCCCACCAGAAACGTCAACTGACCGACGTACAGGCCCCATGAGACGTCACGGCTCAAGCCGGTGACGGTGAGGCCCCGGTTTAACTGCACCGAATAGGCCACGGCGCCTACCCCAATGAGGGCGAGCAGGAACAGCACCCATGCCCGGTACCGACCGCTGCCGCTAAAGGCTCTTTCCAGCACGGTTGCCCCTCCTCTAAACCCGGTAATACACGTTGGGGTCGGTGCCGCTGTCCGGCTTGCGCCGCAGGGCGTAGCCCTCGCGCAGCGCCTTGCGGATGGCGGAGTTTGTGTCGGTGAGATCGCCGAAAGCCAGGGCGCCGTACTTGCAGGCGGTCACGCAGGCCGGAAGCATCCCGACATCCACCCGCTCGGCACAGAAATTGCACTTCTCCACCACGCCCCGCTCCCGGGTCGGGAAAGCGGGGTTGACCTCCCGGATCGAAGGCCGCGGGTCCCGAAAGTTAAAGGACCGGGCGCCGTGCGGGCAGGCCGCCATGCAGTACCGGCAGCCGATGCACCGGTGGTAGTCCATGGCGACGATGCCGTCCGGGCGCTTGTAGGTCGCCTCCGTCGGGCAGACCCGCACGCAGGCCGGGTGTGTACAGTGGTTGCACATGACCGGCAAGAGCTTCTGTTTCAGCTCGTCCGCCATGTACTCGTCCGCCTGGTCGCCGAAGGTCTCGGCGAACGTCTCCGTCCAGATCCATTTAACCTCTTCCTTGGAGTCGGCAAGGGGGTCGCCGATGTCCGGCACGTTGTGGGCTGCGTGGCAGGCCCCGATGCAGTCCCGGCATCCGGCGGACGCCTGGCATTTATTCAGGTCGATCAGCATGGCCCACTGCTTGCGGTCACCTTTGGCGGAGGCCCCGGTCGCCCCGGCCGCCTCGCCCGCCAGCAGAGTGCCCACCGGCAGGAGGACGAGCCCCAGGCCGGCCAGACCGCCCAGCTTCAAGAGGTTCCTGCGGGTCGTCGCCATCACCGGCTCGCCTCCTTCGACTGGACGTGGCAGCCCCAGCAGTCGAGCTGCACGGCCGTGTACCCGTGGCAGGTGTCACAGAACTGCTGTTGCCGGCCGTTCTGCCCGCCATTCGGCCCGCCCGTGTGGCACTTCAGGCAAGTGTTCTGCAGGCTGATCGGATACTGCTGGCCGTCGGTGGCCGTGTAAACCCGGTTGCCGCCCCGGACCGCCTGGTTCCGCCACTGGTTCAGCAGCACCGGGTGGTTCGCCCGCATCCAGGGCGTCGGCTCCACGCACGACTTCTTCAGGGCCTGGGCTTGCGCCGTGGACAGGTCCAGCGCCGGGGCCGCCGCCGACTTGCCGGCGTCAAACCAGAACGGGAGTGTTACCAGCGCTGCGAAGAGCACCAGCCCGACGATCAGCTTGGGCGCATCAGGCATCGTGGCTCGCCTCCTTCACCGGCAGCGGACGCCCGCGCAGGTCGGTGGTCCGCTCCTGCTCGCCCTTCATGACGAGCGCATTGCCCACCAGCTCGTGGACGCCGGTCACGTCGACGCCGGGCACCCAGTAATCCATGAGCGCCGGCAGCACTGCCCGGTCGATCGCACAAATGCAGGCCAGGGTGTTGACGCCGTGGGTCTCCTTTACGTGCTTCACCGCGTTCGCCCGGGGCAGTCCGCCGCGCATGCGCATTTCCATGTTCTCGTCGGCGTTGAGGCCGGCGCCGGAGCCGCAGCAGAAAGTCTGCTCCCGAATCGTATTCGCAGGCATGTCGTGGAACCGGCTCACAACGTTCCGGATGATGTACCGCGGCTCCTCGAGCATGCCCATGGACCGGGCCGGGTTGCAGGAGTCGTGAAAGGTGACGTTCAGGTGGTCGTTCCGGCTGGGGTCCAGCTTCAGCTTGTTCTGGTGGATCAGGTCGGCGGTGAACTCGCAGACATGAACCATTTTCGTGGACTTC
This sequence comes from Symbiobacteriaceae bacterium, assembly GCA_036504075.1. Taxonomy (GTDB): domain Bacteria; phylum Bacillota; class Sulfobacillia; order Symbiobacteriales; family Symbiobacteriaceae; genus DASXVX01. The sequence goes on along the minus strand of DASXVX010000011.1, from coordinate 22,503 downwards.
GCGTTCTCAAACCGGGTGCCCGTGATGGGCGAGACCGGCACTTCGAGGAAGTCCGCCGGGCCGTTCATGGTCTCCATATACTGGTTGATGACCCGCCACATGTGGCCGCACTCGCCGCCCAGCATCCACTTGACCCCCAGCCGCTTCGCCTCGGCGTACATCTTGGCGTTCAGCCGTTGCATGGTTTCGTGCGAGTTGAACATGCCGAAATTGCCGCCGTCGGAAGCGTAGGTGGACCAGGTGTAGTCCAGCCCCAGCTCGTGGAAGAGCATCAGATAGCCCATGAGCGTATAGGTGCCCGGCTCCGCGAAGACGTCGCCCGACGGGGTGACGAACAGAATCTCCGCACCCTTGCGGTTAAACGTGGGATTGATCTGCACGCCGGTGACGTTCTTGATCTCATCGGTGGCGAACTCGATCATTTCCGGGAAAGCGTGCGGCTGGATGCCCAGGTGGTTACCGGTCCGGAAGCAGTTGGCCGCGGAGGCCACGACCCAGTCGATGCTAATGCCCAGTTCATTCAGAAGTTCCCGGACAATGATCGTGATTTCCGCCGTGTCGATGCCGAAGGGGCAGTAAACCGAGCAGCGCCGGCACTGGGTGCACTGAAAGAAGTAGTAGAACCACTCCTTGATGACCGCGGGCGTCAGTTCCCGGGCGCCGGCCCACTTGCCGAAGATCTTCCCGGCGGTGGTGAAGTCGTTGCGGTAGATCGACCGAAGCAATTCGGCCCGCAGCACCGGCATGTTCTTCGGGTCGCCGGAGCCGATATAGAAGTGGCACTTGTCGGCACAGGCGCCACACCGGACGCAGGTGTCCATGAAGAGCCGCAGCGAGCGGAACTTGTCCAGCCGGTCCCGCAGTCCTGTGAGGATGATCTGCTGCCAGTTCTCGGGCAGCTTCCAGTCCTCGTCTTCCGGCGCCCACTGGTGCGGATTGGGCATTCCCAGCGCCTCGATGTTCCTGGGCTTGCCGGGGTAGAGCCAGAAGCCACGCTCGAAGTGGACCGGCGTGTCCATCCACCCCGTCTGCGGCGGGTTGTACTGGATCTTGGCGAGTTCTTCCGGTTTCTTCTTGAGTGCCATGACGGTTAGCTCTCCTTTTCCAGCGGCAGCCCGGCCTGGCGCATCTTGTCGCGGAACTCGTCCTCGTACTCTTCATAAGTATGGACGTGGACGGGCGGATTCCACGGGTTGACGTGCCGCTGGGTCCGGCTGTCATTGGGCAGGTTCCGGGTGGGTGTCATGAAGATCCCGACCATGTGCGTCAGCTTGCTGAACGGGAGGTAGGCGATCAGGAGATTCACCGAAGCCAGGTGGAGGTAAAAGATCAGCCCGATGCCCGCGGGCACTGTGGGGTGAAAAGTGACCCAGCCCAGGATTAATTCCTTCACCGAAGTGACGTCCACCCGGACCACATAGCGCATGAGGATGCCGGTGAAGGCCACCCCGAGGATCAGCGCCGGCAGGATGTAATCGGTGGGGAGCGAGATATACCGCACCTGCGGGATGGCCACCCGCCGCCACAACAAGTAGCTCAGGGCCAACACGAAGGTGATGTCGGTGATGTACAGGACCGGCAGTCCGATCTGGAAGAACCCGTCCAACGTCGTAACCCAGCGCACGAAGCCGGGCACCGGTTGGAGGAAGAACCGCAGGTGCCGCAGCAGCACGATCGCCAGCGACCAGTGGAACGTGAGCCCGGCCAGCCAGAGCCACTTCTCCCAGTGGTAGGTCAGCTTGGGCCCTTCTCGCAGTTCCATTTTCGTGTTGCGGAGCAGCGAACGGAAGAACAGGACCTCCAGGGCCATGCGCCCGATGACGCCCCAGCCCGACGACGGGTTGTCCAGCGTCGCGTGGCGGATCCAGGGCAGCGACTTCTGCTGCCCGCCGGTGACCGGGATGCGGAACGGGACCGGCGAGCGGCCCCAGGTGACAACGCGGTAGACGACGCCGCAGAAAAACACGGCCAGCGCAACGTAGGGGATCAGCACCCCAAAAAGAAACGCCATGTGAATTCACCAACTCCCGGATTACTTCGGGTTGCAGCCGCTGCAATGGTTTTGGGGCAGGACCGGCTCGTCGTCGTCGTCGGGCGCCATCATGCCGGCCTTTTTCAGCAGCCGGCCCACCCGATTCTGGACCTCGCCGACCCGGATTTCGTAAAGCTTCTCCCGGCACTGCAGGTAGATGGAGAAAGCCAGCAGGGCCAGGTCGTCGATCTGTTCGTCGAAGGCCCACAGGTCTGCAGGGGCCACGATGCCTTCCAGCTCGGCCCGCACAGCGGGCTTCACCAGGAAAATGAATCCCATGGCACAGCTGGTATTGCCGCCCTGGACCGCCCGAATCTTCACGACCTCCTCCAGCACCGGAGCGAGTTCGTCGGGCCGGGCGCCCCGGACCAGCCCGTCCGTCAGCCCTGTAATCCCCTTGCGCAGCGCCTGCCCCACCGGATTGGCGAAGGGGTCGGACTCGGCCCCCAGGAACCGCCGGGTCTGTTCGGGATACGTCTGTAGCACCCGGTCCAGCCAGCCCTGAGCGATGGCCGCCTGACGCTCCGTCAGCAGTTCTTGCAGGTTCATCCGCTCCACGCCCTTCCCAGTTAGTGGAAGTCTTCCCGATCGATGAACGGCCGGTCCATGTCCACCATGGCGTTGACCATCAGTTCCACCAGGCCGCCGTAGTTGATCCGATGCTTGTCCCAGAGGCCGTAGTGCCCGATCGCATCCCGCAGTGTGCCCTTGCAGTTGGAACAGGGGGCGCACACGTACTTGAACGGATACTGCTGGGGGTCCAGTTCGCCGTCGAAGGCCTCCATGATCTGCTTCATCTTCATGCGGGCGCCCACGCTGTTGCGCCAGCTCTTGAAGTTGTACGAGTTGCAGATGGCAAACCCGGAACCGCCGCCGCAGCAGTAGTTCTGCGTGCCGTTCGGCGCCATCTCCCGGAACTGCGGGCAAATTGCCCGCGCGACCTCCCGCTGGGGTGCGACGATGCCCATCGACCGGGCAAAGTTGCACGGATCGTGCAGCGTCACCGGAAAGTCGTTCTTGCGCGGGTCGAACTTGATCGCCCCACTCTTCACGATCTCCGCGAGCAGCGGCAGGCAACTCTCCCGGCCCAGTTCGGAGCCGGAGAGATCGCCGGTGAGCACCCGGTCGGCGATGACCACCATGCCCTTCGTCGCGTGGCCGCACTCGCCGACAACGATCTTTTTGACCCCCAGTTGCTTGGCCGCCTGAGCCTGGCGGATGACCACCCGGGCGTACTCCACGTCGTCGTTCCAAAGGCCGTAGTTGACCCCGTCGTAGCCCATGGGCTCACTGGAGAGCGTCCAGTTGATCCCGGCGGCGTTGAACAGGATCGCGAAAGCCGCCGGGTTCTCCGGCCAGGCGAGGAACTCGCCGGCGTTGTGCAGCAGCAGTACGTCGGCGCCCTTCTTGTCGATGGGGATTTCGATCTTGCGGCCGATCCGCTCGCCGATATCGTCGGCCAGGAACTCCACCGCATCCCGGAAGCCCGCAGGCCGCATGCCCGTGCTGGACCCGGTCTTCAGTTGCTGGACCACGCCTTTCTCCAGCACCTCCGTCGGGGCCATGCCGAACTCCTGGCTGAACAGCTTGCGCAGTTCCCGGGTGATCAGGCCGTTGTCCACCGCCATGGGGCAGGTCTGGGAGCACCGCCGGCAGAGCGTGCACCGGTAGGCCGACTCGGCCAGCCGGGCCACCGTCTGCCAGTTCAGTTCCACGTCGGCCCCCACGAAGCTGCCCAGCAGCTTGCCTTCCGGGGTGAAGTACCGCTGCCAGAGCCGCCGCAGAACTTCCGCCCGATAGCTCGGCCGGTAGACCTCCTGCCGGCCGCTGCCCACGTAGTTGTGGCAGGCGTCAGAGCAGGTCTGGCACTTCATGCAGTAGTCGTAGGAGAGCCGGAGCGGCTGGCAGAAAGCCCAGTTGTTCTCCGGATCGAAGAGCTTCTCCAGGCCGCTGAGGAACCGGGCGCAAATCGCGTCTTCCTCCGCCTTCGTCTTCGGCTTCGGGAAGCCAATGGCGGCGAAGCCGTCCAGGCTCATGTCGTACTTTTCTTTCCAGGCCGGCGAGCAGGGCGGAATTGGCGGCTCAGACTCCAGGCCCGGGATTTCCATCAGGTCCTTCACGCAGTAGGAGACGACCGGCTGGTCGCCCATGCGGCCCATGTCCTTGGGGGTCACCCGCTTGGCCGTCATTGCTTGTTGCCCTCCCTCGCATCGGTGATCATGACCTGATCCACCCAGGTCTTGCCCGCCGCGATGTGCGCCGCGCCCCAGGTCACTTTATAACCAAGCTGGGTCTGAATCCGCTTTTCGATGTCGGAACCCCGCAGGTTCAAGCGGTCGTCCCAGAAGATCTTGTCGAACGTAAAGTACTTGGCCACGAAGTGGAACAGCCGGGTAAACGGCATGTACACCAGGAAGAGGCCAAATACGGTTTTGTGCAGGCCGGTCCACCCCACCAGGCCCGTGGCGAAAATCGCCAGGAGGAACAGCAGGTTGAAGAAATCCACCGGGGCCGTGTAGGCCGCCAGTTCCCGGTTCGTCGCCCGCTTGACGATCAGGCCCAGGCACCCCAGAGCGCCAAGTAGGCAGGCGATCAGGTCCACCGCATGTGCCGCCGAAGCGAGGCCGGCAGCCGACAGCAGCAGCCAGCAGAACAGCAGGTACGTGCCCCAGTGCATGGCCAGCGAGAAAGGCCAGAGGCCGTGGCGATTGTGCTCCCGCACCTTCTTTAGGAAAAAAACCTCCGAAGCCAGTTCCCGGACCCCGCCCAGCGCCAGATGCGGCCGGGGCTTATTGATGAAATCGACGTTCTCCATAAACGAGCCGCCGTAGTTGTTCGGCTCCAGCGGCGACGGGTAGAGTTCCCACCGAAGATGGAGCGGCATGGACGAGATCTTTACGAACCGATAAACCACCATGAGTGCGAAGAAGCCCAGGGCCAACCACAAGAACACGCTTGCCATACCCTCCACCCCTCCCCCGGAAATATCACAGGGCCCATGTCCCGAGAGCAGGGAAAGTCACAACCCTGCCCTCGGGCTACACGCTCATTACACGCAGCCGGTCGGCTTCGGCAGGCCGGCAATCTTGCAGGCGCCCTTGGCTGGGCCGCTGGGGAACAGTACGTAGATACGCTGCAGGTCGTACCCGGTTTCCTTTACCACCTTGCGAATCATCGGCGCCATGCCGTAGGTCAGATAGTAGTTACGCAGATAGTTGACGATCTTCCAGTGATCTTCGGTCAACTCGGTCACATCCTCGGTCTTGGCCAGGGCCAGGGCGATGGTCTCGTTCCAGATTTCCGGGTCCTCGACAAAACCGTCCTCGTCGACGGTAACGCCCAGTGCCTTCAAATCGGACATGTGCGACACCTCCGTTTAGTACTCCTTGACCTCAACGGCACCCGACGGGCAAACCGAGAGGCAACTCTCGCAGCCCATGCATTCGGAAGCGTCACCCACGACCTCAGCCTTATCGCCCTTCATGCCCAGCAGGCTGACGGGACAGATCTCCGTGCACTCCTTGCAGCCTTCGCACTTTTCTGCATCGATGCTCACCATGTACACAGGGGGCCACCTCCTTGCGCAGACATGAATCCGACGGGAGGAACCCGGGGTGGCCACCGCTCCGTGGCCGTGGTGACAGGGCCACCCCCAGATCCGGCCGGGACAAACTTAGAACTTGAAATTCGTGGTCGACCGGAACGTCGGGGCCGCGTACGTGAAGTCGTCGATATGCTTGTCCGTGAACGGCAGGTCGGTCAGCTTGAAGAACCGTTCCCAGCCGATCCGATTGATCCACTCGCCATACCGCTCGCCCGGGTGGGCGTTGGCCGCCCAGACCTCGACCAGCTTGCGGACCGCGTCGGTGACCTCGGGCCACCGCGGCGGATTGTTGGGCAGGTACGGGATCGCCAGGCGGGAGAACATGGGGCCCGAGCGGGCGTTGGAGACCTTGCCGCCCACGAAGATCGCGACGCCGTCGTTCTCCGGATCGACGATGTCCAGCGCCGGCGACATCGTATAGCAGTTGCCGCAGTACATGCAGCGCTCTTCGTTGATATCGACCGACTTGGTCTTGGGATTCGGCTTGATCGCCAGCGTCGGGCAGGCCGCCACCACGTTGGGAATCTCCGAGACCTTGGCGAACATCTCGTGGTCGACTTTCGGGGGCTTCCGGTGGATGCCCACGATGGCGATGTCGGAGCAGTGGACCGCACCGCACATATTGATGCAGCAGGCCAGGGCGACACGGCACTTGGCCGGCAGCGTCATGGAGGTGAAGTAGCCGGTCAGGTCGTCCATGACCGACTTCACCACGGCCGAGGCGTCGGTCGCCGGGGTGTGGCAGTGGACCCAGCCCTGGGTATGCACGATGTTGCTGATGGAGTTGCCCGTGCCGCCTACCGGCAGGCCCTGCGCAGCCAGTTCGGCCAGCAACGGGTCGACGTTCTGCGCTTCGGAGAGCAGGAACTCCACGTTATGCCGGGACGTAAAGCGGAGGTAGCCGCCGCAATACTTGTCGGCCAGGTCGCAGATATTCCGGAGGAAGTCGATGCTCAAGAGACGAGGCGAGCCGATCCGAACGGTGTACAGGGCGGCGCCGGTCTCGGAGACGTGCTTCAGAACGCCCGGCTGCGGGATCTCATGGTACTTCCACTTGCCGTAGTTCTCCTGGATGACCGGCGGCAGCATCTCGGTATACTTGGGGGGGCCAAAGTCCGTACGAGGCATTTCCTTCACCTCACTAATCGTTGCTGGTTTCTTCAGACGCGGGGTCCGAACTGTTGATCTCGTCCGGCCACCAGAAGTAGAACGGGTTGGCACGCGGCTGGAAGACCATTTGCGGCTTGGCTTCGAGTTCGACGGCCTTCAGGAAGTTGCGCATGCCCTTGCGGACGATGGTCTCGCCTAGGCGCTCCCGGTTTTTGGCGTTCTCGTCCCACCACTCCCAGATCTTGAGCAGCAGGTCCTTCACTTCGGTGAACGGCTCCTCGATCTTCATGAACGGGACGATGACCCAGGACATGAGCGGCGAATGGACGATCGGCGCCTTGCCGCCGACGAGGATCGTAGCGCCCCGCTCCTTGCCCGGTGCAATCGCCTTCGGCATCGCGTTGATGCAGTGCATGCAACGGACGCACTCCTCGGCGTTGACCGTCAGCTCGGCGTTCTTCTCATCGAACTTCAGGCACTTGGTCGGGCAGGGTTCGCAGACCCGGCCCCGGATGTCCAGGCCCTCGGCCGCATACTCCTTGACCGCCGCCTGGTCGATCACCAGGGAATCCCGCCAGGTACCGATGACGGAGAAGTCCGACCGACCGATGGCGGCGACGCAATCGTTGCCGCAAGCGGACATCTTGATCTTGAACTTGTAAGGCCACATGGGGCGGTGCAACTGATTCTGGAAGGCCATGGTCAGCTCGTGACAGAGCGCCATGCTGTCAAAGCAGGCAAACTCGCAGCGGGCCTGGCCGGCGCAGCAGCTCGGGGTCCGCAGGGCCGAGCCGGAACCGCCCAGGTCGAACCCGGCGTCCGCCAGTTCGTCAAACGCGGGCTGCAAGTTAGCCGTCGTGGTACCCAGCAGGATCACATCGCCCGTGGCGCCGTGGAAGTTGGTCAGGCCGCTGCCATACTTGTCCCAGATGTCGCAGATTTTGCGGAGGGAGTCCGTGTTGTAGAACCAGCCGGCGGGCTGGTTGACCCGAATGGTGTGGAACTCAGCCACCTCGGGGTTCTCCTGGGGGCTGTCGGAATACCGGCCGATGACGCCGCCGCCGTAACCCTTCACGCCGACGATGCCGCCGTGCTTCCAGTGGCCGCGCTTCTCCTTGTAGGAGCGCTCAAGCTGCATCATCAGACCTTTGGCGTTGGCCTTCGTCGCGGCAGCTTTCTTGATTTCCGTCGCAAAACTGGGCCATGGCCCCTTCTCGAGTTCGTCGAGGTTCGGGGTCTTGGAATCAGCCATGGTTTCTGGCACCTCCTTGCTTCTTCCCGGATCGGTTCCGTATGGAATGGCAGGCGGTCGGCGGGAGCAGCCGCCTGCCACCGTAAACCCCGGCGATTACTTCAATGGCGAAGCGATGATGCCGCCGAAGAAGAGGTTCGCCAGGATGAAGCCCATGATGACATTGACCAGCACCACGGCCGTGAAGGCGATGATGGGCTTGGAGCCCATGGCCCGAACGTCCTTGATCTTCGTGTTGCAGCCGATGCAGAGGAAGGCGATGACAAAGAGCCAACTGCGGATGGCGTTCAGGTTAGCCACGACGTTCGCGGAAATCGGCGCACCGTAGATCCGCTCCAGCCAGGTCACCAGCATCGAAGCGGCCAGGAAGGCGAGCACGAACTTGGGGAAGCGATCCCACATGACCTTCGGGTCGGGACGGGTGGCACCGGCCTTCTTGGTGTCCCAACGGGTGACGGCGATCCAGGCGAAGATGAAGCAGAGGAAGCCGATCATGACGTCACGGTTCAGCTTGACCAGGGAGAACGCCTTGACGGCCTTGTCGGAGACGATGGCCGCAGCGGCGAGGCCGGCGGCGTCCGCCAGCTCCGAACCGCCGATCCAAGCGCCCGTGACGTAGTCGGTCAGGCCCAGGGCCTTGCCGAGCGCCGGCAGGAGGAAGATCAGGACGAGGGCGTACAGAACGACCAGCGAGGAGACGTAGCCGACATGCTTCTCGTCGGCCTCCACGGCACCGCCGACGGCGATCGCAGCCGAGACGCCGCAGACGGAGCCGCCGGCGCCCAGCACCGCCGCAAACTTGTTATCGAAGCCCAGCTTCTTGGCCACGATGAACGCCGTGGTGAAGCCGCCGGCCACGATCAGGGCCGCTTCCAGGAAGCCCCACACGCCGCCCTTGATGATGACGTTGAAAGAGAGGTTGGCGCCAAGGAGTACGATGCCGGTCTTAATAAAGAATTCCGTCCGGTTGGTGGCCGCCTTGAGCCACTCCGGCAGCGTCCAGAGGTTACCGATGATCAGACCGATGACCAGCGCCCAGAACGGGTACTCCAGGCCGTACTTCTTCAGCGTCTGCTGGCTGCCGAGCACCAGGATCAGCAGGGCGCTGGCGAACAGGACCGTGAAGGCGGGCACGTAATTGCTGACCTTTCCGCCCATGACGGCGATGCCCACGGACGTGATTGCGCCCAGCAGAAGGAACATGAAGATGTAGGCGGTGTAGTTCGTGCCAAAGTGCGCCATGAGGGCGCTGCTGGGCCACGAAACCGGAATGGCCTTCTTGAGGATGTTGAGCGGGGACTGAACAGCAAACGCGATCCAGGTGATTACGACGAGGAACAGACCGAGATATACCGACCACCAGTCTTCGCTGGCCAGAAGCGGGCTGCGCTTTTTCGTAACCGGAAGCCCTGTGCTTTTCTGCGTGGCGCTCATGATAACGATCTCCTTTCTGGCTCGGGTCTTGGATTTGATGCTGCGATGCAACACCGACCGAAAATGGCGCTTGTCCTCCCTCCACCATTCAATAAGTCTCCGTGGCCGGCCTCACTGGTCGATGCACACGGTAGATTTCGGTATGCATTGTCTACTTCGTTCGCTATAACTAACATCTATTTCGCTGCAGTCCGTATAAGTGGTTGTGATTGAGATAACATTCACATGCGTTTGGACGGGCTCTTTCCGTATCTGGCGGCGCCAGCCGACCTCGCGGGGCTCCGGTCAGCCTCATACAGGTCGATGTGGTCCCCAGTTTGTCGCACATGTAATTCGCTATATCTTTATTTCGGCCCTCTTTTATTGGCCGCGAATTTCGCCCTATCTATAGTTTGTTACTATCGTGTGCATGTATAGCGAAATGGTCTATTCTTCCCCTTGGCCCGGCGTTGCCGGTATACTCGGACGGGCTAGCCCCCTCGGGGACCGGGTCGTTCTCAGTAAGGAAAAAACAGGAGCAAACCCCTGGGCTTGCTCCTGTTTTTTCGTATACCGCGCCACATGCGTCGGTCGGCCGCGGGCTTGGCCCGGACGTTTCAGAGCGGGATTACCCTGACTTGAAGGGAATTCAATTTTGCACCGAGAAATTACCACCTTAATAATATGCTTATTCTTGGGATTTACTTATGGGGTCACCATTCAGGCAGGAGGTCCAACCGTGAGTACTATCAGTGTCACCAAAGGTAAGGTCCAGATCCGGGCGTGGTTACTTCTGCTCGTTCTCGGGATGCAACTGCTTCTCTCCGCTACTTCTGCCGCAGCGGAAGACACCTCGGGCCAGAACGCAGCAGCCAAGATTCATCCGGAACTCGTTCAATTGTTCCACAACGCCGGCGGGGGGCAAATTCGCTTCCTGGTCGGCCTTGGAGAACAGGCCGACGCCCCCGGGGCAGCCAGGCAGGCCAACGCAAAAGCGGCGGTCTCCGATCCGGGGACTCGACGGGGCCAGGTAAAGCAGGCCGTGGTAGACAGCCTCCGCAACACCGCTGATCGCAGTCAGGCACAGGTCCTGGCACTGGTGGCCCGTCTCAGAGCCCAGGGCCACATTACGGAAATCCAGCCGCTGTGGGTGGTAAACGCCCTGGTGGTGACCGGCGACAAGGTCGCGGCGAACCAGCTGGCTGCGCGCGCCGAAGTGTCAACCGTGCAGCCCGATGCTATGGTCAAGTTCACCCCGCCCGTCCCAGAGAGCGGCTCTGCAGACGTGGCCACCGCGTCCCAGTGGAACCTCGACCTGATCGGCGCGCCCCAGGCCTGGAATCTAGGGTTCAAGGGCAGCGGCGTGGTGATCGCGTCGTTGGACACAGGCGTGGACTGGACCCATCCGGCGCTCAAGGCGAACTTCCGGGGCTACGACCCCGCTCATCCAGAGACGCCGATCACGGCGGGAAACTGGCTGGATTTGGTTTCCGGCCAGACAACCCCGTACGACGACATCGGGCACGGCACCCATACCACCGGCACGGCGGTGGGCTACGACCTTGCCCAGGACAAGGCTGTCGGCGTGGCACCGGGCGCGAAATGGATCGCCGTCAAGGCGTTTGACGCCGAGGGTGCATCTTATTCCTTGCTCCTGACAGCCGGGCAGTGGCTGCTGGCCCCCACCGACGGAAACGGCGTTGCACACCCGGCGTGGGCGCCTGACATCATCAACAACTCCTGGGGCGGCAAGCCGGGAGTGAACGAGATCCTCCACACCATGGTCCAAAACTGGCGGGCCGCCGGCATCTTCCCGGTCTTCGCCGCCGGCAACAAAGGCTCTGACGCCGCCACGGTGTCCCCGCCGGGCAACTACCCCGAGTCCTACGCCGTGGCAGCAGTGGACAGCAACAAGACGCTGGCCTGGTTCTCCAGCCGGGGGCCGTCGCCGTATGCCGGGGTGCTCAAGCCGGATATCAGTGCGCCGGGCGTCTCCGTCTACTCATCGCTGCCCGGCAACGGCTACGGCACATACGACGGCACCTCCATGGCCACGCCCCACGTGGCCGGAACCGCTGCGCTGGTGTTGAGCGCAGCCCCTACCCTCACAGTGGCCCAACTGCAGCAGACCATTACCAACACCGCCACGCCGCTGACGGACTATGACTATCCCTCGTCGCCGAACTACGGGTATGGCGTGGGGTTGGTCAACGCGTACGAGGCCGTCCGGACGGTGGCGCACACAGGGACATTGTCCGGCACTGTCCGGGACGGTGCCACCCTGCAGCCGGTGGCGGCGACGCTGACGCTGCAGCCTTCCGGTGCCCAGGCCACCAGCCGGGCCGACACCGGCAGCTATGCCATTTCCCTGCCTGCCGGCACCTACACGCTGACCGTCGCGGCCTACGGCTACAGCACGGCTACCTACACGGTGACCATCGCGGATCAGGCCACCACCGTGCGTGACGTCCTCCTCACCTCGCTGCCCAAAGGCATGCTGCAGGGGCGGGTGACCGACCAGGCGACCGGCAGCGCCCTGCCCGGGGCGGCCGTTTCGCTGGCAGAAGATCCAAAGGTGGCGCCGGTGCTGACCGACAACGACGGGCACTACAGCCTCCAGGGCCTGATCGGAACGTACACCGTACAGGTCCGGGCCACCGGCTATGACATGGCTCAGGTGACGGCCGGCATAGCCGCCAATGCCACCACCACCTTGGACGTGGCCCTGGTCAAGGCCTTCCTCAAGCCGGACGAATGGCCGCAGTTCCGGGGCGGCCCGGGCCACACCGGTTACAACGACAGCATCCTGCGGCCGCCGCTGACCAAGCTCTGGACGGCGGTGCAGCCTTCCATGGGCAGCTTCGCCTTGCCGCCGATCGTAGCCGGAGGCCGGGTCTTCGTGAGCGATGCGACAACCAAGCAGGTCTATGCGCTGGACGCCGCCACCGGCGCCACGCTCTGGAGCCGTTCGGTGGACGGCTACGACACCCCTATCAGTTCAGTCTACCTGGACGGCCAGGTGGTCGTCGTCAGCGACAATGCCAACGCCTACAGCTTTGACGCCACGACCGGCAATCCGCTCTGGAACCTGAAACTCCCTGACCAGTATTTCGCCCGATACGCGCCAGCGACTGATGGCAAGCAGGTGTACGTATCCACCACCCAGGGCGCCACCTCCACCCTTTATGCCCTGGATCATACCGGGTCCATTCGCTGGCAGAATAGAGTGAGCGCCGGTACGCCTGCCGTGGGTGACGGCAAGGTGTTCGCCGCCGGTTGGGGCGCTGCTACCGCTTACAGCGCAGACAGCGGCGACCAGCTCTGGCAGTGGACGTGCGGGTGCAGCACGGACTACGAGCTCAATCCGATTTACTCTGACGGGCTGGTGTTGTTCTGGGGAGGCGTCGTAAGGAACACCCTGTACGCGTTGGACGGAACGACCGGAGAGCTTCGCTGGCAAGTGACCTACGCCACCGGCGAACCTGCCGTCTGGAACGGCAGCGTCTTTGTCCCCGTTGCCGGCACGAAGATCGCTCGGGTCAAGCTGGAGACTGGGGAAGTACTGAACACGTATGGCGCCGGAACTACGACCGCCGCGAATAAGCTCTCCATCGCTAACGGCGTGCTCTACGTGGGTTCCCTGGCAGCCCAGGACGCGCAGACGGGCTCAGTCCTCTTCTCGTACAAGTCAGGCAGTTGGTCGAATGCATACTTCGCACCGGTCATTGCCGACAACCGGGTCTTCATCCTGGACGGCGGAAAGCTGACCGCCTTCGCAGCCGTCAGCCAGCCGGTCGAAGGTACGCTGATCGGCCTGGTGACGGATGCCGGGACCGGGGCTCCCCTTGCGGGCGCAACGGTCACGCTGGAATCCACCAGCCGGGTGGCAACCGCCGACCATAACGGCCTGTACACCCTGACGGGTGCCGCCGGTGCGTACACGGCCCTCGTGCAGGCATACGGTTACCAGGACCTCCGCCTGCCCGTGACCCTGCCGGCCACCCCGACCCGGCTGGATTTTGCTCTGCAGGCGGAGCCCCGGGCAGCAGTAACCGGGCGGGTCACCGACGCCGTGACCGGCACACCCATTGCCGGGGCATCGCTCCGGGTCCTGGAAGACTACCGGACACCGGTGGCCGCATCCGATGCCAACGGTGACTTCCGGCTTGAGACGTACTCCGGCACGTACACCCTGCGGACCCGGCACCCGGGCTACCTGACGACGACGATCCCGGTTACGCTGCCGGCGGGCAGCGATACGCCGATCTCGGTCTCCCTGAAACCGGTTTACCCACGACCCGAGGACTGGGTCAGCGAGTTCGGGCGGCCCGACCACCGCGGCCAGACGGACAATCTGCTTGCGCCGCCGTTGACCACCGTCTGGACCGGCCCCGCACTGATGAGCGAGACCCGCCCGGTGGTGGGTGACGGCCGCGTCTTCGTCCTCACTGCAGACCTGATGCTACGCGCGTTTAACCTGGCCACGGGCCAGGAACTGTGGTCTCGTCTAGCTAACAGCGGCGGTACGAGCCCGGCCTACGACCGGAACGTGGTCTACGTGACCGATCGCGACGGGCTCTCCGCCTACGTGGCCGACACCGGCGACTTGCTCTGGTCGGTCAACCTCTACCACTCGTCCACCTCCAGCTCCCCGACGGCAAAAGACGGGCGGGTCTTCCTGGTAAGCAACGGGACGCTCTACGCCGAAGACGGCGAAAGCGGTTCCCTGCTCTGGAGCCGAAGCGTCGGCGGGGACAATTCCAGCCCGGCGGTCGTGGACGGGGTCGTGTACATGTCCGGCGGCGGCCCCAAGGATTACGCTTTGGATGCGGCCACCGGAGAGCTACTCTGGGTCCGAGACGGCTGCGGCGGATGCAGCTCCGGCGGCGGGCAAACATCCGTGGTGGGCGAGGGGTTGCTCCTGGAAGTCGACTTCATGACGGGGAACCTGAATGCGATCGACGTCACCACCGGCCTGCTGCGCTGGAAACGGGGCGGCACGACCGGGGTGCCGGCGATCATCGACGGCATCATCTACGCCGGCACAGGCAGCAACACCCTTGCCCTGGACCCCGCAAATGGCAACGTGTTCTACACCCTGCCGGTCACCGGCCGTCTGGCCGGTGCCAACGGGTATCTCTACGGCAACGGCGTCACCGCCGTGAAGCTATCCGACCAGACGGTCTCCGGGCCCTACCTGAGCAGCGGCAGTGCGGTGATTGTGGCGGAAGACGTGGTGGTGGCCGTGACGGGCACCACCGGCTTCACCGTTCTGAAGCCGGTCAACCCGGTACCGCCCAATGGCAGCATCCGCGGAACGGTGCGGGGACGCGGTACACCCGACGGACCCTTGAAAGCCACGGTAAGCGTGGCCGGACGCACCGTCAGTTCGGACGGCGCCACCGGCGAATTCAGGCTGCGGGTCCCGGTCGGGACGTGGACCATCAGCGTCACCGCCGATGGGTGGGGCACCGTCTCCCAGCCGGTCACCGTGGACACGAACCAGACGGTCACGGCAGACTTCCGCCTTGACCCTGTGCCGAAGGGAGCGGTGTCCGGCACCGTCACCGACATGGTGACCGGCAGCCCGGTGGCCGGCGCCCAGTTGACCGTGTTGGAAGACCCGAAGGTTCCGGCTGCGCTGACCGGAGCGGATGGCGCTTTCCGGCTCGACCTCGCCCCCGGGAGCTATACGGTCCGGGCCGAGGCGCCGGGCTACCGACTGGCGACCTACCCGACTGTGGTTGCTTCCGGAGTCACGACCCCGGCCGCCCTGTCGCTCTTCCCGGGCCCTGCCGGGGACTGCCCCATGGATCGCTGCGCGCCGGACCGGTCCGGGCAAAGCGCGTCGCTGGGCCGTCCGCCATATGCACCGTCCTGGGTCAGCGGCATTCTGCCCGGGTGGGCTTTCCCGGTCTCCCAGCCAGCCATGGCCCGGGGCAAGGTCTTCGTCGGCAACCGCGGCGGAGCCCTGGTAGCCCTGAACCTGCAGACCGGAGCGACGGTCTGGAGCAGGAACCTGGACACCGTCAACAACTGGTCGCCCGGAACGCCCGCCTACGGCGACGGCAAGGTCTTTGCGGGCAACGGCAATGGCCGCCTGTACGCCGTAGATGCGGACACCGGCAGCATCTTGTGGCAGGCGCAACTGAATGACAACAGCCATGGTACCGCCACGCCGGCCGTATATAAGGATGGCAAGGTCTACGTGGCGGCATCCGGCACTGTCGGGACGGTCTATGCCTTTGACGCCACCTCAGGCCGGAAACTCTGGGAGCGCGGAATTCTCACCAACACCAGCGCCGTCGTCGTTGCGGGCGGCCGCGTTTACGCCGTGGCGTATGGCCCGCGGGTCTACGCCTTTGACGCCGCCACCGGAGCCACCGTCTGGATGACCGATGAAAGCGACGGGTGGACAGGCTGGGAGGACTCCGGGCTGGCATACGACCGCGGCGTGCTGTTGGTCCGGCCGAAATACAAGGGGACCATCCGAGCTTATGACGCGGCCACCGGCGCCCGCCTCTGGGAACAGCCCGGCGGCATTCCGGCCACCGCCGGGGGCATCGTCTACGACCACAGCGCCGGAACTCTGAGCGCTCGCGACCTCCACACCGGCAACTTGCTCTGGACCCTGCCGGTCTCCGTCAATTCGGCCACGCCAACGCCGGTGCTAACCGGCAACATCCTGCTGCTGGGCGGCGTCACGGCGGTGGACGTGGAGGCCCGCCAGGTGGTCTGGACTTACAGCGCCGGCACCACCATCCAGCCGGTCGCCGGCGAAGGGTTCCTGCTCCTGACAGATTCGTCGGGCTACCTGATCGCCCTGAAGAGCAGCCCGACGGTCGGCGTGGCTGTCGCTCCGGAACTCCGGACGAACGCCGCCGGCGTGACGGTCACCTTGAGCGGCAACGGCCAGAACAAGACGGCCCGCAGCACGTCCGACGGGCTGGCGGTCTTCACCGGCGTCCCGGCCGGCACGTACACCCTGACGGCTTCCGGCGGCTTCTATCTGCCCGATTCCCACGCGTACAGCATCCCCGCTGCCGGGGGAATCGTCGGCCCCCTCCGCCCCGTGCCAGGCGACGTTAACCAGGACGGCGTCATCGACGCAGCAGACCTGCTGCTGCTGGCCGGACAGTGGGGCACCACCAGCCCGGCCCTGGACATGGTTCCGGACGGACGCATCGACCTGCAGGATCTGTATGCCGCTGCCCGGGGCTCCGGGCGGCACAGTCCATAGCGCAGGCGCCGCCATCCCATGCGGGTGGCGGCGTTTGCGCTGATGGGGACCTGTCGGTCCTTCTGCATGACTGTTTTTATCGGTCGCTTAATTCCAATACAGGTATTTTTTCAGTTCCGTTTAAATCGTAGGAACAGACTGTTGCGCCCGTCCAAGGGGGAATCTCCGTGGCCCGAATTCGCTTTGCAGCCTGGTCCGCCGCCCTGGTTCTGCTCGCCACCCTGGCATCGCCGGGAATGGCCCAGCCCAGCCCCTGGCCGTCACCTGACCGCCCCGTGCCCGACTTTTCCCAGGTGCCTCAGATCGTTCACGATGGGAATCCGAACGGACAACAACTGCCGCCTGCCGGCATTCCTGCCGCCGTGCCGGCCGTCCTGTCCGCGGGTGCGACCGGCGCACAGCCTCCTCAACCGGAGGTCGTCCACCCGGAGGCCTTCCCCGCACCGCCGGCACCCCGGACTCACCTGACGTCCGAAAGCCTCACCGCGCAAGTGACCGACGTTTCGGGCCTTACGGTGCAAGTGACCGACGAATCGGGAGTCGCCGATGACCGGGTTGTGGCAGCCGATGGCCTCACGCATCACATACAGGTGACCGTGACGGACGGCTCCGGATCGGTGAAGGGTGCCGAGATTTCCTGGGGCGGCCAGGTCATCGGCATCACCGACGTTGACGGTAAAACCGCCGTCGATGTGGCCAGCGCCGTTAACCATGTCGACTGGTTTTACCTGTGGGCGCCGGGCGGCCGCACGGCGCAGTTCGACGTGGCGGAGGCGCAGCCCGGGTACGGTGCCGTAGCTTCGTCCGGCCTGGATGTAAACGGAGCACCATTCACCAAGTATTCGATCTACGGACGCAACAACGGTTACGGTTGGAGCACCCTGACGTCCGGGACCAGTACCTTGCTGGTGTGGACCGGCATTTACGCCGGGCTGGTGGTGGCCGCAGACAGAGCCGGTGACGGTTACTACCTGCCCCTCGGAACGCTGACCGTGGGAAATCAGACCCGTGCGACGGTCACTGTAGATGTGCGGACACTGACCGTGCAGTCCCTGACAGTGAGCGTCAAGAACGGTGACGTGCCGGTCACGGGCGCCTCCGTCGCTTTGAATGACACGGACCGGAACCCGAGCCCGGGCCTTCACCTGGACGGGGCCGGCACCCGCCGCTTCTACGTCGTTGCGGCATCCGGCGAGACCTACTCGGTCAGCCTGGCGGGCGGGTCGCCCGCCGTTTTGGGCATCGTCCAAGGGGTAGGGCTGGGCCCTCAAACGCTGGATTTTGCCGGAGCCCCCGTGCTGAACGTAAGCGCCGGCGACGGGTTCGGAACTCCCACTTTCAGGGCCTACGTCAGTCTGCGCACCTGGAATCAGATCTACGGGAGTTCGTCCGCCACAGCGCAGGCCACAGGTTCGCTCCTGGTCTGGCCGGGCCAGTATACCCTCGAAGGGCAACTCCACTTATACCAGGACTCGGCGACCTGGAACTACTATTTCGACCCGCTGGGGCTTGGGGCTACCCCTTACATCTCCTTCGCCCGGGGCGACCTGGCACGCACATGGGCCATCGGCGGTCCGGTGAGCACCGTCATCGACGGGCCGAGTATAACGCCGCCGGGCGAGCCGGTTTCCTACAGCACGCACCTGGACAGTGCTGCTTCTCGGCTGTATTGAATGAACAAAGTGTCAGGCGGCGTCGTCCAGACTCCGTGTCCGGTCATCCAGGTCAAGGACGGGCAGGGAGCGGTTGTTGCAACCAGCACGTATGGCTGGGGTATCAACTGGACTCCGACCACGCCCGGGACCTACGAGGTCTCGGCCGCCAGTGATTTGGGGCCGTACCAGGCCGGTCTCGTCACCGCCAGCCGGACGGTGACTGTGAATACCATCGCCGTCGCGGTGACCGACGATTCCGGGACATCTGACGACGGCATCGTCGCCGCCGACGGCGCCGAGCACACGGTCCAGGTGTCGGTCAAGGTCGGCGGCACCCCGGTCGCCGGCGCCCAGATTGCACGTGTGGCGTGGCCGACCGACGTTCCTGTCTCCACCACCGACAGCGACGGCAATGCGTCTTTCAAGCTGTCTGGAACGACCAACGACCTTTCTGACTACCGTATTTCCTTCTCCGGCGTGCGCCGCTCCTTCCGGGTGGCGCAGGTCCGCGTCGGGTATGGCGTGGTCCATGCCGACCCCCGGGATCGGAATGGCCAGGCCCTTTGGGGTACATTCAGCGGGTATGCGGGTACCGAGTCCCATCCGGTTTGGAGCACATCCACAGGCGACGCGATCGTGCCCGTGGGAATCTATCGGATCAAGTTCAATAGCGGGTACAACATCGGTCCAGGGTACTATCTGGAGTTGGCGGGGCAGGAGGTGAAAGACCAGCGCCGGACCGTCCTGCCGCTGGACGCCCGGCAAATGACCTTGTCCACCGTCCGCCTGAAAGTCGTGGACAACGGCGCACCGGTCACGGGCGCCTACGTCACCCTCAACAGCCAGTCGGTCCCCGGAACGGTGAGCAGCGCCGGCATGTCCCTGGCTGGCGACGGCACCGCAACCTACTACGTCAACCCGGACCCCGGGGAGCGGTACATGGCCATGCTGACCGGCGGTACCCCGGTGGTGGCCGGCGTAGCCCGGGACCTGACGCCGGGTCCCGACACCAACGTCATCGACCTGACCGGGGCTCCGGTCTTGCAGGTTACGGGTGCGGACGGGAACGGGAATTCGGTCCCCGTCGCATCGGTTGCAATCTTCGCCAATGAGTTCGGCTCCTACTGGCTCTACGGTGTCGCTTCGGTCCGTGTGCTGCCCGGATCCTACTCTATCTTCGGGTCGCTGACGATGAGCAGCGACGGCGTCGTGTGGGACTACTATTTCGACCCCACGAATCTCGCAGACTCGCCATACACCTCGCTGGTCACGTTCGCCGCCGGGGACTCGGCCCGCACATTCGCCATGGGCGGCTCGCTGACCGGCCACATTGACGGGCCTGATACGGTGCTGGTCAACCGGGCGAGCAGTTTCAGTTTCAACGCCATGAACACCACGTCGCGGTTGTGGTCAATTCACCGGCATGCCCCGGATTATTCGGACTGGCACATGATCGAACCAGCCATGGAAGTCAAGGACACGTCCGGGCATGTGGTCGCGACCAACACC
The DNA here is from genome assembly GCA_036504075.1 of Symbiobacteriaceae bacterium. Classification (GTDB taxonomy): domain Bacteria; phylum Bacillota; class Sulfobacillia; order Symbiobacteriales; family Symbiobacteriaceae; genus DASXVX01. The sequence goes on along the minus strand of DASXVX010000011.1, from coordinate 2,688 downwards.
AACGGCAACAGCAACTTCGTCACGTTCACCCCCGCCCGGGCGGGCAGCTACACCGTGTCCGGGCAGTATTCCGGAGCCGGCCCGCTGTTCCCGACGGATCCCGGGCCTGCCGCGTCCAAGCGGGTAACCGCTCAGGACTGGTACAGCTTTGACGTCAGGCCGCCCTGGGTGGCGAACGACTCCGGCATGCCGGTGACCGTCACCGTGTACAAGAACGGACAGGCCCTGGCCGGGGCCATCATCGCACTGCCGCCGGGCAGCACCGTATCCGGACTTCCGGCCACCGTTGCCATCACGGACAGCATGGGGCGGGCCATCTTCGCCCTGCACCTGCCGGCAGGCGGACGGCTGCTGCTGCCCGTTCAGGAGGAAGGAACGGTGGTCGCCTCACTGCCACTGCTGGTTGCCGACGATGCGCACGGCGTCATCCACACTTCGCTGGTCGGGGACCCGGGGCCGTGGGGGTGGACTCCCTACTTCTTCTCCACCGCGGCGGACGGTTCACACAGCCCCGTCCCGTCTGACAACAGGGGGCTTGACCGGAATTACGTTCTGGTCGATGCCGGAACCTATGCCGTGCTCTTTACCGGCTCTGGCTTCTACATCGTCCAGTCGGGGGTACACGTGCCCGGTCGCAACCAGACCGACGTGGTCGCCGACCTGACCTCCGTGAGCAGCCTTTCGGTCGATGCGAGCATCAAAGACGTTCCCGGCTTGGTCACGGCGCCGATGGCGACGTCGGGGCTCACCGCTACCAGCCTGGGGCCGCCGGGTGCCGTCCAAAACCTGGTGCAAAGCGGCGGGCCGCTCTCGGTGCAGGTCCTACCGGGCACGTACGACCTGTCGCTTCAGGCCAATGTCGGAAATACAACCTACGTCGCCATGGAGCACGACGTTGCCGCCGGCAGCGCTTTCACCCACACTTACCAGGCCGGCGAGTTCACGCAGATTGCCCCGGTTGCTGCCAGCGCCACCGGCACGTCCGTGGAGTTCTACCTGAAGTTCAACGACGGCCGCGTTCCTGCCGACTTCGACTTGAGGCCGGGCGGCCGCCTCTACCTGCGGCCCGGCACGTATCAGATCGAAAAGTATGTCCTTGAGTCGTTTCAGCCGTCAACAGGCCCGGCCTGGTTCGCCACGTTCACCGGCCGGTCAGCCCCGGTCACCGTGGCGAGCGGCGCGGGCAGCGGGCTCTGGCAGGATCTGGGCGGACCGCTGACACCTTCCCTGACCATTACAACTTCAGGTGCCGTCAAGGCCGGGAGCACGATCACGCTCGACTTCCGAATGGCGAACGCTGCGGGCGACCGGCTGACCCATGTGTCCTCCTCGGCCGGCACGCCGGCACCGCACGTGGTCTTCCGGGATGCCGGCGGCGTCAGCCGGTTTGAGCAGGATATCACCATTGCCGGCCCGGTGGCAGTCACGCTGCCGTCCGACCTGCCCAGCGGTGCATACACGGTGGAAGCCACGCTGGACGCCCGCCCGTACGCCGCCCAGCCGTACCACGCCACCGCCGGCCTGCAGGTGCAGCCGCAGGTGAGCCTGAAGACCGGGACGCTGAACGCCGGGCCCGTGGTAGTGCCTGACGGCGACCTCCTGCTGACGGTCGACATCAGCGGGATTCCGGGCGTGCAGTCCTTCGACCTGGGCGTGACCTACGATCCCAGCCGGGTGGCATTCGCAGACCTGGAAGACTCCGGTGCGACCGCTACCCCGGCCGGTCCGGGCGTGGTGCGCCTGACCGGCTCCACCGCCCGTGCAGGGGGCTATCGCCTGCGGTTCCGGGCGGTCTCGGGCATCCACGGACCGGCGGCCTTTGGCCTCACTGCCGACAGCGCCGTAAGCAATAGCGCCGGCCCGGTCGCCGGGCTGAAACTGGGGACCGCCTCCGTTTCGGTGGCCGCCTCGGCGGTCCGGTGGAGCGTCCGGAGCCTTACCGCCCCGACGGTCACCCTGACCCGCAACGTTGCGCCCGGCGACCTCGGCGCCTGGTGGCAGACCGCCTGGCGCAGCGGCGATCCCGCAACGGGCTTCGACTTCGTCGTGACTGACCCGGCGCCGGGAAGCTACACCGCCATCGCCATGGCGCCCGGCGCTCTCCAGGCCGAACTGCAGGTTACGGTCGGCGCCTCCGGCACGGTTGCCCCGTCCGACACCACCCTGACCTACGGCGACTTTGGTCTTCCGGACGGCACCATCGGGCCGGCCGACCTGCAACTCATGGCCTGGTTCTACGGCCAGCCCGACCCGGGCGGTTCGGCCGGAGCGCTGCTCGACCTGACCGGCGACGGCAAGGTCGACCTGGCCGACCTGTACCAGACGGCCCGCAATTACGGCCAGACCGCAGCCGTGGACCCGGACCTGCGGGGCGCCATCCGCCTGACGGTCCACAACGCCGATGCGCAGACCACACCTGCGGTCGTCGTCATCCTTCGCCTGGGGCCGGACGGCCAGTGGCAGACCGCCGGCGCCGCTATCCTCACGTTGTACCTTGGGGACAACACGGTGTCGCTCCCCGGTCTGCCGCCGGGCACGTACCTGGTCTACGCGGTCCTGCCGACGTCCGGCGGGACACTCCAGAGCGATACGGCTTCAGGCAACGTTTACACCGGCGCCACCTTGCCGCTCTATGTGACCCTGCCGTAGCCGAACACACGCAACCGGAGGGCGCCCCGCCGTAAGCGG
>DASXVX010000010.1:0-105859 GCA_036504075.1 Symbiobacteriaceae bacterium | reverse complement strand
TCTCGTTGACCCCAGGCCTGGTAGTCAACGAGAAGGTGCTGGTCTCCGGACGGGTGCCACAGCCAGACGAAGTTCTTCGTCTCCTCATGAGCGAACTGGCCGCTCAGGCCTGACCTGGATAGCCGCCTGCAACCGGAGTTGCAGGCGGCTTCCTTCTGTCCGAAGATCGGTCTAATGATTGCTGTGCACGACTCAAGGTTCTTTCCAGGGAGCCACATCCGTTGGACGGCTAATAACCAACCCATTTTCGGCCCCCGGGTCAGCGCCTCCCCTCCCAGGACGTTGCCGCTGGCGAGGGAGACGATTGGCTGATAGACCGCCCGCAGGCGGTTTGCTTGCAGGAGTCCCTGGAACTCCCGCAGCGCCCGCGGGCCTCAGGCACGCTGGCGATGACCCCTGCGCGAAGGAAGCCAAGGGGCAAGCACGGCAGCGGGCACAGGCCTTTGCCCAGTCTTTCGCCGCCGTCCACGGGACGGTCCGGTGCAGCGCACTGGTGGGCTGTGAATATGGGTACTGCCGAGGGCTACGAGCAGGCACGGTCACAGAACCTCTTCGACACGCTCTGCCCCAAGTTCGTCCAGACCGCCGCCGAACTGCTGGAAGCAGAGGCTAAGTAAGGGCGGCGTCCCTTTCACATCGGGAAGTACCCAGGGCTGCGTATGCGAGCTTTGTGTCTGCGGGAGCGCAAAATGATCGAAGCCGCAAGCCATAAGGCCTGCGGCTTTCGCCATGTTCTCCGAAGGCTGCTCCGGACACTTTCAAATCCCCCAGAGCCTGCGGGGCGCCCCCATATGCCTGTCTTCACGCAGCAAGCCGGTTCACTCTGTGGGGTTCCGCTCTGGAGAGCAAGCCGAGCACAGCACCAAACACGCCATGGGCAAGAGCGTTGAAAAGGAATGCTTTCGCGCCGTAGTTCAGTCCGAGCAGCCCCGGTGCCGGCAGAACACCCGCCCTCACCAGCGGGTGAGTTAGTCCGGTCAGGGGCATCAGAATAAGGCCACCGATCAAGACCTGCCCGAGAATGAACATATAGAGGATGCCGGTCCAGGCGTTCTTGACAGGCATGAACCGCTGATACAGGAAGACAAACGCGAAACCGCCGGCAAATATCATCAGGTACCCGGGAACGAGCGTCGTGAGTGCATTGGGGTCCAGGCCCAATGAGGTTCCGTTCTGCCAGGCTGGGTTCACGTTGTGGTGGAAGATCAGGTCAGTCAGGCGTAGGAACAACTCCATTGCGATGCTCGCCAGTAGTGTGACTCTAAGAGCCGGGCCAATTTTGGACATCATCGTGCTCTCCCTTCAGCGTTATGGTGCGAAATTTACTTGCCGGGCATGGCGGGACACGGCATTGATCACGTCATCGAAGTGAGCGACCATGGAGCGCTCGGCCCGACCAGGGTCACGGGCCTTGATCGCTTTTACAATCTCTCGATGGTGCGGAGCCATCAGTGGCTTCAAGTTGCGATAGAGCGAGGCTGGAATTGCGAATGAATCAGACTGGGCACGAATGAGATGGGTGCCTGACTGCATGATCTTGTTCCGGGACGCGTCGGCAAGTCGGACGTGAAACGCGAAGTCTGACTCTGCCATAGCACTCATCTGGTCGGCACGGTTGTACCGATCAGCCAGCTCGTCCAGCGTGTCGATATCCCCGGTGGTGGCGAACTCAGCCGCCAGTCTGGCCATCTCACGCTCCAGTCCACGCCGGGCGACCAGCACGTCAATAAACTCCAAGGCGGTCCCCGTTTTCAAGGCCCGCACCAGGCCATCAGACGCGGATGCAACGGCCCGCTCGTGTCTCAGGGCGATTAACACGGCATGCCCCTTTTCAGTCAGGACTCTACCCTGCTGGCCTACGCGCTGGGTGAGATTCTGGACGTCTAACTCCCTGAGTAAGCGACCAACGGTGGCAGGGCTGATTTCCTTCCCGCCTTGACGCAGCCAGTAGCACAGAGCGTTGGCGCCCACTGGCGCCGCTTCCCGCTCGAGGAAGCCAAGCACCTGATGCATCTGTTCAGTAGCACCGGCCAGGGTTTGTCACCTCCGGCGACGGCCTCAAGCCGAAATTCATTCGGGGCGTTTTGGGACCAGCTAAGCAATCTGGGTTCCGGCAGTGGGGCCGGGCCTCAAAGTATAAATGGCTTCCACGGCGACAGTGACTGCGGCCTTGGGGGCGGGGCGGCCATTCTCAGTCGTAAACCGGACAGCCTGTTCGAAAATGGGGCCGTTCTCATGCACGGTAGCCCGCCCCACAAAGCGATAGCCATCAGGCATCTCCCGGTTGACCACGGCAATCGCTACCTTGCCGTTATTCCGGACGTTGGTGTGCGTCTGCCTACCGGTTGTTTCGATGTACATCAAGGTCTCGTCATCAAGAACCCGGGTGGATCCTTTTGGACCCACGTCTGGAATCCCATCCGGCGAGACAGTGGCGATGAAGCACTGCTGGGTTGCAATCATTTGTTTCATGTCCGCAGTCAGCTTAGGCACTTTTCGCACCTCCACAGGTATTACTGGAAACGGCGGCGCCTCTCCCCACCAGAGCGTGACGGATGCCATGTTCATCGCGAAGCGCCGTCGGTTTCCGTTTTATGCATCTCGCTGGTCAAGGCAGGTAATTACCATCTCCAGAGACCTGGCGGGGGTAGCTACAGGTCAGTCGACCATGCCTGGCGATTGTGGCTTTCCAAGAGGAAGCTGTAAGGGGCAAGGCGGTCAAAGTACAACCGGCCCAGGGAAGGTCCGGTGGGAGTGGCCCAGTCCCGCTGCAGTTCTGCCGACACCGCAACCCATGTGGTCAGCTTGACGCCGGCCTGGGCCATCCGCATCATGGCCGCCTGCTCGATCAGCGAATTCCAGGTTCCCGACGCATCGAGGATGGCGTAGACATCAAACCCCTCAGCAACCGCCTGAAGGGCAGGGAAGGTAAGGTATACGTCGGTCGTGATCCCGGCCATCAGGAGCTTCTTGCGGCCGGTCTTCTTTACGGCGTTCACGAAACTCGGGTCGTCCCATGCATTGATCAGGGTCCGGTCAACCACTTCGTTCTTGGGGAACATCGCTCGAAGTTCACCCATGAAGGGCCCGTTCTGGCCGTCGCCCCCGCTTGTCGTCAGATCCACCGGCAGATTGAAGACTTGAGGTGTCTATTACATGTCAGCTAAAGGTGGAGCTGTGGTGAAGGGCATACGCCTGAAGGACACCCGATGCTGAACGAGGCAGTTCGTTATCTGCAGTCAATCCGTCATCACCGCCAATCTTGGGCCCCGTTATCTTTGCATCAAGACAAACACCTTGGTGCAAAGATACTTTTCGGCAAGGCATTTGTCAAGAGGGGAATTGAAGACTGCGAACGCCAAAAGCCCCTGGCGTGCGCAGTGCACAGGGGCGGGAATCGCGGGCAAGAACTCAGGGCAAGTTCTTGACAGCGATCTCTTTATCGCGTATCTTTGTGCCAAGATATTTATCTTGATGCCAAGCTTTTAACACTGCCGGGTGGAGATGAAAACCATGGCTGCAAACGAACAGGATGCTCCTTTGGTACCGGGTGTTCATGTCTGGATGGTGCTCTGGAAAGCGCAACGGTCACTTCAGGCACATGCGCTGCACCAAATTGCTAGCTTCGGCCTCGGCATTACGGACTTCGCCATACTTGAGGTCCTCCACAGCAAAGGGCCCTTGCCGGTGAATACGCTCGGCCAAAAGGTCATGCTCACCAGCGGATCGATCTCGCTGGGGATCGACCGCCTGGAGAAAGACGGGCTGCTCGAACGCCGTCCCGCCCCCGACGACAAGCGCGTCAAAACGGTTCACTTGACCCCAAAGGGGCGTGAACTGATCGAACGGGCGCTTGTTGATCACCAGGCGGCAATGGAACGGGCCGTATCAATTCTTGGCAGCGACCAGCGCGCTACCCTCGTGGATCTGCTCAGGCGGCTGGGGTTGCATGCGGAAGAGCTGATCCGGGAGCAGTCGCCGGCTGCTGTCCTCGCATCGGAAGGGCGGGTTGCCGGCTCCGAGCGCTTTGCCCACCTGATCGCCCGCATTCCCCCAGAGCGTCCCGTGCAAGTGCTGGATCTGGGGTGTTCGGAGTGTCTTGAAGGCGAGGCCTTGTTAGCCGCCGGGGTTGGCCTTACCGGAGTCGACCAGGACGAGGTGTCTATCCGGGCGGCGGGGCGGCGACTGCCCAATGCCACCTTCGTCTGTGCCGATGCGGCCGAACTGCCGGACGACTGGCGAGGGCGGTTCGGCATGATTCTGATCCGGCGTCCGGATCTGCTGGCCCAACCCGAGCGGTGGCGTCTGGTCTTCGGGCGCCTGTCCGGCTGGCTGTCGGCGGGAGGCCGCGTCGTGGTAACCACGGTGTCAGCCGGTGAAGCATACCTCGTCGCCCAGTGGTTGGCAGAGTCCGGTTTTGACATGACCGATCGGGAGGAACTACCCATGACCGATGAAGCAAAGATCATGGTCGGGGTGATCTCGGCGAAACCCGCCGCCGGGAACGAGAAAACTCCGCAGACCCTGCCGAAGCGCGTTGTCAAGTGGGACGACAACGAGGCGGGGCCTGTGTGCGACCTGGAAACGGGAAAGTGCTCCGACTAGTCGTATCGGAGCCCTCACAGTCGTAACTGAGCCCTTACATTAGGAGGACAAATTCATGACGGCGAAAATCGAGATCTTGTACTTTACGGATCCCTTCTGCTCCTGGTGTTGGGCCACCGAAGCGCCCCTGTTCCGACTGCGTGAGGTCTACCGTGACCAGTTGCAGGTCAAGTATGTCATGGGCGGGCTCGTGGAAGACATGACCAAATTTTACGATGCCAGCAACGATATCCGCGGGACGGCCCAGGTCGCCCCTCACTGGCGGATGGTCAGCGAACGCTCCGGACAGCCCATCGACGAGCGGCTGATGGAAGACATTACGGACCCCCACTGGTCCACGTGGCCGGCCTGTATCGCCGTGAAGGCCGCCGAACTTCAGGGGACCAAGGTCGGAGACAAATACCTCCGGCGCCTGCGGCGTGCCGCACTGACGGAACGGCTGAACGTGTCCGTGCGCGAGGTACAGCTTCGCCTCGCCGAGACGGTCGCTGGATTAGACGTCAGCCGCCTGACCGTGGACATGGACCGAGATGAGACGCGGCAGGCGTTCTCTGCCGACCTGAAACTCGGCCGTGAGTACGGCGCAACCGGTTTCCCGACCCTCCTGTTCCGCCGCGTGTCCGCTTCGGAAGCGTCCCCGGAGGAGCCGGAAGGAATCCTGGTCGGAGGTCATCGTTCATATCAGACGTACGTTCAGGTATTGAACCGGGTTGTGCCGGGGCTGGAGCAAGCGAGCCCCCGTCCGGTACCGCAGTTGCTGGCCACCTACGGTCCCCTGACGACACGGGAACTGGCGGAAGTCACCGGAACGAAGGCCAATGACCTGAGAGCCGATCTGACTGCGGCTGCGAACGAGGGGCATCTCAAGCGCATCGAAGTCCGTCAAGGAGAGTTCTGGGACCTGGCTTGATGTTACCTCACAAACATAGGCAAAACGCCGGAAGCGGCAAGCCCTTTCGGCCTGCCGCTTCTGGCGTTTGATTTTGCGGCCCCTGCCCGAGTAGGCAGGGGCCGCAGACTTTCAGGGCTGGCTCACAGGCCTGCCGCTGCCGGCAGCGGCGTTCGGGCGCGTCGTGGCGGCGGCGGCGCAGTCATCGATGAGCAGCGTGACCACCAGAATTGCCGCCACTCCCAGCAGCGTTGCCACCAGAAACGCATCATGGAATGCCGCGACAGCCCCAGCCTGCGTCAACGGGTCACCTAGTCGCGCGCCGCGTTGCGCAAGCTGACTCGTCAGCACCGTTGCGAGCAGCGCCACGCCAAAACTCGCCGCGACCTGGCGCAAGGAGTTGAAGATGGCACTGGCCCGGCCTGTATCTTCGGGGCGGATGGACGTAAACGCCGTGGTCTGCAGCGAGACGAAGATGAACGCCCAGGGCAACCCCCGCAGAAACATGATCAAGGCGACCCACCAGAGGCTGGTTGTGGCATCCACCCAGAGGAACGCCACCGTTGTGGCCGTGATGCCGGCCATACCCGTCACGATCATGCGAAGTGACCCCATGCGCTTGTAAAGGCGTGCGGCCGGCCGCACCATCAGAATCACGCCCAGAGCCTGCGGGAAAGTGGCGAGACCCGACTGGAGCGGTGTGACCCCCTTCTCGAACTGCAGCAGCAACGGCAGCAGGTAGAGGGCGCCGGCAAAGCCCGAATAGCCCAGGAGCTGAAAGAGATTTGCCCCGGTGAACGACTGGTGTTTAAACAGCCGCAAGTTGATCATGGGCTGGTCCGTGTGCAGCTCGACGTGCGTGAGCATGACCAGTAGCACGATACCGGCCAGCCCGAAGAGAATGACGCGCAGGTCACCAAAGCCGCGTGAGCCGGCCTCGGCCAGCGCATAGACGACTGACGCAAGTCCAGACGCCGACAGCACGAACCCAGGGATGTCCAGACGTCCGGGGTTTGCCTGCCGCTCTTCACGCAGAAACAGGATCGAAATCAGCAGGCCGAAAGCCCCGATCGGAACGTTCATGAAGAAAATCCAACGCCAGCTCAGGTACTGGACCAGGTACCCCCCGACGACCGGGCCGAGCGCCGGAGCCACGATTGTGGGAATCGCCAGCAGGGCGGATGCATTCGCCCGCTCTTCGGGCGGAAAGGCCCGAAAGAGCATGGCGGTACCGACCGGTGTCAGCATGCCACCGCCGATCCCCTGCAGAACACGAAATGCCACCAGGGACTCCATGTTCCAGGCAAAGCCGCCCAGCAGCGAACCCGCTGAGAAAATCACAAGCGCCAGGGTAAACATCCGCTTGGTCCCGAAACGGTCACCCGCCCAACCGCTGACCGGAATGAAGACAGCCAGGCTGATCAGATAGCCAATCACAACCCATTCAACGCTCGTCGTCGAAGCGAAGCTCTTTGCCAGTGTGGGCAGTGCGACGTTCATAATCGTCATATCCAAGAGGTCAACGAAGAGTCCCACAACAAAAACGGCACCGACAACGTATTTGTAATCGATTCGCCTGATCATCTGCTTCCGCTCCTCTATGTACCAACGTTTCGCGACCGGGCGTTCCCGCCCACATGAGAAAAAGAGAACACTCACCCAGGCCCCTCCGCCGCCCAGGACCTCGTCCCGGGTCATCCGGGCCCGTCGATACCCATACCGGGTACCCGTTTCACGCTGAATAGTACTCTTGATCCGACGCCGCGTCAATAGACTATTTCATAACATCTACCCCTACGGGTGTCAATGTTCATGGAGGGCGCGTCGTCATGGTCGGGTGCTCACGAAAACCATGAAGCGGCCCGCCCAGCCGGAGGAAGTGGCGGCGAGGTCGTGGGCGGGTAAACCAACCCTGGCAATGCCGAAAACCCGCTCTTGGAGCGGGTTTTCGTGTGTGCGCGGCCGCAGGATCGAACCGGTGTTTCTCCGCAATGGTTGGGCGTTGCTACTGACCCGCCCGACTGCGGAGCCACTCCAGCGCTCCGGGAGTCTGCCGCCATCCGGCCAGAAAGTCAAAGGCGTAAGCGACCGCCTCCGGTTCGTCCCCCCACCCGATGTACATGGGCGGTTCCGGCGGCAGCCGCTTCTCGCCAAGCAGGTAGGCCGGCACGTGCGGATTCTCCTTGAGCGCCTCGACGAGCAGGGCACCGGCTTCCTGGTCCGGGCCGCTCCGGCGGAACTGCCACAGCGTCCGGGTGAACAGGATCGCTGCCGTGCCGTCGTCCTCGTGCTGCGCCAGATGCGCGCCCAGCCGGGCGTCGTCTCCCATCTCCAGCAGGCACGCGGCCAGCAGGTACCGGAGCCCCTGGTTGTCGCCGGGGTTGAGGCGCAGCAGCTCCTGGTAGTGGGCGATGGCGGCCTCCCGGTCGCCAAGTTGCCAGAGGCAGCCGGCCAGGCCGGACCGGGCCCGCATGTACGGGCGGGTTTCGATCAGCCCCCAGAAATGGCCTGCCGCTTCAGCAAAGAACTCCCGGCCGAGCAGACGCTCCCCAGCCCGCACGCCTTCCGCATAGAGCCGGCAGGCCTCTTGCAGGTCTCCACGGTCCTTCGCCCCTCCCGCCAGAATCACGTACGCATCGGCACCGTCGGGCCAGAGCGCCAGGGCCTGCTTCGCCAGCCGGATTCGCTTGACACCGGACGCCTCCCAGGCCTCGTCGATCAGCTCCTCGGCACGGGCCACCGGGCCGTCGTCTTCCCCGCCGGCGTCAGGCCGAAGATTTTGTTCGAGGAGCCGCTGGGTCCGGGCCAGCATCCGGCCCACATCCGGTGACAGCGTACCGGACGGGCTCTCTTCGCCCCCCGCGCACGCGTTCAGGCAGGCCAGGCGCCACATCATCCGGACAAACGGGTCCAGCAGACCGACATAACGGGGGTCCAGGTACTCCGGGTTGAGCGCGGCCGCAATCTCCCGTGCCCGCTGCCCGACGCTCCCGGGGGAAACGCCCATGTGACTGGCCGCCTCCGCCTGGGTCACACCCCCACCCAACACCGCGTTCTGATAGATGTGGATCACTGCGGCAACCCACGTCCCGGGCTTCACGATCCGGGGCTGCAACGCAGCGGCGGCATCCCCCCACAGGCGGAGGGCGCCCTGCACGGCACCGGGCGGCTCGTCCGCGGCCGCCAGCTCCCGCTCCAGGATTTGTGCCACCATTCCCCAGCGGAGATCGCTGCCGGATGGTCCCGCCCCGGATGTCCCTGCCGCCGGACCGTGGGGCGGCTGAATCCGCATGACAGCTGGCCCATGTGCCACAGCCAGGGTGATGCAATCAACCAACCGGGGCCAACATTGCCGGTACAGGTCGCCCCAGTCGGAGTCAGGCTGCTGGCGGCGCAGGAACGTCAGCTCCACGTTCAGCAGATGGGATAGGGCGGTGTCTAGCCCCGGGGGCAGGACCTCCCGGTAGTAGCCGAACCGAAAACCGAGCGGCAGGGGCAGCAGCCAGGCACTCACCAGGTCTCCTTCCTGTAACCCGGTTCCGGAGGCCAGTACGGTAAAGCGCTTCTCATCGGGGAGCCGGACCAGGGCCAGTTCCCGGAGTTCCACCGCGCGCACCCGGAAGAAGCCCGGCGCGGCGCCGGCCCAACCGGCGATCAGGCCCCGCTCTAGTTCGGTCATGTCCCCGGTACTGGCGGCAAACCGTTCACACAGCGTTGCGCCGTCCGGGGGAAAGCGGTGTCCGAAGGCCACCCAGTCCTGGGCCATTTCCAGTTCGTCCTGCTCCAACTCCGAATCGTCGTCCGGCAGGCCGCTGAAAAAGCTCTCCAGAGCCGTCTCGACCTCCTCCTCGACAACGTCACTGGTGAGATGATCAGCGAGCTTGTCCAACAACTGGTGATAGGCCCGCTCCTCCCGTGCTGCATCCAGCGATCTGACCTCGTTCTGACGCAAGCAACAGAGCTTGTACTTCTTCCCACTGCCACATGGACAGGGATCATTGCGGCCTACGGCCATTCCGTTGGCTCCTTTCCGGCGGACGTTGCGTCCTGTTCTAATTATGTACCATAATTTCCGGAAACAAAAACGGCCAGCCCGCATTGGCTCGCCGTTTTTATGTGTTGCGCGGTCCTGGGACCGGCCCGGTCATCAGCCTCCCGGATCAGTCGTCGCCCGTGGCGGGCGCAGCCTGGGCCGTAGGCCTGACCTCGTCCCAGATGATGTGGTGCTTGGTCTCCTTCAGGAACAGGCTGCCGACGACAAAGGTGATGGCGGCAATCGACATGGGATAGTACAGACCGGCGTAAATGTTGCCGGTGGCTGCCACGATCGCCGTGGCGATGAACGGCGTCAGGCCGCCAAAGACGCCGTTGCCAATGTGATAGGGCAGCGAAAGCGACGTGTAGCGGATCTTGGCCGGGAAGGTCTCCACCAGGAAGGCGGCGATCGGCCCGTAGACCATGGTCACCCAAACCAGTTGGATGAAGACGAGACCGCTCAGGACCCAGGGACTGCCCGAGTTGGCCTTCATGGCGTGGTAGATCGGGACGTAGGTCAGCACGGCCAGCAAGTTGCCGGTCATCATGATCTTCTTGCGGCCGATCTTATCCGAGAGCCAGCCAAAGAGCACGAACAGGGGAGCGCCGAGCAAAAGGGCCCCGGCCATCACGAAATTGGCGGTGATGAGGGGCACTTTTAGCGTGCCTTGCAGGAAAGTCGAGGCGTAGAACTGCCCGGTGTACCAGACGACGCCCTGGCCGGCTGTGGCACCGAAGAGCGCCAGGGCCATCATGCCCCAGTTCTTTTTGCTGCCCAGCGTGTCCTTGATGGGTTCCTTGGAGGAGTTGCCCTCCGCCTTCAGCTTGCTGAACAGCGGCGACTCCTTCATGCTCATGCGGATGTAGGTGGACAACGCCACGAGGATGATCGACAGCAGGAAGGGAACCCGCCAGCCCCAGGCCTCAAACGCGTCCTTCGGGAGGTACAGGCGCACGGCCAGAATCACGAACAGCGACACGAACAGCCCGGCCGTTGCGGTGATCTGAATGAAACTGGTGTAGAATCCCCGTTTGCTGTCTGGCACATGTTCGGCTACATAGACGGCAGCGCCGCCGTACTCGCCGCCCAGGGCCAGGCCCTGCAGCGCCCGGAGGGCGACCAGGATGGCGGGCGCCCAGACGCCGATGGCCGCAGCGGTCGGGACCAGACCGATCGCCGCCGTTGCGCCACCCATGATCAACAATGTCATTAAGAATGCGAATTTGCGGCCGATCAGGTCACCGATTCGGCCAAAGAACAGCGCACCGAAGGGGCGGACCACGAATCCGACGCCAAACGTGGCGAGCGTGTTGAGAAGCTGTGCGGTAGGACTGGCCTTGGGAAAGAACAGCGGGCCAATGATGAATGCCAGGCTGCCGAAGATGTAGAAGTCGTACCACTCAATGACGGTGCCGGCCGCGGACGCCCAGATTACCTTCCAAATGGCGCTCGTAGATACGATGTGGCCTTGTGCTGCGCTTGAACTCAACAGTACCTTCCCCTTTCTCCCTCAGTCAACTTTGGAATCTCTCGGCGCCAGCCAACCCCAGATTGGTGATTCAAGACCCCGCCTCCCGGTCTGGGTTGCCATAGATATTGGACAATCACTTTATATAATCCTCCCTTATAATATGTATAAGTCGTAATATTAGCTGGAGGGTGAACGGCAGCCAATGAAACAACGGCAGGCCCGTTTGGGCTTGCCGTTGTTTCATTGGCTGCCGAGGCCGTCCTTATCGAGGCAGCCCCAGCCGGCACTGCTCCAGTTCTGACGCCATTCCCCCCCACCCCTGCGCCGCTGCGGTCGCAGCGGCGCTTCGCAGGTGGCCGGCCACATGTCCCAGCAGCCGCTGCAGACACCCCGATTCGCGGACGACCGCAGCCAGCTCAGACCAAGTTGCCGGATCAAGCTGCCCGGCGGCGCCCGACGCGGCCCGGCAGGCACTCCAGCACCGCCGGCCGGTGTCGTCCAGTTCGAGCCAGACCGCGGTCTGCTTGCCTTCCATCACGTCCTGGTGGATGTCCTGGATATCGTCCAACAGGCGCCAGGCTACGGCAAAACTGACGATGCACTGCACCGCAGCCGCGGCGATTTCCGGCCCCCCCACCGCCTGACCGAGCAGACGCGGCGTCAGCGTCCAGATGCCGATTTGCCGGCAGAACTGACGGCTGTAGGCCCCTACATCCGTCACGGGCGCCGGGTGGTGCAATGAGTCGAGGTAGTCAGCCACATGCGTCTCCACCACGCCGTGCCCAACACCGACGCGCCGGCCCAGCTCTTCGCTTAGAGAGCTGAACCGATGCCAGGCGGTGGTCCGCAGATGCAGCCGGAGCAGGTCCGTGGCCAGCTGCCCGTCGCAAAGGTGATCATCCCACAAGTGCAGGAACAGGGAGAGCCCGTGCGCTTCCCGGGCAGCCTCGGTCACCTTCGGATCCGGAGCCACACCCCGCCCCACCGCCGGCAGCCAGTGCAAAAAGGACCAGATCGGCACGTAGAACAGCCGGAAGAAGTCGCCGTCACCGCCCGAATAGCCTTGCAGGGTCGCCCGGGCTTCGGCCGCCAGCCGGGGTGGCAGCACTGCCGCCAAAGCCATCAGCCGGGCATTCATGGTCGCCCGGAGCGCAGCCACCTCAGGTCCGACCGCGACCGCACCGAACCCGATCTGGGAAAACTCCGTGCGCAGCCTGATACGCAGGGGGCTGTCAAAGCCGCCGTCCGTCATCCTTGCCACAGCTCCCCATCAAGAACGGATGTAGCGGCCCGGGGCCAGCACTCCCTGTGGGTCCACCAGCCGCTTGAGTGAGGCCAGCAGCGCCGCGGTCTGCGCCGCCCCCACGGGCGGCTCCGCCATGTCCAGGATCCCCAGGCGGTACGGGTAGATGCCGCGCTGCGCTGTCGTCGACCGAATCGCGGCGTGGCAGGCCGCGGCCCGCGCATCGGCGCCTGGCACGTCCCGGTCGTAGACCAGGGCGACCACCGCCTGGGCGGCCCGCCCGCCCACCAGTCGCAGGGCGATGGACGGCTCGAACCCAAAGCCGAGCACCACCGCTTCGATCTCCTCCAGGGCCCCGGAAACCTCCGGCCCCAGAAGCGGCAGCACCGGTGCGGTCCAGATGAGGCCGCAGCGGTCGCGATCCGGGTCCGGGTCGGGCGGCGGTGCCATGCGCTTACGCCAATAGGTACTGCGCATGCCGTTCGGCGCATCGTACGGGTCGTACCGCGCCGGCTCCTCCAGTATCAGTTGTCCGGACAGCCCCGCGAGCGCCGCGGTCAGCCGGCGCCGTCGCCAGTCCAGCTCCGCCTCGTCGCCGGCCCACAGAAAGAGGCCGGCGACCCAGCGCCCGTAACCGTCGCCCTGGGTGGCGCGCATCCACTCCCGCGGCAGCGCCGCCTCACCGGTGAAGAGATCAAACGGAAACTGCCGGCTCATGGCCGTCACGCGATAATCGTTGATCACTTCGGCTTGCAGGCCCCCACAGCGCAGGAGCAAGTTCCGCAGGGCGTCGATCACCGGCGGCAGATCAGCAGCCTCAGGGATCAGGAAGAAGGCCCGCTGCCGCAGGGCCGGTGCCGGCTCCAACCAGAGCGTGAGGCGCGTCACCACGCCCAGATTGCTTTGGCCGAACAACCCTTGCAGCGACGGACCCGGCCCATGCATGCGCAGGGGTGCGGCTGCGGCACCCGGCAAGGCGGCAAAGCCGGTGCAGACGGTCTCGCCGGTCGGCAGGACCACCTCGTAGCCACAGGTATGGGCGGCCATATCCTCATAGGGTCCCTTGCCGAGCCCGCGCTCGACCACGAGCCCGGTCAGCGAGGCATCAGCGGTGGTGCCGGTTACAGGCGGCATGAGCCGGGAGTCTTGCCGGCAGAGAAACTCCGCCAACATGCGGAAGGTGACCCCCGGCTCCACCGTCACGTACGCCAGTTCCTCGCTGAAGGCCACGATTCGATTGAGCCTGGCCAGGGACAGCAGGACCGTGCCATCCTGCGGGCAGACCCGGGAGCCATAACCGTAGTTCTTCCCGCCGGAGACGGGATAGACCGGTACCCGGCACCGCTGTGCGATTCGCAGGCAGGCCGAGACCTCCTCCCGGTCGGCCGGTTCCAACAAGGCCGGGCTCCGTTGCCAGGTAGCAAAGGTGGTCTGCTGGGCCCGCCCCAGGCGGGTCCCCTCTGTGAGCACGTGCTCGGGGCCGATCGCCTCCCGCCAGGCGGCCAACGCGTCCACAAGACCCGCATGCTGCTGCATCGTCTGCTGCATCCACTGTCACCTCGCTGCTGCCAAAGTGCTTACAGGTACTGGGCTGCGGATGTAACGGCGCACGCCTTCTTGATCAACCCCCATGCCTCATCGGCAATCTTCTGGGCCTCTTCCAGGGTCTTGCCGAACTGCTCCTGCAGGACCTTTACCATGTCCTCGACGCCCTGGATCACCTTCTGCGCCACGAGTTCGGCCCACTTGGCCGCATCCTTCAGGAACTCCAGCAGGACCTTCTTGACCGCTTCCAAAGCCGTTTCCGCCACGTTCAGGAGCGCATCGGTCGTGATATCCAGGTCGAAGCCGACGTCAAAGCCCTGGCCGGCGAACTGGAAGCCGGCGGCCACGCTGGCCGAGATCTTGTCGCCATCCACCGAGATATTGATCTTGCCGGTGACGCCGGTGTTGATCTCGATCTTCCCCAGCGGCCCCAGGTCGATGGTGCCCAGGCCAATGCGAATGGCGCCGCCGATACCCATATCGGTCAGGCCCTTCAGACGGCCGTGGACATCCAGGTAGAGGAACGGGGACATGTCGCCCTTCAGATCGAACTCCACGCCGCTGGTGGTCAGTACGGCATACGTGATGCGGCTGAGGCCAAGCAGATCGATCTCGCCGTTGATGTAGAAGTGTGGCGG
This sequence comes from Symbiobacteriaceae bacterium, assembly GCA_036504075.1. Lineage (GTDB taxonomy): Bacteria > Bacillota > Sulfobacillia > Symbiobacteriales > Symbiobacteriaceae > DASXVX01. The sequence continues at coordinate 91,432 of DASXVX010000010.1, read as the reverse complement.
CCGGAACTGCTCGTCGGGCAGGCTCGGCTGGGTGAAGGTGGCGGCGGAGATCCGCGGGCCGCCATCGCCCTTCGCCGCCTTGATGGCGAACAGCTTCTCGCTGCCGATGACGATCTTATCCATCTCCGCATCGACCGCAATGCCCTGGTTCGGGTTGACCGTGATGGTGGCCGAAGCCTTAAGGCCGAACAGATTCAGGGCGCCGTTGATGAAGAAGCCCATGTCATAGGGCGGCAGCGACCCGATCTGGGTCTTCTGCGGCGCGCAGTATAGCTGGGCGTCCAGCTTGACGAGAATCGTGTCGCCCTGCTTCTGCAATTCGTAGTGCAGCATCCGGTTCTTCTGATCGGTCAGGAACCAGCGGGAGCCCTTTTCGGCCACAATGAAGAAGACCTGCTCCAGCGAGGAGGGAATGGTCACACCCTTCGCGGCGAAGGCGGCGGCGAGCTTGGCGATATTCAGCTGGTCCAGGTCGCCGGCCAGGGCAGCCGGAATCTCAAACGGGCGGGTGCCTTCGATGGCCACGTTTTTGAGGACCCCATCGATCTCCGACGGGATCACGCTACCGGCCAATGTATCGACGATGTCCTTGAGCGAGAGATCGCTGAGCGACCCCGCCACCATCGACTTCTGCGGCTCGACCGAGTCGAAGAAGACCGCCAGGGACGAGCTGAATGTGGCCATGGAGATCGTACCGGCCACGCCGAGGCTGGGGATGCCCTCCCAGTCGCAGCCGATGGCGAGGGCCAGGTTGCCGAGTTTGAAGACCTCCACGTCTTCGATGCTGATGCTGACCGGCGTGTGGCCCTGCATGGTGGCGGCGATGAAGGCGCCGTTCTCGACGAAATCCAGCTTCACGTCGAAGGTCTGCCGCTGCCCCTGGATCGCCACACCCATGGAGCCCTCCAAGAAGAGGCCGATGCTGCCGGCGCTGAGCTGGCCGCCGAACTTACAGGCGAGCGGCATCCCCTCGATATCGGTCTCATAGCTGACGTAAAGGCGGGCATCGCTCGACGGGTCGGTGCCGACTTGCAGCGTGATGCCCAGGGTCGGGTCGAGGCCGAGCAGTTCCTTCAAAAGGTTCTGCTGCTTGTCCCCGGTGTTGATCACCCACTGGCCGAAGAAGTTGAAGCCCGCGATCACGCCACCCTTGCCGGGCAGCGAGAGGCGGCCGCCGGCGATCTGCGGGTTGTTGAACTGGGCCATGTCAGGGAACGTGAAGCCGACATCGTCAATCGTGGAGATGACCAGTATCAGCTTCTGCAGCTTGAAAAAGTCCTCGAAGAACTGCACCGGGGCAAGGGCCGGCAGGTTCGAAGCCAGGCCCGCTGTCAGGTCGAGGCCCGCGGCGAAGCCCCACTCGGTGCCACTGGTCTTGCGGACCTGCATCGCAAAGAGGCCGAAGTTCTGGAGCTCGGTGCCAAAGAGCAGGGTGTAGTTGTCGGCCTGCTTCTGAATCAGCACCGAAGAGTTGACGAAGGTCAGGTCGAAACCGCTGGGGAGACCCAGGTCGGGAGTGCCCAGCAACTGCCGGATCAACTCGGTGAGTCGGATCGTCGGGAACGTGCCACGGACCATGATGTCCGTGGGCAGGTCATAGCGCAGGTCAAGGATCGCATACTCGCCGAAGGCGACGCGGCCGCCGAAGGAACCGGAGACAGGACCGCCCTGCGGGTAGGCGAACATGAAGATGAGGTCACTGACCGTCAGGTCCATGATGCCGATGTCGATCACCCATGGGTTCGGTTGTCCCGCCATGGTCATGGACATGGCGTAGTACTTCATCGGGGCGATCTGCACATTCATGGTATCGATGGTCAGGTCGCTCGGCGCCGGGATCCCCGGTACATAGGTCTGCATCAACTGCCGCAGGGGAATTGTCTGCTGCTCAGCCAGCTCCGCATAGACCGTGAAGCCCTCGTCGCTGCTCGCGTAGAGGTTGATCGGCACGCCCTCAATCTCCACCGTGCCCATGACCCGGACGCCGACGGTCGGGGCACTGAACGGATTGCGCACGGCGAAGGCGCAGGCGATGGAATCGACCTGGAAATGATCCGACCAGATCGACCAGTTCAGTTCGGGCATGCCGACGGTAAAGTACGTACCGACTACCGAAATCCGCCCACCGTCACGGGTGAGGAAGATGGCCGTCGTCATGAGCTCCAGCTTACCAAGCTGATCGCCCAGTTTCTTGATTTCGTCGGGCAGGTGGCTGACCAGGTCACTGGAGCCGGACAGGTCGACCAGGTCGGCCAATTTCCCCAGGCGAATGCCGGTATAGTCGCCCCGGAGCAGGACGCTCGTCGCGTCTGGCGAAATCAGGGCCGCCAGATCGGCGGTGATTTGCGCACTGGGAATGTTCAGCGTGCCTGTGTAGGCCTGCACGATGTCGTACGTATCGTTTTCATCCATCCAGGCGGCGGTGATCGGACTGTAGATGCGCCAGAAGGCGTCAAAGACGGCGCTGCCCATCTGGACCTGTCCCAGATCGGCCTTCAGCCGGATGCCGGGGGCGGCCACGCCGTCCGCCCAGGGGAACTGCTCGGGTTTGAGCGGCAGGGTGACCGCCGTTAGCTGCTGGAGCCGAATCGTGCCGCTGACAGGCACCGAAGTCTTCCCGCTCAGCGTGCTCTCCAGCATGCCGAGAATGCCGTTCGGCTTCAGGTCACCGACCAGATTGATGCCGGCATCCAGAGCGGCGCCGCGGGCTTCATCTTTGTGGGCGTAGGTTGTGACCACGAGCTCCGTATTGATCAGATTCAGGGCATCCAGCGGCGACTGCGGCTGGGAGTAGAACGCCGGCAGCACGCCCGAGATGACGGGCAGGTCCGGAAAACTGCGGGTGAACTTCCACGCGTCGACACCGGGATTGTCGCCCAGCAGTGTGTACCGCAGCGTGGCCTGGACCGCTCCCTGACCGTCGAGCGAAAACGTCGCGACCACGGGCAGCTCTGCGACGTTCAGGAAACTGGCGCGCCCGGCGATGACCACCGTGTCGTTCCGGCCGTCGTCGGGCCCCGGTACGGCATGGTCGATCACAACCGGCTGGTTGTTGTAGCAGCCGGCCAGCAACTCACGAACGGATGGCGCCAGCGTCGGATCGATGATCACCTGGCCGTCCCGGATGGGGAGGGCATTTCGCAGATCCTGGTAGTTCATGCCTTTCCCCCCTGGGAAGACTTGTACAGCTTCCATGCCACCGTGGCACCCGCGATGAGCAGTGCCGCGGCGCCGGCGAACCAGTACATGGTGTTCGAAGAACTTGAAGGCTGCACCGGCGGCCTATCTCGCCAGGAGTTCCGGTAGGTCTTTTCGATGCCCAGGGCCGCCACACTGATGCGCAGCGGGTTGTCGGAGTCGCCGACCTTCTTGCCTTCCCATGTCATGCCGGTCAGATCAACCTCGGCGTCTTTCTTTGGCGGTTTCTCGCCGCCGAAGAGCATGACGAAGAGGCCGTCATAGGCCGCGTGGATGATGATCCGGCCGATCAGATCTTCCATGGTCTTGGCTGAGTCGTCGCGCTTGTACCCCGAAATCAAGGGCATTCCCGGGTACAGGCCGACGCCCTGTGCGCGGCGCACGTAGCTCCTGGCCATGAGCCCGACGGCCGCATGGCCGGCGGGGGCGTAGATCGCCCATACGTCAATGAGCGGCACCAGCAGCGAATCGGGGCATTTCTCCACCTGGGTGATGATCTGGACCGAGTCGGGGAACGTAGTATTCTTAAGCGTGATCGTCGGGAAGACGGCATGGAACCACCAGTTGCTCGGGTTGCTCTGACTCTTGGGATCACGCAGGACCCTGGGTACGGTGGGGACTTTGGGCGGGTTGCTGAGCACGATTGCCAAGGCCGAACTGTCGGTGACCGTCGATGTCGTGTCCAGATACAACCCGCCCTGGGCAAAGAGGATAAACAGACTGACCAGATCTTTGCAGGCTGACGGTGCCTTCAACGTGTTCAGGGTCTCAAGGACCCCCTGCGCATCGTCGCACAGCGCGGTGTCCGCTCCATACAGGTCCTCGCCGACGATCCCCCGCACGCTGCTGCAGCTTTTCACCGTGATTCCCGGCAGAAGTTCTGCGAAAGCGTCCCGCACATCGCTCTTACACCAGAAGAAGATCTCATGGCCTTTCAACTGTCTGGCGGCGCTCAACGGCCCCTGCGTGGCCAGGCCTTTGGCCTTCTCGTTGCAGGGTCCCCACCAAATGTAATGGAGCTTTCCCATGGGCCATCCCCCTCGCGCATTCCTACTGATCCAACTTCGCGGCAATCGCCTTGCGGGCGCCGCTCGTCGCGGTCCGGCTGATACTGTCCAGATTTCCCGCCAGCTTGGCGTTCAGGCCGTCCAGCACTTTCTGCTTGATGACATCCTGGTTCATAAGCTTGTTGACCACATCCCGAAACACGGATGCGATGTTGACATCCACCGTGATGTCGCTGGGGGCGATCGCCAGGACGAGCTTGTGGAACGTGAGGTTGAGCGCATCCAGGTCGTCCCCGGTCGCCGCCAGCGTGGTCAGAACCTGCGATGTCTTGACCTGGAGGGTGAACGCACCACCCAGCGGCTTGGGCGCGCCACTCGGGTCTTTGGGCGCCCCGGGCAGGACCACAGTGAATTGCCCGGTAATCAGCAGCGGCGCCGCCGGCACCTGCCAGACCGTCTGCACGCCCCCCCGCAGCACGCTCACCTGCGGCGGCGGCGCCAGGGTAGAGACCAGCAGCGTCGCATCCAGGACCGATTCGGCAATGCTAAGCTGGTCCGGCGGCGCCGCGATGTTGGAACTGCCGGCGAGCACGACTTGCTGGAGTTGCATGTTCAGGAACCGCAGGGTGCCAAATGCCTGGTCACCGAGCCCGACGCTGTCAATGTGGAAGGGCTCCAGGCCCGGGTCGCTGTTGCCGGCCACCACGGCAGGCAGGTAGAACTGGCTGGCAGGGTTGTTCACGGCCAGCCGCACCCGGTCAAACAGATACTGGTCCGCTGGGTTGGGGTCCTGGGGGCCGCCGCTGGGCAGAGCGCCGGCGGGCACTGTCCCGAAGTTGTCGTCCAGAATCTTGCTGAACTGCTGGGTCAGCACGTCGGCCAACTTCTGCCGGTGATCCGGCTCGTTCAGTGCCTGGTTCAGGTTGGCGATCAATCCCTGCCGCCCATCTTCACTCTCCAGGGCCGCCTGTGCCTGCGGCAGCCAGACGTTCTCCGACATCCACGCCCAGGAGGTCTCTACCGTCAAGTCCTCCACGGTCAGGTCCGGCATCTGACCAGGTTTCCCGCCCCGCATGGTGAGATCGAGCACCCGAATGTCGATCTGACGGGCTGGGCCTTCGCCCACGACCCGAATGTCCAGATTGGCGTCGACGTAGACGTCGGTGAGCTGGATTTTAAAGGCGCCGACGCCGTGGATGGAAGCCGGTGCGATGAAGTTGTCGCACGCCGTGGGCGCCTGGTCCTGGTCACTGGCCGTGCAGAGGCACTGTAGGAGCGAGTACTTGCCTTCGACCAGGATCTGATTTAGCGTGGGCAGACCGTTCTGCCCATCGTAGTAACCAAATCGCAAAGTCATGGTCGTTGTGTAGCCCGAGCCGGGCTGGCCCATCAGCGGGTTGTCCATCAGCCAGACGTTGTCCAGCCCATGCGCCGTCACCTGCGGCATGTCGAGTCGGGGCCAGGGCTGGCTGGGGCAGGCAATGGGCTGATGCCCATCCGTGTCCACATCCACCAGGCTGTTCCACCACTGCCCCATGATCGTATCCCGGAAGGTCTGACCGGCCGTGCCGGTGATGCTGCCCAGATTCCAACTGTCGCCCTGCAACGGCAGCAGCTTGCCGCCGCCCCCCGGCTTGTCGATGCCGGCGACCACTTTGGGCAGCCAGTACTGCTTGTTCTGCGGGTCGTTGACCCGCTTGCGCAGGGTACTGAATATGAAGCTGAAGATCTTGGTTCCCATGAACAGTCTCCTTTCCCGTCGGCAAATCAAAGGGGCCGCGGCCCTAGAAACGCCGGTCCACCACGTACAGGGCGATCTCCTCCAGGGCGCGCCGGTAACGGTTAGAAGGGAAGGGCTTCAGGTACTCCAGGGCGTCCAGCGCCTGACTGCGGGCGTCGGCATAGGCGCGGTGAAAACCGGTTGTATGGATCACCGCATTCACGCCGGCATTCAGCTCGGACGACGTGAAGGGCGCGCCGTGCATGATGCGGGTGACGATATGGCCTGGCCCTAGCTCCGCCATCGCGTAGATCAGCGGCAGGGAGACGCACCGGCGGGCGAGGTCCATCCCCCGCGTTTTGCCCGATGCCTCGTCAGCCTGCAGGAAGTCAAGCAGGTCGTCCATGATCTGAAAGGCGCGCCCCACCCGCCGGCCATAGAAGCCGGCCCGCCGAGCGGCACTGGTCCTCCCCTCGACCAGGGAGACGCCGGACTCGCAGGCCAGGCCAAACAGGACCGCCGTCTTGCGTTCGATTGTCTCCATGTACCGCTGGTGGAGCTCCGTCGTGTTCCAGGTGGGGTCGGTCTGCAGCTCGTCCAGCTCCCCGCAGCAGATGCGAAAGGCAGTCTCCAGGACGAGCTTGATCAGCCCCATATCTTCCTGGGTATTGATCGTATCGACGAAGCCGCGAATGGCCTGGACAAACTGCAGGTCCCCGACGATAATCGCCGTGCCCACGCCGCGGGCCGCGTTCACAGATTTCAGGCCGCGCCGAGTCAGGGCCTCATCGACGATGTCGTCGTGAATCAATGTCGCGACATGCAGCATCTCCAGCGATACGGCCCCCTGGATCGACTTGTAGGGCAACGGGGAGTCCGGGCCGTGAATCATGCGGGACGCGAGCAGCAGCATCACCGGTCGGATTTTCTTGCCGAGCCGGTACAGCTCGTATTCGGTGGCAGTCAGATAGGCCTTTTGCGGCTTCAGGGCTTCCTCCAGGGTATCCGCGAAGCGCTGTAGGTCTTCAGCGATCAGGTCCTCCCGAATGCGATCCAGCAGGTCCCTGGCCTTGAGAGCGCTGGTCTGGGGCGATGTGATCTTCATAAGTTTCACGCAAGGCCGACGTGTAGACCGTAAGCATAGGCGGCTGCATCCTGCAGGGACCCCCGCAACCGCTCGACGATGGCATCGTGCAGCAGGCTGCGGATGAAGTACGTCGCATCCAGGCGGGCCCGCGCCATGTCGGCGACTGCGCCGGCCCAGGTGCTGTCGTCAATCTCAAACGCGTAGGCCGGCAGGTCAATCTGCGCGCACCGGGCTGAAATGGCACCCGCTTCCACGTTGAGCTCCAGGACCGCTTCCACCTGATCGATCTCCGCCGACACGGCCCCCTCGTGGAGCAGCTGACCCGTGATGGTGGCGTCCTCCGCTTTCTGCTTCATGGTCGCTTCAAAGAGCGTGCGGAGCCGCACCTGGTCCTCCTCATCCACCACCAGCCAGTCCGGGAGGCTGGCGGGGTCGGCACCGCCAGGCTTGATCCCCATGGCCATGATGCTGCCCATCTCGCTGTCGGCTACAGGCGGCAGTGACTTGTTGGGATCCTGGCTCTCGATCGTCGCGTGGATTTCCGTGGGCCGCAGGGGCGTGACCTGCTTCTTGGAATTATTGGTCGTAGCGCCCACGCCCTTGCCGAAGGCCAGGGCCGCTTTGGCCGCTGCCCAGTACTTGCTGTCAGGAGGGGGGCCTTTCTTGGGGTCAAACCCCGGATCGGTCCAGACACAGGCACTGGCCACGTTCAACTGCTGCACGAAGGCGTTGCCGTTGTAGGTGCGATTGCCGGGGTAAAGCTTGTCCGATGCGTTGACCACGGTGTCGTTTTTTAGCGCGTCGGACGTATCACCGGCCATGGCACCGGTGGCACCGTCGGCCCGCCAGAGCACGCCCAGCTTGCTGTTGGTCCGGAATACCGAGTCATACGTCTCGTTATGCTCGCCATAGACCTCCATGAGCTTCAGACCCTGCGGCGTCGACTGGAGGCGGGTTCGCTGGTCGCGGGCCTGGTCAAGCCACTCTTCCTTCGCCGGATCCAGGCTGCCGCTGTCGCCATCGGCGCCGCCGGCGATGGGCCGCAGCGCGTCCGGAGCCAAATCCATCAGGTTGCCGGCCGTATCGATGTCAACGATCGGGTCGGGCTTCACTTCCAGTGCGTAGCGCCCCCGCAGGGTCACCTGCGCCAGCGTCAACTTCACGCGGACGCGGCTCTCCGCGGGTTCGAATTCGGCCCCGGCCAGCCGATCCACCCCCTGCAACTGCAGGTCGGTCATACGGAAGCTGAGCGCACCGGTCTCGTATCCTACATCGGCCGGCATCGGTACCGTGCGGGCCAGCGGGTAGGCCGGCGTGTCGTCCAGGGAAACTCCCTTGTGCAGCCAGTACTGCTCCCAGGCCGCAGCAAATCCGGGCATAGTCGTGCTCATGAGTGGTCCTCCTGTCGTAGGTAGCTATCCGACCTGCACATCGCCCGTGGCCATCAGCATGCCGTTGTAGGTCGAAAGCGCAAGGGTTTTCAGCGATACATTGACCGTTACCTCGCCGACGGGGAGGCTGTACCCGATCGGCTGGCCAAAGTCGATGGTCTTGCCCTGGCCTTTGACGCCCTCCTGGACGCCGTCGTGCATCTTCGTCGAAAGCAGGGCGCCTGCCCCTTCCAGCGCTGCCGCACCGCCGGCGCCGCCCAGCAGGGCGCCCGCGGGACCGCCTGTGAAAAAGCCTACAATGACCCCGGAGACCACTCCGCCCGCGATCGTCCCGGCGGTCGGCGCGACCTTGAGCGAGAAATCACCCAGGTGGTCCACTTTGACCGTGAGGCTGGTGGGTGTGGCGCTGACATTGAGGAAGACCTGGGGCTTGTCCGGAGTCACGGTCACATCGTAGTTGATCAATCCCATGTCTCTCGCTCCTTCTTTCCGACGCCCTAGGCCACGCCCAGCTTGCCCTGCACCATCAGCATGCCGTCGTGGGTGGTCAGGCTGGGGTTGTCGAGCCGCAGGGCAACCTGTTCACCCTGAATCGAGACCGCGGGGGTCGTGATCGTGGGACCCGTGAAGGCGTAGTTGGTCATGACCGCACCGACGATGATCGGCGGCAGAATCAGGCCGATCGTTTGCGCCAGGGGCCATGCGATTCCGGACAGGATCTGCTGGTCGACACTGCCCGAGGGTGTCAGGGTCACGACGCAGGTATCCACACTCCGGACGGTGGCCTGAACCGTCACACCGGCGCCGGCGCCCGAAAGGCTCAATGCCACTTTCGCGCCCAGCGGCGAGGGGGCGGTCTGTGCCGAGTAGCTGATGCCGATATCTGACATGTGTGCACTCACCTCGTTTCTAGTAGCTGCTGAAGGCGTCCGCAATCTTGTTGGCCGTGTCCACGATGCCGTCGCCGACCGTCTTGCCGGCGTCGACGATGGCGTTTCCGGCCTTGTTGACAAGGTCACCCAGGGGACCCAGGATGTTGACTCCGGCGCTGGCATCGATCGACACGGTCACGGCGAGGTCGAGCGAGGTCATGTCGGCAGGCGAAACCCGCGCCGACACGTGGTCCAGCCGGGCGTTGGCGTTCCACTCCGCGGAGGCCACGCCAAACCCCTGGCTGCCTGACTGGGGTGGGAGCTGCTTGCCGTTCATGCCGGCCGCGGCGCTGTCGGCAAAGGACTGCATGACCGCCGGTGAAAGCAGCAGGTAGAACTGCCCCGGCGGCAGGCTGTCCAGCAACGGGGCGCCCGGAGCGGGCTTGCCGGCCAGATTGGCGACCGCGGCCAGCCGTCCGCCGCCGACGCTCAGGACGACATCGCCAAAGCGAATGCCCTGGAAATTGATATCAGGCAAGTGCTCGCCGGAGAGCATGGTCCCCACCATCTGCAGAATCTGGGGGATGACGACGGCCGGAAAGATGATCTGATCATCTGGGCTGGCATGGGACAGATCGACGATCACGGCGAGCGGATCAATCGCGAGGGTGTTATTGGCCAGTCCAATCGTACAGATGGCGTCAAAGGCCGTCGTCGTCTCATCGTAGCCGCCGGCCTCTCGCTGCTTGCCCACCTTCACCTGCCCAAAGTGCACGACGACGGCATTGGGAGCCTTCTGGGCCGGATTGCCGTCCTTTGTGATGCCCAGCCGCCACTGCTCGTCGGTGGGCGAGTTCAGGCTGATGACGGGCGGCTGGAGCACATCAAAGGTGACATTCACGTTTACGCCCAGCACATCGACCGCCCGGCTACCCCGGAACAGCTTGTCCCGTAGGGACGGGCGCCCGTAGAGTGCAGCCACAATGCCGCCTAACGTCGCCTGATCCACGCAGATGATCACATCACAGGTGCTCATACGATCCCTCCTGTTCCCCTTACAGCGAGTTGGTGGCAGCGGTCACGGCGCACGGGCCGCCGACACCAAGGGGCTTGACGACAGCCTCAAAGCCAAACCCAACGTTCGCACTGAGTTTCGTCTTGTCGGTCGCATCCATGGCGATTGCGTCCGCACTGTTCAGCTTGACTTTCCAGTCGTACGTGAGAGCGCCCTTGAAAGCGCCGTCGTCGGGATAAGAGCCATCGCCGGTCTTCTCGTAGCCCACGAGCTTCGCCGAGACCTGGGTGGCAACGTTCTGGAGCAGGTAGGGGCTGAGCAGCAGGAACAGCGGCTGCGCGGGCCACTGAACCCCGGCGATATCCACGCTGCCCTTGGACTTCATGCTGGCGGCGATGATCAGCTTCTGGTCGGCAATCGCCACCTGCGGCGGCGTGAGGTCTATGGTCACCCCGTCCTGGGTACGGGACAGATCGGGTACCGTGAACCCGGCCAGCATGGTCGTAGCCTGACCGAGGACCTGCGGCAGCACGATGCCGTCCAGAATTGCCTTGTCCCAGTCCTGCATGCTGCTCTGGTCCACCCAGACTGACTTCGGCGTAATGGTCGCCTTGTTGTTGGCCACTTCGAGGGTCACGATTGCGATCACCTGACCGGTACCGCTGACCGGATCGGTATCGCCGAGACGGTACTCACCGTGGAACTGGGCGAACACCACCTGGAAGACGTTTGCGGTCGGCATGTCTCCGGGCGCCGGGTTCTCGCCTTTCGAATTGATGGACTGCGCCCAGACGTCCGCCGAAGGTGCAGTGAGTGTGAAGGTCGGTGCCGCCTGGATCTCCCAGCTGACGGTGTAGGCGAGGCCTTCCATGTCACCGCCCTGGGAGCCCTTGAAGAGCTTCTCGCGGGCGGCGGGTTTGGTGAACAGCTCGCCTGTCCCCTTGTCGAGGGTCTCCTTGCCCAATCCGATGGCCACGTCGAACTGACTCATGCGTTCATCCCCTCATTCTTCGGACCGGATTGCGAGGCCGTAGGCCGTTGGGTCCAAAAGGTGCCCCGCCACATACCGCCGGTGCCGCGGTATGTGGCAGGAAACGCGTCGAACGGTTGCACCGATGGGCCGTGCAGCGGATCAACGACGTAAATTTCACGGGTCTCCACATAGCAGCCGCTGACCACCGCGTAGTGCGAGCCACCGATCTGCCAGTCGATTCCGACGCACAGGGGGCGCCCGCTGCCGATCTCCGCGCAGAGGCGCTCGAAGGTTGGCCGGCCCGGGCTCCAGTGGCTATAACACTCGGTCACCCGCAGGGCCTCGTCGAGCATCGCGAAAACGTCACAGCGGGCGGCCGCCTCCGGGTCGGAGGCAAGGCAGGAACAGTCATACCCGAGCATGCGGCTGGCGATTTCGTGCTGGGTGAAGTGGCGGCGGCGGTAGAAGTCGCCGAGCGACGCGGCAATGGCCGCCCAGCACCAGTTGGAGAGTTCCTGCCGCTGGATCGCCAGATCGAGGACGTGCGAGCTGGCCTTCCCCCCGGCGCTCTCCGGGGTGGAATAGCGCTCCCGTTTGGCCGTTTGCGGCTCGATTTTTAATTGCAATCCTAGCTTTCACCGCCTTTATACTTTGTATCTTTTGATATCTCACGCACTATTGTATAATCCCACAAGGGCGGGCGCAAGTAACTTTGATGTCTAGGAACATGCCTAACATGAATAACAGACCTCGGGGACGCGCTAGGGGCGGGCATGACGGATGATACAGGGATGTCGAAAGCAGAAGGCTGCCGCCGGTGATGGCCCCCACCCGCAGGCGAGTCGGTGAAGCTGTTGAGCACCCTGACCCAGGAGGTCGGTTCAACACCGAACTCGATGCTCTGAGAATCTAGCGTCGCTGCTCCGTGCCAGCGTGGGCATTTTCGTGGACGACCGTGGACTGCTGGCCCAATACCCGGTTCTGCCACACGAAGCATCTGGTGCTGTGTCCGGAACCGTGTTCACGGAGTGCGTGGAAAACACATAGATGCCAGAAGCGGCAAGCCGACAGGCTTGCCGCTTCTGGCATCTTATGGTGCGCGGTAGTGGGATCGAACCGTCGAAGACCCCTTGATGTTTGCGAACCGCTGCGGGTGACATATCCCCCTTCCGGACCCCTGTCAGACCACGATCCGGCCGTCGATCGTTGCCTATTGGCCGCCTAGAGCAGAATACGCATCGACCAGACCATACCCGTACGCTTGGTCACAGCCTGGCTTGCCGACACCGAGGGCTGTGCGTTCGAGCCGAGTGATGACCTGGGCGGGGGTTAGCCGCTCTCCGCGGGTCTTGGCCTGATCGATGATTAGGGCAGCAACGGCCGACACCTTCGCAACGGCCATGGAGGTGCCGGCGGCCCAAGCATATGTGTTGACCAGCGTTGTCGCCTGATAAGCGGAAAAGTTCATATCGGCGACCGACCCCGGCTGTGGGAAACGACGGATGTCACCGCCAGGTGCAGCAATATCGATGGCACCGTGACCATAGTTGCTGTATATGGCTAGTGGTCAGGTTCAGAAATTCGACTCAAGATTCACCGAGAATTGAGAGGATTCAGTGCCAAGTGCCGCGAACCCTTCGGTAACAACGCTGAGGGGTGACCGTTACATGAGGGGAAGCAAGACACACTTCGTGCCCCCGTTTTCCGAAGAGGAACTGGCAGAGGCAAGACGAATCGCTCAGGCCCACCACGCCCCTCACGCGAAAGTCATCCGTGCCAAACTGGCCCTGCTCCTGGCAAAAAACCCAGCGATTCATCACACGGAGGCGGCCAAAGAGTTGGGCATCCATGCACAGACCGTGCTGAAGTGGCGACGCCGGTGGTGCAGGTATGGCTTTTCGTTGGATGACACCCCTCGTCCAGGGCGTCCCCCGACCTTTTCCCCCCATTGATCGAGCTGAGGTGACCGCACTGGCCTGCGAACGACCCACGGAAAGTGGTCAGCCCCTGGGGCGTTTCTCCGTCGCCGACATCACCCGCACCGTCCTGGAGCGGGCAATTGTGCCCTGCATCAGCACGGCGACTGTCCGGCGATGGTTGCACGAGTTGGCCCCCAAGCCCTGGCAAGTGCAGTCGTGGGTCTTTCCGAAAGATCCTGAGTTTGAGTGCAAGGCTGCTCGTGTCCTCGATCTGTACCACGGGTACTGGGAAGGGGAACCACTGGGACCACGCGATATCGTGATCAGCGCTGACGAAAAAACCTGCATTCAGGCGCTGCGCAGAAGTCGGGTTGCGGGTCCGACCAGCAACCACGGCGTTCTGGTGGACTCGGAGTACGTCCGGATGGGAACGGTGACCTTGCTGGCAGCACTGAACGTATTCACGGGCACGGTAAGCGGCAAGATCGTCCCGAAGACAGGGATCGGTCCGTTCGACGGGTTTGTCGAAGAACTGATGGCGCAAGAGCCTTGCCGATCAGCCGACCGAGTCTTTATCATCGTGGACAACGGCTCTTCACATCAGCCAAAGACCTTCCAAAACCGCCTAAGTGCTCGCTATCCGAACGCGTTCGCCGTTCACTTGCCGTTTCATGCGAGTTGGCTCAACCAGGTTGAAGCCTACTTCTCGATCCTTCAGCGCAAGGCCCTGACACCCAAGGATCTGGAAAGTACAGACGATTTGACACAGCGGATCCTGGACTTCCAACTCCGATACAATCGGACAGCTCAACCCTTCAAATGGCGTTCCACAAAGGCCGGCCTATCTCAGTGTCTGAGGCGGGTCAGCTAATCCCAATGCGGACTTGAGAACCTGACCACTAGCCGGTTGCCAAGGCTAACATAGTGCCGAGGAGCCCGCCGCCTTAAACACAGGCAGCGGGCTCCTGGCGCTATTCGGACGGTGGGGAGCACTTTTTGAGCGAAATTTAACTGCCGCCTGCCACAATAGGGTCAGACCGTTCTCGGCAATCATCTGTGGGAAGGTGAGTCTCTATGCGGGGGACAAGGCTGAATGTTACCGCCCTCCAAAGTGACCTGTGGCCGCGCCTGCGACCAGGCGATGGCTTCGTTTCGTCGCTGCAGATCTCCCGCCGCCAACTGCTCGGCCTTGCCGGGGTCATTGCGGCAAGCCTCCTGCCCACCTGGCGGTCGCTCCGGCCGGCGCTCGCCGGCGGGCTGAAGCTGGAGGGCGACGAGCGCCGGGTGGCATTTTTGCTGGGTGGGCGCGAGCGTTGGGTCTTGATCCGAGCCGTTTCGGCGGCCGGCCACACCTGACGATTCGCCGGCAAGACGGCAATGTTCATTTAGCTCTCACAAACGCCACCTATCCGGGCACGCAGGTCCCGGCCGATTTTACGGCCGATATTGCACTCCAGAAAAGCAACTCGCGCATGTATTTTCAGATGGCTTTCGGCTCCTTTGCCGCCGACATAGAGTTGGTCCCGTGGCTGGCCGGTCAGGAACCGGCCAAATCCCGCGTTCAGGTGGCACACCGCATTTGCGCCCTGGGCGATTCCGGCTGTGTCGACATTTCCGGTGCCCCTATGGCTGAGTTCTCGCCCGACTGGACGCTGCGGCTCGCCGGGGCGGGCGTTGGCCAGGTGGCCGGCTTGGGTCCGGATTTGCAGAGCGACGGTTTGCGGATTACCCTGCTCGGCCCGCTGGCGCCAAGCATCCTCCGGCAGCCGTCGGCCAAGCGCTCTTTGATTTCGATAGACCGGGGCAAGGCACCATGGACGCTGATGCCCGCAGTCGAATCCAAAGGATGGCGGCTCTTCGCCGTGGGCAGTCCGTTCGACGCCCTACACGTGGAGACCGGCGAAAGTAAGGGCGGACATGCCCGCCGGGCGCTGGTAGCCGAAGGTGCCGGCGGGGCACCACGACTCTTCTTCCAGCCCGGTGACGACTTCCAGGGCAGCGACGGCAAGCCGTTTGCTTTGCCACTGGTAGCGCCGCACTATGCCGTCTCGTTTGACCCGGCGGGCGACCAAGCGTTGTTGACCGCCGGTTATGGCCCGAGTGGCACGTGGTTGCAGAACGGCATCGTTAGCCTGCAACTTGGCGACGGACCGGGTGCGACGCCTTTTTGCTTGGTCGACGACGGCAGGGGTGTAGCCTTGGAGTGCCAGCCCGCTGTTCGACAGGCCGCAGCTCCCCTGGCCGGTACCTATACGCGGGTAAATATTCCGCCGAAAGCGGTGGCAGCGTTCTCACTGCCTTCGGGCACGACGGTGAAAATGCCAACGAACCTGGACCCATCTCGGGTGCCCATCGGCGGCCCTGTGCCCCCGCCCGCACCGACCGCGGCAAAGAACCTGACGCTATCGGGCTTCAGCGTCTCATCCGTCACGGTTCTGCGACCCGCCGACATGCTCAACCTCACTTTCGACTTCACGAATCTAATCCTTGACCCCGGTTTTTCGGAGTTGAGACGGGCCGATATGTCGAAGCCGGCTTACATAACGGTGACCTTCCCGCCACAGCACATCGCCGAAGAAGCCAGCGAAGAGGGCAAACAGAAGGAACCAGCAGTCCAGTCGCGAATCGCCGGGCCTAGCAAGCTGGTCTTTGCGCTTCCGGCGGATGTCGCCACCGTGCCCTACACACTCCCAGCCTTGCTAGCGTGGCGAGACCTGGTCTCCAGTATCGCCCCCAAGGCGTTGCCGCCGCAGTTGAACGACACGAGCAACCTGCCCTTCATTCCCGATATTGGCGGGCCGCGGGCTCTGGATAATCTGATGGTCGCTTCGACGCCGCCCGGGCCGCTGCACACGGCTCTGGAAGTGCCGTACCGGCTGATTCTCTCGCCGAACAATTTTGCGGCGTGGGCAAACGCGACCGAGCCGGTCACCCACAATGGACGGACCGAACTCTGGCACACCCGCCTCGGCGTCCGGGGAGCGACCCGGGGCACAGTCAGTGAAAGGCGGGCCGACCTGCGTACCGTACGGGCTATTTGGGCGAAGGACATGGATGCGGGCAGTCAGCCCGAGCCGTTCATGACCGCCCTGACTGCACGCCAGCGCATGGACCTGGTGGGCGTTACCACCGACTTCGTGAACATGCCGGATGACTCGGTCCCGATTGAGACCGACCAGTTGATGCTGAGCGGTTTGGGCGCCTGGCTGAAGATGCGGGGCAACTGGGAGCCGAACGCCGTTCTGGGCGCGGGATACAGCGTGTCCGGTTGGCGGCACACCGCTGTCATGGGGCGCGACCAGTACGTGCTCGTGGTGGAGGAGGGCTACCTGTTCCCGTTTGGTCATCGAGCGGCCAAAATCACCGTTTCGGAACGGCAGTTCAAGATTTCACCCAACACAGGTGCGCAGGTCGCCTACCTAATTCAGAAGGAATCCGTCGTCGTGCGGCAGTCGGAAATGGACTTCACCACCGGCCTGGTGCCGTTTGACAACAGTGGGCGGGAGCTCCCGTTCCAGCGGGTGCGGCTGGTGACCCTACAGAGCCCCAACATCGACATCGCAGCACCTGGCGACCCGAACCAGGTGGCAGGCGTGACTTGGATTGCCGTGAACAAAGTCCCGTTCTTGTTCCAGGTGGAGGCCCAGGACGTCGCCGGCGCCTGGTCCACGTTCGGCACCGAACTGGCCTTCGTCGCCGGTCCGCCCCTGCCCGGCCACAAAGGCAGGTCCGCCACCGCCGGCACATCTGCCGACAGTATTTTACAGCTTATCGGCAAGTGGCAGAACCGTCCGGGCGTCGAACTGCTCGGCCAGAAAGTGGCTCTGGCGCCGTCCCGCCGGTCGGGCGACACCAGCTTCGACACGGTTCGCCTGTGGTTCTCCGCGCACAGCGCTTTCGACCAGTTTGCACAGGTTCGGGCGGGCTTCTACCCCGTGCTCGCGAAGGCCGACATTCGCATGGAGGCCCTGGCCCGCATGACCGGTCAGGCCGGGAATGTCGTAGGCGTGGAAATAGCCACCGAGTACCTGACGAACGGCTTTGACTCCGGGAAAAACGTCGGCCAGATTTTCATCAAGCTGCGGCAAGCCGACGCAAAACTGGAGTCGGCCCTCAAGGATGCTCAGGACAAAGTGAAAAGCGCCCAGGCGCTGGTCGACAAAGCCTTGACCGACTTGGAGGCCCAACGACAGGCCGTCTTGGCGAAGTACGAGAAGACGATCGAAGAATGGACCAATCTCGAGCAAACGGTCAAAGACAAGGTCAACGGCGAGCTGAAGCCGTATCTCGATAAGGTCACGAATTTGAAATCGGACCTGGACACCAAGCTGAATACCATGGCGGACAAGGCCAAAAGCTACCCGCTCGTGAAGCTGCCATCGGCCATGGGCGGCGGCGTGGTGGATCTGAACATGGCAGTGACCGGTCTGTCCCGAAGTTGGGGCATGGTGAGCGGTCCGCTCGGCAATCTCAGCCAAGGCAGTTTCGACCCCACGGTCTACCTGCCCGCCGATGCCGTTCTGTTCGGCAACGTCCGCCTGCGTGACCTGATTCCCATGGGCGACTTGAAGGACTTGCTCCAGAAGGCTCAAGCGGAGGCCCAGGACGTGCTCGGCAACATGGAGGCCCAGGGGAACGACGTAAAAGATGCCGTGCTCGACCTGGTGGATGACACCAGGGCAAAAGCGCTGGGCCTGGTGCAGGATGCCAAAACGCAAATTCGTGACCTGCAGAATCAGGCGCAAAGCGCCATCGACGGAGTCAAGAATCAGGCCAAGCAAACACTGGAAGACTTGGAGTCCGCGGCCCTGGGTGTGGCTGCGCCTGCCATCGAAGCAATCCAGTCCATCGAAGACCTGGTCAACATGGGTGACAGCCCGCTCAATAGTTGGAAGAGCGCTGTCCCGTCGCTGCAGTGCCGGTTGGTCAAAGACGCCATGGGCATTCCGACCGCCATCAAGACCATGATCAGTTGGTCCACCAGCCTCAAGACGGTCGACCTGTCGCCGGTGCTTGTCGTGACGCCCGCCGAAGGTACGAAGCTCGGGCTGTATGCACTGCTGCTGATTCCGCTGGATGGTGGTGCGTCGGATTACACCGCCAAAGTGACGGTCGGTTCGGTCACCATTGGCATTTGCGAAGTGATCAGCATGGAGCTGCGCTCCTTTGCCGTAACCCAGCAGAAAGGCCAGAAGCTGAAGTTCGACCACAAGTTCGGCAAATTTGACTTCAGCGGGGTAATGAGTTTCGTGACCGCCCTGCAGGCGCCAATGGAGGCGCTAGGGCTGGGAAACGTTAAAATCGACGCCGGGTCCGACGGCGTTACGGCCTTAACCACCTTGGGCCCGCTTTCCATCCAAATTGGCATGATGTCGCTGCAAGATATCGCCTTGCGGTTCGGCGTGGAAATTCCGTTCGTAAAAGGCAAAGCACTTAGCTTCTCGTTCGACTTCTCGACGCCCAAAGACCCGGCGACTATTACGGTGGGTCCGCTGGGCGGTACCGCCTACTTCGGCATTGTGCTCTCCACCGACAGCAACCAGGGCATTGTTCGCCTGGTGGCGGCTCTGGAGTTCGGCGCCATTGTGAAAATGAGCTTCGGCTCCGTCGCCAGCGGGTCGGTCAAAGTAGCCGTAGGCATCTACTTCCAAATGAACGAGAAGTCGGTCCTGCTGACCGGTTACCTGGCTTGCGAAGGCTCGGTGCGGGTGCTCGGACTGGTCACCATCTCCATCATCTTCAACATGGGCCTCACCTACAGTGACGGCGGGGTCAAGGGTTACGTGAAAGTCAAAGTCAACGTGCACACCTGCCTCTTCGACAAGAGCGTCACACTGGAAATGGAGCGCAAGTTCGCCGGATCGCCGGGCGACCCGACATTCGGCGAAATCATGGCCCCGTCGGACTGGAACGATTACTGCGACGCGTTCGCATCCTAGGAGGTCGCCCCATGAACAAGCAAACTGTGATGTGGACCGCCCTGCCTGGGGGCAGGAGCAAGGGAATCGCCCGGCTCTCCGTCTTTGTTACTCCTCGTCTGGAGTCGGACGAAGGCGACGAATTGTCGCTGGGCACCTTTCCCGACTTCGTGGACTGGCATAACCGGGAAATCACCTACAAAGTGAAATTTGGCGGGGTGACGCTGCGCGCGAATGTGGTCCGGGCGAGCATTGCCAACGAGCCGTGGCCGCTGCTCTTTCATGGCGGGACGCTGGTTCGTCCATTCAAGTTCGAAAAGCTGGACGATCGCGCCATTCGCTCCTACCCGTCCCGACACATTCACAATTTCATCAAGGAGCAGCACATAAAGGTCGGGCTTGCGAGTCCGGTGCAGCCGCCGACGGCGCACCAACTGGCCCGCATGACCCATTTGGGCCAAATTGCGTTCCAGGCCGGTCTCGTGAGCCGGGAAATGGCCGCAACCTCAGGATTGGGCGCGAACTTGCGCGTTCCCACCGTGAACATATTGAACAAGAACCTGGAGGATGCCCTCAAGAAGTTAAAGGCCATTCCGTTCAGCAAGCTGGCCAATCCGCCGCAAGACTTTCTGCAATTACAAACCTTCTACAAGCCGCCGACGATTCCGGAGGTAACAGCCCCGCAAATGGATTTCCACGAAGCGGTGGCTTCGCTGGCGAGCTACCCGCGGCTCATGCGGGACCTGCGTCTGGTGGTCGACCTGGATGTCGAAATCGGCAACGCCTCGCTGCCTAGTTCCGGGCTGCTTTCGGTCATTCCCGACTGGGAAGCCCAAATCGAAGAGACGACCAATGTCACGCCGTTTACCAAGTTCTTGCTTACGGCATCGACGTTCGTGGCCGAACCTTCCGATCCCGACTTGAAGAACGGCGTGCTCGACCTGAGCCAAGGGGACAGCTTTGACATCGTGCAAATTGATGTGGCGGGCGGAGCCCTGAAGTCGATGGACCTGGCAAATCGGGTCGTTGGGTCGGTCAGCAGCGGGACGGACCAACCGACCGATATGCCCATCGTCCGCACCGCCGGGCTGTCGGTTACTCGGGACGGGTACGCCACAAAAATGGTCCAAAAAATCTCGAAAACCGACACCGTCAACAATGCCGTGCCTTCGATCCGCAACCAGGCGGTCACAAAAATTCAGACGGTGGCCGAAGCGAATGCATTCCACCTGGAGGATTTGATCCGGGGCTACCGGATCGATGTCTGGGACGATAAATCCGCCAAGTGGCACTCGCTGTGTCGGCGCGTCGGCACCTACCATTTCGTCGACGATAACACCAGCCTGACGTACAGGGACGAGGGTTGGGTGGCGCCCGCAGTGACCGGACAGGCCGACTCCGAGGACCTGTATGCCAGCGAGGCAATGTTCAGTTGGTCTGGCTGGAGCCTCGTCGCCCCGCGTCCGGGCAAGGCTGTGGGCCTCACCGGCGACGTGGAAGAGGACAGCGACGAGGAGACCCCTTTCGGCATTTCGGTGCAGTTCAAGCCTGAACCTGGGTCGTTGCCTAAGCTGCGGTACGGCCGTAAGTACCGCTTCCGGGCCCGAGCGGTGGACCTTGCCGGAAACAGCCCGGATTTCAGTGGCGACAGCCAGGATTTCAGCACCGCTACGCCGTTGTCCGGGTATTTCCGGTTCGAGCCCGTCGCGGCGCCAGTGGTGGTCGCCCGGACCGAAATGAAGCGGGGCGAGTCGCTGGAGCACCTGGTCATTCGCAGCGATGCCTACGGCGCCTCGCCGGATACCACCGAGCGGCACATAGCACCCCCGCGAACCACGCAGATTGGCGCGGAAATTCACGGCAAGTTCGACCAGGCCGACGGCAAAATGAACAAGTCGGCCTACCAAGCAATTTCCGCCCGCGATCTCGGGCTACATACCCAGAACGATAACCCAATCGGCAAAATTGTCCCCGATGCGAAACTCCCGATTTACTACCTGCCTGACCCGCTCGCCAAGGGCGCCAGTTTCCGGAACCTGCCCACGATCAACTTGGGCAAGGCGCTAACGGCGACGCTTCCGGGCAGTCTCAAGAAAGAGCCGCGCCCCGAAGTGACCAAGGTTGACTTCGCACCCCCGTCCGGCGGAGCCTGGTACGACGCTCAACCGTTCCGACTCAAAGTTATCGAAGGCAAGGGCGTTACATGGGATCAGACCAAGCGTGAGCTTACGGTCGGGCTGCAGAAGGCCGACGTGCTTCGGGTGCCGCTCAGTTGCTACATGGACGCACCCGACACCGCACAACTGGGCACTTTCCAGTGGCTAGGCACACCCGGTGCGCCGTACCAAGGCTGGAATCTGGCAGCGGACGCCCAGGACGGCCTGCTCTGGCAAATGACACCCCCGCGAGAGCTGGTTCTCATTAACGCTGTACGTCAGCCGTTGGCGGACCCGATGCTTTCGGACGTACTGCCCAAGAAAATGTACGGTGACACCTTTGCTACGCTCAGCGGGAAGGTCTATTTCGAAGGTAAGTCCACCGGCAAGGTGGAGATCATTGCTGGGTGGAGTGAGTCGGTCGATATCCCGACAGAGGCCGCCTTCCGCGTCTTGCAGGCTGAAGCGCACCTTTGTCAGTTCGACGGCCTGGACCCGGCCAACAATATGGTGACTCTGAACCAAGCGCACAACTTCGGCGATACCAAGCACCGCGAGGTTAGCTACATTGCGGTCGCAAGCACCCGGTTCGCGGAGTTCTTCCTCCCACCTAGCGAACCGGTCCCGACGCCCACAAAGAAAGCATCGCACCTGGACGTAACGCCGATCACCGTGCCGAAAATCCTAAAGCTATCCGACGTGGAAGACATGGAATCGGCGGTACGCACATCGGTGGACAAGCCGGCGATTGTGCATATTCTCAGTTCCGCCGAGCCGGCCGTGCCGAAGCTGCTTTACGTCGTGCCGACGTTCGAAATCGTGGCGTCAACCTCCGGTGGGGACATCACCCGGACTCGCAAGACCGGCTTGCGGATCTACCTGGACCGCCCGTGGTTTTCTTCGGGCGACGGCGAACTGCTGGGAGTGGTATTCCGGCCCGGTGGCGGTACGTACGACACCGGCTTGGACGCATACATTACCCGCTTGGGCGGCGATCCGATTTGGTGGACCGAACCGGTGGCGGCGACGATTGAAGCGAAGAGTTTCCAGGGCGCCAAGCAGATTGCGACCAAGTTGAACGTCTGGGAGTTCCCGAAGGAACCGGTTTCCGTAGCCGGCTACGAAACGAACTTCGACTCGGAGCGGGGGCTCTGGTATGCCGACGTGGCTCTGGACAGCGGTATGGCCTACTTCCCGTTCGTGCGTTTGGCCCTGGTTCGCTACCAGCCGTACTCGGTACCCGGCGCCGAACTCTCCCGGGTGGTCGTGGCCGATTTCGCCCAGTTGGCAGCCGAGCGGGTGGTCTCCATTCATGTACCCGACCCGTCTCGCCCGCAGGTGCTTTCCGTCACCATTTCCGGACCCGGTCCGGTCAATCCCATTATGCAGTACGTTCCCGCAGAGATAGGCGTGTCCTCGGAAAAGACCGCCTTCGGCAGCAGCCCGATTCTGGTCTCCGTGGAGCAATTACCGCCCAATGTTGCTTCCAAGCCGAATCCAGACGAAAACCTCCGGTGGACACCGGTCGCCTCGTTCTGGGGTGCACCCTTCCGCTCTCCGAACGGGGCGTTCAATTGGTCCGTTTCCGTCACGCTGCCGGCGGCTCGCGGCAGCCGCCCGTTCCGCCTCGTGTTCCAGGAGTTCGAGCGCTTCGTCACCGGCGACGGGAGCGATCAAACGGTTGGCACCAGCCGGGTGGTGTTCGCAGACACTGTGATCATATAAATGAAACCGGCGCTTCCCTTCGGTGGGAGGCGCCGGTTTTTACCTGTAGGCCGAGCGTTACGGCTACTCCAGGTTCGTATTCACCGCGTTGCCTTGGAAGGGCCATCGCATCTTCCAGACCGTGGACGTAGACTTTCAAGCCGGTCTGGACGCGCTCGACCTGCCACCGCTCCACCGGAGTCTGGACGACTCCGCCATGCCCGCGCTCGCGCCTTACTCGAACGACAAAAGTGTCGGCTGGTCGGGCTGCTCCCACGGTGGATCCCTCCCGGGATGCAAAAAGGTGGTGGACACCCGCAGGTTCCACCACCTTTTTAGCACAGCGAACTTAATACACGCCTAAAGAAAACTCAAATTACTTCACCGGCCCGGATCAGCCGGGCCAACTCCCGAGTTTCCGGTGCAGGCTCCTCTCCAAGTTCCCGCGCCAGGGCTTCGGTGTACCGCCGGTAGTCCCTCAGAGCCACCGCCCGATTTCCTTGCCGTGCGTGCGCCCGCATGAGCAACCGGAAGGCCGTGTCACGGATGGAATCGTTGGCCAACACCTGTCGGGCCCACCGAATCGCTTCTTCATATCGTTTTTCGCATAAAGCTTGTTCACCCAGTCGGCTGGCCAACTCCATGTAAAGCTCCCGAAGCCGCTCGCGCTCGGCGGTCGCCCAGTCATCATAGGGGTCCTCAGCGAGGTAATCCCCCCTGTAGCTATTCTCCGCCAACTGCCACTCGGCCACCGCCGGGACGGTCTGACCCCGCTGCCACCACCAGTTGCCCCGCTCCACATGGTAGACGAACCGGTCGACATCCACATCCAGAGTGACCTCGGGATTGATCAGGTAGCCACGACCTTTCCGCAGGATGAGCGGTGGCCCGGCTACCGGATCCAGCATCTTCCGCAGGTTGGAGACCGTCACTTCAAAACTACGGTCAGCTGCTTCCGGAGCCGCTTCCGGCCAAATGGCCTCTAGAATTTGTTCCCGAATGACCGGCTTGCCCCGACTTGCCACGAGGAACTTCAAAAGCGAGACCGCCTTTTGCGAACGGACGGCGGTCAAATCGATCTCCCGCCCGGCCCGCATCACCCGGAATGCACCCAACATCTTTACGGTCAGTGCCGTGGCTTCGCCCAGACGCCCGGCGGCGGCCACCAGCTTGGCGGCCGAGGGTGCATGTTCGAGCAAGGCTGCCAATCCCTGCGGCGTGGCACGAAGCACCAATCCGGCTAGCGCCTCCGGGCAGATCGCTTGTTCTACTGCCGGCTTACATAAACCTGAGGAGATTGGGATCTCCATCGCCAGCAAATGCAAGTGCCGGTGGCGCATAGCCAACGTGAAAGCCCGATCTAAATGAAACCGTACACCTTCTGCTTCGGACGCCTCATGAGACGCCAGGGCCAGGTACCATTGGCCGAGCACTTCGTCACGCACTTTGGCACTGCCCGCCTGTTCTTCTACGATCCTCGCCAACCGGTCACGGGCTCCATCGTTGCCCAGTAACGTGCCGGCGATCTCCCGATGCATGACCGCCGTAGCCCGCAGGCTGGGATCGCCGAATCCATGGAGTAATGTACCCGCCTCGGCTGCGGCATCGGCCGAAAGACCAAACTCCCGCTGGCGTCGGAAACAGGTGGCTAGGGCCAACTGGGTGGTGGCAAGGCCGAAGGTGTCCCGCATCTGCTCCTTGAGCGCCAAGGATTTGCGGTACAGTTCCAGCGCTGCCCCGAATTCGTTCCGATCCCGATATACATCGCCCAGGTTCGACAACGCATGGGCCTGAATCAGCACCGACCCAACGTTGGTGGCAATTCGCATGGCTTCGTCCAGTGCCGCTTGTGCGTCGTTCATGAGTCCCAGTTGTGCATAACACATTCCCAGGCTGTCCAAGGTATAGGCCAATGGCAGTTCACCGCGCCGGCCGCGCCGTAATTCCAAGGAGCGTTCCAGCCAATATCGGGCGGCGGATGGCTCTCCTCGATCGAGGTAGTGTTGGCCCAAGTGATGGGCCATGCGGGCGGTGCCGCCGCGATCCGAAGCCGCCTGGTACATTGCCAAGGCGTCAATAACCACTGCACATACGCCACTGTGATCAAGAGCGATCAGTCGCTCGGCCTCCTCTGGTTCCAGTGCCAGCGCCTGAGTGGAGGTGCGAAACCCAAAGTCGGACAGGAGGGATCGGACCTGCGTGTAGGCCCGTAGGGACAGTTCATTCCGGCCTTCGCTTTCGTAAAGAGTCCCCTGGAAGGCACGTGCGGCCATGAGCCACATGGACGCTACGGGCCCTTCCGGACCTGCCAGTTGCTCCTCACACTGGGCCGCAAGTTCGCTTACGATCAGCAAGGCGCGCGTCGGCATCATTTGCTCATACGATAGCCAAGCGCGGACGCCCAAGACCACGGGACTCCGGCTGTATGGTGCGGGAAACTGATCCAGCCAAGTGAAGAGTTGTGACAGAGGAATGTCGCGTTCCCCCTGCATGATGCCCATGCCAATGGTGTCAAGCGCCGCCACCGCCCCTGCATAGTCGCGGTCAGCCAAAGCCTGCCGGATGTCGCGTGTCGGAGGTAGCTTTTGGGTCTGCGGCGGGAAAAGGCCCAGGGGTTCACGCATGGTTGACCCTCGCAGTCATCAGCAATCAAAAATAGTGCAACATTTGTAAGTGCGACTAATCATTATTATTACGCTAAAAGTATGATCTAGTCAAATGTGCGAGGGCTATATCTCCTCGGTCCGGCCCGGTGAATGCCACGAGCTTTCAAAGAGGCAAGGGATCTCCTGATTCGTTTTGAACAGCCACCAGGCCTTGCTGATCCACCACGAAGCTCCAGGCATGGCGCCGCGGGGAGTTCACTTCAGCCCAGGCTGCCGTCAAGGTGATCGTGCGAAGTTGCTCCGTTTGCCGATTTCCCGGTGGCGTCGGGTCGTGGCGAGGGTCCACCGCACTGATCTGGGTCTGACAGGTGGCGTCGGGCCGGTCGGTAGCGGGGTGCAGGTGGCAGGGCACCAGGGGGCCGGAGCGGGGGAAACCGTTCAGAATACCGGTAGGGGCTTCTTGCGTCTCCAGTTGGCGCCAAAAGGCGGCCAGGGTCGCCTGGTCCCGGCTGTTGGGCAGGAGGCGCAGTGGGACGGTAGCTTGCGCCCCCATCGGCGATGACCAGTGGACCCAGGAATTTAGACACGAAAACGGTCGAAGTTAAGCTACAATCACACCATGAGAAAGAAGCATTCACCGGACTTCAAAACGCAGATCGTACTGGAAATGCTCAAGGAGCATAAGAACGTGACCGAACTGGCCTCCGAGGACGGGATGCACCCCACGCAGCTCCACAAATGGCGGAGCCATGTGGTAGACAATCTGTCGTTGTTATTTGAACGGACTGATAATGTGGCGGCCCTGAAGGCCGAGCACGACAGACAGGTTGAAGAGCTATACACCGAGATTGGCCGGCTAACGACACAGTTGGCCTGGCTCAAAAAAAAGGCGTCCGAATTGACTAGGGATGAACGCCTTGCGCTGCTTGACTTTGACGGCTCGGACCTGTCCGTGAAAGCGCAAGCTGAACTCTTGCAGTTGAACCGGTCAAGCTTGTATTACAAGCCGCGGACCCCTTCGGACGAAGAGCTGACCATCCAGCGCCGGATCGACGAGATCTACACGGAATACCCTTTCTATGGGTCCAGGCGAATCACGGCCGTCCTCGGGCGGGAGGGCCACCTGGTCAACCGTAAAGCCATACAGCACCACATGCAGCAGATGGGCATCGCAGGAATCTGTCCTGGTCCCAATCTCAGCCGTCGCAACCAGCAACATCAGGTCTATCCCTATCTGCTGCGCGGCCTCAGCATCAGCGCCCCCAACCAGGTGTGGGGGATCGATATCACCTACATTCGGATGTCCCGGGGCTGGATGTATTTGGTCGCCGTGATCGATTGGTACTCCCGGTACGTCGTCTCATGGGAGTTGGACCAGAGCCTTGAGCTCGCCTTCGTCCTGGCAGCCGTTCAGCGGGCGCTCGGAAGCGCCGTTTTTGATCGGAGAGCTTCCCCGACAATATCGGTTGCCGACTGGTCACATCTTGTTCCACGATGTATTTGCTTCCATGACCTATCGCCTGATGTCGTGCTTGAACAGGCTGTACCGTTGCGCATTGTCCGGACCTTCCTGCCAGCTCCGATCCAAATATCCCGGGCGAGTATTGCGTAGTGCTGTTTGGCTTGAAACCGGCATGCTCCTGAGGCATTATGAATCGGCATTTCCTGTGGCGGCGGAACTCTTTGGCGGCACGTGCGTTGAAATGGCCAAGCAAATAACCAATGGTGCTAGATACTCATCTCGCACGAACCACGCCGAGCATGGACAAGCCCGCCAACCTGGCTCAAGGCCAATCTGGCGGGCTTTTCAAGGCTTCACGTCGGGACTCTTTTGGTGCGCGGTAGTGGGATCGAACCAGTGACCTCATGAACGTCAATCACGGGCCCACCGAGTGGGGCGGGCGCCCGGACCTTCGCCGTCGACCGGACCACCGGCAAAGGCAACTTCTCCAGGATCTGCGAAAGGACGCTTGACAGCACGAAAAGAACCGGCTAAGATCAAATCGGAGTTATCCGATATGACGAGGTGGTTCACATCATGACCGTGGCCGGCAAGTTGCAGGATTTTCTGAAAGCGGTTGCCAGCGAGACCCGGCAGCGCATTCTGTTCCTGTTCATGGATGGTCAGGAGCGAACGGTGAACCAGGTGGCCCGAGATGCCGACCTCGGCCAGTCTACAGCATCGGAGAATTTGGCCCTGCTAAAGCGCGGTGGGCTGGTCATGGCCCGTCGGGAGGGCAAAGAGGTCTACTACTTCCCGGACAGAGCGTGCATCCGGGCCATGATTCAGGAACTCACCGCTCTGCTCGACCACTGCTGCCCGCCCAAATAGCGCTGGTCGGTGTCGGCAAGGGCCGGGCCGGCTGCTATGTGGCAGCCTCTTCTTTGGACCGATACATCGTAATATCCCGATAAGGCGATTTTTATTCGTTGAGAATACCTGTGCCGAGGCGGTTGGTGCGACGGAACGGGAGAGACCTGGCAGAGACAGGAGGCGGTTTTGGTGGAAGTACGTGTCAGGCAGAAGGATTCTCCGACACCGCGAATACCGTGTTCACCCTGGTGCTTCTGCCGGAGCGATTGCCAATCGCCGAAACCGCGAGCGCCATCGCCGGCCTGGATCGCCTCGGCATTCCGGTTCAGGCGCGGGTGGTCAACCAGGTGATCCTGCCCCGGGTGGTCCAGGGCAACCCCTTCCTGGAGGCCAGGGCCAACGTGCAGGGCACGTGCCTGGACCAAATCCGGACCCGGTTTGCCCGGTATCGCACCGCGCAATTGCCTTTGCTCGACCACGATGTTGCGGATCTGGCCGCCCTGCGTGAGGTTGGAAGACTGCTCTACGGAAACTGAGGGGGAACGAAATGATGAACGATGCGCTGATGCAGACCTTTGCTGAAGTCGAGCGCCTGTTCTACGCCTGCGAGGCCGGCGACAACCTGAAGCGCGCCGAGGCGATTCTGGCGGACCTGGTCAAAACCACGAATGACCCCACTGTATTGGCCCGGGTATACGCCGAACTTGCGCAGGCCCAGTCCTGGCATTACGAGTATGCCCCGAAGGGCGAGCGCCTGGCCATCGCCCTTCGGGGCATGAAGCTGGCCAAGCGGGCCCTCGAATACGACGGTGACGGTCTGGAGGCCAATGCCTGGGCCGCTACGTTGATGGGCTACCACGGTCTCGAAATGGGCATTTTGAGTGCCCTGTTCTACCTGAGCAAAGTCAAGCAGCATGCCGAGCGGGCTTTGCAGTTGGATGAGCAATACCACAGCGCCATGCCCCACCAGATTCTGGGTGACCTGCACCGCTTGACCCCGCCTGCGCCAATGGGCTTCCTGGATCGGAAACTGGCACTGGAACACCTGCTCCGGGCACGGGAGCTTGCGCCTGCCTGCCCGCAGGCGAAGGTGAGACTCGCGGAGCTTTACATCAGCCTGCGAAAGCCGGCGCTCGCCCGTGAGCAGTTGGCGTTGCTCCTGGAACAGGCGATCGACGAACGCGGACCCGCATACGCGGCCAAATACCAGGAGAAAGGTCGCGAATTGCTCCGGAAGATCGGATAACGAGGGCTACGCGAATCTGTCGAGGAGGGACTTCGATGAGCACGACGTTTGATTTGACACGGCTGTCGCCGCGGCTGCAGACGATGCGCCGGCGGGCGATTCAAGCACCCCAGGAAATCAGCCTCGTTCGGGCGCGCGCGATCACTGACGCTGTATTCAACCACCCCGAGCTCCCCCGGAGCCTGCAATTTGCCCTGGCCCTGCAGGAGACCTTTCGCCACCTCCCGATTCAGATCGCCGACGATGAGCGAATCGTGGGCGCGCTGACCGAAAAGGTCAAGGGCGCCGTCTTGTATCCGGAACTGAAGAGCGACTTCCTGTCGAAGGAGCTGGACAACTTCCGTGAGCGTGAGCACGACCAATTCGTCATCAGTGAAGCCGAGAAAGCGGAACTGCACGGGTCCATCCTGCCACCGTGGGACGGGACGAGCGCCTTTGATGAGATGCTCTCCCGCCAGTCCGAGGAGACGCAGTTTGCCATGCGAAACCTCCTCTTCGTCGTCAACAACGACTTTTCCGGGTCGAATCACCTGACCTACCTGGACTACGGCCGGGTGCTCAAAGGCGGCTTCAGAGCCGCCATCCGGCAGGCAGAAGCGGCGATGGCACTGATCGCACCGTCGGAGTCCGATGCGGCAGAAAAGCAGACGTTCTACCAGTCGGTGATCTGGTCAGCAGAAGCGGTTATCGCGTGGGCCGATCGGTACGCGCAGGCGGCGTTGGCATTGGCGGAGTCCGCTTCCACCGACCGGGGGCGGGCGCTCCGGGAGATTGCGGCGATTGCGGCCAAAGTGCCGGCCGAGCCTGCCGAGACCTTCCGGGAGGCGGTCCAGTCGTTCTGGTTCACATTCCTGGCGCTGATGCAAACCGATGGCGCCGAGGAGATCCCGCTGGGCAGGCTTGACCAGTTCCTGTACCCGTACTACGCCAGGGACCTGGCAGCAGGTCGCCTGACCGAACCGGAAGCGCTGGAACTGTTGGAAGAGCTCTTTGTCAAGTGCAACCAGCTGACCTACCTGAACGAGTATGCCGCCATGCGGGTGATGGACGGGAACACCCAGCGCCTGACCCTGACGGTGGGTGGCATGGACGGGGCCGGCAACGACGTTACGAATGAACTCTCCCTGCTCATCCTCGAAGCGGTGGACAGCCTCCGGCTGACACGGCCCAACGTCGCCGTCCGCCTGCATCCCGGTACCGGCGAGACGTTCAGGCGCCGGGCGCTTCAACTCATGACCGGCGGCGCGAACCTCATCGAGGTATTCAATGATCCGGTGGTGATTCGGGGGTTCACCGGCCAGGGATTTCCGCTCGCAGCGGCACGGGGATACATGGTCACCGGCTGCGTCCAGCCAATCCCGGCGGATACATACGGTCCGACCTGCTCCGCTTTCCTCAACGGGCCGAAAGCGCTTGAACTCCTGCTGAACGGCGGCGCGCCGTTTCTCTCCCCCTCCGGCGAAGAACAAGACCGCCCGGCTCCGCAGTTCGACTCGTACGAAGCGCTCTGGGCGGCGTTCAAGGGGCAACTGACGTCGACGGTCCGGAGTCTGACGGAAGCCCTGGCGGTGGTCGGGGACGTGCAGCGGCGTCTGCTCCCCAATCCGCTCCTGTCGGCCCTGGTGGACGGACCCCTGACGAGCGGGCGCGACGTGAAAGCCGGCGGCGCCCGCTCCAACCTGACCGGCGTCGACCTGCTGGGGCTGGGCACCCTTGCTGATTCACTGGCGGCCATCAAGGAGATGGTCTTCGCGAAGGGCACCTATCCGTTGCCGCAGTTGGTCGAGTGGCTGAAGGCGGATTTTGAGGGCTACGAGCCGCAGCGTCAGATGCTGCTTAACCGGGCGCCCAAGTTCGGCAACGACGATCGCCGGGTGGACCAAATCGCGGCAGAGGTCGTCGACTGGCTGGCCACGGTTCTGAGCGAGTACCATACGTACCGGGGCGGCGTGTTCGCACTCGGCCTGCACTCCGAAACCCACCATGTGATCCAGGGGCTCATGGTCGCAGCGACGCCGGACGGCCGGCGGGCGCAGGAGATGCTGAGCCCCGGGTGCGGTCCGGTTTCCGGAATGGACCGGGGCGGCCCCACTGCAGCGCTGCGTTCCCTGGCGGCCGTCGACTTCGCGCAGGCAACCGGAGGCGTTTCGGCCAATATGCGCTTCAACCCAACGCTGCTGGGCACACCGGAACAGGTGGATCAGTTCGGGGCGATGCTCGCGGCCTACTTCGCCCTCGGCGGACAGCACCTTCAGATCAGCGTGGTCGACACCGCCACGTTGCGGGCGGCCCAGCGGAACCCTGAGCAGTACCAGGATCTGATCGTGCGTGTGACCGGATACAGTGCACGCTTCGTCGATCTCTCACCGGGCACGCAGGAAGAGATCATCCGGCGCTCCGAGATGGCGGTCTGCGGTTAGAAGCGAGGTGTCTGCAATTATGGGCGGCGCGAATTCGCTCAGCGGTGTGGTCTTTGATGTGCAGCGATACTCGCTGGGGGATGGCCCTGGCATTCGCACCACCGTGTTTCTCAAGGGTTGCCCGCTCAGGTGCCGGTGGTGCCAGAATCCCGAGTCATTCAGCCCAGTGCCGGAGATCGCATTTCGCCCGGACCGCTGCATCAACTGCGGCTTTCTGGGCTGCTCTCGGGAACTGGCCCTGGCTGAAGCTCCCCTGGACCCAGCTGGCTGGGGCAGGCGCGCCGAAGTCTGCCCGACGAAGGCGCTGTTTGTGATCGGTCGACGCTATACAGTCCCGGAACTGCTCGCCGAAGTGCTGCGGGACGCTGCCTTCTTTCGGCAATCCGGCGGCGGCGTCACACTTTCCGGCGGGGAACCCACGCTGCAGTTTCCGTTCGTCTTGGCCTTCCTGCAGGCGTGCAAGCAGGCCGGCCTGCACACAGCGCTGGAAACCAGCGGGCTCACGGACCGAGACCGATTTGCCGAACTTCTGCCCGCCCTGGATCGGATCTACTTCGACCTGAAGGTGATGGCGCCGGCGGAACATCGCCGCCTGACCGGCGCGGATAACCACCCGATCTTGGCGAACGCACGTTGGCTGGCGGAAACCGGCGCTCCGGTCACCTTCCGGGTCCCGCTGGTGCCCGGAATGACCGCGACGCCAGACAACATCCAGGCGCTGGGCCGGTTCCTGAGCGAGTTAAGCGTGATGGGGGTTGAGCTCTGCCCCTACCACAACACCTGGGAGCAGAAGCTGTCGCGGCTGACCACGAAACATTTGCCCCTGGGGCTTCCGTCGCTGACCGCAGCAGAAACTGCGGCGGTGGTGGCGGCACTGTCGCAGCGAGGCATCGCGGCCAAGGTGAGCCACGGGTGAGGGGCTCGGCATTCCTCCTCAGAATCCCTGAAACATCTTGCGCTGTGCAAAATGTCAGAAGCGGCAAGCCTACAGGTTTACCGCTTCTGACGTT
Organism: Symbiobacteriaceae bacterium; assembly: GCA_036504075.1. Taxonomy (GTDB): domain Bacteria; phylum Bacillota; class Sulfobacillia; order Symbiobacteriales; family Symbiobacteriaceae; genus DASXVX01. The sequence goes on along the minus strand of DASXVX010000010.1, from coordinate 58,876 downwards.
TTTATGGTGCGCGGTACTGGGATCGAACCAGTGTTATCGTGTCGATGCTTGCGAACTCGTACCGACGAAGCCTTAGGGCATCGCACGAAACAGGCGGACCACTTACTCCGGCACGCCGGATCCACCGTTCCGTGGTACTATACCGCCCTGGGACCAGAACGCGGTCCCCCCGCTTCCGACGAAGCGCTTGCCAAACGCACCGAGCACCGCTTCATGGCTGGAGAATTCAATCCCTTTCTGTGCCAGCGGCACAGGTTCCGCAGCATGAAACGGGGCGTAGTGGGCTCTATTCACGGCCTACGCCGCACGGCGGTGAGAAAGTAGCAGGCGGGCATCTTCAAGGCATTCGTGCGCTTTAAGCAGCGCATGCTGAGCTTTCACGGCTGCATCCACAAGACAACCCCCTCGGATTGAATGTTGCGCATCAGCAAGGTCTGTATCTGTTCGTGCTGCTGGCGAAGTGCAGTGTCCCACACCACTGTGGAGATCACCGCATCGTCGCCAAGATCGACATCAGACTCCATGTTGGCTTTACCCAATTCAGTCCCCGACGCCCACCGCTAACTCACGCTCTGGGCCAATCAATTTCGGGTGCGCCTCTGCGACGGCGCTGAACTGGTTGCTGGCCACCCCCCCGGAGCTACGCGCGTCTGGCCCGAACTCCATAACTGGTGATATAGTTTAGGTGAACCAAGCCAAGGGATGTAGATTCATCCAATAACTGATTGCGGGAGATGACAGATCATGCATGTATTTATTGTCTACGCACACCCTGAGCCAAAGTCCTTCAACGGCGCCATGAAGGACTTAGCCATTTCAGAATTGACATCCCTCGGTCATCAAGTCAAAGTGTCCGATTTATATGCGATGAATTTCAGAGCGGTGGCAAGTCGTGACGACTTTCAAATGCCCCAAGACAAAGATTTTCTCAAGTATGCATCTGAGCAGGGTCACGCATCGAAAACAAAGAGCTTTTCACAGGATATCCAGGCGGAACAGGAAAAGCTTCTCTGGGCGGACTTCGTTATTTTCCAATTTCCTCTTTGGTGGTATTCGGTACCCGCCATCTTAAAGGGCTGGTTTGACCGGGTATTTGCATCGGGCTTTGTTTATGGCAAGGAGATTGGAAGATATGATACCGGCGGACTCAAAGGCAGAAAAGCGATGTTGTCCACAACAACCGGTTCTCCGGAACATGCCTATACTCCCTACGGGATGGACGGGGATATCCACGAAAAGATTCTCTATCATATCAATCACGGTATTCTATATTTTTCGGGCATGGAGCCCGTTGAGCCATTCGTCGCATGGACTCCATCCCGTGATGAAAAGGATCGAGATCGTTATTTGAAGGAATTTCAAGAACGACTACGTCAACTGTCTGAAATTCCCTCCATCCCATATCATCCCAGTTCACACTATCGCGAAGATCATCAGCTTAAGGATGAGTATCGATAACCATGCGGCTTGCCCCGGCCGATGCTGCCCAGGTCTTTTCGCCTAGCGAACTCGACCACATCGAAGCCGACCGGTTCTTTGCCGCGCTGGGTGCCACCAGCATCCAGCGTGGTCGGGTCCCACTTCCTACTCATGGTGAACCACGGACGGACGGCATTTGACCAGAAGGATTCTTCCGCGGAACACTGCCGGACAGGGCCGTTGCACGACGGAGTTGTATGAACCGCCCAACACATGGAAAAGCCCGCCAAATTGGCTCAAGGCCAACGTTGGCGGGCTTTTCATGGCTTCACACCGAGATTCCTCTGGTGCGCGGTACTGGGATCGAACCGTCGAATACCCCTTGATGTTTGCGAACCGCTACCGGCAAAAGTAAACATACCATGCCACGCAGACCGTCGATTATGTTCATCCAGATCGAACAAATGTTCGACATCGAAGGCGCTAGACCATACGCACCGAAAGCCGGCGTGGAAAGTTAAGCGCTTCATGGCCACAATCCAAAACGAAGGGGGATGCCGGAAGACCAGAATGGCTGGCCATATGGTCAGCCATTCTGGTCAGGAGACATTGCGCCTAATGGGTCACAATGTACACTTTGCGGTCGACACGGTAGGCATTCCCGCCCGGGTACGCCGTCTGAATCACCCGAACCAGGTCATCACTGCCCACATAGGGTCTTGAACCCAGTCTCCTGAAAACATCAATCACCAGGTCGTAGGAAACCTTCTTCTCACGTGTCCAGCTATGCCTGAAATATGGTGAACCCGCCTCGAAGTGGATGTGCCACTTGTCCTCCATCTCGCCAGGATAATGACCGGCCCCAGGCCGGCGATCAGCACCCCGGCGATGCCGTAAAAGTTGGGGTCGCCCGAGGACAGCACCACCACCCGGCGGCCTTCGGCGCCGATGCGGGCCACCAGTCCATCCAGCGGCCCCTGAATCGGCCACTTTTCCGCCGGGTGGTCCGGGAAGAAATCCAGTTGGCGCCTGCCGCCCACCAGCACCTCCGCCTGCGCCACGATCCGCAGTGTCTTGGCGGTCAGGCTGTCCGGCCCGTCGTCCAACATGCCGACGATCTCCACTACCGGCCGCTCCCGCTGGTTCATTCGTCATCGGCTCCGTCCGGGATGGCCGCCCGGGCGGCGGCCGCTGCGGCCGGGTCGAACGCCCGCCCCGGCAGCTCCGCCCACCCCCAGCACCGTCCCGTCAAAGTCGGTCATGATCGTCTCGATGGCGAACGGCGCTGCTACGTACGCCTGCATGGCCGTGCAGCACAGCTCGCAGAGCCGCCTAAAGACGCCCGTCAGGCCGCTGCGCCGGCAGAGCTCCTGAAAGTGGCGGGCGGTGTTGGCCTGCTCCAGTTCGGCCACCACGTCCGGCCCGGCCCCGCACCCGGCGGCGACCCCGGCCAGGAAGACCGGGTCGACTTGCGAATGGTTCCGGTGCAGTTCAAAGCGCCCCTGGGCGATTTTCGCCAGTTTCCCCACCATGCCGGCCACGGTCACCTTTGCAACCGCGGGGTGGCCGGTGGCTTCCTTGAGCGACCAGCCCAGGAACTCGCCGATCTGAATGAACGCCACCTCGTCCAGTTCCTCCAGGATCGCCCGGGCAAACCGCTCGCTGCGCCCGCCGGTAGTAAAGACCAGGTGAGTGCAGCCCTGGTTCAGCGCCATACCCATCGACTGGGCCACCGAAGCCTGGTAGGCCGACGTCGAGGCCATAGCGCTCCGTGAGCGTCTGTCTCACCGGTCACTCACCTCCCGTTTTCGTCCGGCGATAGCCGCGGGCAGCCTCGACGAAGCGAGCGGCGGCCCGGGGATTTGCGCTGAAGTGGACGTGGACATAGCTCGCCAGCAGGTTCGGCCCGTAGAACCCCTCCAACCGAGTGCCGCCCCGCCGGGACGTGGTGCGGTATGCCGGCGCCCAGCCCGCCGGATGCTCGTCCACCTGGGACCAGTGAAACTCATGGCCCCGCAGCACCTCCCCGGGGGCGGCCAGCAGGGTTTCGGCCTGCGCCTCTGCCGTCACGTAGCCCAGGGAGTTCAGCCGCGGCTGCATCCGGGCTTTCACCGGAATGGCGCCCACCATGGGCCATTCGGCGCCGCCGGCGTCCACGATGGCTTCCGACAGATACATCAAGCCGCCGCACTCGGCGTAGACCGGTGTTCCCGCATCCAGTGCCGCCCGCACCGCCCGGCGCAGGAGGGCGTGCTCCGCCAGCGCCTGCCGGTAGACCTCGGGAAAGCCGCCGCCCAGGTAGAGGGCGTCCAGGTCGGGAGGCAGCGACTCGTCGCACAGCGGGCTGAAGGGCACCAGTTCGGCGCCCAGGCGGCGCAGGAGGTCCAGCCCGTCCTCATAATAAAAGTGGAACGCCGCGTCCCGGGCCAGCCCGATGCGGACGCTTTGGCCGGCTGTCACGGCCGGAAGCGGGTCGTCCGGCGGCACCAGCAACGGCCCGCAGGAACGGGCCAGTTTCAGGACACCGTCCAGGTCGACCGTACGGCCGATCACGCTCACCAGGCTGTCCAGGTAGGCGGCGGTCTGATCCCGCTCGTAGCTGGGCACCAGCCCCAGGTGCCGCTCCGGCGCCCGGATGGCCGCCTCCCGGGGCAGGTACCCGACCGGCTTTACGGCGGGCACGTACGCCTGAAGAGCATCGTACAAGAGCCGGTAGTGGCTCTCCGACCCGACGTTGTTGAAGACGACGCCGGCGATCCGCAGCGTGGGGTCAAAGCCGCACAGCCCCTGGATTAGGGCCGCGGCGGTGCGGGCGATGCCCCGGGCGTCGACCACCAGCAGCACCGGCGCCGCCAGCCAGCGGGCGATCTGCGCCGTGGAGCCGGCCTCGGTGGTGGCACCGGCCCCGTCAAACAGGCCCATGACCCCTTCGATCAGCGCCAGGTCGGCCCCCTGAGCGGAGCCGGCCACCAGCCGCCGGACGGCCTCTTCGTCGAACATCCAGCCGTCCAGATTGCGGGAGGTCCGCCCGGTCGCGGCGGTATGATACGTGGGGTCGATGTAGTCCGGCCCGACCTTGTACGGCTGCACCCGGAGACCGCGGCGGGCCAGGGCGGCCATCAGGCCGGTCGCGACGGTGGTCTTGCCGGTGCCGCTCTGGGCGGCGGCGATCACCAGGCGGGGAATGGTGAGGTCCACACGATCTCCTCCGGTGCAAAGTTCAAGCAGGCGATGACAAAAGCCCGGCCTCCTGCGTGAGAAGGCGGGCTGACGAACCCAATCTCGTGACTAGCGCCGGGCAACCGGACAGCGTCCAGGCCCATTGCTCCCACATTGGCGTACGCTCCCTCGCTCCCCGAAGGCCACATGGCACGCGCAGCAACAGGCAGGTTTCCTGGCTCCCGTTCATTGCTCTCGTCGCCTTCCCGTCCGGTCGCGGACAGTATCATGACGAGCGCTCACGGTTACAGTGGTGGGCCCGCGCCGGATTCTCAGTCACGCCTGATCACCGGTCTTCCCTTTTGCCCTCCGGCCAAAGACCGAAGGCACCTGAAGCCCCGAACAATATTCACTTTGGGGTCCACTTTAGGCTCCCCCGGGGCACGGCGCCGGGCCTCAGTCGGCGAACAGACGGCCGACCAGCGCCCAGGGCCGGGAAACTGTGAGCGCCAGGACCCCGTTCAGGACGATCATGATGACCGTGGCCGCCAAGCGGCGGCGGGGCCCAGCGTCAGCGCGGCCAAAAGCCGGCGGCCGAGTCCAGTCCGATCGACCAGGGACCCAGTTTCACGTAGGAGCCGATGGCGCTCACGGCAATCAGAAGTCCACTGTAGACCAGGCTCTTCGTACGTGCATTCGTCACGATGATTGCTACTCGCCAATAAAAATACCCGGCCGTTCAGCCGGGGGGTGTAAGCACGGGCAATGCCGCCGCGCGGTCCACGCTCCCCCTTTCGCCGAAGGTTGAGGCAGCACCGAAACAGGCAGGTTTCCTGACTTACGGATCGTCGCCCATCCCCTCGACCTTCCCGGCGTAACGCCAGTGGTGCGACCATGAAGGGGTAGGCTCCCCGATTACAGTGGCGGGACCGTGCCGGATTCGCACCGGCTTCCCTCTTGCCTCCCGGAGCGACCGGGAGCACCTGTTTGGTATCCTGATTCTGTTGTCGAACAAAGTATATACATCTTCATGGATATCCGCAATAACCATTCTTCGAGTTCAGCCATCCGGATGTCCTGGTCGGTGAGGGGAATCACCGTCTCGCCGCTGCGGCCCACCACCCCGTCGTCTGCCCGGGCCGGAAGCGCGCCGGCCACCAGGGCGACGGCTGCCAGGACGCCCGCCATGACCGCGGCGAGGGCGGCCCGCATCCGGTGGGGCGTTCTACCTGACCTTCGTCGGGCTGACCTTCCTGCTAGTGCTCAAGGATGCGCAGTGGACCCGGCTGCTTCCCGTGCTGGAGCGCGGCTGGCGCCCTCTGCTGCCAGCCGCTTTCCCCGAAGTGGGTTTCCTGTCGGAAGGGGCCATGGCGCTCATGATTCTACCGAACCTGCGGTCCGGTAGCAACATACGCGGTGCTCTTCTGAGCGCAGCGACGGCCAGCCTGGCTCTCAGCCTGATCTCGGGACTGCTGGGCAGCGTGGTTCTGGGGGCGGAGGCGGCCAAGGCCACCTTCCCCCTGTTCGACATGGGCCGGCTGATCTCCATTGCCGATTTCATTGAGCGGATCGATCCCCTGATTATCGCCCTATGGATGGGGGGCGCCTTCGTGAAGCTGGCCGTTTTCACCTATACGGGCGGCGTGAGCCTGGCCCGTGGCGTAGGTCTTGCCACTCCGAGCCATACCTTTCTGCCGTTGACCGCCCTGGCCCTGGTGTGGTCCATGCGGGAGTGGGTCAGCGTGCAAAACCACCTGCACTGGATCAAGGTGATCGCATTTCCCTTTGTGGGGCTCATCGGGATCGCCATCCCGTCTATGCTCTTGGGCGGCGCGTTGCTGACCGGCGCCGGCTCCCCCCGCCGGGTGCATGGTGCGGGCCGGAGCTCCCGACCGTAAGTGCGATGCCCCACCCCAGCTCCGGCCCGGATGAATCAAGTAGGGGCGGTTTCCCGCCCCTCTCTCGGAACCGCGCATGTGGGCCTACGCATACGGCTCTTCCAGTAACCGCCGCGTTTTCGGGGACCGGTTTGTGCAGATTGAGCAGTGACACAAGACCAAGGCTCTCAAACCAGGCGTTGTCAAGGGCTGCGTGTCGGTAATTACTGGAAACAAAGCGGTCGCTGACCGAGTTGTGCGTCAGCGGGCAGCTCCAGGTACACGGTGTTCCAAGCCGGCAAGAGTTAGTACTCGGTCCAAGAAGGCTCGATCTCTTTGCTAGTCGCCGCTGGACGGTGGAGATTGTGTATGTCCAAAATGTGTTCTTTCGTGCCGTTGCAGTCAGGCGAGAAGACGCCATACTCTAGTTGTTAGGCCACGTGCAAATGTCGAGGTGATGCTCATGACGGTGAGTCCGGCACTCTCCTGCAGGGCCCACACTCTTCTACCGCTGATCTCGAGCATCTGCAGCACCCTTCACGTCGACGAGCTGCAGAAGCGCTACTTCCAGGCCGTCAGAGACGCTATTCCTGCGCGGGGACTTGCCTTCTATCTCCTTGACCCGGAAACACACCGCCCCCGCAAGACGGCAGTCACCGGCGCCGATGACGGCTTCATGACCCTTTACGAGGAGCGAGGCCGCGCCGTGGATCCGCTCCACGACCGGGTGCTCCGAACCTTGCAGCCTGCTCACTCCGCCCTCCTCTTCAGCGTGGAGGAATGGCGGCGCCATCCCATCTACGAGGTATTCGGCGTGGCCCAGCTTGACTATGTACTGGAAGCGCCGGTGCTTTCGAACGGACGCCTGGTGGCGACCATCGGCTTTTCGCGCCGCCTGGGCGAAACCCCCTTCGACGAAAACGACCTGGTCTGCGCACAGACCATCAGCCATTTTGTGGCCGTGGCCCTCGCCAATGCCTCCCGCCATTCCGAGCTGGGCGACCAGTACGACGCCTTACGGCTTGCGCTAGACCTGATCGACCAGGCCGTGGTCATCGCTGACCGCACGGGTCAGGTGCAGTTCGCCAACGCAGCCGTTGAAGAAGTTCTGCCGGGCGATCCGAGTCATCGCGCTCTGCCGGCGTTGATCAGAGCCGGCATGGGCAAGGCGGTTCGGCCCGGCAGCAAGGGGAAGACCTGCGTAGGAGAGGTCAGTCAGGGGGAGTTGGCACTCCGGCTCCACACCTCCGAACACCGGAGAGATCTGGTGATCGGGTTCCTGTACGGAAACGGCCAGGGTGACGAGTTCTCCAGCCTGGAAGGCCTCCTCACCCACCGGGAGGTAGAGGTGCTGGAACTGGTGGATCGGGGTCTCAAGAACAAGGAGATCGCGAAGGCGCTCTATGTGTCGCCCCACACGGTGAAAAGCCACCTGGAAAGCGCCTTCCGAAAGCTGCAGGCCCGCTCGAAGACTGAACTGGTGGCCCGGGCGCACCAGATCGCCAGGGGAAAGCCGGTTCCGCTCTGCTAGATTGGTCGGCGTCGAGGCGCCGCTGCAAGCCATCGCTTGTGGCGGCGCTTTTCGCGCCGCTTTCCGAAAAACCCCCCAAATGGCTGATGGGCGCCCCTTCCCTTCCGCTGTATGTTCAAGTTGTCACAAGTACACAACGGAGGTGCACTACATGGGCAAGCGACCCCAGCGATGGGACCTGGAAGTCGATCTGGTGGCCGTGGGTTCCGGCATCGGCGGATTGTCGGCGGCCATCGCCGGACATGACGCGGGACTGAAGACCGTGGTGCTGGAGAAATCGGGCAAGCTGGGCGGGGTTACCGCCTACTCCTTCGGCGAGGTGTGGGTTGGTGAGAACTACCTGGAGACGGCAGCCGGTATCGCCGATTCGCAAGCAGAGGCCGCCACTTACATTCGCTGGCTCTCGGCTGGACACAACGAGGACGACCTGACCCGCTGCTATGTGGAGAACTCCCCCGTGGCGGCCCGGTACTTCGCGGAGAAGGCCGGCATCCGATTCAAGATCATCAAGGACTTCGCCGACTACTACTACCCCGAGGGACCAGGCGCCAAGCCTCAGGGCCGCTTCCTGGAAGTGGAGCCGTTTCCCGGAAAGGAACTGGGCGATTGGGCGCCCAGGACCCGGCTCTCGCCCTACGTTCCCAGCGGCATCACCCATGATGAGATGTTCGCCTGGGGCGGCGCTGCCAGCATGTCCACCTGGGACTTTGGCGCCTGGGGCGCCCGGCTTCAGGAGGACATCCGCACCCTCGGCCCGGGTCTGGCAGCAGCGTTTGTCAAGCCTGTGCTCGACCGGCAGATTCCGATCTACACGGAGACTCCCGCCACGGAGCTGATCATCGAGGACGGCCGGGTCATCGGCGTCAAGGCAGAAAAGCAGGGCGAGGCGTTCTTTATCCAGGCCCGCGGCGGCGTAGTTCTCGCCACCGGCGGCTACGACTGGCACCGGGAGATGGCCCACTACTACGAGCACTTCCCGGAGTGGAACACGGGCTCGCCGCCCAGCGTGACGGGCGACAACCTGATCCTGGCCGGCGAGGCCGGGGCCATCGTGGCCTCGGTGCCCACCGTGGCCATGCCCACCATGCTGGGCATCCATATCCCCGGTGAGGAACAGGAGGGCCAGCCGCTGTATCGCTTCACCCTGTCCGAACCCGGCCTGCCCCATGCGATCCTGGTCAACCGGGAGGGCAAGCGCTTCGCCGACGAGTCCTTCTACCGGGCGTTCATCACCGCGGTCCGCACCTTCGACGGCGCCACCCAGACCTACCCCAACTGGCCGTGCTACCTGATCCTCGACCAGAACCACCGGGACAAGTACCCGCTGGGATCCATCCCGCCGGGCGCCGCTGTTCCGGCCGAGCTGGCGGTCCAGGGCAACACCCTCGGTGAACTGGCGGAGAAACTGGGCATCGCCCCGGCGGGTCTGGAAGAGACCGTTCGCACCTACAACCAGTACTGCGAAACCGGCGACGATCCGGAATTCCGCCGTGGTCAGTATCCGTGGAGCCGTTTCATGGTGGGTGACCTGAACGTCAAACCCAATCCGACCATGGGCCCCCTCTTGAAGCCGCCGTTCTACGGCATCCGTCCCACCATTGTCAACGCCGGCATCAACGCCGCCGGTTTGAAGATCAACACGAACGCCCAGGTGCTGAGCCTGCGCGGGCAAGCAATTCCGGGTTTGTACGCCGCTGGCAACGCCGTGGCGTATCTCGACATGGGTTCCGGCTACCAGAGCGGCTTCGCCAACGGGCGGGGCATGACTTACGGCTACCTGGCGGCTCTGCATGCCGCCGGCCGGCGCTGATACCATCCCAGGGAGGTTATGCAAATGACTGCGTGGGATCACGAGTTTGATGTCGTCGTGGTAGGGTCGGGCGCCGCCGGCCTCACGGCTGCTATCTTCGCCGCCGACGGCGGCGCCAGGGTGGCGGTCCTGGAGCGCTCCGACAAGTACGGCGGGTCGTCAGCGGTCTCGGGGGGCATGATCTGGGTGCCGCTGAACCACCACATGGACGAGGTGGGCATCCCCGATTCCCGTGAGGAGGCCATGACTTACCTCAATAAGGTGACCATGGGCCAGAGCGACCCGGACATGCTGGAACTATACGTGAAGACCATGGCGGACGTGATCCGGTATCTGGAGGCCAGAACGCCGGTTCGCACCGAGTCTTCACCGGTCTACCCGGACTATCACCCCGAGTGGCCGGGTGGCAAGACGGGCGGTCGGTCTCTCGACAACAAGGTCTTCGACACCAAGGTGCTGGGGGATGAGATGCCTCGTCTGCGCCGCAGTCCGGTGTTTCCGCCCTTTACCGTGCGGGAGTGGGAGGACTGGGGCCTGATTCAGAACTTCGACTTCAACCTCATCGGGCAGCGGATGCAGGATGGCATCGCCACGATGGGCTCGGCCCTGGTCGGCGCTCTACTTAAGGGATGCCTGGACCGCGGGGTCAAGCTGTTCCCGCAGACCCGCCTGACGGGGCTGACGCGAAACGGCACCGTAGAGGGCGTGATTGCGGAGCGTGATGGCCGCCCGTTGGCCTTCCGGGCCCGCAAGGGCGTCATCCTTGCCTGCGGCGGGTTTGAGTGGAACAAAGAGATGGAGCGCGAGTTCCTGCGCGGCCCGGAGATGGCTCCCGCCAGCCCGCCCTGGAATACAGGCGACGGGATCATCGCCGGCATGGAGGTGGGCGCCCGGATCGGCCTGATGAACGAAGCGTGGTGGATGCCCATGGTCCGGGTGCCCGGCGAGGAACTGGACGGGCACATGCTCTTCCGCCTGCTGCTTACCGAGCGGACCTTCCCGGGTTCCATCATCGTCAACCGCAAGGGCCAAAGGTTTGTGGACGAAGCGTACAACTACAACGACATGGTCAAGGCGTTCCACACTTTTGACCCCGTGGCCTACGAATACCCGAACATCCCGGCCTATCTGGTCTTTGACGAGGAGTTCCGGCAGCGATATGCCGTGGTCACGGCCATGCCCGGCGAACCCGTCCCTTCCTGGATTACCAGCGGTGAGACCCTCGCAGACCTGGCCGGGAAGCTGGGCATCGACGCCGCCGGGCTGCAGGAGACGGTCGCCGGCTTCAACCAGCCGGCCCGCGCGGGAAAGGACCCGGAGTTCCACCGGGGTGAGAGCTACTACGAGACTTACTACGGGGACAAGACTCACCCGATCCACCCCTGCGTTGCACCCGTGGACAAGCCTCCCTTCTATGCGGTGGAGGTCATCGCCGGGTGCCTGGGGACCAAGGGCGGCCTGAAGACCAACGCGCATGGCCAGGTTCTGGATCTCCGGAGCCGCCCCATTGAGGGCCTGTACGCCTGCGGCAACGTTACCGCCAGCATCATGGGTCCGGGTTACGCCGGTGCCGGCGCCACACTGGGCCCGGGAATGTGCTTCGGTTATCTCGCCGCCAGGCACGCAGTGTCTCGCGAAGCGTAGGGGCAAACGCCCATGAAGGGATAGATGAAAGATGCCGGATGTGACTCATACGCTCACCATCAACGCACCGATCGTCAAAGTCTGGTCCTTCGTCAACAACCTCCGGAACTGGGCCACCTTGATGCCGGGGTACCAGGACTTCACCGAGCTTGATGCCGACAACTCCGTTTGGAAACTCAAGGGAGATGTAGGTATTCTGCAGAAGCTGATTACCCTCAGGGCGCAGGTCACGGGCAGGGAAGAGCCGAGCCGGGTCGCCTTCGTCCTCCAGGGCGTGGATGAGAACCTGCAGGGATCAGGCGCCTTCGTGGCCAGCCCCGCCGCCGGGAACACCACGGACGTGAAACTGAGCCTTTCCCTGAAGGCCGGGGGCCTGATGGGTCCCATGGTGAACGCTCTGCTGGGGAACATGGTCCCCAGTTATATGGCGGCTCTTGCCACCGGCATCAAGTCCAGAGTTGAGGAATGACATAACCGTTCCGCGGGCGACCTGACCCCATGGGTCAGGTCGCATTTTCGCCGTGCCCCCTCCCGGCCAGGGGGAATCTGTTGGGCACTGGGGCTGAATTGGCTCATGGAAATCCGCCCCGCCGGGACCACGACAACGAGATGCGCACACGCAGCGTCGGGGTTCCGCCGAACGGCTGGCGGGTGCGGTGAGTCAGCCGCCTGGGGACGACGCCTCCGCAAACCGCACCCGAATACTCACGATCTCCGGGGTGTTCCCAATTCTGACCGGCGGCCCCCAGGTGCCAAAGCCCAGCCAAACAATCACATGGGTCTCTCCCTTTTTCAGGTAGCCCCAGTCCGTTTCGCAACGGCTTTCGGGTCAGACCGGATTGGCGCTGCTCGACGGAATGGATGGCATGGGGAGAAGATGAACGGCAATGAAGTGAGTGCTCGCGTTAGTACTATAAGAACTTCTCGGGCTTAAGTTGTCGCGCAAAATGCCAGAAGCGGCAAGCTCACAGGCTTGCCGCTTCTGGCGTTATCTGGTGCGCGGTACTGGGATCGAACCAGTGACCTCATGAACGTCAATCATGTGCTCTCCCAGCTGAGCTAACCGCGCATTGGAGGTGGGTGTCGGATTTGAACCGACGGATAACGGTTTTGCAGACCGCCGCGTTACCACTTCGCCAACCCACCGTGCTTTCGCATTTTAACCTAGATCCAAGCGGAAAGTCAACCCCTGGCGGCATTCACGAGGCAGCGAATTTCTGCCACACGTGGCGTCCGCCGGCGATCAGCCCGACGAACAGCAGCATGAGCAGGCTGCCCTGGAGCCCGGCGCCGCGGGCCGCCGCCAGGTCGCTGCCGAAGTAGGCATAGGCGAAAAAGGCCGGAGCCTGTCCCAGGGTGGCGACGCCCAGGAAGGGCGCCAGTTCCATCCGGCTGATGCCGGCGATATAGGCCACCGCATCGAAGGAGACCACCGGAATCAGCCGCCCCAGCAGCGACAGCACGAGAAAATGGAGCGCGCCCAGCCGCCCCGCCCGCTGCACCCAGGTCTCACCCAGGGTGCGGCGCACCAGCGGCACGCCCAGCCGCCGGGCCAGAAGGAAGTTGACGGCCGCGCCAATCGACCCGCCGATCAGCGAGTAGAGCGTCCCCCACCACGGGCCGTACAGAGCGCCGGCCGCAACGGTGACCGGCCAGGCGGGCAGCGGCGAGATTACCGCCTGCAGCAGTTGGAGCCCGACCACCACGAACGGGCCCCACCGCCCGGTGCGGCCCAACACGTCCGCCGCCGCCTTCACGCTGCCGCTGAAGGCCGGGGCGACTCTTGGCCAGACCAGGAGCAGGGCCACCGCCGCTATCGCCGCGACGATCCACCAGGCCCAGCGAGACGAACGAAACGGGCGAAACCAGCGGAACCGCATTCAGCCGCCTCCCCGCGTCGCGTTACCGGAACACCCGGCGCGCCCCCAGGTATCGCGAAACCCACCACTCTTTTGCAAGTGCGGTCGTTTTCACCCCGGCCTCCGGCGTTTCGGCGTGGACGAACAGCCCGTCGCCCACGTAAATACCTACGTGCGAAGGACCCGGCTCGTAGGTCGTGAAGAAGACCAGGTCGCCCGGCGCCAGGTCGGCCTTCGCAACCGCTACACCGAACTTGAAGAGTTCCTGCGACGTCCGGGGCACATCGACACCCACCTGCTCGCCGATGTAGGTCACGAGGCCGCTGCAGTCGAAGCCCGTCTCCGGGCTGGTGCCACCCCAGGAGTACGGCAGGCCGACCTGCTTTTTGGCCAGGAGCGCCGCCGTAGCGGCCCGGCGGTTAAACGTGCCGCCGTCACGACTGGCGAGTTCCCCTCGCTTGCTATCAATTGTAATCGTTCGGGTCTCGCCGTTCCAGGCCACGGCCATCCCCAGGTTCTCGGCGAAGAAGCGCAGCGGGACCAACGTCCGGTCCGCGACGATCGCCGGGGCCACATCGAGCGTGACGGTCCGGCCGTTTACGGTCGCTTTCGGGTCGCCGATGACCGCTTTGATCTCCGTGCTGCCGAGGTTGGCGGTTACCATGCGGGCGCTCTGATCCCAGGCAACTTTCGCACCCAGGGCCTCCAGCAAGCCGCGCATGGGCACCAGGGTCCGGTCGTTCGCGATGACCGGGGGCGGGGCAAAGACAAGCTCATGGCCGTCCAGAACGGTCTTGATCGGGGCGGCGGGCGGGGTGGCGACCGGGCCGGCCGCCAGCGCGGCGCCCGGGGCCAAAACTGCGGCTGCGACTGCTACTGCGATGAGCCAGGAGCGGACTTGGGCGATGGGCTTTTCCATCGGGTTCCCCTCCTCGCGGCGGCCAAACCACCGGTGTTCCACCTAAAGTTCCTACGTGAACATTCTCGGGTATTTGTCCGTTCTCCTGTTCAGGCGTTCCCTTTATTTGCTGGATGTTATTGTCAGCCGCCGACCGCCACGACTTCCGTGGTCGGCAGGTAGCTGTCCCGGGAGAGCTTTTCTTTCTTGAGCAGCGTCCCGTCCTGGTAGACCAGCCGGTAGGCCTCCGACGTGTAGCCCGAGTTGCCATGGTTTTTCACCACGGTCTGCCCCGGGGCGAGGCCGGCGTCCTTCACTTTCTGGACGGGGTACGGCGTGGTGGAGAGCACCCGGGACTCGATTTTTACTTCCTGCCCCTCCCGCACGTCGCCGTACAACCGGAACGTGACCGCGCCGTCCTCGGCCTCCGTTTGAATCAGGAGATGCCCAAGCGTGGTGTTGCGGAGCTTCAGGTCCTGGTAGTCCTGGGCGATGGCTGCATCCTGGCTGGGGTCGATGTAGGTCACCGCCAGGTCGTGCTGGTGCCGTTCCAGGATTTCCAGGTTGGCCCGCAGGGCGGCGCCGTAAAACGTGGTCGCCACCTGGCAGACCCCGCCGCCGATGCCCGGCACCAGCCGGCCGTTTTCAATGACGAACGCCTCTTTCCAGCCGTTGGCCGCATCCACCGGCCCGACCGTCGCGTTGTACGAGAGAATTTCACCCGGTTTCAAAATGAGCCCGTTGAACGCCTTGGCCGCCCGGGCCACGTTCTCCCCGCGGGGAATGGCCGGGTCGTAGCGGGTGGACCACTCGGCGACCAGCTTTTTGATTCGCATGGCCTCCAGCGACTTTTGCGTCACGGCCGGGGCCTGCGGCGCCACGGGCACCGTCAGCCGGTCGGCCTCCGGATGCGCCACCAGAGCCGCCTCCAGTCCATCCGTGTCCACCGCGGCCCCCATGACTTCCGGGGTAATCACCGGCGTCTCGTTCCGAATCTCCAGCTTTGCCGGTACGGGCGCCCGAGCCAGCGCTGCCTTGACCGGCAGCAGCGCCATTTCCAGCCGCTCGGCGTCCCAGTCCGGCTGCAGGCTGACCCGGACGACCGCCTGTTTCCAGGGCAGCCGGCTCGACCGGTCCACATCCTTCAGCGCCAGTGCAATCGCATCCTGTACCGGAGGCGTGGTCATGCCCAGGTCGGCCAGGCGGAATTCCCACCGCTGCTCCCCCGCTGAGAGCGTCACCGTGCGGGTGCGCTGCTGCTCCAGGGTGTCGGCGACTTTCGCTGCGATCTCCGGCAGGTCCCGGCCGGTCCCGATGCTCCGGCCGTTCAGCCAGACTGCGTAGACCGGCGGCCTGCCCGCGTATGTCGCCAGCCCGGCCACCAGTAAGATGAGCATCCCCAGGCTCCCGAGCCACTTGCCCATACCCGCTGTCACCCCCACGCATACTAATACGTATGGCGGGTGGTTTCTGTTCAGGTCAGCCCGTCGGTCAGCCGGGCACGGGGAACCTCTACCTGTATGACCAGTTCCGCCCCGGAGATGCTGCGGTGCACCGGCTCTGTGTACAAAAGCCGCCCGGCGGGGGAACATACGAGCAGCGTCAGGTCGGCCGGAATGGCCAACGGGACATACGTGATCCGAAAGCGCCCGTAATCGCCGCTGATCGCAGCGCCCAGAAACTCCAACCCGACGGGGGCGATTCTGGCGACCAGCACCCGCATGCCGGAGATGGGGCGCCCGGACTCTGCTTCGGCCAGGATTCCGGAGACGGCTCGATTCATTTTATTGCACCTTCCCGCCCCCGAGTGGGGCATTCGCTCTGGACCATCGTTCCACCTTGGTCTATAATAAAGCGTCAGGAAGACTTAACACTGTGGCACCGAAGGTCCATTGCTCTGATTCTACAAATTTTTCCAACCGCCTGTTCGCTGGCAGATTGAACGCGAAGGAGGTGCCTCCACTGAGCGACGCCACGGCCATACTGGTGAAGGACTGGGTTCTGTTTCTGATCAGCAACGCGATTCTCGGGGCCAGCATCATGATGCTGTTCACCGGGAAGTTGCCTCCGCTGAAAGTCAAGGTGCCGGCCATTATCAGCACCGGCGTATTTGTCGTCGGCATGACCATGATGCTGGTGTACGGTTCGCCGGACCTGCTGCAGCAGACCATTGGCCTCTTCGTGAAGTAAGCTTACGTACATCAAGAGCGCCCCGCCTGTTGGCGGGGCGCTCTTTCATTTATGCGGCAGTTTTTTCGCCTTCCTCGCGTAGAGTAGCATCGACCTTTTTCGACTGCTCTGCGTTTACACAGGTAGAGGAGGGTTGCGCATGGATGCAGAGGCGACCAATTCGAAGGCGATCAAGACCCAGGCGCTGCATGACTTTGCCGAATACGTGAACCCGATGAAGGCCCGCATTCTGGCCCACGCCGGGCTGGACATTATTGAAGGACGGCGGGAAGGGGCCCGGGTCTGGGATGTGACCGGACGTTCGTACATCGACTGCATCACGTCGGCCGGCTCCTTCAACGCCGGGCGGCGGAACCCGCACATTATCGCCGCACTGAAAGCAGCCCTGGATGAACTGGACCAGGGAATTTTCCTGATCTGCAGCAAGGCCAAGGCCGACCTGGCCAAGCGGCTGGCCGAGATCACGCCGGGGGACATCAAGTATTCCATGTTCGGCGCCTCCGGCGGGGAGGTCGTCGATTTCGCCATCAAACTGGCGCGGGGGTACACCCGGCGGCCGCGGATTATCTCCACGCTAAAAGGCTACCACGGCCATACCGGCTTCGCGCTCTCCGCCATCGGGCGGGACGCCTATCAAGATCCCTTCCGCCCGCTGATGCCCGGCTTCGACCGGATTCCGTTCGGCGACGCCGAGGCGCTGGCGTCCGCCATCGGCGAAGATACGGCGGCGTTCATCATCGAGCCGATTCAGGGCGAGGGCGGCATTCAGGTTCCGCCGCCGGGGTATCTCCGGGCCGTGCGAGAGATTTGCGACCGGGCCGGGGCGCTGCTGATTCTCGACGAAATCCAGACCGGGTTCGGCCGAACGGGCAAGCTGTTCGCCTGCGAGCACGAGGGCGTCGTGCCGGACATCATGACCCTGGGCAAGTCCTTGGGCGGCGGGCTCTACCCGATTACGGCGGCCGTTTTCCGGGAGCCGCTGGGCGACTTCCTGGTGGCCAATCCGTACATTCACCTGTCGACGTTCGGCGGGGCCGACCTCGGTTGCGCGGTCGGGCTGGCGACCATCGACGAGATTATCGGGCAGGATCTGCCCGGTCACGCCACCGCCATGGGCGAGCGGTTCATGGCCGGCTTCCGGCAACTGCAGGCCAAGTATCCCGAAGTGCTGGCAGAGGTGCGGGGCCGGGGGCTGATGATCGGGCTGCAGTACCTGGACCAGTCCATGGGTCCCCGGATGAGCTACCAGCTGGCGCAGCGGGGCGTCATCGCCCTGTACACCGGCAACGATCCCAGCGTCATGCGGCTGCAGCCGTCGCTGGTGATTTCGCCGGCAGAGGTCGATGAAGTGCTGGCCGCGGTGGACGGCGCCATGGCGGCGATTGTGGCCGGCGTGGCCGATGAGCCGGCGGCCCGCGGAAAAGAGACGAGGCGGCGGCGGCCGCGGGAAACGGAGGAGGTGTAACGGTGGCTGCGAGCAGCGAGATTCTGGAGGCCCTGGGGGATTATCAGGTGCAGTGCAACGGCAACGCCCGGCTCCGGCGAATGCAGAAAGACTGGACGAAGCGGCTGCACTTTCAGGCGAGGGAGACCGGCGACTGGTTCACCATGGTGGTGGTCCAGGGGGAGATCACGGATTTCGCGACCGGTACCGAAGGCACCCCTGACATCGTCGTGTTCGCCAAGTCCGAGGACCTGTGCGACATGTTCTGGGGCGACCTGAACCCCAGCCAGAAGTACCTGCGGGGTGAGATCATCGTCAAGGCGAGTCCGGAGGATGTGATGCGCCTGGACGCCATTACGATGATCATCTGGCCGGACGCCGCGTCATGACGACGCTGCGCAAAGCGGTGGGCCTCCGGACCGTGATCGCCACCAGCGCCGGTCTGGCGCTGGCGACCGTTTCGCTGACGGCTGACGTGCAGATCGGGCTGAACCTGCCCGGCGCAACCGGCTGGATGGCGGTGCTGGCGGCCGCCGTGATCTCGGTGCTGGCCTCCTGGTGCTTCGCCGAACTGGTGGGGCTTTTCCCCACCGCGGCCGGCATCAAGCTGTTTATCGAGAAGGCGTTCGGCGAGAAGGCCGCCCTGATCATGGCGACACTGTACGTGGGCATCACCGTGCTGATCGTGGGCAGCGAGTCGTACGTGCTGGCCTCCGTTCTGCACGCCGCATTCCCCGGCACGCCGAAGGAACTCTGGGTGTTCGGGTTCCTGACGCTGATCGGGCTGATCAACATCCGGGGCGTCACGCTGTCGGGGCTGGCGCAGGATATTACCACCTACGTGATGGTCCTGTCCATCGCCGGGCTGTCGGCCTGGGCGATCTTCCGGCCGGGGGCGCCGCCTGTGACGGGCCTGTTCGCCCTGGGCTCGGGGTTCAGCACCGCGCAGGCGATCGCCCTGGGGGTCTTCCTCTACCTGGGCTTCGAATGGGTGACGCCGCTGGCCGAAGAGGTGCGCGATTTCCGGGATATCCCGCGGGGGATGCTCTGGTCGCTGGGGATTCTGGCCGTGGTCTACGGCCTGCTCCACGTGGGGATGATGTCCACGGTGCCGAAGGATATCCTGGCCGCCTCCCCCATTCCGCACGTGCTCTTCGGGCAGGCGGCGTTCGGGCGGGCCGGGCTGCTGGCCATGGCGTTCATTTCGGCGCTGGCTTCCGTGACCAGCTTTAACGCCGGCCTGATGACCGCATCCCGCTTCCTCTACGCCATGGCCCGTGACGGGGCGGCGCCCCGCATTCTCTCCCGGATCCACCCGGACTGGGCGACGCCCTGGACGGCGATCGCCGGGCTCTGGGCACTTTGCTCGGCCATGGCGGCCTACGTGCTCTGGAGCGGGTCGTTCAAGCTCTTCATTTTCCTGGGGGCGGCCATTGAATGCATGATCTTCGTGGCCATGGCGGCCTCGGTGCTGAAGCTCCGGCAGACCATGCCGGAACTGATCCGGGAGTTTAAAGTACCCGGAGGCAAGCTGATTCCCTGGATCGTGGTGGCGCTTTACGGCGCGTTGTTCGTGCTCTGCTTCGTGCCCGACCCGCAGCACCCGGGGGACGCGGGTGCGCAGCGGAACGCGCTGATCATGCTGGTCGCCTCGGCGGTGGGGATTGCCGCGTATGTCCAGTGGCTGGTGCCGAAGCTCCGGGCCCGGCTGGCGCCCAAAGGCGGCGGGCGCCGGCGGCGGCCGGGAGCCGGGGCGTGATTCGCCGGCATGGCAAACGGAGTCCGGTCGTCTGGCCGGACTCCGTTTGTTCGGTTTCAATCGCGGTAGACCTGGCCGGGCACGCCGGCCGCTGTCTACGTGATTCAGTAGCCGCCGCTGAAGCCGATCTGCACGATCACCGGCACCATCGCCACGCCGCCGCACAGGGCCTGCACGTAGTTCAGGGCGGCGGGGTCACGGCCGACATCGATGTACGTGAAGCTGGCCTGCCGGTCGATCAGGTCCTGGATGGCTTCCAGGCAGGCCTGGCAGCCGGCCCGTCCGTAGACGATGACCTGAGGGCCGGTCGCTTGTCCCGGCTGGGCCGGGGCTGCCTGGCCGGGCGCCGGGGCGACGGGTTCAGCCGCAGGCTGCGCCACCGATGCCGTGGCCTGCGCTGCCGGCATGGCGGGCTGGGCGGCTGCCTGGCCCATGGCCTGCGGGTTCGCATTCGTCAGCGACGGCGTCATGGCGGACTCGCCGGCCGTCGGGTTGTTCAGGTCAGATGAAACGTTCATGCCGTCCGGCATACCGCCGATCATGGGGAAGTTCATCTTCGGCAGTTTGACCGGGGTTGCAGCGCGCCGGGAAAGGTTAAAGCCCGAAGGGACATCCGGACGCAAGGGCATCCTGCCCGCCTCACTTTCACTTTGGGAATTTCTCGTTCGCTTCCAAAATTCGCCAAAATGCTCTTGCCCCCTTTTACGCTTAGAGGATATCCTTGAGGAGAGCGCCCATATCTCGCTTAATTCCTGCCGGTCTAAAATAGTGCGGGCGTGTATTCAACCGGGGACAAGAGGTCAAAAGCTATGAAGTTCAGGGTCGGCAAGATCAAACGTGAACACACCGTGATTGAGAAACTCTGGCCGTACCTGGAGCAGATGGCCGCCGGCGATTGCATCGTCAGCATCATCCCCGGACCGATCAGCCCGCTGAACGCGAAAGCGTTCGAAATCACGTTCCAGCGGTTTACCGAAACCGGCCTCCGGCTCCTGGCCAAGAATGGCTCGGCGGTCCAGGAGGTCTATGTCGTCGCGCCGGACAAAGCAGCGGCGCTGCAGTGGCTTGCGGACGAGGGGCTTGTCGACTGGGAGCCACCGCCGCCGCCGCCCCGACCAAAGCCTGCCGGCGGGCCGGTCGCGGTCAAAACGGTGGTCGTACCGAAGGACACGGCCTGTACGACTTGCGGCCGGGCGATTTTGGCCGGGGCGCGTGCGGTGCGACTGGGCCAGAAAAACTACTATTATGTTCATGTGCGCTGCGTAAAGTGAGGGAACGTGTATGCAAGTGAAGTTGACGGAGGGCGCCCGCGCGTTTCTGGGCGCGAAAGGCCACGCGGCGGTGACCGTTGCCAGCGTCGTCATCAGTTCCTGCTGTGCCGGTCCCCTGCCGCCCGAAGTGAAGCCGGGCGCCCCGGGCGATGCGGAGGGCTTCACGCCGCTTCAGGTGGATGGCGTTACGGTCTTTTATGATTCGCTGTTGGCGCCCCGGCCGGAGTTGACCATCGACGTAAAGGATTACGGGCGCTACCAGGAGCTCTTCGTGGCGCCCACAGAATAGCGCTGTGGCCCGCGGGCAGACTATGAGCGGGTCCGCTACTACTCTACCCGAATGTGGCTACAGGAGGTCTGCAAAGTGGAGACTCCCAACTTGGAATCCTTTGATCAGTGGAAGGAGTTCCTGTCCAAGCAGGTGAACCAGGCCGAGAACGCCGGCGCCGCCAAGGAGGCCATTGTCAACACGGCCACCCGCATCGGCAACTTCCTTGCTGACAAGGTAGACCCCAAGAACCGCGAGCAGCGCCTGCTGAAGGAGCTGTGGGACAGGGGTTCCCAGGATGAGCGGCACGCCCTGGCCAGCATGATTACGAAGATGGTCTCCGACGGCAAAGTCCACTAACGCACCTACACCGGTCGAGCCGGCAGCCCAGGCTGCCGGCTCGTGCTGTTAGCCGGGGAGCGGAGCACGGAGGAGAGATTTATGCACGACTCGAATAAGGAATCCGGTAAAGGAGGCGCTACAGTCGAATGAAGACAAGCCAGGTCATGACGTTGGCCGATTCGCTTGGCCCACGCCTTACGGAAATCCGGCGGGAACTGCACCGCCACCCCGAATTATCCGGCGAAGAGGTCTGGACCACCGGCCGCCTGCGGGAGTGGCTGACAGCCGCCGGCATCGAAATCCTGCCCCTGCCGCTGACCACCGGCCTCGTGGCCGAAATCAAAGGCGCGCAGCCCGGGCCGGTCATCGCCCTGCGCACGGACATTGACGCCTTGCCGGTGCAGGAGGAGACGGGCCTCCCGTACGCCTCGGGCGTCCCCGGCAAGATGCACGCCTGCGGCCATGACTTCCACATGTCCGTGATTCTGGGTGCCGCCCTGGTGCTGAAAACGCTGGCCGGGGAGTTCGCCGGCACGGTCCGGATTCTCTGCCAGCCGGCCGAAGAGACGGCGCTCGGCGCCATCCAGTTCATCCAGGTGGGGGCGCTGGACGGCGTGCAGGCGGTCTTCGGCTTGCACAACAAGCCCGACCTGCCCGCGGGCCATGTCGGCATCAAGGCCGGGCCGCTCATGGCCGCGGTGGATACGATCACCATTACGGTCACCGGCCGGGGCGGCCATGCGGCGATCCCCGACGCGGCCGTCGATCCGATTGTGGCCGGGTCGGCCATCGTCATGGCGCTGCAGACCATCGTCTCCCGGAACGTCTCGCCGCTGGATTCGGCGGTGGTCACCATCAGCGCGTTCCAGGCCGGGGCGGCCCATAACGTAATTCCGCCGTCGGCCACGCTGCTCGGCACGGTCCGGACGTCTGACCCGGCGGTCCGGGCCCGGATGCCGGAACTGCTGGGCCGGGTCGCCGGCCAGGTCGCGGCAGGCTACGGCGCTGCCGCCCAACTGCGGTTCGACGACGGGACGCCGCCGGTCGTCAACCATCCGGCCATGGCCGAGGTGGTGCGGCGGGCGGCGGGCGGCCTGTCCATGCCGGTGGTGGAGGCCGTGCCCACCATGGGCGGCGAGGACTTCGCCGAGTACTTGCAGCACGTGCCGGGTTGCTTCATCTGGCTGGGGACCGGCTGCCCGGAAGGCTGGCATCATCCCCGGTTCATGGTCGATGAGTCGGTCATTCCGAAAGGAGCCGCTTTGTTTGCGTCAGCCGCATTGGAGGCGCTGAGTTTGTGCAAGTGACAGTCGCCGGCTACGCGGATTGCGCAGGCGGTTGGTATTCCGCGTCTATTCCACCTGGACTACCGCCCGGGTATCGCGGCCGGCCGGGACCTGAGTCCCACCGGTAAAATGGGACAAAAGGCCTGCGAACCTCCACGCCGTCCCGTCCGTACTAACAGGCAGACCCGCACCACACTTGTCTCAGGGCAAACCCACGGCGACGCGGGGACGCAAAGCTTCCGGACTCGCCCTGCCCTTGCGGGACGAGTTAGCGGGGTTGCCAGGTGGAGGGCCATTGTGCCCTCGTCTTGGCTCGTGCCCTGAGCGCGAAAAGCTCAGGGCGTTTCCTTTTGTGTGGGGTGCAGGGCAAAAGGAGGGCCTCGCTGATGAATCGCAAGAACCGCTGGCTCAGGTGGATCCTGGTCTTCGCCGTTCTGACCCTCGTTTCGTCCCAGACCCTGTCCAGCGCCCAGGCCGATGGTCCCAGAATGAATGCCTCCAATCCTCCCCGCGTCCACCAGCTCCCGCTACAGCTCCCGCCCGAACTGCCCGGCACCCTCTCCGGCCTCTACCGCGACCCTGAAGGGTTCTACTGGAGCCACACCGACCAGGGTACCGGCATCGCGAACTGGGCGCTCCGGCTGGCCAAGCTGAAGATCACTCCCAGCGGGGCGGAGCTCCTCGACGTCATTCCGCTGCGTGACGAGGCGGGCAACCAGGTGTACGGCGACCAGCTGGACCCGGAGGACATCGCAGTCGCCCCGGACGGCACCCTGTGGATGGTGGACGAGATCTACCCGCTCATCTTCCAGGTCAGCCGGGACGGGCAGATCCTCCAGCGGGTAAAGGCCCCGGCGAAGTACTCGGCCCGGGTGAAGGGGCGGGGCTTAGAGGGGGTCGCCGTCAGCCCGGACGGCGGGACGGTCTACGCCATGTTGCAGACCGGCCTCTCCACCGAGCCCGACAAGACCCACACCTGGCTCCTGGCCTACGACATCGCGACCAAAACCTTCAAGGAGTACCCGTATTACCTGGACCAGGTAGCCGACTATCACTACCCGGCCGGGGTCAACCCCTGGATCGGCACCAACGGTCTGGCCGCCACCGGGCCCTCGGAGCTCATGGTGATCGAACGCGATAACCTCTCCGGCGCCAACGCCCGGGTGAAGCGGATCTACAAGGTGACGGTGCCGGCCGAGCCCTCGAACCAGCCGATTCAGAAGGAACTGGTGGTCGATCTGCGGGCCCTGGGCTACGACCTGGAGAAGGTGGAGGGCCTTGCCGTTCCCCATCCTAACACCATGGTCCTGGTGAACGACAACGATGCGAACCCCGACACCCCGACCGTAGTATGGTACCTTCAGTGGTAAATTTGTCTGACGTAAGGAGTCTGCATTTCTGTCGCAAATGAAGCAACCGGAATTCCTGGCGCTGGGTGCCGCCCTTGTGGTCATGGCCATCGGCATCTGGCGGTCACAACGGGCCCGTGGTGCCGCCGTGGGTTTGGCCGTAGCAATGTCGCTCATCTATGGCATCGCCACCTTCTTTCAAGCCGCGCACGTCGGGCCTTGAGGCACCTGCTGACAGATCTCGGCCACATAGCAAGACACCCCGGGTCGCCCCGGGGTGTTCTCGCGCCACAACACAAATGTTACAGGCCTGCTGTACCGCCGGCCACGCCGGACCCCCCCGTGGTCCCGACGGCGCGGATGTTGGCCGGATTGATATAGAGCACGCCGCCGGACGTCGCGAGAATGACCAGCGCGGCCGTGACGGAAGCGAGCACGCCGGTCAGCGTCCGACCGTCGACGGCGATGGCGACGGTCTGGCCGATCAGGTTGCCCAGGGCATCAATCACATTGGTCGGCATAGCCTGTTCCCTCCTTCCGAGGAGGTATCACGAACCCCCTCCCCTAGCCTATGTCACCGGCATGAGGGCGGTGAGCCTAACGCTTGCGGCCCGGAAAGCGGGCGGCCCGGCCCGGCGGCACGTGGTAGAGCACCTGCCACACGGCCCAGGCGTAAGCGCCGAGTCCGGCGACGCAGACGGCGACGCCCGCCCGAATCAGGCCAGCGGCGAGAATTTGATTATCGCCGGCCGCCAGCCCCGCCGCCATGAGCGCCACGCCCGGGAACCAGGCCAGGTAGGCGATCCAGCCCAGGTGCGGCTGGAACATTTCGTGCAGGAACGGGATTTTCTCCAGCTTCTGCAGCCGGTTGCGGAACCGGTGCAGCCAGACCATAAACGGAATGATCCGCAGCAGCATGCCCAGAATCGTCCCGCCGACGAACGCCATGGCAAAGAAGAAGACCAGCCCCGCTGTCAGGCGCCGCCCCGCCGGGAAGAAGCCGGCCAGCGGAATCAGCAGCAGGACCCCGGCCGTCACGGCGAAGCGCACCGAAAAGTCCAGCGGCCCGGACCGCCGGGTCCGGAGGCTATACAGCACGCCGCCCACGTAACCCAGGAGTCCGGCAAGCGTGAGGAACACGCCGGCCCACTTCAGCCACGGCCCGACGTACAGCCCAGCCAGCAGCGTGACGACCCCGATGCCGGTGGCGCCGCCCACGCCGGCCACAAAGCGAGCCGGGAGCGATTTGGCGGGCGCAAACATCGGCACCAGCTTCAGGCCGACCCCCACGATCATGAGCGCAAACCAGCCCAGGAACCCCAGGGTGAGATGACCCGCCAGCGGCGCGCCTTCCACTTCCCCGAGAAAACCGTAGTGCTGGTTGAACGCCAGCACCAGCCCCCAGGTCAGTGTGCTGATGTACGAGAGCACGGCCACCACCAGGAAGGCGCCGTGCCAGACCCAGCGCTCCGCCGCCCGGAATGTAAAGAACATATTATAGAGGAAGAGCAGCGCCCCAGTGAGCACACAGGAGCCGCCGATAATCACCCAGACGGGTTCAAACCGGAGGAAGCCCACCACCATGGCGGTGACGCCCACGGCGTGGATGCCGAGGTGCAGGTTCGCCAGGCGTTCGCTTTTCAAGTGCGAGTAGAGCAGCACCGGCGTCAACTGGTAGACGGCGCCCGTGACCACCGACCCAGCAAAGCCCAGCGTAAACAGGTGGGTAACGGCCAGCGTAGCCGCGTTGTGCAGGTAGTCGGCCGCGAACAGCGGCGCCTTCCAGAAGGCGACCGCCAGCAAGGCCGCAAGGAAGAGCAGGCCGGCGAGAAAGAAGCGCAGGGCGACGCCCAGGGCGGGCGCCCGCTCCGGGATGATCGTGTCCGGACCGGGGATCAAGGTTGTGCTCATGCGCTAGAACAGCCGTCCGGTCCGACCGGCGGCCGCCGCCGCCTCCGCAATCAGCCGCTGGAAGAGTTCGGCCACCGTGGGCACATCTTCGATGAGGCCCACGCCCTGGCCGGCGTAGAGGAAGCCTTCCTCCAGGTCGCCTTCCAGGGCTGCGTGCGCGTTGACCTTGCCCGAGATCAGCGGGATCAGTTGCTCCTGGGTCAGCCCGGCCGCCTCAGCCTCCAGGACCCGGGTCGCGCCGCCGGTCTTGAGCACCCGGGCCGGGCGCCCGATGGTCCGCTCGATAATGACGGTCTCGTTCTCCTTCGCGGCCATCAACAGTTCCTTGTAGCGCGGATGGGCCTGGCATTCCTTTACGGCGACGAACCGCGTGCCCATTTCGATGCCTTCGGCACCCAGCGCCAGGGCCGCCACCAGCCCCCGCCCGTCCATGATGCCGCCGCTGGCGACCACGGGGATTTTCACCGCATCGACCACCCGGGGCAGCAGCGCCATGGTGCCCACGTCGTCCCGGCCAAGATGGCCGCCGCCGTCGTAACCAACGGCGATGACGGCATCGGCGCCCAGGCTCTCCGCCTTCTGGGCGGCCCGGACCCCGGCCACCAGGACCACCTTCCGGACCCCGGGCACTCGGGCATCCACGTACTTCATGTACGGCTCCGGGTTTCCGCCGGTGATGGTGACACAGCGGACGCCCTCCTCCAGTGCCACGTCGATGTACTCCTCCAGCGTCCGGTAGCCCATGGCGAAGTTGACGGCAAAGTTCTTCCGGGTCAGGGTCCGGGTCTTGCGAATCTCCGCCCGGAGGGCGCCGGCATCCGGGAACGTGGCGGCGGTGATCTGGCCCAGCCCGCCGGCTTCGGCCACGGCTGCGCAGAGCTCGGCCAGGGCCAGGTAAGCCAGGCCGCCCTGGATGATGGGGTAGCGGATCTCCAGCACGTCGCATAGTCGCGTCTTCAAGGTCTCAGTCATCGGGGCGTGCCTCCCTTCAACTTGCAGGATTCGGTACAGCGAGACATTCTATTTCGTACCCCTGGGCATCCTGCATGGCGAGGAGGTGAGGAGAGTGTCGACACCGAGTTATCGGCTGGCCGATCTGTCTCCCGATCAAATGGGCGCCATCGAACGGCTGGAGAACAACATCCACGTGACGCTGATTGCCTATCAGCCCATGTCCGATGCCGTCCGGGATTCCGCCACGGCCGCGGCGGGCCCGGGCGAGGATAACGAGGCCCTGGACGCCCTGAATGACACGTACCGGACCTTTGACCCGCTCATCTGAATTTGGTCGACGAGCAGACGGGAGGCGACAAGCGCCTCCCGTCCTGGTTCACCCGCTGGGATTGCTGGTGTGATTCGTCGGGCCGACCTCCGGGTCTTTCATGGCCTGCATGCCGCGGATGCGGTTCATCTCTTCTTTGCGGACGGCATCTTCGGGGTGGACCGGCTTGTACTTGGTGCCCTGGGCTTCCCGGTGCTCGCCGGACGGCTCCCGGTCGCCGGGCCTTTTCGTGTCGGGCATGACAGCGTTCACCTCGCCTCTAGGTTCACCAACATCCCGGCGTGGTCATACCCTGTAATGGGAAGGAGGTGCACCAGTTTGCTTTTCGGTGGCTATAATGCGTGGGAGCCTGCGTCCTCGCCGTTTATCGGCGCCCAGGCAGGTGCAAATGACCTCGCGCTGGCTCCGGGGTTCGCGGCATACCCTGCGGCGAAGGCTACTGTCGGTAAAGTGACGCTACCCTGGTGCGATGCAGAGTGACCAGCTTTTATTCATCGGCGAAACCAGCCTCGCCGGTCACGGACACCTTCCACGCAATCGGTGACCACTGGGGATCAGCAGATCCGGGGCAGGTTCTCCCCGAACAGCCGCTCGAGCCGCCGGGTGCCTCCGGCGGGGGTAGCGAGCAACGCCCGGCGGCCGGGCCCGGCCACATGCCCCACGACTCGGGCGCCGGCGCCCTCCGGGCGCAGGGAGAGGGCGGCCAGCAGACCATCCGCCTCTTCGGCCGGACAGAAGAGCACCGCCCGGCCCTCGCAGGCCAGGTACAGCGGGTCGAGCCCCAGCATCTCGCAGGCGCCGGTGACCGCAGGCAGGACCGGCACCGCATTCTCTTCCAGAACCAGGTCGCACCCGGAGACTTCGGCCAGTTCGGCCAGCGTGGTGGCCAGGCCGCCCCGGGTCGGGTCCCGCATGCAGGCCAGGCCGGGAGCCGCATCCAGGGCGGCGGCGGCAAGCAGCGCCAGCGGCGCCACGTCGCTCTTCACCGGTGTCTCAAACCCGAGGCCGGCCCGGGCCGAGAGTACCGCCACGCCGTGCTGGGCCACCGGACCGCTTACCAGGATGGCCTGGCCGGTCCGAATCCGGTGCGGCCCGAGGTCGCGGCCCGGGGGCACGATCCCCACGCCGCTGGTATTGATGAAGCAACCGTCGGCCTGCCCCCGTCCAACCACCTTGGTGTCACCGGCCACCACCCAGACCCCGGCCTCCCGGGCGGTCTCGGCCATGGCTGCGACCAGGCGGCGAAGGTCGGCCAGCGGGTATCCCTCCTCCAGCACGAACCCGGCCGTCAGCCAGAGCGGGCGGGCGCCGGCGACGGCTAGATCATTCACGGTCCCCGAGATGGCGAGCCGTCCCAGGTCGCCGCCGGGAAAGAAGATCGGGCTGACCACAAAGGTGTCGGTGGTGATGGCCACGCGCCCCGGCTCCGGCCAGGCCAGAATCGTGCTGTCGCCGGCCTGGGCCAGCGCCGGATTCGCCAGGAGCGGCTGGAACAGCTCGGAAATCAGGCGATGGGTAGCCTGTCCGCCGTCGCCGTGAGCCAGAGTAATCCGTTCAGTCTCCACGGGAACCACCTCCGAGATGACGTGGGCGATCCGGGCTTACTGCTCGGCCGTGCCGTCGCCGTACCGATAGTATGCCGCACAGGCGCCCTCGCTGGAGACCATGCAGGGCCCCAGGGGCGACTCGGGCCGGCAGACCTGGCCGAAAAGCGGGCACTGCGTGGGCCGGATCTCGCCCCTGAGCACGTTGCCGCACAGGCAGCCGCGCCGGGGGGCTGGCGTGGGAACCTCTGCCGGGAAGGCGCTTTCGGCGTCGAACCGGCGGTACTCGTCCCGCATCGCCAGCCCGCTCCCGGGGATCGTGCCGAGGCCCCGCCAGGGGGCATCGGCGACGGCAAAGGTCTCCGCAAGGAGCGCCCGCGCCCGGGGGTTGCCTTCGGGCGGGACCCAGCGCCGGTAGCTGTTCCCAAGAACTGCCGGCTGGCGGCCCAGGGCGGCATCGGTCAGGTAGTCGATGGCAAGCAAGATGTCCATGGGCTCAAAACCGGCAATGGCGGCCGCCATCCCGTACTCGGAGGCGAGGAAGTCAAAACCCTCCTCCCCCAGCACCGTGCTGACGTGGCCGGGGCAGAGAAACCCGTCAAGCCGGGCGCCCCCGCCCGCGAGCAGGGCCCGCATGGCCGGGGGGGTCAGCTTGTGGGCACTGTGCACGAAGAAGTTGCTGATTCCCGCCACCGCTGCGGCCCGGATTGCCAGCGCCGCGGCCGGGGCCGTCGTCTCGAAGCCAATGCCCAGGAAGATCACCGGGCGGCCCGGCTCCGCCTGCGCCATCTGGACGGCATCCATGGCGGAGTATACCACCCGGACATCTGCCCCTTCTGCCCGCCGCTGGGCCAGGCTGCTGTGGGAGCCCGGCACCCGGATCAGGTCGCCGTAAGTGGCGACAATGGCGCCCAACACGTCGCAGTAGGCCAGCATCCGGTCGATTTCGCCGTCGGCGGTGACGCAGACGGGGCAGCCCGGACCGCTGACCAGCTCCACCACCCCGGCAAGCGGCCCGCGCAGGCCGCTCCGGGCGATGGCCACGGTGTGGGTGCCGCAGATTTCCATGAGGCGCACCGTCCGGCCGGCGTCCGACAGCTTCGTCCGGATGCGGTCCACCCAGGCGCGAGTCGGTTTGCCGTCTCGCAACAGCGACAGCGTGTCAAGCATCGCCGGACACCTCCTTCAGCGCGGCCAACGTGATTTTTGCCTCAGTTTCGTCCAGCACCTGGAGGGCAAACCCGGCGTGGACCAGAACATACCGGCCGGGGCTGGCACCCTCCACCAGGGTCACATCCACAGTGCGCCGGTTGCCCAGACATCTACCAGGGCCCGGCGCCCGTCCGTCTCCACCACCATGGCGGGAACTGCTAAACACATGGGCTCGTCCACCTCCTGCGGGCAATGATCGCCTGGCCCAACGCCGGCCGTACCGGCGGTTCGCGCCGAATTACCGGTGTGTGCGGACCCGCTCCTTCAGCCAAAGGGCCCACGCCTCCATCCCTTCTCCCGTCCGGGCCGAGAGGGCAAAAACCGGGGCATAGGGTGCGTAGCGCCCGAATCCGCTCGGTCACGTCCTCCAGGTTGACGTCGGTCATCCCCAGCAGGTCTACTTTATTCACGATGACGGCCGCGGCCCGCTGGAACGCGGCCGGGTACTTGTCCGGCTTGTCCGCGCCTTCGGCGACGGACAGCACCGCCACCGTCAGATGCTCGCCCAGGTCGTACTGCGACGGGCAGAGCAAGTTGCCGACATTCTCGATCAAGAGCAGGTCGGCTCCGCCCAGATCAAGGCTCTCCAGCGCCTGTCCTACCATGGCGGCATCCAGGTGGCAGCCGCCCCGGGTGTTGATCTGCACCACCGGCACACCCAGGCGCCCGATTCGCTCGGCATCCCGGGTGGTATACGGATCGCCTTCGATGCAAGTCAAGCGGTACTCGTTTTGCAAGGGCGCCACCGTGGCTTCCAGCAGGGCGGTCTTGCCCGCGCCGGGTGAGCCAATGAAGTTGAGAGCCAGAACCCCGGCGGCGTCGAAGCGGGCCCGGTTGGCCCGGGCCAGCGCGTCGTTCGCCTTGAGAATCTGTTCGACTACGGTGACTTCCACGTTCTATTCCCCTTCATAAGACTGAATCTGGAGGGCCGTACCGGTCATGAGTCGGGCAACGCCTCCGCAGGCCGGACAGGTGAGTCCCGTATGCCCGGGGGCGAAGCGATGACCGCAAGCGGTGCACGCCCCCTCCACAGGCTCCAGGGTCACCTTCAGTTCCACGCCGTCGAACAGATCTCCCGCTGCCGCCGCCAGGAAATGAAATCCAACCTCCAGCGATTCAGGCACTACGGCAGACCACTCGCCCACCAGCACCGTCACCCGGCGGACCCGGCGGATGCCCATTCCCCGAGCGTTCTCCGTCACCACGTCCACGATGGACTGGGCAAGACTCAGTTCATGCACCACCGATCGCCTCCAACCGTGACAGGAGTGTGCGGACCACGCGGCCGGTGGCCTGCCGGACTGCGGGCGTCATGGGCTCGCCCCAGTCAAGGCTCACCGCCTGAATGCCCAGCAGCAGGACCCGGGCGCCGGTTCGGTCGGTCAGGTAGCGCATGAGCAGCGCCAACGGGGGCCGGTGGACCTCCCAGCCGTCCTGCCGGGACAGGTCCGCCCCATCCAGAAGGGCCGCCTCCCCCGGCGGCCCGCCCAAATCCACCGCATCCACCAGCAGGATCACGTCCGGGTTCAGCCGGGCCATGGCCCCGGCATAAGCCTCAGGGGTCGTCTCGGCCACCAGGACCCCGGCCAGCCGGGGCCTGCCCTCAGGCGGGCCATCCGGCACGACCCTCGCCAGACGTCGCACCAGCCGGGCGACCCGGGGGCCGGCCCGGTCATCACCCCGCTGACTGTTTCCGATCCCCACCAGCACCACTCGGCCCCGAAGGGCATCCTGCAGCGCATGCTCCATCTCCAGCCACATCGCGGTTCGCCTGCGCTTCCTCCCGGTATTCCACGGGGACGACCTTGGAATCCATCAGCCCCATGGCGACGGCCACTCCGTATAGGATCGCCTCGGGGCGGGGCGGGCATCCGGGAATGTAGTAGTCCACCGGCAGCACGTCCTTCAAACCGCCCCAGGTGCCGTAGGTGTCGAACCAGATGCCGCCGCCGGTAGCGCAGGAGCCCACCGCGATGACGACCCGGGGCTCGGGCATCGCTTCGTAGGTCCGGAGCAGCCCGTCCCGGGCTTGCCGGGTCACCGGGCCGGAGACCAGCAACACATCCGCATGCCGGGGCGAGCCCACGAGCCTGAGCCCGAAGCGCTCGGCGTCGTAGTAAGGCGTAAAGGCGCAGATCTCTTCGATGTCACAGCCGTTGCAGGAGCCTGCGTTCGCGTGGTAGACCCAGAGGGACCGCTTGAACGATCGCTTGACCAAACCGTCGAACCACTGCCGAAGTCCCATCGCCTACACCCCCATCGCCGTCATGTGCCGGACCGCCTGGCCCAGAAACGAGGTCATCCAGCCGGGCACGAGGCCGGCGGCGAAGAGCACGATCACCATCAGCACCAGGAGCCACGGGAAAGGCTGAGCGACCGCCGGTGCTGCGCTGTGGCCGTGGGCCGCCTCGTGATCGTGGACATCGCCGTGGCCGTGGCTTTGCAGCAGGAAGACCCGGGCGCCGGCCCACGCCAGCGTGGTGATGGTGAGCAGGCTGGTCAGCACCGCCACCCCGGCCGCCCACGGGTGGCCCGCCTGGGCGGTGGCCAGGAAGATCTGGAACTTGGACCAGAAGGCGGGCATCGGCGGCACGCCGCCCAGCCCCACGGCCGCCAGCAGGAAGATCGGCCCCACCCAGCGCGGGTGCTGCCGTCCGGGCAGTTCAGAGATGCGGGCGGTGCCGGTTGCCTGATAGAGTTCCGCCACGCAGAGGAAGAGCAGCGCCTTGATCAGACCGTGGCTGACCATGTGGTAGACCGCCGCGCCGTACCCGGCGGCCCCGCCGGCCCCCATGGCCATGGCGATGTAGCCCATCTGGCTGACGCTGGAGTACCCGAGCATCCGCCGCAGGTCGTCCTGGCCGAAGCCGATGGCGATGCCCACCAGCATGGTGACGGCAGCCACTGCCACCAGCGCACTCCCCAGCGCCGGAGCCGCTGTCACCAACGGCGGCAGGACCCGGAGCATGGCCAGCGCCGCGATCTTGGTGCCCACGCCCGAGAACAGGGCGGAAAATCCGCCGGGACTTTCCTGATAGGCATCCGGTAGCCAAGCGTGCATGGGCATCAGCGCCGCCTTGGTGCCGAAGCCCATGATCACCAGCGCCCCGGCCAGGGCCGCCGCCCGTGGCGAGAGCTTCGCCCCGACGGTCGCCAGGGCCGTGAGGCTGAGCGCCTGCCCGCCCAGGAGCGGCACGGCGGCCACGTACAGGAAGACCAGACCCAGGAGACCCACCGTCAGGCCGACGGTGTTGAGCAGCAGGTACTTGTACGCCGCCTCCCAGGAGGTCCGGCGCCGGTAAAAGGCCACGGGCAGGGCTGTCGCCACCGTCGTCGCCTCCACCGCTACGTAGAGCATGATCAGGTGATCGGTCAGCGCCGCCCAGTTGCCAAAGGCGACGAACAGTGCGCTGCACCCGAAGAGCGACGGCAGCCAGCGGGCCTCGGCCCGGCCGGCGGCCACCTCAGCGGCCAGATGGCGCCGGGCGTAGGCCAGCCCGATGGCGCCCAGGATCGACGTGAGCAATGCCACAGCCAGCCCGATGGTATCCATCACCAGGGCGCCCCAGGGCGCAGTGATCTTCAGCCCTTGCTGCAGCGTCGGGATGGCCGCCAGTCCGGCCAGGACGCTGAGCGCCGATCCAATCACCGCAAAGAGCCCGGTCCCGCGCCCCGACCTGCCGCCCCGGCCGGCGGCGAACTCCAGGAGCCCGCCCAGGGCCGGCAGTCCGATCAACAGCAGGGGCAGCCAGGATATGTTGTTCATGCTATCCCTCCTAACCCCGTAGTTGGTCCAGGACGGAATCGGTGCGGGTGCCGGCGGCGCTTTCCGCCTGGCGGCCCACCAGCAGGAGCAGCCAGATGGAAAGGACCACGTCGGTCACGATGCCGATGCCGGCCGTCTCCGGAATCGACGAAGCGACGGAGGCAAGCAGCAGGTGGACGCCGTTCTCCAGCAGGCAAATGCCGATCACGACCTTGAGGGTATCCCGGTGCGTCAGCAGCGTCCAGAGCGCCACCGCCATGATCCCGACGGCAGCCCCGGCCCCGGCCGGAATCCCGATGGCTGCGCCGGGAACCTCCGCCAGCGCCCAGGGGACAAACCGCTCACCGGCGGCAAATCCCCCCACGGCAATCAAGGATGCCAGAAACATGCCAGGCCCGAAGGCGGGGCCGGGCTCTTCCGCCCCCGCCGTGCGCCCGGCGTACCGGGAGAGCAACCACGGCAGGATGATGCCCTTGCTGATCAGGACCGTCGTGGCCCACGAAAACAGCGCTTCGTTTTCAGACATCCACCCGGCGCCCGCCAGCACGCCAGCCAGGACCAGGCCCTGCACGGCATACGCCGTCACGGACCACTTGAGCAGCCGGATCTCCGCCGCCAGGATCGATGTGAACAGCAGAATCAGTGGCAGCGACCGCAGGAAGGGATTCAGCGCATCACCCACGGCCGCGCACCTCCTTCATCCGGGTCGACATCGCCCTGCGGCGGCAGTCGCTGCACAGGAACGCGGTATCGTCCTTCGGGGCCTTTTCCCCGAACAGGCCTGCCGCATGGATGGCCATGTGGCGAGTCCCGATCGGCTTGCCGCACTTGCGACAGTCCGCCAGATCCAGCTCCACCCGGATCTGCAGCCGGGAGAGGTCGGTCACCGCCGTCTCAAACTGGTCGGTCATCTTGAACGCACCGGTGGGACAGACATCCTCGCACCGGGCGCAATAGGTGCAACGGGTCAGGTCGGCCGTCAACGTCAGCCGGCCGTCCGCCTCCGTAAGCGCAATCAGCCGGGACGGGCAGACATAGGCACAGCCGCCGCAGCCGACGCACGTGTTGCCGTCCACCGTCGGCAGTCCCCGGAACCCGGCAGCCGGCGCATGTGGGGCTGCCGGGTACGGGAGCGTCACCCGGCCGGCTCCGAACACAATGGCCAGTTGCCGCAACTTGGCTCTCCACATTCTCCGTTCCTCCTTTAGGCGCCGAAAATGGCGAACATCAGGCCGGCCAACGCCAGGATGCCGGCG
Source organism: Symbiobacteriaceae bacterium (assembly GCA_036504075.1). GTDB lineage: Bacteria > Bacillota > Sulfobacillia > Symbiobacteriales > Symbiobacteriaceae > DASXVX01. The sequence goes on along the minus strand of DASXVX010000010.1, from coordinate 23,799 downwards.
CCCTCGTAGAACCGGATCGCCTGTCCGATGCGCAGGCGCGGGCTCAGAGCGGCCACGACCTCCATCAGCACCAGGACGATCAGCACCTTGACCGGGTGCAGCAGCAACGCCATCACCGGCGAGTTCAGGCTGGGCGTACCGGCAAAGAGCGCCACAAAGAAAGAGGCCAGCACCACGTGGCGGACCATCAGGGCCCACTGGAACGCGGCCAGCGGCGTGCCGGAGTACTCCACAAAGGGCCCGCCCATCAGTTCGGTCTCCGCTTCGGCGATGTCGAAGGGCAGCTTGGCCGATTCGGCCTGCATGGCCAGGAACGAGGCAAAAGAAGCGATGATCAGGGAAGGGGCGAACCCGGCGCCGGCCAGGTGGCCGGCGATCTGCCCAAGCCCCAGCGTGCCGGCCCGCAGGGCCACGGTAAAGAAAGAGGCGGCCATGACCGGCTCCACCACCAGCAGCAGCGTGATCTCACGGCTGGCGCCTACCCCGGCGTAGGGGCTGTGGGAAGAGAGACCGGCCAGCACCGTGCCGATCGCCGAGAACGTGAGCAGGTAGATCAGCACCAGGCCGTCGCCGCCGAAGGAGAGCGGCGCCCGGGCGCCCATGGGGACCATCAGGGCCGCCGCAGCCGCCCCGGCCATCACCACCATGGGGGCCAGCCGGAAGGCCCAATCGCCGGTCACCCGGCATTCGGTCTTGCCGAGGAGCTTGAGGATATCGTGGTAAGGCTGCAGCACCGGCGGGCCTTGCCGGGAGTGAAGCCGGGCCCGGAGCCGCCGGGTGATGCCGGCGAACAGCGGGGCCGCCAGCAGCGCAAAGGCGAGGTTGTAAAGGATCAGACCCGTGGTCGAGATCATGGTTGCCCCCTCCTCTGCGTGACAGCATCATCGACCTTTCCTTCCCGCCGCACAATCTCCAGCCGTTCGGTGCAGGAGAAGCACGGGTCAATGGAGGCGGCGATGATGGGGAAGTCGGCGATGGTGGTGCCCGGTGTGACCATCTGCGGCACCGCCTGCAACTGCATGTACGTGGGCGCCAGCACCCGCCACCGGTAGGGGCGTCCGCCCTCGCCGGTCACCACGTGGTTGTAGCACTGGCCGCGGGGGGCTTCGACCATGGCGACACCGACCTTGCCGGCGGGAATCTCCCCGAGGTCCAACATCGTGGGACCCGCGGGCAGGTTGTCCAGGGCCGCCCGAATCAGCCGGATGGCCTCCAGGGTCTCCTCCTCCCGGACTTCGAGCCGGGCCCAGATGTCCCCGGCCTCCCGGACCGCCATCTTGACCTCCAGGTCGCGATAGGCGGCGTAGGGGAAGTGGATCCGAATATCCTCCCGCACGCCCGAAGCTCGGGCTACGGGGCCGATTACCGCCCAGTCCAGCGCCTGCTGGTGGGTGAGAACGCCAACGCCTTGCAGGCGCATCCGCAGCGAACTGTCCCGCTCCAGGGCCCGCACCAGGGAGAGCGTCTCCTTTTCCACCGTGTTCAGGACTTCACGGACGTTCTTGATGCCCTCGGCGGTCAGGTCCCGGCGCACGCCGCCGGGCAGGTTCATGCCGTACGTCTTCCGGTTGCCGGTCAGCGCTTCCGCCGCCCACATGACCGGCTCACGCACCCGCCACGCCTGCATGAAGGCGGTATCGAAGCCGACGACATGGGCCGCCAGCCCCAGCCACAGGAGGTGGCTGTGAATCCGCTCCAGTTCCAGCATGACAGTGCGAATATATTGGGCCCGGACCGGTACCTCCACGCCGATCGCCTGTTCCACCGCCTGGCTGAAACAGGTGCTGTGAACGAAGCCGCAGATGCCGCAAATGCGCTCCGAGAGGAACGGCACCTGGTCATAGTGCAGCGTCTCGGACAGCTTCTCGATGCCGCGGTGGCTGTAGAAGCCCCGGTAGTCAACCCCCACCACCGTCTCGCCCTCCACGAACAGACGGAAGTAGGCCGGCTCTTCCAGCGTCGGGAAAAAGGGGCCGATGGGCACAATGGTGGAGCCGTCCGGCACCGGCTTCAGGGCCGGGCGGGTATTCTCGGCCCGCGGGGGCCGGTAGTTGTGGGGGACATCCTTGCGCAGCGGGAAGACGTCGTCCGGCCAGTCGTCGCTGACCACCAGCCGGCGCAGGTCGGGATGGCCTTCCGCCTTGATCCCCAGCATGTCGTACAGTTCCCGTTCCGCCCAGAGGGCGGCGGGCGTGACGCCGCTGATCGTGGGCAGATTCGGGTCTGCTTCCGGAACCGGCACCACCAGCGTGGTCGCCACCCCGGTCTCTTTATGTGTGAAGAAATGCCGGACTTCAAACCCTTGCCCCTGCGGGCGCAGGTCGGTGCCCACCGTCATGACGAACCGGGCGCCGCCGGCCACGAGGCGGGAAACCTCGCCCGTCAGTTGCTCCCGGAGAACTGTCTTTTGGATATGCTCCATCACCAGGGCAGCCTCCCTTCCGTCCCACCGAACGTCAACACGATTGCGACCACAGCCGCCACCGCCAGAAGCTGCCAGATCAGATACCGCCGGAACTGCCCGCGGTGCCAGTTGCCCGCCGCCCGGCAACACCATTCATAGCCCCGGAGAATCGGGATAAAGAGCCAGCGGTCTGCGTCCAGCGCCAGGTTCAGCGCCGGCGGGGGCACAAGCCGGGGCGTCTTGGCCGGCGTCAGGAGCGACGCCCAGTGCGACAGGAACGACTGGTACAGATGCGCTGAGCCGTACCGGGTGGCCAGAACCGAGTGTTCCTCGCCGCCCAGCCAGGGCCGGACGGAACGGACTTCGGGAGTGCCGAGGCGCCAGACGGCCAGCACAACCAGGCCGCCCACGGCCAGGCCCAGGAGGACCGCCACCGGCTGATACCCGGCGCCCCCGAGCAAGCCGCCCATCACATCGGCCGCGGCCACCTGGCCGGCGCCGAAGAGGCTGGCGTTCGGAGCGCCGCCCAGGGCGGCCAGCGCCCCGGACACCACCGGCTGCGGCCAGAGACCCAGAACCACGCAGACGCCGGCCAGCAGCCACTGGGCGACGACCATGGAGCCGGGCTCCGGCCCTGCGGCGGCGGCCCGTGCGGCGTCCTCGCTTTCCGGACCCAGGAACGCGCTGCCGAAATACTTGAGATAGGCCGCCAGGCTGACCGTGCTGATGAAGATCGCCAAGACGCCGAACAGGGCCAGAATGGGCAGTTGCAAGCCGCCGAAGAAGGCCGCCCGGTAGATGAGCCACTTGCTGGCAAAGCCGTTCAGCGGCGGCGTGCCGGCGATGGCCAGGGCGCCCAGCAGCGTCAGGGCCGCGACGCCCGGCATGGTGGGCAGGAGGCCGCCCATGCGCCGAAGGTCGAAAGTGCCGATGCGCCGCTGGATGGCGCCGACGGTGAGGAACAGCAGCGACTTGAAGAAAGCATGGTTAACCAGGTGGAAGAGCATGCCCACGAAGGCGACCGCAGCCAGGTCGGGGGCCCGGCCCGACAGGGCCACCGCCATGCCCAGGCCCAGCACCACATAGCCGATCTGCCCGACGCTGGACTGCGCCACCAGCCGCTTGGCGTCCTGCTCATGCAGGGAGCGGAGGTTGCCCACCAGCATGGAGGCGGCGCCCAAGGTGGCCAGCACCAGGCCGAAGACGAGTGCCGGCTGGCCGCCGGCCGGCACCATGAAGACGAAGACCCGGATCAGCCCGTAGATGCCCATTTTGGCCATCAGCCCGGAGAACAGGCCGCTGGCCGGCGCCGGTGCGGCCCGGTAGGCCTCCGGCAGCCAGAAGTTGAGCGGATAGACCGCCGCCTTGGCCAGAAAGCCCAGGGCAAAGAGGCCGGCCACGAGATACCCGAAGGCCGGCAGGGTCTGGAATAGCCCCGCCAGCGCCGCCGACGTGGCGGCGAAATCGAAGCTGCCGGCAATCAGCGAGAGCGAGCACATCGCCGCCAGAATCCCGCTGCTGGTCACGTGCGTGGTCACGAGATAGACCCAGGCCGCCCGGGTGTGCCGCTCCGTCCCCCACTCCCAGATGACCAGGAAGTAGGACGAAAGGGTCATGACCTCCCAGGCGAACAGAAAGAAGACCCAGTCCGACGCCGTGACCACCAGCACCATGCCGGCCACCAGCATCAGCAGCGGGCTGAAGAAGCGCCGCACGTCAGACGTGGACCGCCCCGCCACGTAGCCCACCCCGAAGAGGGCCACCGCCACCGGCACTACGGCCAGCAGCAGCAGGAAGATGGCGGAAAGCGCATCCACCCGCAGGGTGAGGGCGGCAGGCAGCCCGCCCAGGGGCAGGGCGGCGAGCCAGGTCACCATCACCGTCCCGCCCGTCAGGGCGGCAGCGGCGAGCGCAGCCGAGGCGGCTCCGGCCAGCACGGCGAACCCGACGGCCAGGCGGGCCAGGGACCGGGCGGACAGCGGGGCCACCCCGACCAGGACTGCCCCCGCAACCAGAATCCCGACGATCAGGCCGGGAAGCATCGTCACGTCCATCAACTCACCCCCCTGGCAATCCACTGAATCAACGGCATGCCGAGATACGGCGCCACCACCGAGGCGACCATCAGGCCGACCAGCACGGATCGCATGGCCGGTGACGGATCGCTGCCGGTGGCCGCAATCTCACTGGTTTCGCCGAAGAGGACCCGGTGGGTCACCGACAGGAACCACGCCATGGAGAGCGCACTTTCCACCAGCACCAGCACGAGGGTGGTCCAGCCCCAGGCGCCGCCCACCTGCAAGGCCGCCCGCAGAATCAGCAGCTTGCTCCAGAAGATGCCAAATGGCGGCATGCCGCTGATGCCCAGCGCTCCCACCAGGAAGGCAGTTGCGGTAAGCGGCATGGTCTTGGCGATGCCGCTCAACTTGGAAATCGAGCGAATGCCGGTCGCCCAGGCAAACGCACCGACACAGAGGAAAAGCAGCGTCTTGGTGAAGGCGTGGCTCCAGAGGTGCAGCAGCCCGCCCTCCAGCCCCGCCACGCTGCCCATCCCGCCCAGGGCGATGCCGACCAGCATCAGGGCCAGATTGGCGATGGTGGAGAAGGCCAGAAGCCGCTTGAGATCGTCCGCGTAGAAGTACCCGGCCAGGCCCACGTACAGCGTGATCAGTCCGCCGGCCCCTGCCAGGAGCGCCGTCCCGCCGGTCAGCAACCCGGCCGAAACCAGGATGCGGGCCGCCAGGAAGATGCCGGCCTTCACCATCGCCGCAGCGTGGAGGAAGGCGCTGGCCGGGGTGGGCGCCGCCATGGCCGAGGGCAGCCAGGTGAAGAGCGGCACCTGCGCCGCCTTGCCCCAGGCCGCCACCAGCATCATCACCGTGAAGGCGGTGCGGGCGCCGGGGGCGAGTTTGGCCGCGGCATCAAACGCAAAGGAGCCGGTGCCCGTGTAGAGAATCACCAGCCCACCGATGAAGAAGAGACTGGCGAACTGGGTGATCGCCATCGCCTTGAGACCGGCGGCAATGGCGTCAGGCGAACCGTAGTGGGAGATCAAGGCCCAGGAGCAAACCGTGGTCAGCTCCCAGAACAGGAACACCTGGAAAAAGTTCTGTGACATCGCAATGCCCAGCATGGCCGTCACAAACAGGAGCATGAAGAAGTAATACCGGCCCTTGCCGTCTTCGGAAGGGTGCTCCTGATTCCGAAGACTGAAGTAACCGGTGGAATAAATGACAATGCCAAGACCCATGAGGGTCACAACCAGGGACAGCAGCGCCCCCAGCCCATCCATCGAAAGCCCGAAGGCGAAGCCGGGCATGGGCTGCCAGGTCAGGCTGCTACCCACCGTCTTGCCCGTCCAGGGCACCGAGGCCAGCGCGAGCCCCGCCGTAATGAACGCAACCACGCTCGCCGCCACGTCAGCGCGACGGCCCTGGAGCGACGAGACAAGCAGGGCGCCGGCGAGCGGCACAAGCAGCAACGACAAGAGCATCTTTAATCCCCCTGCTAATGCCAAAGGGCGGAGCCGGGCCGGCTCCGCCCACTGGCAATCAAATTGATCAGGCCTTGGGCGATGTGGCAAAGGCCAGGTCCAGCTCTTCGAGCTTGGCCTTGGTCGGGCGGCCGTCGGCATCCCAGCCACGGGCCTTGTAGTACTCCGGCAGCATCTCGGCCAGGCGGTTGACCTTGCCCTTCTGCGGGCCGAACTTCAGACCGTCCTTCAGGATCCGCTTGGGCAGCGTGTCGTCCTCCTTGCGGAGGCCGGCCAGCAGGTTGAACTGCCGTTCCAGGTTGTAGACCCGGTCGCCCGCCTTCAGGACCTCTTCCACGGTGTACTCAAAGCCCGTGGCCACGTTCAACTGCTCGGTCACTTCCGGCGCACCGATGCCGAAAGTGACGAACAGGCAGAGGCCGGCGGAGTCCACCGAAGCCGTGACATCCTGGAACGCCTTCACCCACGCCGGCTTCTCAGCCGTGGACTGCATGTCCAGCTTCTCGGGAATGCCCAGCACTTCCGGCGAGATCATGTAGCCCCGCACGTGGCAACCGCCCCGGTTCGACGTGGCGTAGTTCAGGCCGATGCCCTGGATTGCCCGGGGCTCATAGGCCGGAATCTCCTGCTTCTTGACGGACATCGAAAGCTCGGGATGGCCGAACTTGCTGGCCAGACGGTAGCTGCCCTCGGCCAGGAGGTTGCCGAAGCCCTCGCGGTACGCGGTGGCACGAGTCAGTTCGACGATGGCGTCGGCGTCGCCGAACATCACCGGCTTGCCCGTCTCCTTCAGCGAGACATGGCCGTTCTCGTACAGTTCCATCGCACAGGCGATGGTGGAGCCCAGGGAAATCGGGTCCATGCCCAGTTCGTTGCAGAGGAAGTTGGCCTTGCAGATGGCAGCCAGGTCGCTGACGCCGCAGTCGGCGCCGTAAGACCAGCCGGCCTCGTACTCAGGGCCTTCGCCCATACCGGCATAGGGGCCGGAGGGAATCTTGGTCACGCGGCCGCAGTCGATGTTGCAGCCGAAGCAACCCTTGTTGCGGACCAGGTACTGGTCCTTCAGCGCCTCGCCGCTGATCTGCTCCGCCTTGGACCAGGTGCCGGAATCCCGGAAGTTGTTGACCGGGAAGCCGCCGACCGAGTTGAGAATGTTGACCAGGACCATGGTGCCGTAGGTCGGCAGGCCCTGTCCGGTGACGCCGTGTTCCGCCAGTTGGGTGCGATGGCGGGCCATCACATCTTCGAAGCCGTCCGGGTCGGAGACTTCCACTGCGCCGGTGCCCCGGACCACTACGGCCTTCAAGTTCTTGCTGCCCATGACGGCGCCGACGCCGCTGCGGCCGGCAGCCCGGTTATGATCATTCATGATGACGGCCAGAAGCACCAGGTTCTCACCGGCCGGGCCGATGCACGAAACCTTGGCGTCCGGGTCGGTCTCGGCCCGGAGCATCTCGGTCGTCTTGGGCACGTCCTTGCCCCAAACCTTCTCGGCGGACCGCAGTTCGACCTCGCCGTCGTTGATCCAAAGGTAGACCGGCTTCTCCGCCTTGCCCTCGAAGATAATGCCGTCGAAGCCTGCGTACTTCAGTTCGGGACCCCAGTACCCGCCGGAGTTAGAGGCGGCGATACAGCCGGTCAGCGGGCTCTTGGTCACCACTTCGAAGCGGCCGCCGGCGGGAGCCGCCGTGCCGGTCAGGGGACCCGTCAGGAAAATCAGCTTGTTGTCGGGACTGAGCGCATCAACCTTGGGGTTGACCTCTTTCATCATGTACCAGGTCCCCAGACCGCGGCAGCCAATATACTGGCGGGCCGCCTTGGGATCGATCGGCTCCCTGGTGATGCTCCCCGTAGCGAGATTGACCCGGAGAATCTGTCCCTTGTATGCAAACATTAGCGGTTCACCCCCTGATTGGCGGGCTTCAACCGGGCCGCATAGGCCCGTTTGCGACCCGTGTTGGCCTTGTTGGCGTCCACATACTGGAGCGCCTTGCTGGGACAGTACTTGGCACACTTCGGGTCGCCGCCGCACAGGTCGCACTTGAGAATCTGCTTGCTCGCGGCGTCGTAGGCGGAGCCCCCGAACGGGCAGGCCTGCACGCACAACTTGCAGCCGATGCAGGCAGCCTTGCTCACCAGCAGGGCCCCGGTCGCGCTGTCCCGGGTGATGGCATGGGTGGGGCAGACGTTCTGGCAGAAGGCGTCCTCACACTGCACGCACATCATCGGGACCGAAATCCCTTCCTCTTCCCAGGAGTACACCGTAACACGCGAGACGTTGGGACTGAATTTCGCCTCATGGGCGAGTGAACATGTCACTTCACAAGTGCGGCAACCGGTACAGACCTCAGGCGAGATCACGAGCATCTTGGTCACCCTGGGCACCTCCTGATACGTGGTCAACAAGATCAAACAACTGGTCCGATACCCTATCACAGCACCATGGGTGCATGGATACCAGCGCCCTTTTGCACCCGACCCGATTGCCCCCCGGGGCCTGCTATCCCCCGGCGCTGGGCGGAAACACCGCCATTTCGTCTTCCGGTGCTACCTGCGTCTCCAGGCCCAGGGCGTCACGCACGTCCCGGCCGTTCACGGCGATCAGCATGTAGAGCCGCAGCACGCCGGGGCGCTCGAAAACCTGGTCCGCCAGGCGCGGGTACTGCTTCACCAGGCGCTGCAAGGCGGTGCCGACGGTATCCCCCGTGTCCACTGCCACCGTCACCCAAGCTGTCTTGACCGTTTCCCGTAAGAATCCGTACAGGCGGACCCGCATAGCCCCACCGTCCATTCGCATGGTGCCTTTCACCTGTCGACTCCAGATCGATTCGGAACGGCATAGAACGTGTCGACCTGTGGAATTTACGTCGTCGATCGATCAACGGCTTCATGGTACAGCCGGAGTGTTGACACTGCCTATCCACCTGAGGCGCCCATTCAACAGGAGGGAGTTGGTGCTGCTTTGTTAAATCCGGCGGGCTGGAGAAGTGGCCGATTAGGGTCGCTGCCTGGCTCCGCCGCCACGGTCGGGCTACTTCAGCAGGAGGGAAGCATGACTCCGTCAAATGGATGAGGCTTCGCCACCGGCCGTCTGGCAAACCAAGAACTCCGGAAAGCCGGCTCACAGTCGTTCCACGGTATGGAACAACTGTGTCAGACACCTGTCCGAAGTTCCGCCTGAAACCTTACCCTTACGACCGGTGCCCTTTCCGGTCGGGTCGAAAAACACCCTGAGACAGCTGTCGCGCCAAACGGAATAAAGGCGTTTCGGCACGCCGGCACCCTTGGCCAGGGAAGCACCATCCCCCAATGGGAGGAGGAGTTTTCCGGGATCGGGTCAATAACGAGACCGGGCGGTCGAATGAGCCCGGGCGGTCAATGCCAGTTCCCGCCCGGTTTCATCCACCGGTACGTCGGGGCGGAAGTTGACCGAAGGGACTATACGATGTGCGTTCGGACAGGCGGGCACGTAACACAAAACTCCATCCGAAATCGAGAAGAGGGCCGGGTTGCCCGGCCGCCGTGTCATCCAAACACCGCGCCGCTGCCACAGGGGACTTTCACCCCCGAGTCAGTGCCCGTGCCGGGCACACAAGCAAAAAGGGAAGCTGGCGCCGCCAGCTTCCCTCGGATGGACCTTCTTCACTTTGCAACCATGACGGATGTTGACTTGACCATGGCCGCCACGTGATCGCCGGCCTTCAGTTCCAATTCGGTAACCGCATCAGCAGTGATCATCGACGTAATGGTCTGGCCACCCACATCCAGGACCACTTTCGACATCAGCCCGGCCGTCTCGATCGATTTTACGGTTGCCTTGAGCTGGTTCCGAGTGCTGAGCTTCAACTTACTGTCCTCCCTTTCCGCTGTACCCTGCCTAGAATGCCCACTTCGCCCTGGTTTGATTGGCGCATCCGCAATTCTTCTGCGCTGCACCTGCAGTTCCCAGCTGGCTTGTAAGAACCCTTGATGTTGACTGACTTATCGTTAAATTCCCAACTTGATCATTCTGCTGCCCTTCTCGTAATTCCTTCTCGGGAGTGCTTCGCAATGAAAGTCCTCAGGGTTTTCGCTCAGAGCCAGCGTGAGCGGCCAACAAGCCAGACCGCTACAGTCACCGAAATGGAACCCCTGTGCCTTCGTCGATTCGCCCCCGGCTCAGGGACGGTGATCGCCGACCGCCGCCCCACCTTGAGGCCGTGGGCTCCTTTGGCTGTCGGGCAACTGGGAACCTCCACCCCTGGCGCCCGGTGCTTCACTCGCTTCATCTTGACAAAATCTTAAACTCCCCTCCAATATCTCAACACACATCTGCTATATTCTGATGGTAGTCGAACGTTCATCCCACCTTCAGAGCACCGTAAACTCCTGGCGAACGAACCGGAGGTTGCGCACATGAAGAACTCCCAACCACGCTTCACACTGCTCAAAAACGCCCCCAACGTGAGCATCGCTGTAGTAATCGCGCTACTGGTCACACTGGGCGTCGGGGCCATTCTGTTGGCAAGTCAGATCATGCAGAGTGGCGAGACCGCTGCGAGCGAAGTACATCTCCGCCTGGATTCGACAGAAGCACTGCAGAGTGAGCTCACCCAAGCTGCAGAGACTGCTCATGATTTGCTTATGGAGAATCAAGTCCAGCTCAGAGTGCGCTTCGAAGAGGAGGCCCCACGGGTAACCGAGGCTTTCGAAAGGGCACTGTCGACCCACCCGTCCGTGGAACAGGAACAACTGCGATTGGCACGGGCGGAGTGGAAGCAGTTCGCGAAAACCACTTTGGCCTCACCGAACGTGGCGGGTCCGTCGAATGCGGAGCAATGGAATGCGGTCAGGGAGCACCTGGACAGAAGCCTCCTGATCGTACAGTCCATCCACCGACTCGACCATGAGAGCATGACCCGGCAACAGACTTCCAGTCACCGTACCGGTCAGCAGATCACGTTCACCTTTGGGGCCGTTCTTGGCGTTATCCTCGCCGCAGGCGCCTTCAGCCTCATGAGGATCATGCGGACGCAGGCAAAGTGGAAGGAGCGGTCGGTTCGCGATCCACTGACAGACTTGTATAACCGCCGAGAATTCGACGCCGTGCTAAGAGCCAGAATCGACTGTGCGCGCGGCCGGAACGAACCCCTTGTCCTGCTCATGCTCGACCTCGACCGGTTCAAGACCGTCAACGATACTTACGGCCACCCCCTAGGAGATCGGGTGCTCCAGGCCGTAGCGCATCAGATTCTGCAGGCGGTCCGATCAACGGACTCTGTGTTCCGTACCGGAGGCGAGGAGTTTGCCGTAGTGCTCCCGAACACGACCAGCTTGGAGGCGGTTGACATTGGCGACCGAATCAGAATGAACGTTTCAACCGCCGACATCCAAGTTGCTGGTAATCGGACGCTTCACGTCACAATCAGCGTCGGTGTTGCGGCCTTTCCGGGGGATGCAGACTCGGTTGAGGATCTGTTCGCTGCGGCGGATCGAGCCCTCTATGCAGCGAAACAGGCCGGTCGCAACCATACGTGGCTGGTCAACTCTGTTCCTTAAGCTAAATTCCCGCCTATCAGACCGCGGCTTCCGGTAGAGCCTGCCCGGTGATTTCGCCATAGCACCTGGCAGGCGCAGCCGGAGCCCGCATTGGCGTGGACCTGTCGGTTCCGGGCAGGCGGGACGTCAACTGGGAGTTCATCGCTTAGTTGATCCATCGTCTCGGAGGGACCGTACCACGTGCGGCGGTACCGGGACCGCCTGACCGATCCGGAGATCGATGCCCTGGACCCTTACGGGCAGAAGATACCGAACGGGCGACACCTCCAGGACTTCCATCCTCGCCATGTCGAAAAGCGTGACTATGCCACCCACGGCTCTGGCCACGCCTGAAGAGCAGGCGACCGGTGCAGAGAGGAACCCGGTCGATCACTCGCCGGCTCGGCCCCCAGTAAGCAGCCTCTTGACAAAACCTTAACATTCGCTCCAAGGTTTCTGGACGTACCGGCGTTAAGCTGGAACCAGATACTCAAACAAGGAGGCGCTTCAGATGACCGACCTTTGGAAACGGATCACCCTTGGTGCAGCGATGGTGGGCGCCGTGGCGGCAGTGGTCTACGTTCTCCCCGCTCCTCTGCAGGCGGCACCGGCCACCAAGTCGCCCACGGCGACGGGCATGATGTCGGGTGGCATGATGTCCGGTGGCATGATGTCGGGTGGCATGATGTCCGGTGGCATGGGCGGAATGATGAACGGCAACATGGGCCAGATGCACAGCGCCATGAGCGGCATGTATCAAAGAGCCCTGGACGCCGTGGCAAGCACCCTGGGCATCTCGGCGGATGACCTGTCCAAAGCCGTGAAGGACGGCCGGAAGCTCGCCGACTTGGCCAAGGAGAAGGACATCGATGTGGCGAAGATCAACTCGGCGGTTTTGTCCGCACACCAGGCCGCGCTGGATGACCTGGTCAAAGCCGGTACGGTGACCCGGGAGCAAGCCGACCAGATGCTCAAGCAGATGAACGGCGTCGACTTCGTCACCATGTTTGACGGCGGCCCCATGGGCGGTAGCGGCGGATGCCACGGCAGCGCGGACGACTCGGGCACGACGGCATAGAAAGTCAAACGGGGCGCACGGCGAACCGCCTGCGCCCCTCGGCGTCTCAAGGGGGCTGCAACCATGGCCGGTGAACTGATCCTGGTAGTAGACGACGAGTCGGGCATCACGACCACCCTCCGCCAGTATCTGGAGGCAGAGGGCTTTCAGGTTTTGGCCGCGGCCGACGGTAACACGGCGACGGACCTGGTGAAAAGTCACGAGCCAGACCTGGTGGTGCTGGATATCATGCTCCCGGGGCGAGACGGCTGGGCAGTCTGCCGCGAGATCAGGGCCAGAGGGAAGACGCCGGTGATCATGCTCACCGCGCGGGCCGACGAAGTGGACAAACTGCTGGGCCTGGAGCTTGGCGCTGATGACTACCTGACGAAGCCCTTCAGCGTCCGGGAACTGGCCGCCCGCATCCGGACGGTGCTGCGCCGGACCCGAGACCAGGGTACCGGCTCCCAGCAGGAGGACAAAGTCGCATTCGGCTCCCTCGTCATCGATTTCGGCGGGTATGAGGTCTTCGTAGACGGCAAACCGGTGTCCCTGACCCCCACCGAGTTCAAGCTGCTCAGTACGCTGGCCCGCCGCCCGGGACGCATCTTCTCCCGGCTGCAGTTGATGGAGATCGCGCTGGGCAGCTACTACGAAGGGTACGAGCGATCCATTGACACCCACATCAGCAACATCCGAAAGAAGGTCGAGCCCGAACCGTCCGCCCCCCGCTGGATACTGACCGTCCACGGCATCGGCTACAAGTTTGTACGGGGGGAATCGACGTGACGATCCGACTTAGACTCGCCCTGGCCTTCATCACCATCGCACTCGTAGCAGGCACGGTCACGGCCGCCGGGATTCTATGGACGGCCCGGGACCACTTCCAGGGATACCGTACACAGCAGGGTGATCGCCGTGTCGCTGAAGTGCAGGAATTCCTGGCTACCTACTACTCCCTCCGCGGGTCCTGGGAAGGTGTCGGGGAATTGCTGAAGCCAGCCCACGACGCTCCCATGCCGGACATGGCCACCATGCACAGCAATGCCAGCCTGCACACCGGGGTCATGTCGGGCATGGTCGCGCTGATGGACCTGGGCGCCCGCCGCGTCCGGCTGGTCGGCCCCGACGGGCGCACCCTGGTAGACACGGCCGAATCGCCTGGCGCTCCAGTAACACCTGCCGAACTGTCCGGCGGTGTGCCGATCATGGCCGGAGGCCGCCCGGAGGCGACGCTGGTGATCGACCGGCCGGCCGTTCCGCCGCTCTCCGAAGTCGACCGTGACTTCACCCGCCGGGTGGTCTCATCAGCGGTCTGGGGCAGTCTGGTTGCTGCTGCTGCAGCCGGCCTGCTGGGGTACGGACTGTCGCGCCGGACCACCCGGCCGCTGGAGGGTCTTAGTGCTGCCGCAGGACGGCTGGCCAGCCACGAACTGACCGCCCGGGTGACCATTTCGGGTCGGGATGAACTGGCGGTGGTCGCCGGGGCCTTCAACCACATGGCCGAGCAACTGGAACGGCAAGAAGGGCTGCGGAAGGCACTGGTGGCCGATATCGCCCACGAACTGCGGACGCCGGTGGCCATCCTGCGGGGGCAGTTTGAAGCCCTTCAGGACGGCGTGATCGAGCCGGACCCCGAGACCATCCTGCCCATGCACGACGAGATCCTCCGTCTCTCCCGTCTGCTAGACGACCTGCAGGCCCTCAGTTTGGCCGACGCCGGGCAGTTGCCGCTGCGCAGAGAAACGCTCCGGCCGGACGATTTGGCAGAAGCATCTGCTGTGTTCTTCCGGCCGGCCGCGGTCGAGAAGGGCGTGGTATTCGCCTGTCGCATCGGCCGTGACCTGCCGCCACTCCAGGGCGATGCCGACCGCCTCAAGCAAGTGCTCCTGAACCTCCTGGGCAACGCTCTCCGGCACACCGCCCAAGGAGGCGAAATCACCCTGTCCTTGTCGGCCACTGCGAACGGCGTCGAATTTACGGTGACCGACACCGGCGAAGGGATTGACCCGGCGGACCTGCCGCACGTCTTTGATCGGTTCTACCGGAGCGACAAGTCGCGCTCTCGGGCCGGCGGAGGGTCCGGGCTGGGGCTTGCCATCGCCCGGGGCATTGTAGAGGCCCATGGCGGGCACATTCGGGCAGAAAGTGAGTTGGGACGGGGCAGTCGGTTCACCTTCACACTGCCTGCGCCCGCTTGAAATGTACCAGTAGTGCAACCATATGAAGCGCAAGCGGGTCCTCGGATCAGCGTGAGCGGCGCCCAATCCCCTTTTGGGATGGGCGCCGCTGTCAGGCGGGCTGCCGCTCTACTCCTCCCAACTACTTGACGATCAGCTTGCCGACCATCCCGGCGTCCTTGTGGCCTGCCACGGTGCAGTAGAACGTGTAGATTCCAGCCTCCTTGGGCGTAAACTCGACCGTACCGCTCTTTCCGGCGTCGGCACTCACGTGCAGGTCGGGCTTCTTCGCACCCATGTCGTGCCCTTCGGTATGGGTCTTGACGTCGGCCGGAATCTTGTCAACAGAGAAGTCGTGCAACTGCGTGTCGCCGTTATTGAAGACCAGCTTTACCGGCTGACCCTTCTGCACAGTCAATTCCTTGGCATCAAAGGCCAGATCCTTTGCAGATACGGTCACTGTCTGAACACCACCGGCACTTGAACATCCGGCGATAACCCCCACCACCAGAGATGCCACAAGGGCCACCATCCACCGCTTCACTTCGCTACCTCCTCACGGTCAGATCGATTGCTCTCCGACCAGACTACCAAACATTAATGGAGAAATTGTGACCAAACTAGCATGATGTTTTGGGTCTGGCACAGTGGCTGCCGGCGGCCGCAATTGTCCACTATGCCGACCTTGTCGTCTTCGACCCCAAAACCGTGGCCGATCGCACCACCTGGTTGACGCCCCAGGAATGCCCAGCGGGCATCGTCCACGTCATCGTCCACGTCATCGTCCACGTCATCGTCAACGGCCGCCTGGCCGTTGAGGGTGGGAAACGCCTGCGCGGGCGGCCGGGCCGGGTCATCCGACGCGGCGAATAGAGGCGTGGAGGTTAAGACCGCCTGCGGGCAATCGCCGCAGGCGATCTTTCGTTTCGTGAACGGAACGCGTTACTTTCACAGACTCCACACAGGTGGAGGGTATGCTGGCGGTGGCAGATATCAACCCCTGCCCCGTATCCGTGGATAATCGAATGGACCCATATGCTGCAGATCCAGGAAAGGAGAGCGTGCGTGGTACGCAAGACTTGGGTACGGGTGGCTCTGCTCGGCGTCACTGCTGCAGTCGCCACATATGTGATCACCCAGGCCGCCGCCATTCTGGACGTGGTAGAGCAAGGCCCGGTGGTGGTTCGGGGCTCAACGGCTCTGGTTCTGGGTGACCATCTGGAACAAGGGCATCCGGGCCTACACTTCCGGCAGAGGCTTGACCGGGCCGCGGAACTCTACCGTCGCGGACAGGTGTCGGGAATCATCATCAGTGGCGGAGGCACGCCGCCCGAAGCCGCCGCCGGCCGGCGGTACCTGCTGGAACAGGGCATCTCGCCGGACGTCATTCTCCCGGAAGAGCGATCGTGCTCCACCCGACTGAATATCCGGTTTAGTACGGCACTTCTCAGGCAGAGAGGGCTTGAAGGGCCCGTAGTTATCATCACGAACGGATTCCATCTGCGGCGGGCGTTGCTGCTTGCTGGTCAGGAAGGGTTGCAGGCCGTGGGAATGCCCGCCGAGGAAACTCTGCCCCCGTTCAGCGTCATCTGGTCGAGCGTCGTGCGCGAGGTCGTTGCTACGACCGTGATGAGAGTGTGGGACTCGCCGCCATCCTGCTGACCCCCAGACGGACTTAGGAGGCCGAACCATGCCAAAGCGGACGATTCTCGTGGTCGACGATGAACCCCGCATGCGGGAACTGATTCGGCTCTATCTGCAAGCCGAGTACACGGTGAACGAGGCCCGGGATGGACTGGAGGCCCTCAAGCAGTTGAGCACTGCAGAGCCTGATCTCGTCATCCTCGACGTGATGATGCCGAAGCTAGATGGCTGGGCCACTTTAGAGCGAATTCGCGCGGAATCTTCCATTCCAGTAATCATGTTGACCGCTCGCGGCGAGGTGCCTGACCGGGTTCATGGTCTGCGGCTCGGCGCCGACGATTACATGGCCAAGCCCTTCGACGGGCGCGAACTGGTGGCCCGGGTCGAAGCGCACCTGCGGCGTGCCGGGGGGCCGGCCGAAGGGCAGACGGTGATCCGGCGTGGTGCATTGTTGATCCACCCCGCTGAGCGAACGGTTACCTGGACGAATCGGGCTGTACCGCTCACGCCCAGGGAGTTTGACCTCCTGACGCTGCTGGCAGCATACCCTGGCCAGGTCTTTCCGCGGGACCGACTGCTGGACCGCGTGTGGGGTTCTGACTATGAGGGCGACTTCCGGACGGTCGACAGCCACATCAAAAACCTGCGGGAGAAGCTCGGCGACGGTGCGGGTATGATCGCCACCGTATGGGGTGTGGGCTACCGCTTTGTGGAGGAAGCGGATGCGAAGGCTTAACATCGTAGCGAAGCTCTGGCTCGCCTTTACGTGTCTGATTCTGGTTGTCGTCATTCCCCTTGAACTGGCCCTGGACAAGCTCCTCGGTGATTTTTACGCCCAGCAGGTAACGGAGCCCCTGATCTATCACAGCGACCAACTGGCCCACATGCTGGCGGGCAGCGATGAGGCCCTGGGCGTCGCGGGAATGATGGGGCAGATGGTCGGGGGCGAAGTGCTTGTACTCGGCGCGAGCGGCCAGCCACGGCATTTCGAAGGCAGCTCGGCCATGGTTCCACCCCCGCAGGCGGTGGCTGTGGTGGAGACGGGCATGCCGTTCACCGGGCAGGCGCTGGTAAGTGACGGGCGTCAGGTGATCATTACGGCCGTAGCAATCCCCGGCGGACGGGGAGCGGTCGTGCTGATTGCCCCGGCCGAACCGGTACAGCGTTCGCTCAGCCAGGCCAGACGCTATCTGTGGCTTGCCTTCGCAGGCACACTGCTCCTGGGGACCGGGCTGGCGCTCATGCTCTCCCGCTCGGTACTCCGTCCGGTCATTGCCATCGAACAGGCGACGACACACATTGCCCGAGGCGATTTTGCCACGCGGGTAGAGTGGCAGTCGCGAGACGAACTCGGCAGGCTGGCGACGGCCGTCAACCAGATGACCACCCAGCTCGAGGGCTACGAAAGGCGCCGGCGAGAGTTCCTGGCCAATGTCGCTCATGAGCTGAGAACACCGCTCTCCTACATTCGCGGGTACGCCCAGGCTGTGGCGGAGGGGCTGGTGGGAGATGCCGAGGAACGGGAGAGATACTTGCGCATCGTACAGGAGGAGTCGGTGCGTCTGGGCCGCCTTGTGGACGATCTACTGGACCTTGCCCAGATGGAAGAAGGTCAGATGTCGTTCAACATGGTCGCGCTCGATATCAGCCTCCCAATCGAGCAGGCGGTGGCTGCCATCAGCCTCATTGCGGAACAGAAAGGCGTCAGGGTCGAAGCCGACGTCCCGCCAGGTTTGCCGCTCGTGCGGGCCGACGGGGGCCGGATGCAGCAGGTGGTGGTGAACCTGCTGGACAACGGCCTCAGGTACACGGAAGCGGGAGGTCTTCTACGGGTAACCGCTTGGGAAGACGCCGGCTCCGTTCAGGTGAACGTGACTGATTCAGGTCCCGGCATTGACGCGGATCAACTACCACTGATCTTCGAGCGGTTCCACAAACGCCACAGTTCGGGACGAGGGCTCGGGCTCGCCATTGTGAGGACCATTGTCAGGGCTCATGACGGAGAGGTCGGGGTTGACAGCGAACTGGGGACGGGCTCGACGTTCTGGTTTCGCCTGCGTGCGCCCAGTTCATGAGAACGCCCGGAACGCGAGAACACCGGACGATCTGGCGGCGGAACTCTTCACAGATTCCCCACAGCTGGGGCGTACGATGGGATTACGATGACAGTCAAACAAGGAGGCGCTGCAAATGCCGAAGCGCTGGATTGTGTACGTGGGCTGCGCCCTGCTTCTGATGGTCGGCGGCTATCTGCTTTGGATCAACGGATACCGAAACCTCCTCAACTATGCAGTGTTCCTGCTCTGCCCACTGATGCACCTTTTCATGCACAGGGGGCACGGGGCGCACAACCATGACGGCGGCACCGAACCGCCCCAGGGACAGGTACCCAAGCAAGGGAACAGCAAACCCGCCTGCCACTGACAAGCGCCGTCCGCGAATGTCGTAGAGAGGGGTGCCCCGATGAAGTACTGGGACCAGGTGCTGGCTGTAGCTGCTGTGCTACTGGGATTGTGCTGCCTGCTCCTGGCGTGGATGGGCTTCAGCGGGTCTCCCCTCACGAACAACGCGGTCGCCGGGTACGTTACGGTCTGGGCTCCCATCCTTGGCCTCCTCTGTATGATAGGCGCAGGCCACATCCTGATCGTACCACTGGAAAGGTTGGTTGGCCGTATATCGAAGCACACCGTTCGCCACAACCCGCGGCCTGTCGATCGTTCCGAGTCCGACGACGACACAAGAATCGCCACGAGACAACGCTCCTGTCGTTGACTCGTGGCGGTTTTCTCCTCTGGGCGGCCCTTACTGCGTTCCCGGGCCAACTACTCTTACTTTTAGGACCATCCCCAGATCCTTGTGGCCAGGTACGCTGCAATAGCCTTCGTACACGCCAGGCCGCAGCGGGACAAACTCCAGTTCACCCAACTCCCCCGGGCGCACAAAGACGTGAAGACCAAAAGGCTCGGCACGGCTGTCCTTGCGGGCCAGCGATCGGTATTCGAGACCGGGGATGGTCAGATCGTGCTCCTGGACTCCGCCATTCTTCACCTTCAGGCGTACGGGCTGCCCGACGGTAAGCGTCACCTCGGCGGGTGTGAACTGGAAGTCTCCTGTATCCAACGCTACTTCGACAGAAGGCGAATGGAGGTGGCCGTCGTCCAGGGGCATCCGATGAACCAGTGGACCGAGGGCGAACCAGGCAACGACTCCAGTCACGACTGCCGCCGCGATGGTCACCCAAACAGACCGGGACCCAAGGCCCATCCCCACACGCTGCTCTCCGTGATCCCCGTGGTCTCCGTGGTCTCCGTGGTCGCCTTGAGAGCCCCGGATGGCGAGCACGACCGCCAGCGCACTGGTAATGGTCGTAAACACGATGGCCGACGCCAGGAGAGGTCCGGCTCTGCCTGGCATCATGCCGCCCATCATCGCCCCCATGGCTCCGCCCATGACGCCACTCATCAGGCCCTCCAACAGTGTCATCAGGCCTGCCCAGTAGCCAACTGCCACACCTGCGGCAGCGCCTCCAACGGCTCCGAAGGCGGTCGGAACCCACAGGTCCGTCGACCCCAGAACGCCGGCGACAATGCCCACCTGCAGTCCCGCGGCCATGCCAACGACCATGGCGGCAGTCATGGCATGATCGTGCGGTACCATGCTCCGGTACCGAAGGATCGAAGCTGCGTTCAGTACCACACCCGCCACAGCGATGGCCAGTGATAAGGCGTACTTGCATCAGGGGACCTCCTCCAACGGCTTTCCCCCCACTTCCATACGGGGGGCGGCGCAGCCTGTTTACCAGAGGACAAATGGCCCTTCACGGCGTTCGGCCGGCGGGTGTCTCCCGCCGGCCGAATGTTATTCATCTGATTCAGCCGCCCGGATAAGCGCCTCTGAGCCGACCTGGTCCACAAACTGCCAAAAACGCTCCCGCTTGTTGGCTTGTTGCTGGTAGAAATGAATCAGACGCCCAACCGCGGTGACCACCTGGTGGTCGGAAAGAGACTGGGCCACCCGCCGCCCAGGCCGGGGATTGACTCCTGTTGCGCGTCCCCCCGCATAAATGTCGTACCTGTTGCCGGACTTGACCACGCCGATGTCCTGCATGAGTGGCTCAGCGCACCCGTTGGGACAGCCGGAGTACGCAACCCGCAGGGGGAAAGGCACCGGCAAGCCGGCAATCGCCTGGTCAAGGGCAAGAGCCGTGGCATATCCCTCGGCTTCGTCCCCCTGGCAGAAGCTGCAGGCACGCACGTTCTTCACAACTGCGCCCACTTCGTAGATACGTAGTTTTGCGGCCTCCAGAATTGTGCGAGCCTCTTCGGCCCGACAACAGAGCCCACGGTGAGGGTGCCGGCATGTTTCTGTGGACAGACCCCGATCCCTGCACGATTCAACCAGGGGATGGGTGGAAGAGACCAGGCGCTATGCAACCGTATTTGGGCCCGTTTCGCTGTACCGTGCCGTAGTCGGTGACCTGCCTTCCTGAGCCGGATTCTCGCCGACCGGCAGCAAGACCGTGAAGCAGGTCCCCCGGCCCGGCGCACTGTCCACCGTTACCCGGCCGTGATGAAGTTCAACGAGACTGCGTACGATGGCAAGTCCGAGCCCGCTGCCGCCGCGTTCACGCGAACGGGACTTCTCGGCCCGGTAGAAGCGGTCGAAAATGTGCGGAAGATCCTCCGGTTCGATTCCGGGCCCGTCGTCCCAGACCTGGATGGAAATGCTTCCCTGGACGTGTTCGGCCCGAACCCCGATGTGGCCTCCCGGCTGGGCGTACTGCAGTGCGTTCGCCAGCAGGTTCGCGAATACTTGGCGGATCCGGTCCGGGTCGGCCGGCACCGTCGGCAGGGAAGGAGCCACTTCGGCCGCCAACGAGATTCCGCGCTCGGCGGCGACCGGCTCAAGGCCGGCGCAAAGCCCGGTGAGCATCGCCCCGATGTCGACGTCGGCCACACGCAGCGACAGGCGCCCGACTTCCGCCAGGCTAAGGTCTCGCAGGTCGCCCACCAGCCGGGTCAGGCGAATGACCTCGTCTTCGAGCGGCAGCAGCGACACTGCGTCCGCCGGCACCTTGCCGTCCTGAATAAGATCCAACCGTCCCTGCATCACCGCCAGCGGGTGCCTCAACTCGTGAGCCACGTCGGCCAGCAGCTGACGCCGGGACCGCTCTTCGGCTTCCAACCGGTCACACATCCGATTGAAAGCTCGGGCCACATCGGCAATTTCATCGCGCCCGTCAACGGGCACGCGCCGGGACAGATCACGAAGGTCCAACTCCTGCGCTGCGTCGCGGAGGTGTTGGAGGGAGCGGGTAATCCGCCCCGCCGTCCACAACCCGGTGACCCCGGCGAGGGCCAGGGCGGCCAAGCTGGACCACAGGCTCCAGCGGATGGTGCTGGCCAGCCACCCTTCGCCCGCCATCATCTCGACATGGCTCATCATGCCGCCGCCGTTCAGGCCCATCATGGTGGCATACATCCCCACGTTGAGCCCGAGAAACGCCAGGGCCAGAGCCACAGCGGCCACGGCCAGAAAAGCCCACGTCAGTCTCCCTTTCAGCGTCACTGCTCCTCACCTCCCAGGCAGCACCAGCTTGAAGCCAACGCCCTTCACAGTCTGAATGAGCGAGTCATCCCCCAACTTTGCCCGCAAGTGGCTGATGTGGCTGTCCACGGTTCGCTCGAATCCTTCGTAGTAGTCTCCGGCCGCCTTTTCCATCAGGTGGAGCCGGGAGAAGACCCGGTTCGGGTTGCGGGCCAGCACCGCAAGCACCTTGAACTCCGTCGTGGTCAAAGCAACCGGCTTCCCGCCACGGTGCACGGTGAAGGCAGTCAGGTCGATGGTGAAGTCGCCGAAGGTCAGGACTTCCTCATCGTCCTCATCCGGCCTGGAGCGGCGCAGGACGGCCCGAATGCGGGCCACCAGCTCCCGCATGCGAAAGGGCTTGGTGAGGTAATCGTCGGCTCCCACCTCCAGTCCCACCACCATGTCAGCTTCCTCACTCCGGGCCGTCAGCATGATAATGGGCGTCTTTCCGTGCTGCCGGATGTGGCGGGCCACGTCAAGCCCACTCTGTTTGGGCAGCATCCAGTCCAGCACCAGCAGATCGGGGTGACGCTCCTGCCACAGCAGCAGCGCCTGCGAACCGTCGGCAGCCTGGAGGGTGCCGAATCCCTCGCTCCGCAAATATTCATCGATCACCTGTCGGAGGGCCTGGTCGTCATCAACAATGAGAATCCGCTCACCCGCCATGTGGCCGTTCCTCCCCGGCAATGAAATCTCCAAAGAAACTCCAAAGCAGATTATAAATCCGTCAACGTAAGGGCGCTATGAAGAACGTCAACAGACCTTAACACACGAAACAAAGGAGTGCTCTTACCATGACCAAGACGACCAAGTGGATCCTGAGCGGGGCGGCTGCGTTGGCGATTACCGGGCTGGCTTTCACGATGCCGGCCCTGGCGGCGGACGGGGGAAACCGGGGCTTCGGATACGGAATGATGCGGGGATCGAGCGGCGACATGGCCACGATGCATAACGTGATGATGCCCCTCATGAGCCAGATGCCGGCGATGCACACGCAGATGGTGACCGACGTGGCCCAGGCGCTGGGAATGACTCCCGACGAACTGACCGCTGCCATGGCCGGCGGCAAGAGCCTGGCAGTCCTGGCGACCGAGCAGAAGGTCGACCTCGGTGAAGTTCGGGCGGCGATGACGAAGAGCATGCAGGCTTTCCTTGAGCAGCAGGTGGCGGAGAACCGCATCACCCGGGAACAGTCCGGGCAGTTGCTGGCCTTCATGGAGAAGAACCTGGAGTCCTGCCTGACCGGGCAGATGTCCGGCATGATGAGCGGCTCGGGTATGATGAGCGGCTCGGGTATGATGAGCGGCTCTGGCATGATGGGCGGCTTCGCCGCTCCTTCGGCTAACCGGTAGGCGCTCCGAGAGGAGGAAGAAACCATGATGTTCATGTGGATTGTGCCGCTCCTGCTAGTGCTGGCCCTGGTCGGAGACCGGGATGGCAGTCGCCGCACCGGGGCGTGGCCGGCCATCCTGATCGGGCTGCTGCTGCTTCCGATCGCCGGCGGCTTTCTGATGGGAGGGATCGGCATGGGCGCAACATGCACGGGTACTACGGATACGGCGGCTGGAACTGGGTCGGCATGGCGGTCAACCTCCTGCTGGTCGCAGGGCTGATCGCCCTGGGATACTGGGTCTTCAAGCGCTCTCCGGGCGCCGAATCCGAGGCCATGCAAACGCTCCGCCTGCGGCTGGCCAAGGGTGAGATTACGGCTGAGGAGTTTGACGTGCTGCGGCAGAAGCTACAGGGTTAGCGTACCGAAGACCCCCGCCTGGCGGCAGGGTTGTAGCATCAGCAAAATGGGAAGGTTCACGCGGTTTGCGTGAACATTGAAAAGGGTCAGTACCAGGTGGTTAAATGGAAGTGTCTAGCAACCACTTCACCACCGGAGGTACTGACCCTTGTCCGATTGTAGCAG